>NZ_BAAAOP010000012.1:0-47323 GCF_039530485.1 Leucobacter alluvii | reverse complement strand
CTGCACTTTCAGCGATTCAATGACGTATCCACGAAAGGAAGTCTTGATGTCTTCACGACGTTCAGCATCAGCACGGCTCGCCGCCACCGGGGCTCTCACGCTCGCCTTCGGGCTCGCGCTCTCCGGCTGCTCGGGCGGTCTCGCCGGCAACGGCGACGACGGGGGGAGCGAGGATGGTCCGATCAAGATCGGTATGCTCGCACCGTTCTCCGGTCAGGAGGCCGCATTCGGCGACTACATGAAATTCGGGGCTCAGCTCGCGATCGACGAGGTCAACGGGGATGGCGGCATCGATGGTCGTGATCTGGAGCTCGTCACCGAAGACGACGGCTGCGATCCGACAGCGGCTGTCGCAGCGGCCAACAAGCTGGTCACCGCGGGAGTGAAGGGCTCGGTCGGCGGATACTGCTCCGGTGCGACACTGCCCACGATCCCGGTCTTCACCGACGCGCAGGTGCCGATGGTGATCCCCGCCGCGAACTCGAACCAGCTCGTCGGACAGGGCGCCTTCATGATCAACGGGACCGGCGCGCAGCAGGCCGAAGCAGCCGTGGAGTACATCCAATCGGTCGGTGCCGCCCGTGTCGCAGTGATCGACGACAATACCGACTACTCGGTCGACCTCGCCGACTCCGTCGAGGAGCAGGCCGAAGGGTTCGAGATCGCGAAGCGGGAGTCGGTCAATCCTGACGAGAAGGACTTCTCGGCCAACGTGAACAGCGTGCTGGGTGCGGACCCCGATTTCATCGTGTGGAGCGGGTACTACCAGGCCGGCGGTCTGCTCGTGAATCAGCTCCGCGGCGCAGGCTACGACGGTCCGATCCTCGTCGGCGACGGCTCCGTCGACGCGCAGCTCGCCGCGATCGCCGGCGACGAGAGCATCAAGAACGTGGTGGGCACGTTCACGAAGACCCCCGACATGCTCGAAGGCGGCGACGCGTGGATCGCCGACTACGAGGAGGTGTCGGGCGGGGCCGCTCCGGGGCCGTACTCGATTCAAACGTATGAGGCGGTGAAGACGATGGCCGAGGCCTTCACCGAGGCCGGTGGTACCGAATTCGAAGCCGTGACGACCGCGCTCGATGAGCTCGAGGGATTCCCGTTGCTGACCGGTGACTTGACGTTCGCTGACGACGGCTCCCGAGAGGGAGGCGGCTTCGTCATCGTCGAGCCGACCGGTGACGGTGGCGCGTTCGTGCTGAAGGACGACCTGCAGGGCTAGCGATGAGCAGCCGGACGGACGGTGCGCCGTTCGTCCGGCTCATCACGCATCGGCAACCCAGGGAAGGCATTCATGTTCCAACTCATCTGGAACGGGCTCTTCGTCGGCTCGTTCTACGCGCTCGTCGCACTCGGCTACAGCATGGTCTACGGCATCATCAAACTCCTGAACTTCGCGCACGGCGATCTCTACATGCTCGGCTCGTTCCTCGCGTTCGTGGTGCTCGGCGGCTTCACGGGGCTGTTCGGCCTCGGCTCGATCCCCATCCTGCTGCTCGTGCTGCTCATCACGATGCTGCTCACCGGCGGAATCGGCGTGCTCATCGAGCGCATCGCCTACCGTCCGCTGCGGTCAAGTCCGCGCCTGGCCGCACTGATCACGGCGGTGGGCGTCTCGTTCACCCTCGAGTACGCCGTGCGTCAGATCTTCGGGGCGAGCCCGCTCGTCTTCCCGATCCGGCTCCAGGGCGCCCCCGTCGAGGTCCTCGGCGCGCGGATCACCATGCCGCAGCTGGTCTTGATGCTGGTCGCCGCGATCCTCATGTTCCTGCTGCAACGCTACGTCATGCATTCGCGGGAGGGCCGCGCGATGCGCGCGATCGCCCTCGATCAGAAGGCGTCCCTGCTCATGGGCGTCAACGTGAACCGAGTCATCTCCCGCACATTCTTCATCGGTTCGGCGCTCGCGGGAGCCGCGGGGGTGATGGCCGCCGCGTACTACGGCACCATCGACTTCCTGACGGGGTTCGTTATCGGCCTCAAAGCGTTCACCGCGGCGGTGATCGGCGGCATCGGGAACCTCTACGGCGCGATGCTCGGCGGCGTCGTGCTCGGGCTCCTCGAATCCTTCGGCACTCATTTTCTCGGAGGTCAGTGGCGCGATGTCTTCGCATTCGGCTTCCTCATCCTGTTCCTCGTATTCAAACCGACCGGCATTCTCGGCGAGCGCGTCGTGGAGAGGGTATGACCATGGCCCGACCGAAGACTCCGCGCCTGCAGGCGCCGAAACCCACGCTCGAACGCCCGCCGGCCATCCGCGGGCTTCTCGCTCCCGAACGCTTCATGAAGGTGCTCGGGATCGTGCTCTTCGCCGCGGCGGCGATCCTCCCGTTCGTCACCGCGACGCCGTACATCATCTCGATCCTCACCTCGGCCTTCATCTACATCGTCCTCGCGATGGGTTTGAACGTCGTCGTCGGCTACGCGGGACTCCTCGATCTCGGGTACATCGCGTTCATGGCCGTCGGCGCCTACACGAGCGGGATCCTCACGACGCAGTTCGGGCTCTCGATGCTCGAGACGATTCCATTCGTGGTGATCGCCTGCATCCTCGCCGGCGTCATCATCGGGGGCCCGACCCTGCGCCTGCGGAGCGACTATCTCGCGATCGTGACGCTCGGGTTCGGTGAGATCATTCGGATCACGGCCAACAATCTGCAGATCACGGGCGGCCCGAGCGGCATCCACGGCATCCCGACGTGGTCGTTCTTCGGGTGGTCGTTCTCCGACGGCCTCGACATCCTCGGGATCCATTTCAATGCCAAGGTGCTGTTCTACTACTTCGTGCTCTTCGTCGGCATCGGGGTCGCCGTTGTGGCGGTCTCGCGCCTCGGCAGAGGGAAGCTCGGCCGCGCATGGAAGTCGGTGCGAGACGACGAAGACGTGAGCGAGGCGATGGGGATCAACGGGTATGCGACCAAGCTGCTCGCGTACATCATCGGCGCGGTTTGGGGCGGGTTCGCCGGAACGCTGATGGCCGGCCATCTCTCGGCGATCGCCCCGAACAGCTTCGAATTCCTGTACTCGGCGCTCGTGCTGATGGCTGTCGTGCTGGGCGGGATGGGCTCGACGCCCGGCGTCATCATCGGGGCGCTCTTCGTTTCGCTCGCCCCCGAGTTCCTCCGCGAGTTCAGCGAGTGGCGCTTCCTCCTGTTCGGCGTGCTGCTCGTCGTCGCGATGATCTTCCGCCCGCGGGGCATCTGGCCGGCGAACGCCGTACTGCCGTTCTTGAAGAAGCGGCAGATTCCAGAGGTGCCGCCGACGGAGAGCGTCGGCGTGGTGGGCGTCGTCGAGAACGCGGGTGACACGACCGGCAGCCCCGCCAGCGACCCTGCAACAGCACCGAATGACGAGGAGGGACGACGATGAGCGACACCTCACAGCTGACCGAGACAGGGGCTCGGCCGAGCGGAAACGCGCGGGTGCTGCTCGAAGTCGCTGACCTCGCGGTATCGTTCGGCGGGATCAAAGCCGTGGACGGTCTCTCGTTCTCCGTGCACGAGGGCGAGATCGTCTCCGTGATCGGGCCGAACGGAGCGGGGAAGACGAGCGCGTTCAACTGCATCTCGGGCTTCTACCGGCCCGACCGGGGCACGGTCGTCTTCGACGGAGAGTCGATCGCGCGGCGCAAGCCGTCGGCGGTCACGCAGCTCGGAATGGCTCGTACCTTCCAGAATGTGCGGCTCTTCAAGGAGATGAGCGTGCTCGACAACGTGAAGACCGCGATGCACGCGCATCTGCGTCAGAACGTCTTCGACGCGATGCTGCACACGCCGCGCTACACCCGCAGCGAAGCGCAGTGCGCGGAGGATGCGCGCGGCTGGCTCGACTTCGTGGGATTTCGGGCGGACGACGAGTTGCTGGTGACCCAGCTGCCGTACGGCGAGCAGCGGCGCGTCGAGATCGCGCGGGCGCTCGCGACCCAGCCGAAGCTGCTGCTGCTCGACGAGCCCGGCGCCGGCCTGAACCACAGCGAGAAGATCGAACTGATGCACCTGATCCGCAGGATTCGCGATCTCGGCGTGAGCATCGTGCTGATCGAGCACGACATGGGGCTCGTGATGCAGGTCTCTGAGCGGATCGTCGTGCTGAACTACGGCACCGAGATCGCCGATGGCACCCCGCAGCAGATCGAGCAAGACCCCGCGGTGATCGCCGCGTATCTCGGCGAAGAGGAGGACGCATGAGCGACTTGGTGCTCGAGAACATCGACCTGTACTACCACCGCGTGCACGCGCTGCGCGACCTCAGTCTGACCGTGCGCGAGGGAGAGATCGTGTCGCTCCTCGGGAACAACGGAGCCGGAAAGACGTCGACCCTGTCGATGATCTCCGGTCTCGTGCGCGCCAAGACGGGCCGGGCGCGCTGGGGGGATCACGACCTCCTGCGCATGCAGCCTTGGGATGCGGTCGGAGCCGGGCTGCTCCACATTCCCGAGGGGCGGCGCATCTTCTCCACGATGACGGTGCACGAGAACCTGTTGCTCGGAGGCTACCTCGTGAAGGACCAGAAGGTCATCGCGCGGAGAGCGGAGGAGGCCTACGAGCTCATGCCGAGGCTCGCCGAGCGTCGCGGGCAGCAGGGCGGCACGCTCTCCGGCGGTGAGCAGCAGATGCTCGCGCTCGGGCGGGCACTCGTCGGCGGACCGAAGCTCCTCCTGCTCGACGAGCCCTCGATGGGATTGGCGCCGCTCATCGCGAAGCAGGTCATGGAGATCGTGCAGCGCGTGAACGCCCAGGGCACGACGGTGCTCCTGGTCGAGCAGAACGCGCGGGCGGCTCTGAAGATCGCGCATCGGGGCTACGTGCTCGAATCAGGGCGCGTGACGATGCAGGGGTCGGCGGCGGAACTCGCCGCGGACCCGAGAGTGATCGAGGCGTACCTGGGGGCCTAGGAGCGCTGGGCGCGGCCGATCCCGCTCACTCCTCGACGTCGAGGAGTGCGGAGAGCGGGATCGGTTGCGCGATCGGCCGGTGATTCGTCTGTGCAAGAGACGCGGCGGAATCCCGTGCGCCCGCCCGAGTGGGAGCGGGCGCTCCGGCGATGCAGGTGACTGCGTATCCGCAGACACGACCCTGGCACCAGCCCATCCCGGCGCGCGTCACACCCTTCTGCGTGCGGGAGTCCTCGCCCGAGAGCACTTCGCGGGCGTGGGAGAGGGCGCCGTAGCGCACTTCCTCGCATCGGCAGACGATCGTGTCGGTGTGGAGGCGCTGCTCCCAGCCCTCGGGTACCGGATGCGCGAGATGCATCGCCTCCGCGAACGAGCGTTGACGCCGCATCGCCCGAAGCTCCGCCGTCGTCGCGCTCCCGATCTCACCGGTTGCGTCTGCGGCGGCCGCCCGGCCGGCGACGGTGCCTTCGAGTACCGCGAGCACTGCGCCGCCGACCCCGGTCAGTTCACCCGCGAGGAAGAGCCCCGGCACGGAGGATCGCTGGTTCTGGTCGACGACCGCCACCAGTGAGCCGTCCGCGTCGAGCCTCGTCTGGGCCCCCAATTGCACGGGAAGCTCGAGCTGCGGAGTGAAGCCCCATCCCAGGCCGACGGCGTCGACGTCCTCGATGATGCGGGAGCTCTTCGGCTCTACTTCCCCCGACCGCCCGATCCGCGCGGTGCGCACGGCCTCCACATGGGAGTCTCCGAGAATCTCGGTGATGACCGTGCGGCGTCGATACGGAATGCGTCGACGCAGGAAGGTGGCGATGTACTCCGCCCCTTCGGCGCCCTTTGCGGGGACGCCGAATGCGCGATGCGCTCGAGGGAGCCAGCCGACGAGCGACGATGATTCGAGGACGGACGTGACGAGACCCCCCGAGTGCGCGATGTTCGAAGCGACGGGCAGGAGGAACGGGCCAGTGCCTGCGATGACGAAACGGGAACCCGGCAAGGCGCCGTTCTGCTTGATGAAGGCTTGTATGCCCCCGGCTGCCATCACGCCCGGGAGGTGCCAGCCGGGAAGCGGGATCTGCCGATCGTACCCTCCGGTCGCGAGCACGAGCGTGCGCGCCCGAACGGTGGTCGCGGCGCCCGCGCCCGGCCCGTACGAGGGAGCCAGCCGAAGCGTGAAGCAGGGCGCCGCATCGGGCGAAGCCGGGGGCGTCCGCTGCACCATCCACACGCTCGTCGCGGGAATGTAGCGGATCGCACCGGCACCCATTCCAGCGTCGAACCGCGCGCGCAGCGCGAGGTACTCCTGCCAGCCGTGATGCAGCGCGCCGTCGTCGTCACCGGCGGCCTCACTGCGGTGCCGCCAGTATTGGCCTCCAGGTTGCTCAGCACTGTCGATCACGATGACCGATGCCCCCGACTCGGACGCGGTGGCAGCCGCAGCGAGCCCGGCGGGTCCCGCTCCCACGACGACGACGTCGGCGTGCGGCTGCGCTGCCGTGCGGCGCAGCGGTGGCGCGATCGGATCGCTTCCCGCGAGGCCGGTCTGGTCGCTCATGCGTGTCCTCCGCCGGCCGTGCGCGTGTCAGCGGGCGGAGCGGCGTCAAGCCCCGCGGGTGCCTCTCCGCCCGATTCGGGAGTCGATGCTCCGGTGGCCGAGCGGACGTCCATGCCAGCGCGCAGGGGGATCATGCAGGCGCGTTGTCCCGACTCCCCGTCGACCTCGACCAGGCAATCGAAGCACACGCCGATGCCGCAGAAGATGCCCCGGCGCTCGCCGTCGCGCGTGCTGCGCCACGACGTACGGCCGGAGGAGATGAGGGCAGCAGCGATACTCGCGCCGCGGGGCGCGGAGATCGGGGCACCGTCGAACGCGGCGACGACATCCCCGGCCGCTTCCTCGGGAGCGGGATCGGGGCGGGCTGCGGCGCGACGGGATCGCCGTGTCATGCCGATACCTCCTCATCGAAGCGTTCGGGGCGGAAGGGGTGCAGGGGGAGCTCGGGAGCGTCGCCGGAGAGCGCCTGGGCGAGGAGCTTTCCGGTGCCAGCGGCGAGTCCGATGCCGGCGCCCTCATGGCCTGCGGCGTGCCAGAGGCCGGGCGCGCGAGGATCAGGGCCGATCACGGGCAGGTGATCGGGGCAGTAGGGCCGGAACCCGTGATAGTGCCGCAGCATGCGCGTACCTGCGAGGAAGGGGAACAGTTCGATCGCGTTCCGTGCGATGGAGCGCAGCGCCGGCACGCTGACGGTTCGGTCGAACCCGACGCGCTCCCGACTCGAACCGATCAGAATCGTGCCCGCCGGCGTGCCCTCGACGACGGGTGAGGCCTGCAGGCCGGCGTCCGCGCTTCCGACGTTGTCGACGTATTCGGCGGCGTACACCTTGTGGTGCACGCGGGGCGGCAGCGGTTCGGTGACCAGAACGAATCCCCGTCGTGGCAGCACGGGCACCCGCACTCCTGCGAGGTCGCCGATGCTGCCGGCCCAGGCGCCCGCCGTGTTCACGATGTGGGCCGCGCTGAAATCCCCCCTGGGGGTTCGAGCACCCACGACCCGGTCGCGATCGCGCAGCAGCGCGGTCACCGGCGCGCGGGTGACCAGCTCGGCGCCGAGGCCGCGGGCGAGCCGGAGGAAGGTGGCAGCCGCGAGGATCGGCTGCACTTGACAGTCGTCCGGGTAGTACGCGGCTCCGAGCGCACGATCGGTCACGAGCGGCTCGTACTCGCGCAGTGCTCCGGGATCCAGACGCTCCGACCGGATCCCGAACGCGCGCTGACTGGCGGAGAAGCGCTCGAGCGAGGCCAGGCTGGACTCGCGAGAAGCGACGATGATGCCGCCTTTCGCCTCGAACTCCCAGAAGCGCCCGAATTCGGCGAGTTCGCCGCGCCAGATGTCGAGCGAGTAGTGGGTGAGCTCGAGCTCGGGGCCGAGCTCCTTGTCGCTCATGAGGATGTTGCCCTCGCACCGGGAAGTCGAACCGCTGACCGGGAGCTCCCGTTCGAGCACGGTCACCGAGAGGCCGGCTCGGGCTGCGAAATACGCCGTGGCGCACCCCATGATTCCCGCTCCGATGATGAGCACGTCGGATGGGCCCCGCGTCACGTGTCCCGCCTCCGCGTCAGTTCGTCGGCGCTCGGGCCGCTCTCCGTCCCCGTCGCCCACAGCGCCCGTGCATGACCGATGTGCTGACGGAGCAGATGCTCGGCTGCGTCCGCATCACCTCGGTGCAGCTGCTCGACGAGATCGTGATGCTCTTGCGCCGAGGCTGCGAGCCGTCCGTCCCGTGCAAGGGCGATGAGCCCGTACATGCGGGTGCGCAGACGCAGCTCGGTCGCGAGAGCGACGAGCTGCTGATTCCCCGTCAGGGAGAGCAGTCGGGCATGGAATGCGCGATCGAACTGCAGGTACTGCTGCAGATCTTCGCGTTCTGCCGCCGCTGCGCACGCTTCGGCGGCCTCGCGGAGTGCCGTGCGCTCCACGTCGGTGACGCGACCGGCGACGAGGTGCATCGCGGGGGGCTCCAGCAGCAGTCTGACCTGGGCCAGGTCGTCCAGGTCGTCTTCCGACATGCGCGTGATGCGAAAGCCCTTGTTCTTCACGGTCTCCACGAGGCCTTCACGGGCGAGATCCATCATCGCCTCGCGCACGGGAGTGGCGGACACGCCGAGTGCCTGCCCGAGCATCGGCGCTGAGAAGAGCGCGCCTTCGGCGAGCTCTCCGGTGATGATCGCCGTGCGCAGCCGTTCGAGGACCGTCTCGCGGAGGTACCGGGGTCGCGCGACGCGCTCGACGGCGGGCGTCGAGCGAACGGCGACGGCGGGATCGGACGTCGGCATCACGACGCTCCCTCGGCCCGTGGAGGCGCCGCGTCCCTCCGGGAGGCGGATTCGAGCACCGCAGACGCGCAGATCAAGTCCTCCCAAGCCATGCCGACGCCGGTGAACACCGCGGGGCGGCCGGGGGTGCGCCGCATGTCGCCGGTGACGAGATCCCGCAGGTTGGCGGGCGCACTGGCGCTGCCCCACACCTCTGCGTCGAGGGCGGTGAGATTTCCGTTCTCACGCTGCGCGGACGCGCGGCCTTCGACGACCAGATCGGAGCGTTCGATCAGCGCGTCATCGAGTTCGCGCTTGTCCGTGCCGTGGGTCCCGTTCGCGGCGACGACGGCGTGCTCGGCGACCAGAGCGCCGTCGAACAGGGGCGTGCTCGTCGATGTGGTGCACAGAATGATGTCGGCCTCGGGTACCGCGGCCTCCGCGCTGCCGGTGCGATTGCGAATGGAGACTCCGCGGGTCTCGCCCGCACCCGAGAGTGCTTCGATCATCGTATCCACTCGCTCCGGTCGGCGGCCGACCACGTCGAACGTCGCGTCGGGAAACGCGGTGGCGGCGGCCCGAATGTGCGCTGCCGCCTGCACTCCGGCGCCGAACACGAGGATGCGCGGATGAGGCGCGGGCTCACCTCCGGGCGGCGCGATCGCCACGAGATGCTGCACCGCGAGCAGCGCGACCGCGGGGGTGCGGATCGCCGTGAGGGAGGCTCCCTCGAGGATCGCGAGGGGCTCAGCGGTGTCTGACAAGTACACGATGTACACCCCCTGAATCTTCGCGAGACCGCGAGCGGGGTTCTCAGGCGCCACGGTCAGGGCTTTCAACCCGCTGAATCGGGTTCCCTGGGCGGGCATCAGCAAGAATTCGCCTCCGGGAAAGTCGCTGAACAGGCGCGGCGCGTCGCGCTCGGGATCGACGTCGTCGCGCAGCGCAGCGCGCAGTGCCGCGATGGCGTCGGGGATCGGCAGGAGCCGCGTGATGTCCGCAGCCGTGAAGTAGGGCAGCGCTGCCGATGCGCCGCTCACAGGAGGAAGCCGTTCGGGAACGGGTCGCTGGGGTCGAGGAAGTACTGGGCGGTGCCGGTCACCCAGGCGCGACCTCGAATCGTCGGGATGACCGCGGGGCGACCGCCGACCTCGGTCTCGGCGATGAGCGTGCCGTGGAAACGGGAACCGATGTAGGAGTCGTTGATGAACTCCGTGTCGAGCGGCAGCTCGCCGCGGGCGTGCAGCTGCGCCATGCGGGCGCTCGTTCCCGTGCCGCAGGGGGAGCGGTCGAACCAGCCCGGGTGGATCGCCATCGCGTGGCGGGAGTGCTGCGCCGTCGAGCCGGGTGCCTGCAGATAGACGTGGTGCACCCCGCGGATGTCGGGGCGCTCGGGGTGCACGGGCTCGGCCGTCGCGTTGATGGCATCCATGATCGACAGGCCTGCGGCGAGCAGCTCGCTCTGGTTGCGGCGATCCTCATGCCACTCGATGCCGAGCCGTTCGAGCTCGACGACGGCGTAGAAGTTGCCGCCGAAGGCGAGGTCGTAGCCGACCGCGCCCAGGCCGGGCACCGCCACGATCGCGCCGAGGCGCTCGGCGAACGACGGCACGTTCGTGATCGTGACGTGGTCGGCGTGCCCGTCGGTGACGGCCACTTCTGCGACGACGAGACCAGCCGGGGTATCCAGCCGGATCGTCGTCGTGGGCTCCGTGACGTCGACCATTCCCGTCTCGACGAGCACGGTCGCGACACCGATGGTGCCGTGCCCGCACATCGGCAGACACCCGGAGACCTCGATGTAGAGCACGCCCCAATCGGCGTCGGGGCGCGTCGGCGGCTGCAGAATCGCGCCGCTCATGGACGCGTGCCCGCGCGGCTCGAACATGAGCAGCTGACGCACGTCGTCTCGATGCTCCATGAACCAGAGGCGCCGCTCGGTCATCGTGTCACCGGGCAGCACGCCGACGCCCCCGGTGATGACCCGTGTCGGCATGCCCTCGGTATGCGAATCGACGGCGTGATAGACGTGACTCGTACGCATGTGCGCCCTTTCAGTGAACGAGGCCGCATTGCCCCTGGAACTGCGTGCTCGCCTCGCGCTACCTGTCGTAGCCCTTGGCGATGGCGGCCCGGGTATCGGCGACGATCCGGTCCGCGACATCCTGTGGAAGCGCGAGGCGCGGGGGGCGACTCGCGCCGCCCTTGCGACCCACGATGTCCATCGACAGCTTAATCGCCTCGACGAACTGCGTCTTCGAATCCCAGCGCAGCAGCGAGTGCAGGTCGCGGTAGATCTGCTGGCCGCGCTCGAGGTCTGCGTAGTCGCCCGACGTGCAGAGTCGGTAGAGCTCGACGCACGACTGCGGAATCGCGTTCGGGTACCCCGACACCCAGCCGACGGCGCCGGCGAGCCCCACTTCGAGCACGGTGTCGTCGGTGCCGATGATGATGTCGATCTCGGGGGCCAGCTCCTTGATCTCGTAGATGCGGCGGGGATCGCCGGAGAACTCCTTGACGCCCACCATGTTGCCGGCGGCATGGATGTCGGCGATGAGTTCGGGCACGAGGTCGACCTTGGTGTCGATTGGATTGTTGTACCCGACGATCGGCAGGCCGACCTTGCCGACCGTGGCGTAGTGGTGCTTCACCTGTTCGTGGTTGGCTCGGTAGGTGTTCGGCGGGAGCAGCATCACGCACTGAGCGCCCGCCTCGGCGGCCTGCTCGGCCCAGTGGGCCGATTGCAGGGCGCCGTAGGCGCCGACGCCGGCCATGACGGTGAAGCCCTCGGGTGCTGCTTCGACGGCGGTCTTGACGACTTGCGCGCGTTCGGCTTCGGTGAGGTTCTGATATTCCCCGAGGGAGCCGTTCGGGGCGACGCCGTCGCAGCCGTTTTCGGCGAGCCAGGCCACGTGCTCGGCATAGGCGTCGTAGTCGACCGAGAGGTCGTCCGTGAAGGGGAGTGCGGTGGCGACGATGACGCCGTGCCAGGGCTTCTGCTCGGTCATGGGGGTCCTTTCGGGCTGCGATCGAGTCACTGCAGTGTGACATTGCACACGGTACCATGCTCGGGGGCGGGTCCGTCAACTGCGATTTCCGCCCGGGGGTGGAGCCGGTGGGCGGGTCCGGACTGGTGCGGCAGAGTCGCGTAGCTGCGATCAGCGCAGCACGAAGCCTCGGCCGAGGTCGTCGTCGAAGTCGAGGAAGAAGCGGTGCTCACCGGTGCGATGCGCCGTGCCCGATACGAGCGGGATGACGGCCTCGGGGTGATCCATCGCCGGTTCCCATCGCGCCTCGAACGCGGTGTCGATGATGGAGCGGTGCTCGAGTACTTCGTCCGCGGCGAGTTCGCCTGACGCCGCGAGTAAGGCGACTCGCGCGCCCGTCCCGGAACCGCACGGCGAACGATCCACCTCGCCGTCGGCGAACACCGTGACGTTTCGCTGTCGCGGCCCGGCATCGCCGTGGCCGAGATCGTCCCACAGGATCGTTCCGTAGACGCCCGACAGCCGATGATCGGCTGCGTGCTGGGCCTCCGGGGCATCGTTCAGCACCCATTTGACCTCTCGCCCGAAATCGACCAGGGAGGAGTAGTGCTCGGGTGAGACCGACAGGCCGACGTCGGACGCGCGCACGGACGCGTAGATCGCCCCGCTGAAGCTGAGGTCGACTCGAACGCGTCCTCGCGAGGTCGAGATCTCGACGTCGCGTGCGATGACGTGCGACGCGACGTTGCGGAATGTCGCACGGACGAGACGCCCCTCCGAACGCTCGACCGAGGTCACGACACGCCCCGACGGAACGTCGATCCGCACGTCGGTCACACCATCCGGATCGCTCTCCACGAGTCCGGTATCGGTCGCCCAGACCCCCAGCGCGATGGATCCATGACCGCACGCGGTCGAGAAGCCGTCCTGATGCCAGAAGAGAACACCGAAGTGCGCTGCATCCTGATCGGCCGGGTCTGGCGGGACGACGAATCCTCCGTACATGTCGGCATGGCCGCGGGGCTCCCGGCAGAGGAGCCCGCGCACGCTGTCGGCTCCCGCATCGTCTGCCATCGCGGCGATGCGACGGTCGGCGACCGTCACTCCGTCCGGCACCGGCGCATCGGCGTGAACGATGCGAAACGGTTCTCCGGCCGTGTGATAGTCGGTCGTCGCGATTCCGTTCGGCATCAGATGACCCCCTCGCTCAACCGGCTGGGCGTACCGAAACGGTGCGCGGTGATCGACACGGCCTGTTCGCGCAGGTGCGGCAGCATCTCGACTCGCCCGGCGCCCACGACGGGCCCCCCGTAGACCGCGATGTCGGGCTTGCCCTGAGCCGCGGCTGCGACCTCGCGGACGACGTCCGCTCGCGACTCCTCGGCGACGATGCGCACCCGCGCGCCGGAATGCGGGCCCCGGCGCGCCGCGAGCGCGGCCACGCGGGCCTTCCAAGCGGCGGTGTCCTCGAAGGCGATGCGCACTCCCACTGCTTCGAGCGCAGCGACGATCGGGGCGGGTAGGGCGACCGGTGTGCTGAGCTGCGGCTTCGCCCCGGCTCCGATTCCCGCGGCGACCGCGCGCAGCACCCGCGCGGGCTGCGCATCGGCGGCCGCGCGGATCACGACGGAGGTCGGCAGATATCTCAGCACATTGCGCTCGACGCCGATGCCGGACGCGTCGCGGCGAGCGCCGAATTCCTGCTCCCACGCCACGGCGTCCGAACCGAGTGCGGCTCGCAGCCAGGCGAGGTCAGCGCCGCAGATTCCCGCCTGCTCGGCAGCGGTGACCAGGCGAGCCGCGGCCGGGAGCGGAGCGCGAAGCGGTGCCGTGCTCGCAGCATCGACCCAGTCGCCGAGGCCGTAGAG
This sequence comes from Leucobacter alluvii, assembly GCF_039530485.1. Taxonomy (NCBI): domain Bacteria; kingdom Bacillati; phylum Actinomycetota; class Actinomycetes; order Micrococcales; family Microbacteriaceae; genus Leucobacter; species Leucobacter alluvii. The sequence continues at coordinate 33,763 of NZ_BAAAOP010000012.1, read as the reverse complement.
GTAGCTCGGGCCGCCGGCCTTCGTGCCAGCACCGATCGCCGACTTCTTCCAGCCCCCGAAGGGCTGCCGCCGCACGATGGCCCCGGTGATGCCGCGATTGACATACAGGTTGCCCGCCTCGATGCGGGCGAGCCAGTGTTCGAGCTCGTCGCGGTCGAGCGAGTGGAGTCCACTCGTCAGCCCGTACTCGATGTCGTTGACGATGTCGATCGCTTCCTCCAGCGTCTCAGCGGTCATGATGCCGAGGATCGGGCCGAAGTACTCGGTGAGGTGGTATTCGCTGCCGCGCTGCACCCCGTCGCGCACTCCGGGCGACCAGAGCTTGGCGTCGCCGTGTCGATCCACGGCGAGCGGGTGATCCGAGAGGATCGGCTTCGGTTCGATGGCCCAGCGCTGGCCGGGTTCGAGTTCCGTGAGTCCGCGCAGCAGTTTGCCCGTCGGCGCGCCGATCAGCGGCCCCATCTGGCTGGTGAGCGCATTGGGGGTGCCGACCTTCAGCGATCGCACCGCATCGAGCAGCTGCCCGCGGAATCGCTGGGATCGCGCGACGGAGCCGACCAGTACGACGAGTGAGGCGGCCGAGCATTTCTGGCCGGCGTGCCCGAACGCCGACTGGGCGACGTCGCGGGCGGCGAGATCGAGGTCCGCGTTCGGCGTGACGATGATGGCGTTCTTGCCGCTCGTCTCGGCCAGGATCGGGAGGTCCTCGCGGAGGGCGCGGAAGGTCTCGGCGGTCTCGTACGCGCCGGTCAGGATCAGCCGATCGACGCGCGGGTCGGAGACGAAGCTGGATGCGAGTTCGCGGTCGCCGAACTGCAGGAGTTGCAGCACATCGCGCGGTACTCCGGCCTCCCAGAGCGCTTCGACCATCACCGCGCCCGAGCGCGCGGACTGCGCCGCAGGCTTGATGATGACGCTCGCACCCGACGCGAGCGCGGCGAGCACTCCTCCTGCGGGAATGGCCACCGGAAAATTCCACGGCGGAATCACCGCGACGAGTCGTTGCGGCACGAATCGGGCGCCGTCGACGTGTTCGAGGTCTTGACCGAGCGCCGCGTAGTAGTGCGCGAAGTCGATGGCCTCCGACACCTCGGGATCGCCCTGGTCGAGCGTCTTGCCGCACTCGGCGCCCATGACTTCGAGCAGTTCGCCGCGTCGCGCCTCGAGCGCCTCGCCGGCGCGGTGCAGGATCCGCGCCCGCTCGTCGGCGCCGAGCGTTTGCCACCCGGATGACGCCGCGCGCCCGCGTTCGACCGCGGCGTCGAGCGCACCGGCGTCGGTGATGCGCGCAGCCGCGACCGTCGCCGAGCCCAGGTCGGAGTCGATCATGCGTTCGGCGATCGACCGACCCCACGCGCGGTTGCCGGGGAGATCTGGGTCGGTGTCTGGTGTATTGCGGAATCCCTCGGCGCCCGCAGCCACTCGCTGCTCGATGCGTGCGGTGGTCGCTGGATCGGCGAGACGCTCAGGCACGGGTGCGTCCGACTCGGCGCCGCGATCCTGAGTGCGATTCGGCGACGGCACCCGGTAATGCTCCGGATCTCCGTCTGCGGTGATCGCCTCGAGATCTGCGAGTGAGGCCGAGAAGCGCTCTCGTTCGCGCTCGAACAGCTCCGCACGGTCGTGCAGCTCGAAGACGGCGGACATGAAGTTCTCGGTGCTCGCTCCCTCCTCGAGACGACGGATGAGATAGGCGATGGCAACGTCGAACTCCTCGGGGTGCACGACCGGCACGTAGAGCAGCAGATGCCCCACTTCGCGTCGCACGGCTTCGGCTTGTCCCGTGGCCATGCCCAGCAGCATCTCGAACTCGATGCCCTCCGTCGCGCCACGACGTTGCGCGAGAAGCCAGGCGAGTGCGACGTCGAAGAGGTTGTGGCCGGCGACGCCGATGCGCACGTTGCGCACGCGGTCCGGGTGGAGCGCGTAGTCGAGCACCGCCTTGTATCCCGTATCCGAGGCCTGCTTCGTCGGCCAGGTCGCCGACGGCCAGCCGTGGATCGCGGCGTCGACGAGTTCCATCGGGAGGTTCGCACCCTTGACCACGCGCACCTTGATCGGAGCACCGCCGCGCGCTACGCGCTGGGCGGACCAGTGCTGCAGCCGCATCATCGCGCCCAGCGCATCGGGCAGGTACGCCTGCAGCACGATGCCGGCCTCCAGGTGCGCGAATTCGGGCCGGTCGAGCAGGCGGGTGAAGACCGCGAGGGTGAGATCGAGGTCCTTGTACTCCTCCATGTCGAGATTGATGAACTTCTGCGGGGAAGCGTGAACCGCGCGTTCGAAGAGCGGGAGCAGCTGCTGCTCGATGTGATCGACCGCTTCGTCGAACGCCCAGTGGTTGTGCGGCGAGACGGTCGCGGAGACCTTGATCGAGACGTAGTCGATGTCGTCGCGGGCGAGCAGTCGATGCGTGCCGGCCAGGCGACGTTCGGCCTCGCCCTGGCCGAGGATGGCCTCGCCGAGCAGATTCATGTTCAGTCGCACGCCGTCGCGGGTGATCTTGCTGATCGCGGGCCCCAGCTTCGCGTCGCTGGCATCGATGATCAGGTGGCTCACGAGTTGTCGCAGCACGCGCCGCGCGATCGGCACCACGACGCCAGGGAGCGGGACGGCGAGAGCGCCGCCGGCGCCGATCGCTCCTCGCATCGGCGCGGGCAGGAAGGAGGGGGTCATGGGCACGAGCTCGCGCAGTTTCTTCGCGGCGACGGCGAGATCTTCCGGGCGCACGACGCCGTCGACGAACCCGACCGTGAAGTCGAGCCCGTTCGGGTCGCGGAGCACGCCTGCGAGGCGCGCTGCCGCTGCGTCGGTCGGGATCTCCGCGGCCTCCGCCAGCCAGCGTCGGACGAGCGAGATCGCCTCATCCGCGAGTTCCTGGGGGCGAATGTCGTCGGCGGTGCTCATGGTCGGCCTCTCTGGACGGGGAATGGGACGCGGCGTCGCGTCGATGCGGCGCTCTGGGCTCGTCCCGTCCAGTCTCCCGCGCGGGAAGCGTGCAGTACAGCAACGGTTTCTGTGGAATAGTGTGAAGCACAACTTCCGATTCCGAGGAGCGCCCATGCTCGAGATGAAACGGCTGCGCCTGCTGTGGGAGCTCGACTCCCGGGGCACCGTCGCCGCGGTGGCCGAGGCGTTGAACTACAGCCCCTCTGCGATATCGCAGCAGCTGGCGCTGCTCGAGCGTGAAGCAGGGGTGCCGCTGCTGCGCAGGACGGGTCGGACGCTCGAGCTCACGCCGGCCGCTCAAGCGCTGGTCGGCGAGACGCACGAACTGCTCGCCGGGCTCGAGCGCGCGGAGGCCGCACTGCACCGCGCGCACGCGGAGGTCGGCGGCACCGTGCGTGTCGCGGTGTTTCAGACCGCACTGCTCGCGCTCATGCCCCAGGTGCTCAGGCGGCTGCGCGACACGCACCCCAGTTTGCGGATCGAGATGGTGCAGCACGAACCCGAGGCCGGCCTCGAGGAGACCTGGACCCGCGGCTTCGACCTCGTGATCGCCGAGCAGTACCCGGGGCACGCCGCTCCGCGTTTCCCCGGGCTCGACCGGCAACCGCTGGTGACGGACCGCATTCGCCTGGGGCTGCCGCTGCCGGGCGTCGGGGTCGCCGCGTTCGACGACGTCGAGCGGTTGGCCGATGCCGCCGCACTGCCGTGGGTGCTCGAGCCCGAGGGAGCCGCATCGCGGCACTGGGCGCTGCAGGCCTGTCGCAGCGCCGGCTTCGAGCCCGACGTGCGATACGAGACGGCGGATATGCAGGCCCACGTGCGTCTCATCGAGACCGGAAACGCGGTGGCGCTGCTTCCCGGCCTGCTGCATGCCGGGGCCTCACGAGCCATGCGTCTGGTCGACCTGGCCGACGACCCCGAACGAACGGTGTTCACGGCGGCCCGCGCCTCGGCGCACGGGCACCCTGCGCTCACCGCCGTGCGCGATGCGCTTCGCGAGGAGGCGGTGCTGCTCGAATCGGGGGGAGGGCACTCGCGCACGGCTGCGCCGTGAGGCGTGCGGGAGGGGTATGCGTCCGACACCCCATCCCGCACCGCCTTCGGAACTACTTCGTCTTCGGCTGCTGCTGCGTGATGCAGTGGATGCCGCCGCCGCGAGCGAAGAGCGGGCGCGCGTCGAGACCGATCACCTCGCGTCCCGGGTAGGCTTCGCGCAGAATCGCCAGGGCGCGATCATCGGCCGGATCTTCGAATGCGCAGGCGAGCACCGCGCCGTTGATGACGACGTGGTTGATGTAGCTGTAGTCGACGTAGCCTTCGTCGTCTTGCAGCGTCTCCGGTGCGGGGAGATCGATGATGTCGAAGCCCGCCGACGTGTCGTCGCGATAGCGATCGGCCACGTCGCGGTTCGTGCGCGCGATGATGTGGTCGGGGTGCGACTCGGCATCCTGTCGGTGCATGAGCAGGAGATCGGGGCTCGTGAATGCGGCGAGAATGTCCGAGTGGCCGCGCGTGCCGAAGGTATCGTGATCCCGGGTCAGACCTCGGGGGAGCCACAGCGCGCTGGTCGCGCCGATCGTGCGCTCCAGTTCGGCTTCGACCTGCTCCTGCGTCCAACCCGGGTTGCGACCGGGATCGAGCTGCACGGTTTTCGTGATGACCACGCGGCCGGTTCCGTCGACCTGAATGCCGCCGCCCTCGTTCGTCATCTCGGAGTCGATGAGTTCCGCGCCGGCTGCTTCCGCGACGATGCGGCCGATGTGCTGGTCGTGATCCCACTGCGCCCACTCCTGGCCGCCCCAGCCGTTGAAGACGAAGTTCACGGCGCCGAGCCGACCATCGTCTCCGATGACGAAGCTCGGCCCGATGTCGCGCATCCAAGCGTCGTTCAGGGGTGCGACGATGCGCTCGACCTGGGAGGAGAGGTAGCGGGCCGCAACGGCCTCATCGCCCGGGTTCACGACGACCGTCACCGCCTCATGCTCGCTCGCGGCGTTCGCGACGGCCGCCCAGGTCGTGCGAGCCTCTTCGGCTTCGGCCTCGGTGTCTCCGAGGGTGTACCCGCTGGTCGGCCAGGCCAACCAGAGTCGCTCCTGCTCGTGTCCCTCGATCGGCATGCGCCAGGTGGTCATCGATACTCCCTCGTGTGAAAAAATGACGTCGCCCCAGTCTAATGGGCACCTGACCAATAACGGGATCAGGGCTGATCGCGTCCCGTCGCCCACAGCGTGCGTGCGTGAGAGACGTGCCGGGCGAGCACGCGCTCGGCGCCGGCGCCATCGCCGGTGGCGAGGAGGTCGATGAGTTCGTGATGCTCTCTGGCGGAGTCGGCCAGCCGCCCCTCGCGCGAGAGCGTGCCGATGCCGTACAGGCGGGTTCTGCGCCGCAGGGAAGTGGCGAGTTCCACGAGTTGGGCATTGCCGGTATAGCTCAGCACGAGCGCGTGGAACTCCCGGTCGATGCGAAGGTATTCTTCGAGGTCGCCGCGATCCGTCGCCTCCAAGCAGGCGTCGGCGAGACTCCGGAGCTTGGGGAGATCCGCCTCGGGAACGCGGCCGGCGATGAGTCGCATGGCGGGCGGCTCGAGCAGGAGTCGGATCTGCGCGAGGTCGTCGAGGTCGCTCTCACTCATCGTGGTGACGCGGAATCCCTTGTTCTTCAGGGTTTCGACCAGCCCCTCGCGGGCCAGGTCCATCATCGCCTCGCGGACCGGCGTCGCCGAGACGCCGAGGGTGACGCCGAGCGCCGGGGCGGAAACCACTTCGCCCTCTGCGAGGCGGCCGGTGATGATCGCGGTGCGCAACTGCTCCAGCACCGTCTCCCGAAGGCTCAGGGGTCGTTTGAGAGGGACGAGCGACGAATCGCGCTCGTGCTCGGCGTCGGGGGTGGGCATGCGGGCTCCTCGGAGTCCAGAGCGGCGCAGTGCGCACGCCGTTCATACGGTCGGACCCTCATCTTCCCACGAGGGTTCCGAAAGTGCCGGTGAGCCGCCTCGCCGCCGCCCCTGCTGGGGCGCGCGCCCGCGTCGAGCGCGCCCGAGTAATTCATTCATGCGTGAATGAATAGAGGGAATATTCGCGATTGCTCGAGAAACTTGCAAGTTCATACTTGATGAATAAAACATGTAGGAGTAGGTTCTTGTCACGCGTCTCGGGATGAGATGCGCGATTGCTGTCGACGGCATGCCGACGGAGATCGCGGACGCGATCTTCTGCGCGATACCGCTGATCTGGGGGCTCACCGAGCCGCCGGTCGCACTCGGCGAGTCCCCGATCAGCGATTGGTGCACTGGAACTCCTAGGCGTCGCCGTCGAAGCGCAGCGCGCGGGAGATGAGCTCCTCCTGCTCCACCGCGTGCACCTTGGCCGAGCCCGTCGAGGGCGCTGCCGAAGCCGCACGCGAAACCACGCGGATGCGGTCGTTCGCGAGCTTCTTGGAGAGCTCGAGCGAGATGAACGGCCACGCGCCCTGGTTCTCGGGCTCGTCCTGCACCCAGACGATCTCGGCGCCCTGGTACTGCGCGAGCACGCGACCCAGCTGCGTCGCCGGAATCGGGTAGAACTGCTCGACGCGAACCACCGAGACGCGCGGGTCGGGGCGCTTCTCGAGAGCGGATCGCAGGTCGTAGTAGACCTTGCCGGACACGAGGAGCACGCGCTCCACGCTCGTGGGCTCGGTGATCGCCGGGTCGTCGATCACTGGCTGGAACGAGCCCTCGGTGAAGTCCTCCACCTTCGACGTCGCTCCGCGCAGGCGCAGCATCGACTTCGGCGTGAACACGATGAGCGGTTTGCGCGGACGGGCGTACGCCTGTCGCCGGAGCAGATGGAAGTAGTTCGCCGGCGTCGACGGGCGGGCGACGATCATGTTGTCTTCAGCGCACAGCTGCAGGTACCGCTCGATGCGCGCGGAGGAGTGGTCGGGTCCCTGACCCTCGTAGCCGTGGGGGAGCAGCATTACGACGGAGGACTGCTGGCCCCACTTCTGCTCGGCAGCGGCGATGTACTCGTCGATCACGGCCTGCGCGGTGTTCGCGAAGTCTCCGAACTGCGCTTCCCAGAGTACGAGCGCATCCTCTCGCTGCAGCGAGTACCCGTACTCGTAGGCCAGCGCGGCGTACTCGGAGAGCAGCGAGTCGTAGATCCAGAACCGCGCCTGCTCCTCGGAAAGGTTGAGCAGCGGAATCCACTCCTGTCCGTTCGCGCGATCGTGGAACACCGCGTGCCGCTGGGCGAAGGTGCCGCGCCGCGCATCCTGACCGGCGAAGCGCACCGCAGTGCCCTCCATGAGGAGCGAGCCGAGCGCCAGCAGCTCTCCGAAGCCCCAGTCGATGCCGCCCTCCCGGCTCATCTCCAGACGCTTGTTGAGGAGCTGCTGCAGCTTCTGATGCACGATGAAGCCTTCTGGCTTGTTGGCGTGCGCATCGCCGATCCGCTCGATGACCGTGCGATCCACCGCGGTTTCGAGCTGCTGCTCGGAGCGGCCGCCGGATTCCGAGACCTCCGCGATGCCGCTCGTGTCCATGACCGGGATCGATCCGGTCTGAGCGGCATGGGTCTCCTGGAACGCCCGTTCGAGCCGATCCTGGAAATCCTGCTTCGCCTTGTCGTACTCTTCCTCGGTGATGTCACCGCGTCCGACGAGGGCGCTCGTGTACAGGCGGCGCGTCGAGCGCTTCGCCTCGATGAGGTCGGTCATGAGCGGCTGGGTCATCGAGGGGTCGTCGCCCTCGTTGTGGCCGCGACGGCGGTAGCACACGAGGTCGATGACGACGTCGATGTGGAAGCGCTGACGGAACTCGTAGGCGAGTTTCGCGACGCGCACGACCGATTCCGGGTCGTCCCCGTTCACGTGGAAGATCGGCGCCTGCACGACCTTGCCGATATCCGAGGAGTAGGCCGTCGAACGGGAATCGAGTGGGAGCGTCGTGAAACCGACCTGATTGTTGATGATGATGTGAATGGTGCCGCCCGTGCGGTAGCCGCGCAGCTGCGACATCTGCATCGTCTCGTACACGATTCCCTGGCCGGCCATCGCCGCGTCGCCGTGGATCAGGATCGGCAGGGTGGTGAAGGAGCCGATCGGCTTCAAGTCCTGCTTCGCGCGGACGATGCCCTCGAGTACGCCGTCGACCGTTTCGAGGTGCGACGGATTCGCCGCAAGATGGATCGGCACCTGCGTGCCGTTGGGGGCGGTGAAGACGCCGGAAGTGCCGAGGTGGTACTTGACATCGCCCGATCCGGCCTTCTGCGCCTGCGCCCCCTCGAACTCGCGGAAGATCTGTCCGTACGTCTTGCCCGCGATGTTGGAGAGCACGTTCAGACGGCCGCGGTGCGCCATCCCGACGTCGACGCTGTCGACGCCGTCCTCCGCCGCATCGATGAGCATCGCGTCGAGCAGCGGAATGACGGTCTCGCCGCCCTCCAGGCTGAAGCGCTTCTGGCCGACGTACTTCGTCTGCAGGAAGGTCTCGAAGGCCTCGGCCTCGTTGAGCTTCTCGAGGATGCGCATCTGCTCGTCGTGGCTCGGCTTCGCGTAGGGCACTTCGAGCTGATCGCGCAGCCACAGCCGCTGCGCGGGATCCTGAATGTGCATGTACTCGATGCCGATCTTGCGGCAGTACGAGTCGCGCAGCACGCCGAGGATGTCGCGCAGCGGCATGGTGCGCTTGCCGCCGATGCCTCCGGTGGCGAACTCGCGGTCGAGATCCCAGAAGGTCAGTCCGTGGGACTCGATCTCGAGGTCGGGGTGGGTGCGCTGCACGTACTCGAGCGGATCCACATCGGCCATGAGGTGGCCGCGCACGCGGAAGGAGTTGATGAGCTCCTGCACGCGCGCCGACTTGTCGACCGCGCCGACGATGTCGACATGGATGTCGGAGGCCCACTGCACCGGCTTGTACGGGATGCGCAGTGCGGCGAAGATCTCTTCGTAGAAGTTGTGCTTGCCGATCAGGCGCTCGTGCACGAGCTTCAGGAACTGGCCGGAACCGGCGCCCTGGATGACCCGATGGTCGTAGGTGCTCGTGAGCGTGATGGTCTTGGAGATGCCGAGCCGGTTCAGCGTCTCCTGCGACGCGCCCTGGAACTCAGCGGGGTACTCGAGGGCGCCGGCGCCGATGATGCTGCCCTGGCCTTGCATGAGGCGGGGGACGGAGTGCACCGTGCCGATGCCGCCGGGATTGGTGAGCGAGATCGTGGTGCCCTGGAAGTCCCCGGCCGCGAGCTTGTTGTCGCGGGCTCGCTTCACGAGGTCCTCGTAGGCGGAGAGGAATTCGTTGAAGTTGAGCGATTCGGCTCGCTTCACCGACGGGACCAGCAGCGAGCGGGTGCCGTCGGGCTTCGGCACGTCGATCGCGATGCCGAGCCCGATGTGCGCTGGCGTGACGATCGAGGGCTTGCCGTCCACCTCCGCGTAGCTGACGTTCTGGCTCGGGAACTCCTTCAGCGTCTGGATCAGGGCCCAGCCGATGAGGTGGGTGAACGACACCTTGCCGCCGCGGCTGCGGCGCAGGTGGTTGTTGATGACGATGCGGTTGTCGATCAGCAGCTTCGCGGGGATCGTGCGCACGCTCGTCGCCGTCGGCACCGCCAGGCTCTGGTCCATGTTCTTGGAGAGCGTTCGGGCCATGCCCTTGAGCGGGGTCACCTGATCGGCTTCGGGCGCCTCCTGCTCGGCGTTCGTGTTGCGCGCCGTGCTCGGGGCGTCGGCCGGGATCGGAGCGACGCGCGGCGCCGCCTTCGTCGTCCTCGCGGGTTGCGTCGGAGTGGTGATCGGGCTCGTCGCGGGGGCCGCACCGCCGGAGGGAGCCGGCGTCTTCGCCTCACCCGCCTGAGCGGCGCCGTACTTCTCGAGAACGGGCCACCATGACCGGTCTACCGAGTTCTTGTCGACTTGGAACTGCTTCCAGAGTTCGTCCACCAGCCACGCATTCGCGCCGAAATCTCCTGCGGGACCAGCTTGATTGGTGGTCTCCGTGCGCTCCGCCAAAGCGACTTCCTCTCGTTCGTGCAATGCCTGCAAGATTGATGTAGTCGGAGGTAATGGCTCCTGAGCCGTACCGGGAACAAGCCTACGCCCATCTCGGCGCCGGTGCCCGAATACTCTCAGCGCAGATTCCGGGTTCTGGTGGTAATCTCGGAGGGCTATGGACGTTGACTCTCGAAGACCTTCCGACCCTCCGAGTACCGGCCGCGCTGAGGCGCGGCAGATCGTCTTCTCCCGGAGTCGTGGATGAACGACTGGCTCCTCCTGCTCATCGGCGTCGTGCTGACGCTCGGGACGGGTGTTTTCGTGGCGTCCGAGTTCTCGCTCGTGGCACTCGACCGGCACGACTTGGAGCGCCGTCGCGGCGCCGGGGAGCGCGGGCTCGACCGCGTGATCCGAGGTCTCTCTCGCACGTCGACGCATCTCTCGAGCGCCCAGCTGGGCATCACGCTGACGACGCTGCTCGCGGGGTACACGCTGGAACCGGCGCTGAGCACCTTCCTCGGCGGCCCGCTCGCCGCGGTCGGGGTGCCCGAGGATCTGCGACGCGCCATCAGCGCTCCGATCGCGGTGGCCATCGCCACGGTGTTCTCGATGATCGTGGGCGAGCTCGTGCCGAAGAACTTCGCGATCTCCAAGCCGCTGGCCACCGCTCGGCTCGTGATGCCGGCCCAGGCCGCGTTCACGACCACGTTGAAGCCCGCGGTGATGGTGCTGAACGGGAGCGCGAACGGTATTCTGCGCACGCTCGGCATCGAACCGCAGGAAGAGCTGTCGGGCGCCCGGTCCGCGCAGGAGCTCTCGTCACTCGTCCGTCACTCGGCGAGCGCCGGACTGCTGGAGGCCGATACCGCGACCCTGCTCGATCGCACCCTGCGCTTCTCGGAGCTCTCCGCTGGCGACGTGATGACGCCGCGCCTGAAAGTCGAGAGTCTGCAGCGACTCGAACCCGCGAAGGCCGTGCTCGAGTTGTCGGGTCGCACCGGCTTCTCCCGCTTCCCGGTGATCGATGAGGATCGCGACGACATCGTCGGTGTCGTGCACGTGAAGCAGGCGGTCGCCGTGCCCCGAGCGAAGCGCGAGGACGTCCCGGTGGCGGCGCTCATGGAGGATGCGGTGCGCGTGCCCGAGACGATGCACCTCGACCAGTTGCTCGAGGAATTGCGGGCGAGCGGGTTCCAGCTCGCGATCGTCGCCGACGAGTACGGCGGGACGGCGGGTATCGTCACCCTGGAAGACCTGGTCGAGGAGATCGTCGGCGAGGTCGCCGACGAGCACGACCGGGCGGCCGCCGGCGTGGTGGGAACTGCTGAGCAGATGAGTTTCCCCGCCGACCTGCGCCCGGACGAGGTGCGCGAGCAGACGGGAGTCGAGATCCCGGAAGACGACGCCTACGACACCGCGGCCGGGTACGTGCTGCACGAGCTCGGTCGCATTCCCGAGGCCGGCGACGCCGTCGAGCTGCCCGATGGCGGTACGCTGCGCGTGATGCGCATGGACGGTCGGCGCATCGCCCGTCTGCAGTACACGAGCGCGCCAGCGGCGCCATCGGCGGCCGAGGGGGAGAGCGCATGAGCGACTGGGTCGGAATCCTGTGGTTGGTGGTACTGCTCGCCGCCAACGCGTTCTTCGTCGGCGCCGAGTTCGCCGTGATCTCCGCTCGGCGGTCGCAGATCGAGCCGCGCGCGGAGGCAGGGTCGAAGCGCGCGCAGACAGCGCTCTACGCCATGGAGCATGCGACGCTCATGCTCGCGACGAGTCAGCTGGGCATCACCGTGTGCTCCTTGCTGATCCTGAACGTCTCCGAGCCGGCGATCCACCACCTGCTCGAGGGGCCGCTGCATTGGACGGGCATTCCCGAGCAGGCGGTGACCATCGCGGCGTTCGTGCTCACGCTCGTCGGGGTCTCGTATCTGCACGTGGTGTTCGGCGAGATGGTCCCGAAGAACGCCGCGTTCTCGATGCCGGATCGCGCCGTGCTGCTCCTCGCGCCGCCGCTCGTCGCGATCTCGCGCCTGCTCCGGCACATCATCGCGGCGCTCAACGCCGTCGCGAACGGCGTGCTGCGTCTCTTCGGCGTGGAGCCCAAGTCGGAGACGAACAGCACGTTCACGCTGGAAGAAGTGGCGAGCATCGTGAGCCACTCGACGCGCGAGGGCGTGCTGGAAGACCGCAGCGGTGCGCTCACCGCCGCCTTCGAGTTCACGACGAAGCGAGCGGAGGACCTGCTCGTCGCATCCGACCGCCTCGTCGTGCTCCCTGAGGGGTCGACGCCGGAGGACGTGGAGGCCGCGGTCGCCCGGCACGGCTTCTCCAGGTATCCCATCGCCGACGCGAGCGGCGAGCTCGTCGGCTACGTGCACATCAAGGACCTGGTGCGACTGGGCGAGGATCGCATTGCGCAGCCGATCCCGGCGAAGCGCATCCGCGAGATGGAATCGGTGCATGCGAAGACAGAACTCGAGGATGTGCTCGCCCGGCTCCAGGGCAGGGGCATTCATCTCGCTCGCATTCACGACGACGCGGGATCCGTCCTCGGGGTCGTCTTCCTCGAAGACGTCATCGAAGAGCTCGTCGGCGAGATCCACGACGCGACGCGCCGACAGCGTTTCGCCTAGGGCGGGCGGGCGTCCACGGCGCGTGCCGAAGCGACGCGCGGCCCGGCGCTATTGCGCCGTGAGTACGAGGTGGGCCGAGATCTCGTCGAACGGGAGCCCGGCCGTCGAGACGAGCAGATTGTCGGGGATGGCGAAGGTCACGTCGAACTGCGCCTGATCCTCGCCGAGCTCGGTCGGCTTGAGCTCGACGCTCGTGTTGGGCTGCGTGAGGCCCCCGACCGAGAGGGTGCCGACGGACGTCACGGTCTCTTCGATGTCGTCGCGTACGAGCATCGTCGGCCGGGTCTGCACGAAGGAGGCCTCAGGCATGTCGTCGATGACCACCTGGAGGTCGGCCGACATGATCATGCCGTCGCGCACGACCATGGTGCCCGTGGACGAGATGCGCTCGCCGAGCGCTTCGTGGAGCGAGGAGGCGCCGAGGGGCGCGATGAGGTTGATCTCGGTGACGTCGTACGTGCGATCCACCGGAACCGTCATGAGGTTCGAATCCGGGGCGGCGCGGAGTTCGGCGGCGCTCGCGTCGCTCTCCACCGCCGGGGCGCAGCCCGCGAGGCAGAGCGGGATCACGGCGGTGACGGACGCGACCACACCCAGAGCGCGCCAAGAAGAACGCGCGTGCACGATAGTCAAGCTGATGCTCCTCTTCCGGTGACGCAGAGACTCGGGCGGACGCGCCGGTCAGGTTATGGGGAGAGACTACGGCGCAAAGGTGGGAGGCCCCCGAGTGGCTGCTGCGAGGCCGTTCAGGCAGCGAGCAGTCGTCGGAGTTGAGCGCCGACGCGCTCGAACTCGATCAGAAACGCGTCGTGGCCGAACGGCGAATCGATGCGCGTCGCGCGCGACCCGTCGAGACTGCCGGGCGTGTGCCGCGCGATCTCATCCTGGCCTTCGAGCGTGAAGAGCCGATCGCTGGGGATGCCGAGCACGAGCGTCGGCACGTCGATCGTGGAGAGTGCGGCGCGCACGCCGCCGCGGCCGCGGCCGACGTCGTGCGAGTTCATCGCCTGCACGAGCGTGACGTAGCTGTTCGCGTCGAACCGTCGGGTGAACTTGTTGCCGTGGAAGTCGAGGTACGACTCGACGGCGAAGCGACCGCCGCCGCCGAGCGGACTCACCGCGGATTGCCACGCGCGACCGAACCGTTCGTCGAGCTCGGTATTGCTCCGGTAGTTGAGCAGGGCGAGCCTGCGCGCGGTGGCGAGACCGTGGTGGGGTCCGACCCCGTCGGGGGCGTCGTAGTAGTTGCCGCCGCGGTAGAAGGGGTCTGAGCGGATGGCTTCGAGCTGCACGAGATTGAGGCCGATCTGGTCGGCGGTGGTCACCGGGGGAGCGGCGATGACCGCGATCCGCGCCGCGCGATCCGGGTGCGAGATGCCCCACTCGAGGGCGTGCATTCCGCCCATGGAGCCCCCGATGACCGCCTCGAACCGCTCGATGCCGAGGGCGTCGGCGAAACGGCCGGCAGCGGTGACCTGATCGCGGATGGTGAGGTAGGGGAACCTCCCGCCCCACTCCAGGCCCGACGGGTCGAGGGAGCCGGGCCCGGTCGATCCCTGACACCCTCCGAGCACGTTGGGGGCGATGATGCAGAAGCGATCGGTGTCGAGGGGTTTGCCCGGGCCGACGATCTCAGACCACCAGCCGTCGGTCGGGTGCCCGGCCGCGGCGGGTCCCACGAGATGGCTGTCGCCCGTCAGGGCGTGAAAGACGAGGATCGCGTTGTCGCGCCGCTCATTGAGCGCGCCGAACGTCTCGTATGCAATGCGCACGTGGGGAATGACACTGCCGGCTTCGGTCTCGAGTTCTCCGACCGACACGAATGAGCGCTCGCCGACGGCATCGCCGTCCCGCCATCCGCCCGAGATCGGCGGCCGCCCCATCAGCGCGCGCAGTTGCGCATCGGTGATGAAATCGGTCGGGAACGAGTCCTCGGGAGTCTGCCAGTCCATGAGCACCAATTCTGTCGTGCGCAGCCGGTGCGAGGGCGAATATTACGCGCTGCGTCCGCCCCCGCACCGCACCGTCTAGGCGTTCGCGGCCGACTCGGCCACGACCTTGCGAGCCGCAGCGAATCCCTGCTCCAAATCGGCCTTGATGTCGTCGATGTGCTCGAGGCCCACCGACAGACGCACGAGCCCGGGCGTGACGCCCGCCGTCAGCTGCTGCTCGGGTGTCAGCTGCGAGTGCGTCGTCGAGGCCGGGTGGATGATCAGGCTGCGCACGTCGCCGATATTGGCGACGTGGCTGAAGAGCTCGACGTTCTCCACGACCGCGCGGCCTGCGTCGACCCCGCCCTTGAGCTCGAACGCGAGCACCGCTCCCACGCCCTTCGGTGCGTAGCGGTTCGCTGCGGCGTACCACGGGCTCGACGGCAGGCCCGAGTAGTAGACCGTCGCGATGTCATCGTGGGAATCGAGCCACTCAGCCACCTCCTGGGCGTTCTGCACGTGGCGCTCGACGCGGAGCGACAGCGTCTCGATGCCCTGCAGCAGGAGCCAGGCGCTGAGCGGGGCGATCGACGCCCCGAGGTCGCGCAGCAGCTGCACCCGCGCCTTGATGATGTACGCGATCGCGTCGCCGACGGCTCCCGTGTAGCTGACGCCGTTGTACGAGGGGTCGGGCTCCGTCAGCCCGGGGAACTTGTCGGCGTGCTGCGACCACTCGAAGACGCCTCCGTCGACGATCACGCCGCCGAGGGTCGTGCCGTGCCCGCCGAGGAACTTCGTGGCGGAGTGCAGCACGATGTCCGCGCCGTGCTCGAACGGGCGCACCAGGTACGGGCTCGCGACGGTGTTGTCGATGATGAGCGGCAGGCTGTTCTCGTGCGCGACATCGGCGACCGCACGGATGTCGAGCACGTTGGAGCGCGGGTTCGCGATCGACTCGGCGAAGAAGAGCTTGGTGTTGGGGCGGACGGCGCGCTGCCACGCTGCGGGGTCGTCCTGATCCTCGACGAAGGTGACTTCGATGCCGAGCTTCGCGAGCGAGTACTTGAACAGGTTGTACGTGCCGCCGTAGATCGACGCCGACGACACGATGTGATCACCCGAGTTCGCGATGTTCAGCACGGCGAACGTCGACGCCGCCTGCCCGCTCGCGAGCAGCAGCGCGCCGCTTCCGCCCTCGAGCGCGGCGATGCGCTCTTCGACGACGGCCTGGGTCGGGTTCGTGATGCGGGTGTAGATCGGGCCGAGCTCCGCGAGCGCGAATCGGTTCGCAGCCTGGGTCGTGTCGTCGAACACGAACGAGGTGGTCTGGTGGATCGGAACGGCGCGAGCCCCGGTCTCGTCGGGCTGCTGGCCCGAGTGGATCTGCCGGGTTTCGAACCCCCAGGCGCTCTGGTCGGTCATGATGACTCCTCGGTGAGTAGATTGCGATGTGCGAGTGAAGCTGCGGTGCGAGATGAAGTTGCGGTGCGGTCCGAGCGTACGAGACGCGTGCCGCGGCGGCAACGGAGCGAGTCGTATTGCGTAACGTGATTCGCGCCTCGTCAGCGCGCGTCGACCCGTCTGTTGCGAGCCGCGATGCCTCGCTAGGCTCGGAGCACGTACTGCCGAGCGGAAGAGGAGCGCATGCAACGTCGGGTCGTGGTCACAGGGGCGAGTTCCGGAATCGGAGCGGCGACGGTGCGCAGGTTCGCGGAGCTCGGCTGGGAGACCGTCGCCGTTGCGCGGCGGCTCGATCGTCTCGAGGCGCTCGCCGCCGAAACCGGTGCGCGAGCGATCGCGTGCGACGTGACGGATGAAGCCCAGGTCGCCGGCCTCGCAGCCGAGGTGGCGGACAGCGGAGGGGCGACCGGACTTGTGAACAACGCCGGGGGCGCCTGGGGCACCGAATCCGTCGAACACGCCTCGAATGCCGACTGGCGCCGTATGTTCGAGGTGAACGTGATCGGATTGCGCTCGGTGACGGCGGCACTCCTGCCGGTGCTGCGCGAGGGCGCGCGGCAGTCGGGATGGGCGTCGATCCTCAACCTGACGTCGACGGCCGGGCATGATGCGTACCCCGGCGGGGGCGGGTACAACGCCGCCAAATACGCGGCGCACGCCGTGACGCAGGTGCTGCGCCTGGAGCTCGGAGGCGAGCCGATCCGGGTCATGGAGCTGGCACCGGGACTCGTGCACACCGAGGAGTTCACGCTGAACCGGCTCCGAGGGGACGCGGAGGCAGCGCAGAAACCGTACGCGGACGTGATCCCGTTGCAAGCGGAGGACGTGGCGCGGGTGCTGGTCGGCGCCTTCGAGCAGCCTCCGCACGTGAATCAAGACCTCATCGTGCTCAGGCCGGTCGCGCAGACGAGCGTGTTCCACACGCACCGGGGCGAGCTCGCAGCGCGGGACGACTGACCGGTGCGCCCGCTTTCGACCGCCGGCATGGCGACCGACTGGGCGACGGCCCTCGGCCCCGTCGCGGAGCAGCTGGCCGCCGTCGAGCGCTTGGTGCAGTCGGAGCGCGCCGCCGGCATCGAGGTGCTCCCGAGCCCCGATCGCGTGCTCGCGGCGTTCGAGCGGCCGATGGCGGACGTCCGGGTGCTCATCGTCGGGCAGGATCCGTACCCCGCCCCGGGGCATCCGATCGGACTGTCGTTCGCGACGTCCGCCGATGTGCGCCCCATCCCGCGGAGCCTCAGGAACATCTACCGGGAGCTCGCAGACGACCTCGGCGTTCCGCCGGCCGAGCACGGGGATCTCACCGCGTGGGCCGATCGCGGCGTGCTGCTGCTCAACCGCGTGCTCACGGTGCGCGCCGGTGACGCCGGTTCCCACCAGCGGAAGGGCTGGGAACCGATCACCGCTCACGCGATCACGGCGCTCGCCGAGCGGGGCGGGCCGCTCGTCGCGATCCTGTGGGGGAAGCCAGCCCAGACGCTCGGGGCCCTGCTCGACGGAGTGCCCTGCATCGAGAGCGCGCATCCGTCCCCCCTCTCGGCGTCGCGCGGGTTCTTCGGCTCCCGCCCCTTCAGCCGTGCCAACGCTGCGCTCCGGATGCAGGGCGCCGAACCGGTCGACTGGTCCGTGCCCCCGGTCGAGCCAGCGCTCTTCTAGCGCCCGGCGGCGGGGACCACTCCGATGGGCTCGGTCTGATCGACGAGCTGGTACGGCTGACGCCCGTCGCCGCGCACCCACGCGAAGTAGCACGCGGTCACACCGGCGACCCAGACGAGTCCCACCCACAGCGCCGGGCGCGAGTCGGGAACGATTCCGACGAGCATGATGACGCCCACGATGAACGCGACCGTGAGCCAGGATGCGACCGGCCACAGGGGCACCGGGAACTCGCTGGGGAGCCGGTGCTCGCGCGCGATCTCCGCCTTCATGCGGATGTGGGCGACGAGAATCACGAGCCAAACCAGCACCGTCGCGAACGTGGCGAGCGCTCCGAGCAGGAAGAGCACTTGGTCGGGGTAGAAGAAGTTGAGCACGACACCGACGAGCAGGCCGATGATCATCGTGAGCACCGTCATGATGGGTACGCCGTTGCGCGTGGTGCGCGTGAATGATCGGGGAGCCTGGCCCTGTTCGGCGAGACCGTGCAGCATGCGACCCGCACCGAAGATGTCGGCGTTCATGGCTGAGAGCGCCGCGGTGATGAGGATCACGTTGAACACGGCTGCCGCGGCCTGGAACCCGATCGACTCGAAGATCGAGACGAACGGGCTCGTCTCGCCGGTGATGTCGACCCAGGGCTGGATGCACATGATCACCCCGAGGGTCAGCACGTAGAAGAGCAGGATCCGGATCGGCACCGAGTTGATCGCCTTCGGGAGCACCTGCTTCGGATTCTGGGCTTCGCCGGCGGTGACGCCGATGATCTCGATGCCGCCGAAGGCGAACATCACGATCGTGAACGAAGCGATCACACCCCAGATGCCGTGCGGCATGAACCCGCCGTGCTCGACCAGGTTCTGCGGTCCCATCTGATCGTGGCCGGCGACGCCGAAGCCGAACAGGATGACGGCGACGCCCGCGACGATCAGCGCGACGATCGCGACGATCTTCACGAGCGCGAACCAGAACTCGAGTTCGCCGAAGACGCGGACGCCGAGCAGGTTGATGGCCGCGATGAAGCAGACGACGGCCAGCACCCACACCCACTGCGACACGTCGGGGAACCAGAACCGCATGTAGACGCCGATCGCGGTCGCGTCGAAGACCGCGACGAGGAACATCTCGAATGCGAAGGTCCAACCGACGAGGAAGCCGGCGAACGGGTGGATGTAGCGCGACGCGTACTGGCCGAACGATCCCGACACCGGGTGCCGCACGACCATCTCGCCGAGCGCCCGCATCACCATGAATACGGCGGCGCCGCCGATGATGTAGGCGATGAGCACCGCCGGGCCCGCGGTCTGGATCGCGCCGGAGGAGCCCATGAAGAGCCCCGTGCCGATCGCTGAGCCGAGGGCCATGAACCTGATGTGCCGAGCGGTGAGGCCGCGCCGGAGGCCGGAATCGGTCGTGGTCATGAAGAACATCCTTTCGTCGTCGAACGGATTCTGTGGAATCGGGCGCACTCGACGGACCCGTGTCGCGGGGAGTGCTGCCGTGCGGGAGGGCGGGGGGCTACCGACCGAGCCGTCGTGCGAGCCCGGCCGCGGCTT
The DNA here is from genome assembly GCF_039530485.1 of Leucobacter alluvii. NCBI lineage: Bacteria > Bacillati > Actinomycetota > Actinomycetes > Micrococcales > Microbacteriaceae > Leucobacter > Leucobacter alluvii. The sequence continues at coordinate 14,605 of NZ_BAAAOP010000012.1, read as the reverse complement.
CGAGCACGAGCAGGGCGGCGAGTCGCACGGTGCGACCGTCGGGTGCGTCTGCGGCGGCGTCGACCTCCGCGATGTCGATGCCGCGCACGCGCGGATCGGCTGCGAGCAGTCGGGCTGCACGACGGATCTCGTGCGCCTGCAGGCCGCCGGGGATGGAGGCCGGGCAGCCGGGAGCGACGGAGCGATCGCACACGTCGACGTCGAGATCGACGTGCACCGGCCCGCCTCCTGCGCCTGCGATGTCGAGCGCCTCTGCGATGACGTCGGGCATGGGTCGGTCGTGGAGCTCATCGCGATGGATCACCGTCACGCCGAGCTCCTTCGCGCGTCGTCGATACGCACGGGAGTTCGCGAAGTCGGCGATCCCCACCTGGACGATGCGCCGCGGGTCGAGACCCGCCTCGATGAGGCGACGCACCGGCGACCCGTTGCTGCGACCGTCTCTGAGGTCGTGATGCGCGTCGAAGGTGATGAGGCCGGCCTGGGGGAGGTCGGATCCCGCGATGCCGAGTGCGGCGGGCACGGTCAGCGCGTTGTCGCCGCCGAGCGCGACGACGAGTTCGGTGCGAGCGGCGAGAGCCGCGATCGCGGACGCCGCCGCGAGCTCTCCGTCCTCGGTGTCGGGATCGACGCAGTCGCCCGCGTCGACGATGCGCAGGGCCTCGTCGAGCACGATCCCGGACTCGTCGCCGCGATCGTCGGGCAGTGCGGATCCGACGATGTGGCTCGAGTACCGCTGCAGCGCGTCGCGCACCGCTGCGGGGGTCTCGTGCGCGTTCGACGGCGAGAGCGAGGTGCGCGAGGTCGGTACGCCGATGAGTGCGAGATCCGCCGGTCCATCGGGGTCGGGAGACGGCCATCCTCCCGTGCGCGGCCAGGACGGATCTTGCGGCAGACCGGGTGCCATGGGCGTCTCCTCGTGATCGTAGGGGTGCTGCGACGCACCGCGCGAGCAGCGGTGCTGCTTCCCAGTGTGGAGCGTCTCCCGGCTCTCGCGCAGCACGAGGAGCGAGCTGCGCGTCCGGGATCCCGGATCGAGACGACGTCCGGGATCCCGGACACCGATGGACTGCCCGAGCTGTCCGCGGTGCCGCTCGTGCGGTGGGATCGATGCATGACAGCTCCCCACCCAGCGACCGTCGTGCTCGGCGACGCTCCGCTCACCGTCGCCGACGTCGTATCGGTTGCCCGCCACGATGCACGGATCACCATCTCCGACTCCAGCCGCCAGCGCGTCGCGGCGAGCCGCAGGGTCATCGAGGATCTCGCGAACGACACTCGACCGCACTACGGGATCTCGACGGGGTTCGGTGCTCTCGCGAACGTCCAGATTCCCGTGGAGAAGCGTCAGCAACTGCAGCGGAGCCTGATCCGATCGCATGCCGCCGGAACCGGCTCGGAGGTCGAGCGCGAAGTCGTCCGAGCATTGATGCTCCTGCGTCTGAACACGCTCGCGAGCGGTCGGACCGGCGTGCGCCTCGAAGTCGTCGAGACGTACGCCGCGATCATCAACGCCGGCATCACCCCGGTGGTGCACGAGTACGGCTCGCTCGGGTGCTCAGGAGATCTGAGCCCGCTCGCGCACTGCGCGCTCACGCTGATGGGGGAGGGCCACGTGCGCACGGCGGCAGAGCCCGACGGGCCCACCGTGCCGGCCTCGACCGCGCTCGCAGCGGCGGGCATCGAGCCGCTGGTGCTCGCCGAGAAGGAGGGGCTCGCGCTGATCAACGGCACCGACGGCATGCTCGGCATGCTCTGCCTCGCCCTCACCGACCTCGCCAGCCTGCTGACGATCGCGGATGTCTCGGCCGCAGCCTCCATCGAGGGACTCACGGGGACCGACGCCGTCTTCGCGGCGGATCTCCACGCGCTCCGTCCGCACCCCGGTCAGGCGACCTCGGCCGCGAACATGCTGCGCGTGCTCGAGAACTCCCAGCTGGTGCAGCGGCCGCGCGAGGGCGAGTTCACGCGCGTGCAAGACGCGTACTCGCTCCGATGCGCCCCGCAGGTGCACGGCGCCGCCCGAGACACCGCGGCGCACGCAGCCAGGGTCGCGAGCGTCGAACTCGTCTCGGCGATCGACAACCCGGTCGTCCTGCCCGACGGCCGCGTCGAATCGAACGGCAACTTCCACGGCGCACCCGTCGGCTACGTGCTCGACTTCCTCGCGATCGCCGTCGCCGACGTCGCGAGCATCTCGGAGCGCCGCACCGACCGCTTCCTCGACGTGGCGCGCAATCACGGCCTCCCGCCGTTCCTCGCGGCGGACGCTGGCCTCGACTCCGGCCTCATGATCGCGCAGTACACCGCGGCGGGGATCGTCTCCGAGCTCAAGCGGCTCGCCGCGCCGGCCTCGGTCGACTCGATCCCGTCATCGGCGATGCAGGAGGACCACGTCTCCATGGGCTGGGCGGCGGGCCGCAAGCTCCGGCGCTCCATCGACGGGCTCGCGCGGGTGCTCGGGATCGAGCTGCTCGCATCGACGCGCGCGCTCGACTTCCGTGCCGCCTCCGGTCTCGGCGAGCCGGCGCCCGCGACGGCGGCGATCCATGCGCTCTTCCGCACCCGGATTCCCGCGCCGGAGACCGACATCTTCCTGTCTCCGACGATCACGGCCGCTCACGAGCTGATCGTGAGCGGAGCGGTGCACTCGGCGCTCACCGGGGCGCTCGGCGCGCCGCTCGACTGAGTCGCAGCGGACGCCGACCGGATAGGCTGCGGAGCGTGGGCACCCCGAAGGTTCCGGCCGCGGATCAGACGCTGCGGATCCTCAGCCTGCTCGCGGGCTCCCGCGGGCCGCTCGCGGCGAGCATGATCGCGAGCAAGCTCGATCTGCCTCGTTCCACGGTCTACCATCTGCTGGACGCGTTGCAGGAGCACGGGTTCGTGATGCACCTGCCGGAGGAGCGCCGTTTCGGTCTCGGTATCGCCGCAGTCGACCTCAGCTCGGCCTACGCGCGCCAGGAGCCGCTCGCGAGGATCGGGCGGCCCCTGCTCGCCGCGCTCGTCGATCGAGTGCGCCTGAGCGGCCACCTCGCGGTGCCCCATGGACGCGACGTGCTCTACGTGGTGGAGGAGCGCGCACCCGGCTCCCCGCCGCTCGTGACCGACGTCGATGTGCGGCTCCCCATGCAGCTCACGGCGAGCGGTCGGGCGATCCTCGCCGCGCTTCCGAAAGCGCAGGTGCGGGCGCTCTTCCCCGACCGCGAGTCCTTCGTCCACCGTCACGTCGATCCGGGCGGGATCGACCGGTACTCGAGGCTGCGGAGCGTGCTGGATGCGACGCGGACGCGCGGCTACGCGCTGGAGGAGGGCTCGGTGACCGCGGGGCTCTCCTCGATCGGGGTGCCGGTGCCGGATCACCGCGGGTGGCCCGTCGCGGCGATCGCCGTGACCTACCCGGAGGGCGCGGTCGAGCCGGAGGTCGCCGCGGCGCTCGCCTCAGAGGTGCACGCGGCGGCGGAGACGCTGTCGGCGAGGATCCACGGGCGCCGGGCTTCCTCGTGAATGGTGTAAACTCGGAGGCTGTACTTCGGCGAGGGGCCTGCGAGCCCGTGATCGACGCGGGACGGACTGCCTCAGCGGGCCATCTTGCTGCGTGATTTACGCAAGTGCGAGACACCAATCCGGCGGCCAGACCGCCCTCATTGGGCGAGAGCCCGCAAGGAGAAACCACTATGAGCGAGACCAGCCAGCTCGTCGGCCACGCACGCGAGAACTTCGGCAAGGGAGCGGCGCGCAAGCTTCGCGCCGCCGGTCAGACCCCGGCCGTCGTGTACGGTCACGGCACCGACCCGATCCACGTCGCCGTCGACACGCACCCGCTCAGCCTGATCATCCGTCAGGCGAACGCCCTGATCGAGCTCGACGTCGCCGGTGAGAAGCAGCTCGTGCTCGTCAAGGACGTGCAGAAGGATCCGGTGCGCCAGATCATCGAGCACGTCGACCTCATCGTGATCAAGCAGGGCGAGACCGTCGAGGTCGAGGTGCGCGTGCACGTCACCGGCGAGTCGTTCTCCGGTACGAACGCCCTGCAGGAGCTCAACAGCCTGCACCTGAGCGCTCCCGCGGCATCGATCCCCGACAGCGTCGAGGTCAGCGTCGAGGGTCTCGAGGAAGGCGCGCAGATCCACGCGGGCGACATCGAGCTCCCCGAGGGCGCGACGCTCCTCGGCGATCCCGAGCAGCTCGTCGTCAACATCGTCGTGCCGCGCGGCACCGCCGAGGACGAGGACGAGGCAGCAGAAGCAGCCGAGTAAGCTCCACACGATTACGGGCCCGTCGGCTCGGCGATGCGTCGCCGGCCGACGTCCCGTTCGTCTGTCAGGGCGAGTGTCGGCGGCGGCTGCGATGATGGACGCCGAAGGGGGAACGGATGTTGTGGAAGCGGAAGAAAGCGGAGGATCCCGTGTCGGATGACACTTGGCTCATCGTCGGTCTGGGCAACCCAGGGGCGAAATACGAGGCGACGCGGCACAACGTGGGGCAGATGGCGCTCGATGTGCTCGCCGCTCGCATCGGAGGCCGCTTCTCGTCGCATCGGGCCGGCGCACGCGTCGCCGAGGGGCGACTCCGCGCCGGGGGGCCGAAGCTCATCCTGGCCAAGTCCAACGGTTTCATGAACACTTCGGGCGGGCCGACCTCTGCACTCGCGAAGTACTTCGCGATCCCGGCCGAGCGCGTCATCGTGCTCCACGACGAGCTCGACGTGCCGTTCGACACCGTCAAGCTCAAGCAGGGAGGCGGGCACGGCGGTCATAACGGCCTGCGCGACATCGCGAAGGCGCTCGACACCCCTGGCTTCCTGCGCGTGCGCATCGGCATCGGTCGTCCGCCGGGTCAGCAGGACCCCGCTGATTTCGTGCTGAAGCCGTTCGCGACGTCGGAGCGCAGCGCGCTCCCCGTCCTGCTCGAGGATGCCGCCGACGCGGCCGAGTCCCTCGTCGACGAGGGGCTGCTCGCCGCTCAGCAGCGCTTCCACGGTCGGAGCGCCCAGTGACGCTGCGGGGGCTCGACCGTCTGCTCGAGTCGTCAGAATCGTTCGCGGCCGCACTGGAAGCCAGCTCGACCGACGCGGAGTTCTCGATCGCCGAGGGATTGCGCGCACCGCTCATCGCCGGGTTGCTCCGCAGACGCCGCGCCACCGGCGACCGCGGCGCGCTGCTCGTGATCGCAGCGACCAGCCGCGAGGCCGACGCGATCCGCTCGGCCCTGGCATCGCTCCTCCCCGAAGCGATCACGACCGAGTTCCCCGCGTGGGAGACGCTCCCGCATGAGCGGCTCAGCCCGAGCGCGGAGACGGTCGGCCGCCGAGCTGAGTCTCTGCGGCTGCTCCGCGAGTACGACGGCGAGGTGCCGCTCGTGATCGTCGCATCGGTCCGCGCCGCCCTGCAGCCGGTGTCGCCGCACGCCGCCACCGCCGAGCCCATCGAGCTGGCCTCGGGGCGCACCACGAAGGGTCTCGATCCCATCGCGCGGCGCCTCGTCGAGTACGCCTACACGCGTGTCGACATGGTGACGCGACGCGGCGAATTCGCGGTCCGCGGCGGGATTCTCGACGTCTTCCCGCCGACCGCGGATCAGGCGGTGCGCGTCGATTTCTTCGGCGACGAGATCGATCAGATCAAGCGCTTCGCGGTCTCCGATCAGCGCAGCGCAGGCGATCCGCTCGATGCGATCGAGCTCTGGCCGGCGCGCGAGCTGCTGCTCACCGACGACGTGCGCGAGCGCGCTGCGGCGCTGCTGCCACGCTTCCCGGCACTCGGATCGCTGCTCGAGAAGATGAGCGAGGGCATCGCCGTCGAGGGCATGGAGAGCCTTCTGCCGCAACTCGTTCCAGGCCTTGCGCCCATCACCTCGCTGCTTCCGGAGGGCGGTGCCGTCCTCGTCGTCTCACCGGAGCGCGTTGCCAGCCGCTCCGTCAGCCTCGCCGATACGAATCGAGAGTTCCTCGAAGCCGCATGGCAGGCGGCGACCGCTGGAGCCGATGCGCCGGTGCCCGTCGAAGACAGCGGCATGCTGGCCCTCGGAGAGCTGCGCGCAGCCTCGCAGGGGAGGCCGTGGTGGTCGGTCTCCAACTTCGTGCGTGACGAAGCGGGCGCCGGCGGCGTCGATGCGGCCGTGCCCGGCGACCCAGCGGTGATCGCCGTGCAGGGCGGTGCTTTCCCCAAGCCATCGCAGGCGGGCGACGCGACGGGCGCGGCGATACGACTGATCGGCGAGCGGCTGCGAGACGGATGGCACGCGGTCGTCTCCGCTCAGGGCGTCGGCCTCGTGGAGCGCGCGCGCGACGTCCTCGCCGACGCCGGAGCTGCCGCGCGCATCGTCGACGAACTGCCGGAGGCCTGGGAGGACGGCATCGTCTACCTCGTCACAGGCACCGCCTGGTCGGGCTTCGAAAGCGCCGAAGCCCGCCTGCTGCTGGCGACCGAGGCCGAGTTCTTCGGGCGATCGGCAGGATCGCAGGCCGGTTCCTCGCAGAAGCTCGCGAAGCGCCGCGGCAAGAACGTCGTGGATCCTCTGAAGCTCGTCGCCGGCGACTACGTCGTGCACGAGACGCACGGCATCGGGCAGTTCGTCGAGCTGACGCAGCGCATGGTTCCCACTGGCATCGGGCGCGATGCGACGAAGGCGCTGCGCGAGTATCTCGTGCTCGAGTACTCATCGACGAAGCGGGGAATGCCCCGCGACAAGCTCTACGTGCCCACCGACCAGCTGGACCAGCTCTCTCGATACGTCGGGGGCGAGGCGCCGACCCTCTCGAAGATGGGCGGCAGCGACTGGGCGACCGCCAAGAAGAAGGCGCGCAAGGCGGTGCGCGACATCGCGGTGGAGCTGGTGAAGCTCTATTCGGCGCGCGTCGCATCGAAGGGCTTCGCGTTCTCCTCCGATACCCCGTGGCAGCACGAGCTCGAAGAAGCCTTCCCCTACGCCGAGACCCTCGATCAGCTGACCACGATCGACGAGGTCAAACGGGACATGGAGCGCACGATCCCGATGGATCGCCTCATCGCGGGCGATGTCGGCTTCGGCAAGACCGAGGTGGCCGTGCGGGCAGCCTTCAAGGCTGTGCAGGACGGCAAGCAGGTCGCGATCCTCGTGCCGACCACGTTGCTCGTGACGCAGCACCTGGAGACCTTTCAGAATCGCTTCGCCGGCTTCCCCGTGCGCCTGCGTCCGCTCAGCCGATTCCAGTCCGACAAGGAATCGCGAGACACGATCGAGGGTCTCGCAGCCGGAACGGTGGACGTGGTCATCGGCACGCACCGTCTCCTCTCCGAGAACGTGCACTACAAAGACCTCGGGCTCGTCGTGATCGACGAGGAGCAGCGGTTCGGCGTCGAGCACAAGGACTCCCTGAAGAAGCTCAAGACGAACGTCGACATTCTCGCGATGAGCGCCACCCCGATCCCGCGCACGCTCGAGATGGCGGTGACCGGCATCCGCGAGATGTCGACGCTGGCGACCGCCCCTGAAGACCGCCATCCGATTCTCACCTTCGTCGGACCGCGGAGCGATAAGCAGATCACCGCCGCGATCCGGCGCGAACTGCTGCGCGAGGGGCAGGTCTTCTTCGTGCACAACCGCGTGCAATCGATCACGAGGGTCGCGAATCAGATCGCGGAGCTCGTGCCGGAGGCGCGCGTCGCGGTGGCGCACGGCAAGCTGGGCGAGCATCAGCTCGAGCAAGTGGTGCAAGACTTCTGGGAGCGCAAGTTCGACGTGCTCGTGTCGACGACGATCATCGAGACCGGCCTCGACATCGCGAACGCGAACACGATCATCATCGACAACGCCGACAAGTACGGCTTGAGCCAGTTGCACCAGCTGCGCGGGCGCGTCGGGCGCAGTCGTGAGCGCGCATACGCGTACTTCCTCTACGACCCGGACAAGCCGCTCACCGAGCACGCGCACGAGCGCCTCGACACCCTGGCGACGAACAACGAGCTCGGCTCGGGCATGCAAGTGGCCTTGAAAGACCTCGAGCTGCGTGGAGCCGGAAACCTGCTCGGCGGAGAGCAATCGGGTCATATCGCGGGCGTCGGTTTCGACCTGTATCTGCGCATGATCGGCGAGGCCGTGAGCTCGTTCAAGGGCGAGGAGATCTCTGGGACCACCGAACTGGTGCTCGAATTGCCCGTCGACGCGCACATCCCCGAGGAGTACGTGGAGAGCGAGCGGCTCCGACTCGAGGCGTATCAGAAGTTCTCCGCCGCTGCCCACCCGCAGGCGCCGGCCGAGCACGTATCACTCGTGCTCGAGGAGCTCACCGACCGCTACGGAGCGCCGCCGGTCGAGGTCGAACGCCTCGCCGCAGTCTCCGCGCTGCGCCGTCGGGCGTCGCGCCTCGGTCTCGTGAAGGTCGTCGCCGCGGGCCCAGCGCTGCGCATCGAACCGGTCGAGCTGCTCGATTCCCGGCGCATGCGCATGAACCGGATGTACCCGGGCTCTCGCTACGTCGAGGCGTCGAAGAGCCTGCAGATCCCGCTTCCGGGCGGCACCGCGTCATCGCGCAGTCCGCTCTCCGGAGTGGGGCAGAAGCACGTGGGCGACGAAGACGACATCGTGGCCTGGACGGGGCGCGTGCTGGCGACCCTCCTCGAGGAGGAATCGCCGGCGGCTGGCTGAGAAGAACTCGCTGCGCGTGGTGCTGGCCGGGTGCCGGCCGCACACGCGCAGCGAGTGGACAAGACCGTGGTCTTGCGTCGATCGCGCGGTGGGTCAGCCCGCGGAGCAGACGTCGTTGAGCTCGGAGCTCGCGTCCATGAGCGTCGACTGGCTGTCCTGCAGCTTCGTCTGCAGCTCCTGCGACTGCTGCTGCAGCTCTTCGGACTTCGTCTGCAGTTCTTCGAGCTTCGCCTGGTTGGCGGGGTCGGTCATGTCGAGCTGCGACATCTCCTGAATCTCCTGCATCGCGGAGAGGTCGATGCCATCGAACGTCTCGACGAACGACTTGTACTCCGTCACGAAGTTGTCGAGCGGCCCCTTGACGTCCTCGTTGGTGACCTTGCCCTGAGTGTCCTCAAGCGCATCGACCACCGGGGTGAAGATCGCGGCGAAATCTGTCTCTTCACCCGACATCGCACTCTGCAGCGCCGACTGCGCGTCGGTCTGGGACTGCGCGACGACATCCGTCATCGAATCCTGAGCGATCTTGCAGGCGTCTGCAACGCTCTGCCCGCCCGAGCAGGAAGCAAGGCTGAGTGTCAGCGCGGCCGCGCCGAAAATGCCGGCGATCTTGAACAGCGACTTCGTATCCGTCATGGAGATTCCCCCTCGTAAGCGTGGTTGCCCCGCCGATGTCCCCGGGGCCGCACCAGGCTATCAGGCGCTTTTCAGGGTCGCGGTGCCCGATAGGGTGGGTGAGTATGAGTACCGACGCAGCCGGTGATCCACGTCCATTCGAAGCTCTGATCGCCACGGTGCGTCGCCTCGTCGCGCCGGGTGGCTGCGCGTGGCACGAGGTGCAGACGCACGAGTCGCTCACCCAGTTCCTCGTCGAGGAGACGGCGGAGTTCATCGACGCGGTCGAGCGCGAGCTGCCGCCTGCAGAGGTGCAGTCGGAGCTCGGCGACGTGCTGTACCAGGTCCTGTTTCACGCCGCGATCGCGGAGCGCGATTCTGAGGGATACGACTTCGACAGCATCGCTGCGGCGCTGAACGAGAAACTCGTGCGCCGGCATCCCCATGTCTTCGGGGATCGCGGCTACATGACGGTGGAAGAACTGCACGCCGAGTGGGAGCGGCTCAAAGAGGATGCTGCTGGCGAGGAGCGGGGGTCGCGCGGCCCGCTCGAGGGCATCCCCGCTGGCATGCCGACTCTTGCCCGCGCCGCCAAGGTCATCGAGCGCCTGAAGCGGGCTGGTCTGATCGATCCGGGTGCGGGGGACGCGTATCCCGAGGATCCGCTCGCCGCGCTGATCGGTCCAGATGAGCAGCGACTGGCCGAATTCGGCATCGGTGATGCGATGCTCGCGATGCTGATGCGGGCGAATCGCGCTGGAGTGGATCCCGACCGCGCGCTGAGACTCGCGATCGATCGTCTCACGGCGCGCGTGCTGCACGACGACCGGTGACGCGCCGCTTTCAGACGAGGAAGCCCAGCGACCGTGCACGCGACACGGCAGCGTGCCGGGTCGACGCATCGAGCTTCGTCATGGCCGCATTGAGATAGCTCTTGATGGTGTTCTCGGTGAGACCCAGCATCTCGCCGATCTCCGCGTTCGTCGCGCCGAGCGCGACCTGCGTGAGCGTGTCGATCTCCCGCGGAGAGAGCTGGACCGGCACCCGGACTCGGGCGTGATGCCCCGGAGCCAGGGGAGCCGCCGAAAGCCCTGTGAGCTGCCGCTCGACGTCGAGGAGTCGTTCGCGCAGCCTCGGAGTGGGAGCCTCCGCGATCGCTCCGCGAAGTCCGGCGTGGACGGTGCGCAGCGTCTCGACCGTCGCGGGCGGGAGGTGCGGGAAGTGCGGGAGGTGCTGGGGGAGCGGGAGGAGCTGAGATCGGTCGGAGGTCCAGTCACTCGCACGGGCGCCGCCCCGCGCCTCGACGCGTCGAGCGACCTCATCCTCGATGCTCAACTCGCGCGAGAGATCCCGCGCAACACCGGCGGCGATGCGCGCGAAGTTCGTTCCCGGCATCATCGACCCGCGCGTTCCCCCGTACAGCACGGCACGCGCCTCGCCGTCGACCAGCACGGGCATCGCGAACAGTCCGACGATGCGCTCGCCGCGGATGTGCGCATCGTACTCGTGCGTGATCTGCCGGCTCGCCACGTAGTTCGCGGCGATCCGCGGTCGACGCTCGCGCAGCGCCCGCCCGCCGAGGCCCTGGTCCGTGCGCACGAGCACGCCCTCATTCGCGTTGTTCGCGGCACCGGAGATCGCGGTGAGCATCGTCACTCCGGCTCGCTCCAACCCGCCGAAGGCGACGTCGAACCGGGTCTCTCGAGCGAACACGTCCACTGCTTCGCGCAAGATGCGCTGCACGTGATCCTCATCCATTCATTGCACGAGTTCTACCCACTTTCGGAGGTAGCTCACGCTAACACTCGTTTTCTAGGATCAGCATGAGTCGTCGCAACGCTGCGACGAGGAAACTTGAGTTCAAGGGAGAAACGAGTGACCGAATCAGCATCTACGCATGAAAACCAGTGGGAGCCCGTCGATTACGTCGCATTTCAGGCCAGACCCGACTTCCGGGAGCTGAAGCATCGGTTCCGCAGCTTCGTCTTCCCGCTCGCGGTCGCCTTCATGCTCTGGTTCCTGCTCTACGTGGTGCTCGCCGCATTCGCGCACGATTTCATGGCGGCACCCCTGCTCGGGATGAACGTGGGGCTCTGGCTCGGGCTCGCGCAATTCGTCACGACGTTCGCGATCACGATGGCGTACGTGCGGTTCGCGAACCGCAGGCTCGACCCGCGCACCACGGCGCTCCGGTCCGAACTCGAGGCGCTCGAGAGGCTCGAGGGGGACGCCCGATGATCGCGACGATCCTCCCCGCTCAGGCGACCGGCGCCGAGCAGAACCCGGTGCTCAACATCGCCATCTTCCTCGCATTCGTCGCGGTGACGATGGTGATCGTCATCCGCGCGAGCCGCGACAACAAGAGCGCCGCCGACTTCTACGCGGGTGGGCGCTCGTTCTCGGGTCGCCAGAACGGTGTGGCCATCGCCGGCGACTACCTCTCGGCGGCGTCGTTCCTCGGCATCGTCGGAGCGATCGCGATCAACGGGTACGACGGATTTCTCTACTCGATCGGGTTCCTGGTCGCCTGGTTGGTCGCTTTGCTGCTCGTCGCGGAGCTCATGCGCAACACCGCGAAGTTCACGATGGCCGACGTGCTCTCGTTCAGGCTGCAGCAACGCCCCGTGCGCATGGCGGCGGCGCTGACCACGCTGGCCGTGTCGTTCTTCTACCTCCTCGCCCAGATGGCGGGAGCCGGCGGCCTCGTCTCGCTGCTCCTCGGAGTCAGCGACGCACTGGGCCAATCACTGGTGATCGCCGTCGTCGGCGTCGTCATGATCTGTTACGTGCTCATCGGGGGGATGAAGGGGACGACCTGGGTGCAGATCATCAAGGCAGTGCTGCTCATCGCCGGAGCGGCCGCTATGACGATCTGGGTCCTCGCGCTCAAGGGCTTCAACTTCGCCGCCGTGCTCGATGCGGCCGTGCAGCACCCCGAGAACGCGAACGGTGCCGCGATTCTCGCGCCAGGGCTGCAGTACGGCGCCAACCCGATCGACTTCGTCTCGCTCGCGCTCGCCCTGGTGCTCGGCACTGCTGGTCTCCCGCACGTCCTCATGCGCTTCTACACGGTGCCGACGGCCAAGGATGCGCGGAAATCAGTCGTCTCGGCGATCTGGCTGATCGGCATCTTCTACCTGTTCACGCTGGTGCTCGGCTACGGTGCGGCCGCGCTGGTCGGCCCCGAGACCATCGCCAATGCGCCCGGAGGCCAGAACTCCGCCGCACCGCTGCTCGCAGCAGAACTCGGCGGACCCCTGCTGCTCGGGTTCATCTCGGCGGTGGCCTTCGCGACGATCCTCGCCGTGGTCGCCGGCCTCACGATCACCGCATCGGCTTCATTTGCGCACGACATCTACAACAGCGTGCTGAAGAAGGGTCGCGCGTCGGCGAAGCAGGAGGTGAAGGTCGCCCGCATCACGACGCTCGTGATCGGCGCTGCGGCGATCCTCGGCGGGATCGGGGTGCAGGGGCAGAACGTCGCCTTCCTCGTCGCGCTCGCGTTCGCGGTCGCAGCTTCCGCGAACCTGCCGACCATTCTGTACTCGCTCTTCTGGTCGAAGTTCACCACCCGCGGCGCCGTCTGGTCGATGGTCGGCGGCCTGCTCTCGGCGGTCGTGCTCATCGCGTTCTCACCGGTCGTCTCAGGGTCGGAGACCGCCATGCTCGGGGCTGACGTGGACTTCGCGATCTTCCCGCTGCAGAACCCCGGCATCGTGTCGATTCCTCTCGGCTTCCTGCTCGGCTGGCTCGGCTCTGTGACGAGTTCGCGGAAGGAGTCGAAGAAGCTGGCTGCCGAGATGGAGGTGCGCGCGCTGACCGGATACGGCGCCGAGCCGCCCGTGCAGCACTGAGCGCCTCGCCAGGCGGCGGGCGAGCGGGTGCGAGCCGTGGAAGAATGGTGAACCATGGCCCAACCCGTGAACCCGCCGCGCGGCATGCGCGATTTCCTTCCCGCCGACAAGGCGCGTCGCGAGCACGCGCTCGGGATCATCAGGGGCGTCTACCGCTCCCACGGCTTCGATGAGATCGAGACGCCCGTGGTCGAGGACTACGCACGGCTGCACGCCGGGCTCGGAGGCGACAACGAGAAGTTGAGCTTCTCGATCCTGAAGCGCGGCATCCGCCCTGAGGCGCTCGCCGCAGCCGCTGAGGCCGGCGACGCGGAGCAGCTCGCCGATCTCGGCCTGCGATTCGACCTCACGGTGCCGCTCACCCGGTTCTTCGCAACGCACCGCGCCGAGCTGCCGCCCGTGTTCCGCTCCATCCAGATCGCCCCGGTCTGGCGGGCCGAACGCCCGCAGAGAGGGCGCTACCGTCAGTTCGTGCAGGCCGATATCGACATCATCGGCGAATCCGGGCTGCTCGCGGAGGTCGAGCTCATCACGGCGACCTCGCAGGCGCTCGCAGCACTCGGCCTCGCCGACTGCGTCATCCGCGTGAACGACCGGCGGATCCTCTTCGGTCTGCTCGCGCACTGCGGCTTCGCTGCCGAGACGCACGACCGGGCGCTGATCACCATCGACAAGCTCGACAAGATCGGTGCGATTGGCGTCGTCGAGGAACTGCGCGAGATCGATCCCGATGCGGCCGACCGCATCGGTGCGGTGCTCGCGGGCGTCGAGCCGGCACTGAACGCGGATGGAGCGGGTATCGGCATCCCGCTCACGCGTGAAGCCATCGCAGGCGTGCTGCCCGATGGGGTTGCTGAGGACGGTGTCGCGAGCCTCGCCGCGCTGGGGGAGGCGCTCGAGGGCGGGCTGCCGGAGGGCGTCGCCGTGCGCTTCGACCCGACGCTCGTGCGAGGCATGGGGTACTACACGGGGACCATCTTCGAGGTGGCGCACCCCGGGTCGGGCAGCTCGGTCGGCGGCGGGGGACGGTACGACGGCATGGTCGGCCGTTTCCTGGGGCAGGACGTGCCGGCCGTCGGGTTCTCCATCGGGTTCGAACGCGTCGTCGACCTGCTCGCACTGCCGGAGCCGACCGGACCCGACGCGGTGGCGCTCATCGCCGATGTCGACGTGGTCCCGGCGGATCTCCTGGCGTTGAAGCGCGCGCTCGTCGAGCGCGGGCACCGGGTTCGCCTCGAGAAGCGCCAGAAGAACATGAAGACGCTGCTCGCGCGGATCGCTGAAGACGGCTTCAGCCGCGTCGCCAACGTGCGGCCAGGGATGTCGGATCTCGGCGAACTGGAGTTCAGGCAGCTCGCCGACTGAGTCCGGACGGCGCCGAACTGCGGTGCTCGGTGAGAGATTCGGCGTCGGTGAGGTCGGATCGGGCGGCGGTTTCATGTGGTCGTTGCAACACCCTTCATTCGAAGGGATGTACCCGCTATGCCTCGTATCAGCAGAATCCTGCA
>NZ_BAAAOP010000011.1:0-7869 GCF_039530485.1 Leucobacter alluvii | reverse complement strand
CACACACGCTGGGTGTTGCAACGACCACATGAAACCGCCGAGCGAACTGTCTCACCGAAGCCGAATCGCTCACCGAAGCTGCGGCGAACCCAAGCTGCGGCCGCGCCCGTCAGACGGTCAGCACGCGCCATTCCCCGGCTTCACTGGCCTGCGGCATGCCGTCGAAGATCCGGATCGTCCGGACGTCGGGGTCGGTGACGATCGTCGCGAGCGTGCCCCACCGATCGCCGTACTCCTTCGACATGTCGGGAATGCAGGTGAGCGGTGGCTGACCTGGTTCGGAGCGCAGCAGGCGCACGAGCTCGGTCGACGACTCCGGTACTCCAGCGGCCAGCCGCTCGCGCACGAGATCGAGCCGCTCGGTCGAATCGGGTTCGTAGATCTCGCTCTTCTGCGCCATCAGCGGCTCAGCGTGCTGGAAGTGGTTCGTTCGCTGCACCGACCCCTCGACTTCCGGGATCTCGAAGATCCCGACCGGGCTGATCTCGAGCGAGACCGCGCGCGCGGCGTCGAGCATGGTGAAGGCCGACGACGATCCGATCGGCGCCGAGCGCACCAGCGCAACCGCCTCATCGACCGAGGCGCACTCCGACAGCACCGTGCTCGACAGCAGATGCATGGGGATGCCATCCGGTCCGTCGCTCGCGTGACCGAGGATGTTGAAGTGCAGTGCCAGCCCGGCCTCGTTCACGCCGATCTTCGACAGGATCCCCTGCTCGGTGAGACCGGCATACCGCAGCCCGTGCCCCGTCACGGTGTGCGTGTGCCAGTACGCGTCGAGTTCGACGTGCCAGTCCCAGGTCTGCACGCCGAGCCGGTGGTCCCCGAGGCGGGCCGTGACGGTCGAGCACTCGCTCGCGCCTCGGGTGCCGAGTGCGATCAGCTCGGTGCGGGCGTTCAGTGCGACGACGTGCTCGAACGGCACACCGGCTCCGTCAGCGACACCCCTGAGCTGCTCGAGCAGCTCGGGGCGCCACGAATCCACCGCCGCCACCACGCGAGAGACGCCATCGCGTTCCATCTCCTCGGAGACGCCCAGGATGCGGAAGAGTTCGGCGTACTTCGCGTATGCCGTCGGCAGCGAGCCGCGGAGTGCTGAGCCGCGGCTCACCCCGAGTTCATGGGCGGTCGCACCCGTGACGTCGAGGTGCAGGCGATCGGTCTGTGTAGTCATGCAGCAGTGCTTTCTGTGGAGGGTCGGGCGAGTGCCCGCGGAGCGGAGGGCGACGTCGTCGCCGGTGTCACGGCGTGCGATCAGCCCCGCCGATGAGAGCGTCGCGAAGCCCACGACGCGGCTTCCAGCCGGGGCGGGGCGCCGAGGCGAGGAGGAGGCGGGTGTACGGATCCGTGGGGCGGTCGAGAATGTCGGAGACGGTGCCGCGCTCGATGATGCGCCCGGTGCGCATCACCACGACGTCGTCGGCGATGTCGCGCACGACCGAGAGATCGTGGGTGATGAACAGGTACGACAGGCCGTGCTCGCTCCGCAGCCGTTTCAGCAGATCCAGCACTTGCGCCTGCACCGACACGTCGAGCGCGGAGACGGCTTCGTCGAGCACGAGCACCTCCGGCTCGGCCGCGAGGGCCCGCGCGATCGCGACGCGCTGCTTCTGCCCGCCGGAGAGGGCTTCCGGCTTGGCGTCGGCGTGACGCTCGGTGAGACCGACCTCCGCGAAGAGCTCGAGCAGACGTGCGCGGCGCCCGGCCCGGTCGAGATCGGGGCGGTGCGCCTGCAGCATCTCGTTGATCGTCGCCGCGACGGGCAGGGAGCGGTTGAGCGACCCCTGCGGGTCCTGGAAGACCATCTGCACGAGTTTGGCGCGCTCGTGCAGCGCCCGCCGCGAGGTGGTGGGCCGCACGGGCGTCCCTGCGATCCGCACCTCTCCGGCGTCCGCCGTCTCGAGCCCGACGATCACGCGCGCCAGAGTCGACTTCCCGGAACCCGATTCGCCGACGACCGCGAGGCAGGTGCCGGCTCGCAGCGCGCACGAGACATCGTCGAGCGCGGTGACTCTCGCGGTGCGGCTGAGGTGGAAGGTGCGCTCGAGGTGCTCGACCTCGATGATGGGGGCTGCATCGCCCCGCGTCGCCGACTGGGCAGGGGACGTCTCGGTCATGCGCGATCCTCCGTGTTCGTCAGTGGGCCGGTGCCGGGAGCCGGCTGCGGAGCCCCATCGGGGTACAGCTGCGGCCGCGCCGACATGAGCGCCCTCGTGTACTCCGTCTTCGGCCGATCCCGGATCTCCTCAGGAGTGCCGATCTCGAGGATCTCGCCGTCCTTCATCACCGCGAGCCGGTCGCAGATCGCCGCCGCGAGGTCGAGATCGTGGGTGACGTAGATCATCGAGAGCCCGTGCTCGCGGCGCTTCTCATCGAGGATCGCGACGACCTCGGCCTGGGTGGTGACGTCGAGAGCGGTGGTCGGCTCATCGGCGAGCAGCAGCTTCGGGTCGCCCGACATGGCTCCCGCGATCACGACGCGCTGCAGCATGCCGCCCGAGAGCTGATGCGGATAGGAACGCAGCACGCGCTCCGTGTCATCGATGC
The DNA here is from genome assembly GCF_039530485.1 of Leucobacter alluvii. NCBI lineage: Bacteria > Bacillati > Actinomycetota > Actinomycetes > Micrococcales > Microbacteriaceae > Leucobacter > Leucobacter alluvii. The sequence continues at coordinate 5,322 of NZ_BAAAOP010000011.1, read as the reverse complement.
CGACCTGGCGCAGCAGCTCCGCCGCACGCGTTCGCGCCTGTGCGGCGGGAAGCGAACGGGCGTCGCTCATGCCCTCGATCAGGAAGCGGCCGACCGGCAGCACGGGGTTCAGCGATCCGTGCGGATTCTGCGAGATCAGGGCGAGATCATTAGCGCGGATCCGGCGGAGTTCTTCACCGCCCGAGCCGAGCAGGTCGGTGCCGTCGAGCTCGATGGAGCCTTCGACGCGCGCGCTCGAGGGTTCGATGCCGAGAATGCACTTCAGGGTCATCGACTTGCCCGAGCCCGATTCACCGACGAGGCCGAGCGCTTCGCCCGAGCCGAGGGTGAAGGAGTTGCCGTGCAGAATCTCGGTGGCCTGACCCGAATCCGGGTCGGTGACCGTGAGCACGAGTGAATCGACCTGCAGCATCAGCGGATCCTTCCTGCGGCACGACGTCCGCCGAGTTGCTCACCGACGTAGCCGAACGCCGCCACGGTGATGACGATGGCGAGGCCTGCGAAGATGCTCTGCTCCCAGAACCCCTGCTGCAGCGAAGCCTGACCGTTGGAGACCATGAGCCCCCAGTCGGGAGTCGGCGGTTGCACCCCGAGCCCGAGGAAGGAGAGCGCCGCGAGTTCGATCATCGCGTACCCGAAGTTGATGGTCATGCCGGTCAGAATCTGCGTGCGCACGTTGGGCAGGATGTGGCGAACGGTGATGAGAAAGCCCGAGATCCCCTGCAGGCGCGCCGAGGCGACGTAGGGCAGATTGCGCTCGCGAAGCGCCACCGAGCGGATCACGCGCGCCGAGTACGGGACGAACCCGATCGCGAGCGCCAGGGAGGCGGTGAGGATCGACGGCCCGAAGATGGCAACGGCGAGGATCGCGAGCAGCATGTTGGGGAACGCGAACAGGATGTCGAGGATGCGGCTGATGAAGGCGTCCACTTTTCCGCCGAACCAGACCGCCGTGAGTGCGAGCAGGGTCGCGAGCACCGCGGTGACGATCGTGACGATGGTCGGGCCGATGAGACTCGTTCGGGCGCCCCAGATGATCCGGGAGAGGATGTCGCGGCCCGACTGGTCGGTGCCGAGCAGGTGCGCGAGGCTCCACGCCTCGTGGCGGGCCGTGACGGCGCCGGCGTACGGATCGTAGGGGGCGATGATCGGAGCGAGGATCGCCATGAGCACCACCAGCGCGATGACGATGAGGCTGCCGACGCCGACCGGCCCGAGGCGGCGCCTCAGCAGACGCCAGCCCGACACGGGCACGTCGCCCCGGTGCTTGCGGAGCAGCTGCACCGCGATGGTGTTCTGCGAGCGAGTGCCGGTGCCGGGCTCGCTCGCGGGCTTCTGGGATGTCATCGTGTCGTCACTCCCTTGCTGAGACGGACTCGGGGATCGATCACGGAGTACAGCAGATCGACGATGAGGTTGACGATGCCGAATGCGAGCACCATGACCAGCGCGATCGCCTGCACCACCGCGAAATCCTTCTTCTGAACGGAGTTCACGAGCAGCGATCCGATGCCGTCGAGCGTGAACGCGTACTCGATCACGAAGGCGCTGGCGAGCAGCCCCGCCACCTGCGTGCCGATGACGGTCGTCACCGGCAGCATCGAGTTCCGGATCGTGTGCCGCCACAGCACCAGCTGCTTCGGCACTCCGCGCGCGATCGCCATGATCACGTGCTCGGATCCCTGCTCCTCGCGCACCGCGGTTCGCGTGATCCTCGCGACCACGGCGATGCCGGGGAACGCGAGCGCGATTGCGGGGAGCGTCAGGTGCCAGAGCCGATCGAGGAATCCCTCGCCGGAGCCCGAGACGGGGAACCAGCCGAGATTGGATCCGAAGATGAACATGAGCACCAGTGCGGCGAAGAACGTGGGGACGGCGAACCCGAGGTTCGATCCGAACACGACGATCTTCTCGAACACGCCTGAACGGGTCGCGGCGAGCACGCCGAGGCCGATCCCGAACACGATGATGAGCAGGGCCGCGAAACCGGCGAGGTACAGCGTCGTCGGGATGCGGGTCGCGACGAGCGTCGTGACGTCTTGCTGAGTGACCAGCGAGCGCCCCAGGTTGCCCTGGAGCACATCGATCAGCCAATGCCAGTACCTGAGAAGGAAGGGATCGTCCAGGCCGTACTGCGCACGGATCGAGGCGAGCACCTCAGGGCTCACCGTTCGCCCCTGCACGAGGAACTGCTCGGGGCTTCCCGGAGCCAGGTACATGCCTGAGAACACGATGAAGCTCGAGACGATCAGCACGGCGAGCAGCGCGCCGAGCCGTTTGAACACGTAGACCATGGACGATCCCTTCCTGCTGGTACTCGGCTCAGGCGGTGGCGCCGAGGTCAGCGGCCCACGGGTAGTAGAGGTACACGAACGACGCAGGAGCACCGGTGATGCTCTCGTCCATGTACATGCGCACCGCGAGGTCGTTGATCGGCACCCACGGCTGCTCCTGCATGATCAGAGCCTCAGCTTCGACCGTCAGCTTCGCCCGCTCGGCATCGTCGCTCTCGCCGATGGCCGCGTCGAGCGCCGCATCGACGGCGGGATCGGAGAAGCCGGAGTAGTTCTGATCGCTGCCGGTCTTGGCGACGCTGATGAGATGCAGCAGCGGATCGGGTGCGCTCAGGTAGTTGGTGGTGACGAACCCGTCGTACCCCGCTCGCGCCTCCGGATCGGAGAAGAAGGCGCCGAACTGGGCGCTGGGCACTCCGGTCGGTTCCAGCGTGATGCCGAGTTCTTTCGCGCCGTTCGCCATCTCGTTCAGGATGTCGGCGTAGAAGCTGCGCTCGCTCGGGTAGGCGATCTTGATCGGCTGGGTCAGGTCGACCTCCGCGTCCTCCAGCTCGGCCTTCGCGGCCTCGATGTCGAAGCTCAGGTCCGGGAGCTGCTCGTCGCGCAGGTCGGCGATGCCGGGCGACGTCTCCTCGACCGCGTCCCACGGCGACTGCGGCACGACCGAGCGCGCCGGTGTTCCCGTGCCCTCGTAGACGGTGTCGGCGATCGCCTGACGATCCGTGGCGCGAGTCAGCGCCCGACGCACCGCTGGGTCGCCGAAGACGCCCTCGCCGGTGGAGATGATCGCCATGTTCTGCATGCCCTGGCCGGCGTACAGCTCGCCGGTCTCGCTCGATCCCAGCTGATTCAGGGCGGGCAGCGGCACGTCGTAGGAGCCCTGGATCTCGCCGGTGCTCAGGCCGTTCGCGATGGCGGTCGGGTCGACGACGAAGCCGATGCTGACCTCTTTCGCCATCGCTTTTCCGTCGGCATCCCAGTAGTCGTCGTAGCGCTCGAGCGTGATCGACTGCCCCTGCTTCCAGTTGCCCGGCGTGAACTTCAGGGGGCCGGTGCACATCACGCCGGCTTCAGGGTTTCCGTAGTTCTCACCCGCGGCTTCGCGCTGCGCCTGCTGCACGACGACGCCGATGATCGTGCTGAGCGACGACGGCAGCGTGTAGTCGGGGGTCTGGAGCGTGATCGTGACCTCGTTCTCACCCGTGGCAGCGACCTCGGCGATATTGGCGACCACGCCACCGCCCCAGTAGCTGCCCTCGGCGGGATCGAGGTGGCGCTTGATCGAGTACACGACGTCGTCGACCGTCATCGGCGTGCCGTCCCAGAACGTCACGTCGTCGCGGATGCCGAAGACCCAGGTCTTCCCGTCATCGGTGTTGGACTCGGTCGCGAGGTTCGGCTGCACCGAGAAGTCCGGCTGCATCTCGAAGAGCGGCTCGCAGAGGTTCGACACGATCGTGTTCTCGGGATAGTTGAAGGCCTTGACCGGGTCGAGGCTGGCGAGCTCACCGTAGGTCGAGTTCCAGGCGACGCTGTCGGCTTCCGCGGTGGCCTCCGGCGTGGTCTGCAGCAGCTCCGTGTCTTCCGACGGTGTCGCGGCGTCACCTCCGCGGCTTCCGGTCGCGCAGCCCGCGAGGGCGAGGCCCCCGACGGTAAGCAGGGCGATAGACGCCCGAATCGGTGCGAATTTCACGTTGTTCTCCATTCGAAGTTTCATCGTTGAAGCTCCTCATCCCGACACCCGCCGAGCGAAGACCCACCGGCGATGCTAGCACCCAAAACGGTTTGTGAAAAACGGTTTGGTTATCACGTTTCGGTGACGGATCGGCCGAGGGCCGCCTGAGAATCGCTCCGCCCGCCCACAGCCGACCGGCTATTCTGACGAGGTGCAAGCGAGCGGGCGACCAACCATCAAAGACGTGGCGAAAGCCGCCGGCGTCTCGCCCACCACCGTCTCGCACGCACTCAACGGCAAGGGCGTCGTGCGGCAGGAGACGGCCGACCGCATCGCCCTCGTCGCGGGACAGATCGGATATCGGCCGAGTCCGATCGCCCGAGGGCTGCAGAACTCCCGCCTCGGGCTGCTCGCACTCGTGATCCGGCCACTGCGATCGCTCGACACCTTCCTCCCGGAAGGCGTCGACTACTTCCTCAGGATGGCCGGCGCGGCCTCACTCGCGGCGATGGAGCGCGGCTACAGCATGATGCTCGTCGACGACCCCACCCGCCCCGGGGCGCCGCTGAGCGCCACCGCAGCAGACGCGTACATCGTGTCGGAGCCCTTCGCGAACGACCCGGTGCTCACGATGCTCTCCGAACGCCACATCCCGTTCGTCTCCGTCGGCTCCGACCCCGCGCGGCGCGGCCAGTTCATCGAGCTCGCGACGCGCGACTGGGAGGAGACGGAGCTCGCACTCGACCACCTCGCCGAGGCGGGCGCCGAACGCGTCGCACTGCTCACCGGCACCGACCAGAACGCCTGGAACCGGGAGTCGGAAGAGGCCTACCTCGCCTGGTGCGAGCGTCGGGGCCAGACACCCGACATCGCAGCGTTCCCCGAAGCGGAGGGCGAGCGCATCGGAGAGGCCGCGATCGAACGGTTCTTCGGCGCGGCGACCGGAACCCGCCCCGACGGGCTCTTCTGCCTGACCGGCCGCCACGCCGCCGGACTGAATGCCGCTGCACACCGCCACGGGATCCGCGTGCCGGAGGACCTGCTGCTCGCCGCGGGCTCCGGAGCGCTGCAGAACCGCATCTCACAGCCCAGCGTCACCACCCTCGACCTCCACCCGGAGGGGATCGCGGCGCGAGCCGTCGAAGTCGCCGTGCACCTCGCCGAGGGCACGCCGCTCACGGTGCCGCTCGAAGTGCCTCGAGCCACGCTCGACGTGCGCGAGTCGACGATGCGGGGCTGAGGCCGCCGCTCATCGCGGTGCCGACCATCGCGGTGCCGCCGTGTGAGATTCGGCTTCGGTGAGACAGTTCGCTCGGCGGTTTCATGTGGTCGTTGCAACACCCAGCGTGTGTG
>NZ_BAAAOP010000010.1:19841-71444 GCF_039530485.1 Leucobacter alluvii | reverse complement strand
GCGTTAGAAGCGTTACTCTCAGAGACACCACACACGCTGGGTGTTGCAACGACCACATGAAACCGCCCCCGAGCACTTCTCACCGACGGTGAATCCCTCACCGGCCCGCGCGACTCATCGGCGCCGGGTCGCGCACCTCACCGGGCCGCGCACCTGATCGGCGCCGCGCCGCGCACCTGACCAGCGCCGCAGAGCTCATCCGCTCAGTCGAGCAGCAGTGCGGGCTCCTCGAGCACCGAGGCGACGTCGGCCACGAATCGTGAGATCACATCGCCGTCGACGATGCGGTGGTCGAACGATCCGCCGACGGTGGTCACCATGCGGGGGCGCACCTCTCCGTCGACCACCCACGGCTTCTGACGAATCGTGCCCATCGCCATGATGCCGCACTCACCGGGGTTGAGGATCGGCGTGCCGAAGTCCATGCCGAAGACGCCGATGTTGGTGATGGTGATGGTGCCTCGCGCCATGTCGCTCGGCTGCGTCCGCCCGTCGCGAGCGGTGATGGTCAGCTGCTCGATCGCACGCGCGAGGTCGAGCAGGCTGAGGTCTTGCGCGTCCTTGATGTTCGGCACGACGAGCCCGCGCGGCGTGGCCGCGGCGATCCCGAGGTTCACGAAGTTGTGCCGGATGATCTCGGTGTCGGTGAAGGTGGCGTTCACCTCTGGGCTGCGGCGCACTGCCCAGAGCATCGCCTTCGCGAAGATCAGCAGCGGCGACACCTTGACGCCAGCGAAATCGGTCGAGCTCTTGAGCCGCTTCACGAACTCCATCGTGCGAGTGGCGTCGACGTCAGTGAACACGCTCACGTGCGGCGCCTCGAACGCGCTCGTCACCATCGCCTGCGCGGTCATCTTGCGAATGCCCTTGAGCGGGATGCGCTCCTCGCGCGCCTCCGCGACCTCCGGGGTCGACAGGTTGCGGAAGAGACTGGCCTGCGACGCCTGACGAACCACATCGTCGCGCAGCACCTCCCCGGCGATCCCCGAACCGATGATCTGCGTCATATCGACGCCCAGGTCTTTCGCGAGCTTGCGGATCGGCGGTTTCGCGATCACCGGCGACGAGTCGGCGACGGGGATCACGGCGTGCGAGCCCTGCTGGGGCGTGCGCGTCGCACCCGCTTGCGCGGCGGCGGCGTCCGCCGATCCCTCGCTCGCAGCTGCGCTCCGCACCAGCGGTTCTCCCCCGCGACGACGGCGCGACTTCACTGCGCCGCCGGTGCCGTAGCCGACGAGTACCGCTCCGGCCTCGCCGTTCTCGTGCGCCACACTCGCCGCGGTGTCGGCGACCACGTCGCGCGTCTCCTCCGTATCGACGGGGGCGGCAGTGGCCTGGGGATCCGCGGCGACGCGGTGCTGCCCACCGACGGCCGGCGCGCCGTCGGCGTCCGCAGCATCGACGGTCACGCGCAGGATCGGCTGCCCGACCGGCACCGTGACGCCGACCTCGACGAGCACCTCAGACACGACCCCCGTGAATGGGGACGGCAGCTCGACGAGCGATTTCGCGGTCTCGATCTCGCAGATCACCTGGTTCAGCGCGACCGTATCGCCGGCCGCGACGTGCCACGTGACGATCTCGGCCTCGGTGAGACCCTCGCCGACGTCGGGGAGTGGGAACGTCATCTCGCTCATGGAATCTCCTGCTGTCAGTTCGGGGGTCAGTAGTGCATCGTGCGGTCGACGGCTTCGAGCACCCGGTCCGCATCGGGGAGGAAGAGCGGTTCGATCGCCGCCGCGGGGAACGGGACGTCGTAGCCCGAGACGCGCAGCACTGGCGCCTGCAGCGAGTAGAAGGCGCGCTCGGCGACCGTCGCCGCGATTTCGCTGCCAACGCTCGCGTTGCCCGAGGCCTCCTGCGCCACGACGAGGCGCCCCGTCTTGCGCACGGAGGCGAGCACGGGCTCGTAGTCGATGGGCGAAACGGTGCGCAGATCGATCACCTCGAGGCTCGTGCCCTCCGACTGGGCGATCTCCGCGGCCTGCAGCAACGTCGTCACCATCGCGCCGAACCCGACGACCGTGCAGTCGGTGCCGGTGCGGGCCACGCGACTCTGGTGCAGGCCGGAGGCGGGCGCACTTGGATCGACCTCGCCCTTGTGCCAGTACTTGGCCTTCGGCTCGAAGAAGAGCACCGGGTCATCGGAGGCGATCGCCTGCTGAATCATCCAGTAGGCGTCGTTCGCGGTCGACGGGGCCACGACGCGCAGGCCGGCGGTGTGCGCGAAGTACGCCTCCGGGCTCTCCTCGTGATGCTCGATCGAGTTGATGTGCCCGCCGTATGGCACACGGATCACGATGGGCATGTTGACGGTGCCGTCGTGCCGGGCGCGGATCTTCGCGAGCTGCGTGGTGATCTGGTTGAACGCGGGGAAGATGAATCCGTCGAACTGGATCTCGACCACGGGGCGGTACCCGCGCAGTGCCAGACCGATCGCGCTGCCGACGATGCCCGCTTCGGCGAGCGGCGTATCGAGCACGCGCGCTGAGCCGAAGTCGGCCTGCAGTCCGTCGGTGACGCGGAACACGCCCCCGAGCGGGCCGATGTCTTCGCCCATCAGCAGCACACGGTCGTTCTCGACCATTGCGGCGCGCAGCCCCTCGTTGATCGCCTTCGCGATCGGCAGGGTGGTGCGCTCCGTCAGCGTCTGCACCTCGGTCATTCGGCGCCCCCCTCGAACGACGATTCGTATTCGGCGAACCAGGCGCGCTGCTCGTCGATGCGCGGATGCGGCTCGGCGTACACGTGGGCGAACATCGACTCCGGGTGCGGCGCGGGCAGGGTCAGAATCTGGTCGCGAACGACCTTCGCCTGCTGGTCCGCGGTCTCGGCGACCTCGGCGAAGAACGCGTCATCCACTCCGAGCCCCCGCAGGTAGGCCTCGAGGCGTGCGATCGGGTCGCGCAACTGCCACGACTCGAGCTCGCCCTCGGGGCGGTAGCGCGTGGGGTCGTCGGCGGTCGTGTGCGCGCCGATGCGGTACGTGAGCGCTTCGATGTACCCGGGTCCCGCGCCCTCGCGCGCGAGGCGCATGAAGCGCCGACCCACCGCGTAGGCTGCGAGCGGATCGTTCCCGTCGATCTGCACCGCGCGCAGACCGAAGCCGAGTGCGCGACGGTAGAGCGGCGTGCGCGACTGACGCGCCACCGGTACCGAGATCGCCCAGCCGTTGTTCTGCACGACGAACACCTCCGGCGTCTGGTAGCTCGCCGCGAAGATCATCGCCTCGTTGGGATCGCCCTGGCTGGAGGTGCCGTCGCCGTAGAAGACCATGGTCGCCTCGCCCGTTGGGGTGCCCGCCTCGCCCGCGTCGAGCGTCGTGCTGCCCGAGCGGCGCTTCGCGTCGAGCACCTGCGCGAGGGCGTGCCCGGTGGCGTGCTGCGTCTGCGAGCCGAGCACCAGGGTGTAGAGGTGCACGTTGCCGTTGGCCGGATCCGTGATGTCCCATCCGCCGTGCGTCACGCCGCGGAACTGCGCGGCGATGGAGAGCAGGTCGACGCCGCGCACCTGCGCGACGAGGTGCTCGCGGTAGGCGGGGAAGACGTGATCCTGGGGCTCGGTGGCGCGCACGAGGCCGACCTGGCAGCCCTCCTGGCCGACGCTCGGCACCCAGAGTGCGAGCTGGCCCTGCCGTTGCAGGTGCGTGCACTCAGTGTCGAAGGCACGGGTGGACACCATGTCCCGGTACCACTGCTTGAAGTCGTCCACACCGATGCCCTCGAGCTCGGCCGCGTACTCGGCTGCGGTGCCGGACGGCGCGTACCCGCCCTCCGCGTCCAAGAAGCGGATCGGCTCGGGATCGTCGCTGCGCAGCAGGCGCTCTGTGATCTGTTCGCTCATCTCGATTCAGTGTAATGAGTGCTGCTGCACCGGGCGGGATATACCGTCGATGTCATGCCGGGGCGCCTACCGCTGCGCGAGATGCTGCCGCACGATGTCGATGACGACCGGAACGCTCTCCGGTTCTCCGACCGAGACTCGCACGCCGACTCCCGCGAACGGGCGTACGAGCGTCCCGGCCTCTGAGAAGTCTGCGGCGAGCGCGAGCGCATCGGCGACTCCCCCGGGCGCCTGACCCGTCTCGGGAATCCAGACGAAGTTCGCCTGCGCCTGCGGAATCGCGAGGCCCAGCTCGCGCAGCGCAGCGGCGAGCGCATCCCGTCGCTCGGCGAGTGCCGCCACGCGCTCGGCGTGCGCGGCTCGTGCCGCGGGGGTGAGCGAGGCTCGCGCAGCGCTTTCCGCGATTCCGGTGACCGAGAGCGGAATCGCCACGCTGGCCGCAGCAGCGAAGATCGCGGGATCGCCCACGCCGTACCCGATCCGGAGGCCGGCGAGGCCGTAGGCCTTCGAGAAGGTGCGCAGGACGACGAGGTTCGGGTGCTGCCGCAGCACCTCCTCGCCGCGCACCGCCTCGGGGTCGGTGACGAATTCGCGGTACGCCTCGTCGAGCACGACGAGGGTGTCGGCCGGCACTCGCGTCATGAACCGGTCGAAGTCGGCGCGGCGGATCGCGGGCCCGGTCGGGTTGTTCGGCGAGCACAGCAGCACGACTCGGGTGCGCTCGGTGATCGCGTCGGCCATCGCGTCGAGGTCGTGCTCGGCGGTGGGGGTCAGCGGCACGCGGCTCGCAACGGCGCCCGAGGCGAGGCCGAGCGACGGATACGCCTCGAAGCTCGGCCACGCGTGCAGGTACTCGTCGCCCGCGGCGGCGGCGGCCTGCACGAGCTGGAAGAGGATTGCGACAGAGCCCGCAGCCAGGTGCACGTGCGTTCCGTCGACGCCGAACTCCGCGCCGATCGTCTCTCGGAGCTCTGGCATCGCCACGGCGGCGTACCGGTTGATGTCGGAGCGCTGCGCGATCGCATCGAGCACACCGGGGAGCGGCTCGAACGGGTTCTCGTTGCTCGAGAGCTTGTAGCCCGGCTTCGTGGGCGTTGCGCCCTGGCGGTACGCCGGGACGGCGAGCACGTCCGCACGGAAACGGACGGGGGGCACGACGTTGTCACTCATGACAAGTGAGTCTAGTGACCAGGCCAGCATGTACTCGTTGAGCGCCCCCGGCGGTGCTCGTTCGCTCTCTCGCGATGCACGCATCGGGTGAGAGAATGAAGCATGCGCACGATCCTCCGAGTCCTCGTCAACGCCTTCGCCCTCTGGCTCACCACGCTCATCGTCGGCGGCAGCGGCGACCACGGCGTCTGGATCGTGCCGATCAACACCGAGAGCTCGGGGTACCTCCTCACGCTCGTACTGGTCGCGCTCGTCTTCGGCCTCGTCAACGCGACGCTCGGCAAGGTCGTGCGTTTCGTCTCGATCCCCCTCTACATCCTCACGCTCGGCCTGTTCGGCCTGATCGTGAACGGCGTGCTCCTCGCCGTCGTCGCCTGGCTCTCCGAGCTCGCCGGGTTCGGCCTGCGACTCGACGGGTTCTGGTGGGGCGTGCTCGCTGCACTGGTGCTGTCGATCCTCTCCGGAATCCTGAACGGACTGCTCGGGACCTCCCGCAAGAAGGATCGCTGAGCCCCGCCCCCGTGGGCGGCAACGGACCGGTGCGGCGCCCGGCGTGGGAGAATGGACGACGGACCGCGATCCCGAACTCCGAGAGGCTCACATGACCCCGCTCCCCACGCAGCCCATCAGCCCCCTCGACGGACGCTACCGCGCTGCGGTCGCCGAACTCGGCAACACCCTCTCCGAGGCGGGCCTCAACAAGGCGCGCGTGCACGTGGAGGTCGAGTGGCTCGTGTACCTCACGGAGCACTCGTTGCTCGGAGGCACCCCGATCGATCCCGAGCAGGTCGTCGCACTGCGCGCCTGGGCCGCCGAGTTCGGCCAGGCCGAGATCGACGAGCTCGCCGAGACCGAGCGCGTCACGCAGCACGACGTGAAGGCCGTCGAGTACCTCGTCCGCGCCCGGCTCGAGTCGCAGGGGCTCGGCCGCCTCGCCGAGCTGACGCATGTGTGCTGCACGAGCGAGGACATCAACAACCTCTCCTATGCGCTCACCGTGAAGCAGGCGATCGCCGATGTGTGGCGGCCGCGCTTCGAGACGGTCATCGCGGAGATCGCGCGCCAGGCCGAGCTGTACCGCGAGCTCCCCATGATGAGCCGCACCCATGGTCAGCCCGCCACCCCGACGACGCTCGGCAAGGAGCTCGCGGTCTTCGTGCACCGTCTGGAGCGTCAGCTCAACCAGATCGACGATGTCGAGTACCTCGGCAAGTTCTCGGGCGCGACCGGCACCTTCGCCGCTCACCTCGCCGCGGATCCCGAGACCGACTGGGCGCAGGTATCGCAGGAGTTCGTCGAGGGGCTCGGGCTCGATTGGAACCCGCTCACGACGCAGATCGAGTCGCACGACTGGCAGGCCGAGCTGTACACGCGCATCGCCCACGCCAACCGCATTCTGCACAATCTCGCGACGGATATCTGGAGCTACATCTCCATCGGCTACTTCCGCCAGATTCCGGTCGCCGGGGCGACGGGCTCGTCGACCATGCCGCACAAGGTGAACCCGATCCGCTTCGAGAACGCCGAGGCGAACCTCGAGCTCTCCAATGCGATCCTCGATTCGCTCGCCGCGACGCTCGTGACGAGCCGCTGGCAGCGCGACCTCACCGATTCTTCGGCGCAGCGCAACATCGGCGTCGGGCTCGGCCACTCGGTGCTCGCCCTCGACAACATCGTCAAGGGGCTCGGTCAGATCGACGCGGCGCCCGAGGTGCTCGCCGCCGATCTCGACGCCAACTGGGAGGTGCTCGGAGAAGCGATTCAGACCGTGATCCGCGCAGAGGTGACCGCCGGTCGGTCGACGATCAGCGATCCGTACGCGGCGCTCAAGGAGCTCACGCGCGGCCGCCGCATCGGGCAGGCCGACCTCATCGAGTTCGTGGAAGGGCTCGAGATCGGCGATGCCGCGAAGCAGCGGTTGCTCGCGCTCACCCCGTCGACCTACATCGGCGACGCGGTGCGGCTCGTCGACTTCCTGCAGCGCTGAATCGGGGCCGCCGGGGCACAGGATCGGCGGACGGCCCGGGAGCCCACGGCCGCCCGCCGCGATCCCTCTGCACGGCCCGCCTCCCGCTGATTACGATGTGACTATGAGTTCAGAGCAGAACGTCGCACCGCCGGCGCACGGTGGAGCACCGACTCGCCGGCGCTTCTCGGTGACGACAGCGCTCGATCACTTCTTCTTCGTCTATGCGGGGGTCGCAGCGGTCTGGCTCGCCTGGCTCATCTTCACCGAGAGCTTCCACATCGGCTGGTTCGGCATCTTGTTCGGGGTGATCTTCTGGGCGACGCTGGCGTACCTCGCGCTGCCCCGCCTCCACCGCATTCTCACGACGATCTATGTGCCCGACTACTTCATCGGACGCACGAGAACGAGTGACGGCCTGCTCGGCGATCCCGTCAACCTCGCGGTTCGAGGCGGGGAGGCGGAGCTGCGCCGCGCGCTCGAACGGGCCGGCTGGATCCCCGCTGACGCCGTCACCCTCTCCTCCTCGTGGCGGATCATCACGTCGACCGTCACGCGGCGCAGCTACGACCGCGCGCCCGTGAGCCCGCTCATGCTCTTCTCGCGCGTGCAGGACTTCGCGTACCAGCAGGAGGTCGCCGGGAATCCCGCCAAGCGGCATCACGTGCGGTTCTGGCGCACCCCCGACGGTTGGCTGCTCCCGGGCGGGGCGCGCGTGGACTGGCTCGCCGCGGGGACCTTCGATCGCGCCGTCGGGCTCTCACTGTTCACGCTGCAGGTCACGCACAAGATCGACGCCGATACGGACGTGGAGCGAGATCACATCATCGCTTCCGTTCGTGCATCGAACCCGGCGGTGGGGCTCGAGACTCTGCGCGACTTCGCCACCGGGTACCACTCGAGGAATGGGGGCGGCGACAGCATCCGCACCGATGGCGACCTGCCGATCCTCGAAGTCGGGTACCCCGAGCAGAACTCGGCGACCTCGTGATGCGCGATCCCGGCAAGCGCGCCGCCTCTGTGACGGTGAGCGCGCTCGCGAGCCCGTCCGCTCCGGCCCCGGTCTCCGCTCCCCGTCCGGCGTCGCTCACCGGCGGCGCCCTGCTGGTGCTGCTGCGCTGCGTCGGCGGCATCGTCTGGGTCGTCAGCGTCTTCGCCCAGTGGCCCTCGATCCAGCAGGACCTCGAACTCGACGGCGTCGCGCCCGCCGTTGCGCTCGGCGTGCTCGCCGCGTTCGAGGCGGTCTGGCTCGGCGCCCTCGCCCTCTTCGCGTGGCTGCTCTGGCGCGGCAGCAATCGTGCGCGAATGCTCGCGATGGGGTGGGCGGCCGCGAGCGTCACGGCTTCCGCAGTGAGCTACTTCGCCGCGGGCGCGGAGATCACCGTGCGGACGACGCTGCTGACGGTGTCGCTCGACATCCTGCTCATGCTCGCGCTCTCCAGCCGAGATGCGCGTGCCTGGACGCTCGGGCGACGCGACGCTCGCAGGGAGCGGCGTCGTTCCCGACACCGCACGAGCCCCTCGGCGTGAACCGGCGGATCAGTGCCAGTTGGGCTTGTCGTCCGGCCGCTGCAGGTCTTTCCGAGCGTCGATGTCTTCCTGACTCGGCTTGCCGCCCAGCCCGACGAGTGCCACCATCATGATCGAGACGATGAAGCCGATGCCCAGGAATACAGCTGCAAGGATCAGATCCCGTGTCGCCATCAGCACCACCAGTCCGGCGAACAGCCCGAGCACCACGGAGAAACCGATGAGCTCGAGCGGCTTCAGGCGGTCACGGCGCGACGGCGTCACGGGTTCCTGATTGGCGGGCTCGGGGGGCTGAGTCATGTCTGCTTTCCGGAGAATCGTGGTCGGTTATCGGTCGCCGGCGATGGCATCTCGAGACGCGCGCTCCTGGCGCGTGTCGAACGCGGAAATGCCGAGGAACACTCCGGCGAGTACGGCGTAGGCGCCGAGGAACCCGAGTACTGCGACCTGATCGTTGCGTACCAGCACGACGAGTAGGGCGAGGAGCATGCCGGTCGCGCCGAGGAAGATGGCGTCCTGCCGGCTTCCGGGGCGCACGGTGGTCCCGAGGAATTCGAGGATCGCGCTGACGACGGCCCACCCTGCGACGACCATCGCGAACGCGATGGCGGAGCCGGTGAACGCGAGGCCGACCGCGAGCGCGCACGAGGCGATGCCGAGCAGGAGCGGCAACGGATCGCCGCCGGCGGGCCGTCGTGACCACCACTCCACCAGGTGCGCGATGCCGATGGCGCCGATGGTGAGTGCGGCCATGCCACGGTCGAACGCGAGCTGCTCGTGCAGGGGCGCGGAGAAGGCGATTGCGATGCCTGAGATCAGGAGCACTGCGACTCGCACCAGCTTCACTGTGCGCGAGACGGGGGTTTCGGGAGTCGTCGATCCCGCAGTCGTCGAAACTGCAGCAGGCATGACACCCCTTTCTCGGTCACGGTCCAGTCTACCCCGGCCTCGCTGGAGAGAATCCCGGCACCGCACGGCGCCGGATCGGCGCCGAGGCGCACGGCAGCGGTCGAGACCGAGGACTCGGCCGTCAGGGGTGTCAGACCTGCGGCATGTCCTGGAAGCGGGAGTAGTGGCCCTGGAACGCGACGGTGACGGTGCCGGTCGGCCCGTTGCGCTGCTTGGCGAGGATGAAGTCGGCCTCGCCCGCGCGCGGGCTGTCGCGGTCTCCGACGGCCTCGCGGTGGAGGAGGATCACCATGTCGGCGTCCTGCTCCAGCGAACCCGACTCACGAAGGTCGCTGATGGCCGGCATCTTGTCGGCGCGCTGCTCCGAGGCACGGTTCAGCTGCGAGAGCGCGATCACGGGCACGTCGAGCTCCTTCGACAGGAGCTTGAGCGCCCGCGAGAACTCGGACACCTCCTGCTGACGGCTCTCCGATTTCTTCCCGCTGGAGAGCAGCTGCAGGTAGTCGATGACGACCATTCGCAGTCCGTGCTGCTGCTTCAACCGCCGACACTTCGCGCGGATCTCGACCAGGGTCAGGTTGGGGCTGTCGTCGATGTACAGGGGCGCCTCCGCCACCCGCGCCTGGGTCGCGGCGAGCTTCTGGAAATCGCGGTTGTCGAGCGCCCCTTTGCGCAGCGTCTGCATCGGAATGCTCGCCTCCGCGGCGAGCAGTCGCATGGCGATCTCGGCCCGCCCCATCTCGAGCGAGAAGAAGACCGTCGGCGCGTTGGCGTGCACCGATGCGTTCCGGGCGACGTCCATCGCGAGCGTCGACTTGCCCATCGCCGGTCGCGCGGCGATGATGATCATCTGCCCGCCGGCGAACCCGTTGGTCATGGCGTCCAGTTCGCTGAAGCCCGTCGGCACGCCGAGCATGCCGCCGGTGGCGCTGTTCGCCTTGTTGATCTCCTCGAGCGCCGCGTCGACGGCGAGGTGCAGCGGAACGTAGTCCTCTCCCTGACTCTCCCCCGTGACGCCGTAGATCTCCGACTGCGCCACGTTGACGAGATCGATCGCCTCGCCCTCGCCCGCATATCCCATCTGGACGATGCGGGTGCCGGCCTCCACCAGGCGCCTGAGCAGCGCCTTCTCCGCCACGATCTCGGCGTAGAAGCTCGCATTCGCGGCTGTCGGCACGATGCTCGTGAGCGTGTGCAGGTACTCCGCGCCGCCCGCGCGCTGGAGCTCGCCGCTCTTCGTCAACTCGTCGGTGACGGTGATCACATCGGTCGGCTCACCGCGCGAGTAGAGCGACAGCACCGCCTCGTAGATCACCTCGTGCTTCGGCACGTAGAGGTCGGGGCCCTTCAGCAGCCCCGTCACGTCCGCGACGGCGTCCTTGGAGAGCAGCATGCCGCCGAGCGCGCTCTGCTCTGCCAGCAGGTCGTACGGGGGCGTCCGCTCATGCCCCCGGGAATCGTCGTTGACGAACGGATCCGAAATGCCCAGGTGTGCGATTGACACGTGCAGACTTCCTCTCACAGCGATGGACTCGGTTACTGATCGATCAGACACCAGACCCCGGACATTCACGGTATGGCCCGCGCGGCTCCGATCAAAACAGCAGGATCAACAGGTGCACCAACCCTGTGGATATCTCGGTGAATAACTCACCGCGTCGCCCCACATCTTGTCCACACGCCTGGGGACAACCTGTGGAGAGCTTGTGGAGCGAAAGAAGTTTGTAGCCTTTGATCGGGTGTTTTAGATATCCACAGGCAGAAAGTTATTCAAGTTTCAGGTACACGTTGAGGCTTCGTGAAACGCCCGACATGTGGAGAACTTGCGGTCGCGAGCCCCGGATTGATAGCGGTTCTGCGGCCCGAATCCCGTCGGGCGTTCACGACCTGTTCAACGAGCCGCCTCCCGGCGGACGGCGGCGCATTCGCGGCCGCCGTCGCCCGTCCGACGCCGCATACGGGAGCGCACACACGAACGGCGGGACGCCGACCCGGAGAACCGGGTCGGCGTCCCGCCGTCGCGAGTGCGCGGTGCTTATCGCTGCGCGATGACCTGCAGCGTCACCTTGGCGTCGACACCCTCGTGGAGGTGCACGATCGCCTGGTACTCACCCGTGGTCTTGATCGCGGGGAGCGTGATCTTGCGCTTGTCGATCTCGCCGATGCCGGCCTCGGAGACCGCAGCCGCCACAGCGGCCGGCTTCACGGAGCCGAAGAGACGTCCACCGTTGCCGGTCTTCGTCAGGAGGCGGATCTTGCCCTCCTGCAGCTTGGCCTTGAGTGCCTGAGCGTCTTCCACCGATGCGAGTGCGCGAGCCTCGCGTGCGGCGCGGAGCTGCGCAACCTGAGCCTCGCCACCGCGAGTCCAGTGCACCGCGTAGCCCTGGGGCACGAGGTAGTTGCGAGCGAAACCGGTCTTGACGTCGACGACGTCACCGGCTGAACCGAGGCCCTGGACCTCGTTCGTGAGGATTACCTTTGACATTTGCTCTACTCCTTACCGGCCGGAACCGGCGTAGGGGAGGAGAGCCATCTCGCGGGCGTTCTTCACGGCCTTCGCGATGAGTCGCTGCTCCTGAACGGACACACCGGTGATACGACGGGCGCGGATCTTTCCGCGCTCGGAGATGAACTTGCGGAGCGTTGCGACATCCTTGTAGTCGATGACGCCGACGGTCTGCTTCTTCGCGGGTGCGAGGGTCTTGGCGTTCTTACCGCGACCCGGCTTGCGGGCTGTGCCGCTGGACTTGCCTGCCATAATTGGTCTCTTTTCGTGATGCGTTCCGGCTGAGCCGGATCAAGAAGTTTAGAAGGGTTGCTCGTCGTCGAAACCGCCGCCGAAGCCGCCGCCAGACTCGCCCTGACCCGAATTGGTCCAGGGGTTGTCCTGCTGCTGCTGCTGCGGAGCTGCCGCTTGACCCCAGCTGCTCTGCCCTGCCGGCTGATTTCCACCGGCATTGCCGCCGCCGAAGCCGCCGACCTGACCACGTGCCTGGCCGCGCGCGACCTGAGCCGTGGCGAACCGGAGCGAGGGCCCGACCTCTTCGACCTCGAGGTCGAGAGAGGTGCGCTGCTGCCCCTGGTTGTCGGTGTAGCTGCGCTGGGTGAGACGGCCCTGCACGATGACGCGCATGCCCTTGGTGAGCGATGCCGCGATGTTATCGGCGTACTCGCCGTATGCGCGGCACCCGAGCCACAACGGTTCGCCGTCCGACCAGTCGCCCGACTGGCGGTCGCGCACGCGAGGGGTCGAGGCGATCCGGAAGGTCACCCACGACTTTCCCGCCTGGCTGACGCGCGGCTCCGGGTCGGCAACGAGGTTACCGACGACTGTGATCAGCGGCTCACCGGCCATGAGCTACGCGCCGACCTTCGCGGCTGCGCGAGCGGCCTTGGCCTGGTCGCGCTTCGTCTGAGCTGCGCGCTGGGCGATGAGCTCGTCGGAGCGCAGCACCTTGGTGCGGAGCACGGCCTCGGAGAGACCCAGCTGACGATCGAGCTCAGCGGTGGCTTCGTGCGTCGCGGTGAAGTTCACCACGACGTAGATGCCTTCGGACTGCTTCTTGATCTCGTAGGCCAGACGACGCTTGCCCCAGATATCGGTGTTCTCGATCTCGCCGCCCGCATTGCGGATGACGCCGAGGAACTTCTCGATGCTGGGGGCCACGGTGCGCTCGTCGATACCCGGATCGAGGATCACCATCAGTTCGTACGGATGCATTATTGACCCACCTCCTTCGGACTTCACGGCCACAGGATTTCTGTGACAGGAGGGTGTTGATACATCGTGCCTCCGCGCAGCACAGAGTGCACTGAACGCAGACAACTTCAGAAGCTTAGCACCTTCGGCTCTCAGCGTCACGCCGCGGTCGACGTCGGCGCGATCCCGAAGTACTGCATCGTGTAGTCGTACCACGGGCCGACCATGACGACCGGCCTCCACCCGGTGTCGGTTCCACGACGGCGAGCCGCGTGCGAACCGATGCAGACGTACGCCACGCGGTCGACTCGCGACTCGTAGACGTGCACGTAGAGGTCGCCGAGGTTGTGCCACTGCGGCATCCCGAGCTGCTGCAGTGCGGCGAGTCGGCCTGAACGGAACTGCTGATAGACCCACTCGTTCCCGGCATCGTTCGAGTTCCACGTGCGCTCGAACACGCGTCTCACGGGGGCGCCCGTGAGACGTCGGAGCGAATCGGCGCTGCGATTGAACCACAGGCGGTGCCGGATCATGTAAGCACCCCCGATGCTCAGTGCGAGCACGAAGAGCAATCCGAAGGGGAGGAGGGCCAGCGTGAGCGCGCGGCTCGTGCCGACCATCGTCGAGCAGTCGGCACCGGGCGCGCACGTCACCTCTGACGCGGAAGCGGCGCGGAGGACGACGCCGACGACGATCATCCCGAGCACGACGAAGCCGATGGACCAGGAGAGGTGGAACGCCGTTCTGCTCTGCCTGACATCGGGCAGCGTCAGCATCTGCTCGACCGGGTCGAGATACCGGCTCATCACGGGCTCCGGGAGTCAGCGCGCGGCGGACGACGATCCGTGCGCCTCCGGCGCCGGTGTCAACCGCCGGAATGCTTCGACCGTGCCGATGGACTCGCGCTGACCGCCGACGTGCACGATCTCGTCCCCGTCGACGGTGAGCTGCGTGGCGTACCCCCGCAGCGCGGCGACCTTGCGGGGGAGCCAGGGGGAGACGTCGTGCACTTCCACCGCCTCGCTCGCAGGCGCCGCCGGGTCGGTCTCGCTCGCGAACACATCGGAGACGATCGCCCAGAAGGGCACGTCGAGCGCGTGCGCGACGGCGCGCGCGAGTCGATGGGCCAGCACGTGATCGGGGTGGCCGTACCCGCCGCCGTCGTCATAGCTCACCACTGCCTGCGCATTCGACTGGTAGGCGGCGGCGAGCAGATCGTTCAGCGCCTCGACCGCAGGAGCCGACGTCAGCGCATCCGGACTCGCGTCGCGCGCGGCGGTCGCCCGGCCATCGGCACCCCACTCCATGCCGGAATCCTCGTAGATGACGGGGGGATAGCCGTCGGCGCGGGCGGGCTCGACTCCGAGAAACGCATGGCGATCCACGCCGAGCATGCCGAGCGCCGTTCTGAGTTCGTTCTGCCGCGCCACCGCCAGTCCGTGCGCTGCCACGAGTGCCTCCAGCGGACCGGCGACGACCTCGCCCTGCTCTCCGCGGGTGAGCGTCACGAGGAGCGGCTCCCGCCCCGCCTCGGCGAGCGCGGCGAGGGTTCCTCCGGTCGCGATGGTCTCGTCGTCGGGATGCGCGTGCACGAACAGCACGCGCGCTCGCCCGTCGAACCAGCTCGTCGGTGCACCCTCACTCACGTCACGGTCTCCCATTCACTCGCCACCCTGTTCTGCATACCAGGCCCTGAGGCGCGCTTCAGCCGCCTCCGGGCCGATCGGTCCCTCATCGAGACGCAACTCGAGGAGATAGCGGTACGCCCGCCCGACGACAGGCCCCGGCGGGACGTCGAGGATCGCCATGATCTCCTCTCCGTCGAGTTCCGGCCGCACCGCCGCCAGCTCCTCCGCCTCCGCGAGCTCGGCGATCCGACGCTCGATGTCGTCGTACGCGTGGTCCAGCCGCTCCGCCTTGCGGCGGTTGCGCGTCGTCACATCGGCTCTGGTGAGGATGTGGAGCCGCTCGAGCTCATCTCCGGCATCGCGCACGTAGCGCCGCACCGCCGAATCCGTCCACGGCTGATCGCTGTATCCGAAGAAGCGCAGATGCAGCTCGACGAGTCTCGCCACGCGCTTCACGGTGTCGTTGTCGAATCGCAGCTCGCGCAATCGCTTCTTCACGAGCTTGGCCCCGACGACATCGTGGTGGTGGAAGGTCACACCCCCGCGTTCGAAGCGGCGCGTAGCCGGTTTGCCGACATCGTGCAGCAGCGAGGCGATGCGCAGCACGAGGTCTGGCGCCGCGGCCGCGTCGTCTTCTCCATCGCTCGCGCGCCGCTCGTGCTCGAGCTCGATCGCCTGCCGCAGCACCGTGAGACTGTGCTCGTAGACGTCCTTGTGCCGCCCGTGGTCGTCCTGCGTCGCGATGAGCGCCGTGAGCTCCGGCAGGAATCGCTCTGCAAGCCCCGTCTCGACCAGCAACCGAATGCCCGGAATCGGGTCGCGCGCGGAGAGGAGTTTCACGAATTCGTCGCGGATCCGCTCGGCCGAGATGATGTCGAGGCGTTCGGCGAGCTCCTCCATCGAATCCCGTGTCTCCGACGTGACCTCGAATCCCAGTTGCGCAGAGAAGCGCGCCGCGCGCAGCATGCGCAGCGGGTCGTCGGTGAACGACTCCTCAGGGGCGCCCGGCGTGCGGATCTTCCTCGCGAGCAGATCCTCGAGCCCGCCCGAGACGTCGACGAGCCGCAGGTCGGGG
The DNA here is from genome assembly GCF_039530485.1 of Leucobacter alluvii. Taxonomy (NCBI): domain Bacteria; kingdom Bacillati; phylum Actinomycetota; class Actinomycetes; order Micrococcales; family Microbacteriaceae; genus Leucobacter; species Leucobacter alluvii. The sequence continues at coordinate 55,623 of NZ_BAAAOP010000010.1, read as the reverse complement.
AGCATCAGTGCCAGGGCGTTGATCGTGAAATCGCGGCGCACGAGATCGCCCTCGATGGTCTTGCCGAAGCGCACCTCGGGCTTCCGCGAGTCATCGCGGTAGGTCTCGGCGCGGTAGGTGGTGATCTCGACGGTCTCACCGTGCACGCGCGCAGCGATCGTCCCGAAATCGCGACCGACGTCCCAGACGTTCGTCGAAACGGCGTCGAGCACCGCGCGCGTCTCATCGGGATGCGCCGACGTGGTGAAATCGAGGTCTGTCACGGTGCGGCCGAGCAGCGCGTCTCGCACCGGACCCCCCACGAGGGCGAATTCGTGGCCCCGATCGGCGAACGCCGTGGCGAGAACCGCGACCGGCGCTGAGTCGGCGATGGCGCGCAGAGCGTCCATGGATGCAGCGAGGGAGGGCATCCCTCTAGGGTACCCGGGTCGTCGTGGGGGATCCGGTCCCTAGACTTGACGCCATGCTCTCCGTACTCCGCCTGCACGTGCGCGCGTTCGGGCCGCGGACGCTCGCCGTCGCCGCGCTGGTCGGTGCGCTGCTCGGGACGTCCGGCACGGCGACCGCAGCGATGACGGCGAGCGGTCCCGGTTCGCAGCGCCCTGCAGTCGAGCACGTGTCGGGCACCCGCGCCGACGCGACCTCGGACGAAGGCGCCGACCGCGCTGCAGGGGTCGACCTCGTCGTCTCGCCGCGAGAGCCGGTGATCGCAGCCGGCGACGACGAGGTGCAGTTCGGGCTGCTGATCCGGAATTCGACCACCGCCGAACTCCCGGCCGGTACCGTCACGCTCGTCCTCGACGCTGATCGCCTGACCGACCTCGGAGACCTCGACGAGCCGATGCCCGCTTCGGCGGACCGCTTCGCAGAGGCGACAGTGGAGGCGACCGCGCCCGGTTCCGAGCAGACCGCGACAGTCACGGTCTCCCGCAGCGACCTGCCGATCGGCGCCGCGGCAGAGGCAGGGGCGTACCGCGTGGGGGCGACGTTGCAGTTCGCCGAAGACCCCGACCAGGGCTTCGCGGCGTTCGGCGCAGAGCCCGGCGAGGACGACTCGGCGGTCAGTCCCACCGTGTCGACCGCTACGCCGGTGATCTGGAGGGGAGCCGGGACGGACACCGTGCCGATGAGCGTCATCGTGCCGTTCGTGCTGCCCTCCGACATTCGCACGCTGCCCACGCGCGGTCAGCTCGAGGAGCTCGCGCCCGTCTGGGACCGGCTGCTGACGGCGGCGCGCGCCCACGACGCGACGCTCGCAATCGACCCCCGACTCATCGCAGGCATTCGCGCGTACGGCGACGAGGCGCCGCGGAATGCTCAGTTGCTCCTCAGCCGCCTCGAGACGACTCCGCTCCCGTCGTTCCTCCTCCAGTTCGCCGACGCCGACCCCTCGGTGCAGGCGGCGCTCGGCTTCACGACGCTGCTGGAGCCCACGAACCTCGATTTCGTGAGCCGATTCGGCAGCTTCTCGGAGACCCCCGATGCGACGGGTCCGGGCGCCGAGGAGAACGGTACCGCTGGGAGTGACGAAGGCGCCGACGCTCCCGACGCGCCCGACACCGACGGGGAAGCCGGATCAGCAGAACTGCCCCTTCCCACGCTCAGCGAGCTGCTCGACTGGCCGCAGCAGGAGACCGCTCACGTTTGGCCGGCCGAGGGCCGCGCCGATCCCGCCCTGCTCCCGCTGCTCGACCAGGAGGGAGTCGACTCCCTCGTGCTGAGCTCGGACGGAGCGGATCTCGACGGCGGGCCTCGCGCTCGCCTCGGGAGCGACAGCGTCACGGTCACGGATGCTGCACTCGATCGGGCGGCGCGCACGGCGCTGCACTCCGAGACCGAGACGGAGCGATCCGGGGGAGTGGCCCGCCTGGCGGCCGAGCTCGTCGTCGACGCCCAGGGCGGATCGGACGGGGTCGTACTGGCCCTCGATCGCGGAGCGACCGGTGACGCCTCCGACCCCGCCGCGCTGCTCGAACAACTCGAGGCGTTCGCGTGGACGACTCCGACGGCGATCGCCGACCAGCGCACGGGGACGGTCGAACTCCGCCCATCCGGCCCCTCTCAAGAGCGACTCGAACTCCTGCGCTCGGCTTCGAATCGAGAGGGATCGGTGAACGAACTCGGTGCGGTGCTCACCCACCCCGAGTACCTCAGCGGGTACCAGCGCACGCGATTGCTGCAGCTCTTCTCGACGCCCTACGCCGCCGATGCCGACGGCTTCGCCCAGGTCGCCGCCGACTTCCGCAAACGCGACGCCGAATTGCTCAGCGGAGTGCAGGCGATCAGCACCGAGCACATCCAGCTCGTCGGCAGCTCTTCGCGGGTGCCGGTGCAGCTGCGGAACGCGCTTCCCTTCGATGCGGTGGTGACCGTCGACGTCGACCCCGCGTCCGCCGCGCTCTCGGTCCCGGAGCGCCGCTTCCGCGAGGTGGTCGTGCCCGCGGAGACGAGCGAACGTGTACTCGTACCGGTGCGCAGCCGTGTCTCCTCCGGCGAATCAGGCCTCGTCGTCAGCGTCTCGGCGGCCGACGGCAGCCCGACGGTGTTCACGGGTACGCTGCCGATCACGATCCGCAGCAGTATCGAGACGATCATCTTCTGGGCGCTGGGCGGGCTCGCGGTCATGCTGCTCGTCTTCGGCATCGTGCGCAGCGTGCGTCGCCGCCGGAGCCGGAACGCACCGGCAACCGGGCCGGACGGAGACGGCGACGACATCGTCCCCGCGATGTAGGCGCCCTCAGGAGCCCAGGAATACTGCGCGCCTAGGATGGGTTGTATCACCCGAGCGGTCATCGCCGCGACTCAATCCCCAGGTGTGCAAGGAGCGTCATGCACCAGATCATCATCATCGGATCCGGCCCCGCCGGTTTCACTGCGGCAATCTACGCTGCGCGCGCCGGTCTCAAGCCTGTGCTGTTCGCGAGCGCCGTGGGCATCGGCGGTGAACTGATGAACACGACGGAAGTCGAGAACTTCCCCGGTTTCCCCGAGGGCGTGCAGGGCCCCGACCTCATGCAGAAGATGCAAGAGCAGGCTGAGCGCTTCGGCACCGAGGTCATCTACGACGACATCACCGAGGTGGACTTCTCCGGCGAGATGAAGCGAGTGACCGCGGGAGACGGATCGGTCCACGAGGCCCACACGGTGATCTACGCCACAGGTTCGGCGTACCGCAAGCTCGGTATCGCCGACGAGGACCGACTGTCCGGGCACGGCGTCTCCTGGTGCGCGACCTGCGACGGCTTCTTCTTCCGCGAGAAGACGATCGCGGTGGTCGGCGGCGGCGACTCGGCGATGGAGGAGGCGACCTTCCTCACCCGCTTCGCGGACAAGGTCTTCGTCATTCACCGCCGCGAGGAGCTCAAGGCGTCCAAGATCATGCAGCAGCGCGCGTTCGACAATCCGAAGATCGAGTTCGTCTGGAATTCCGAGGTCGCCGCGATCCAAGGCGAAACCGAACTCACCGGCATCACGCTGCGCGACACGGTCGACGGCTCGGAGCGCGATCTCGCCCTCGACGGCCTGTTCATCGCAATCGGCAACGACCCGCGCACGCACCTCGTGCACGGCAAGCTCGACCTGACCGCTGACGGGACCATCGCCGTGGAAGGGCGCAGTTCTCGCACCTCTTCGCCTGGCGTGTTCGCGGCTGGAGACGTCATCGACCCGTCATACCGGCAGGCGATCACTGCAGCAGCCTCGGGCACCGTGGCCGCACTCGACGCCGAGCACTACCTCGCGGCTCGCGAGCAAGCCGAGCAGATCGCACTCGCGACTGCCTAACCGCAAGAAATCGTCAGAAGGAGTCACCATGTCACAAGCAATCACCGTCGACGAGCAGAGCTTCGAGCAGGCCGTTCTCCAGAGCGACGTCCCCGTGCTCGTCGATTTCTGGGCAGAATGGTGCGGCCCATGCCGCGCGGTCGCACCCGTGCTCGATCAGATCGCCGCTGAGAACGAGGGCAAGATCATCATCGCGAAGCTGAACGTCGATGAGAACCCGAACCTGGCTGCGCAGTACCGCATCACGTCCATCCCGGCCATGAAGGTCTTCAAGGGCGGAGCCGAGGTTCGCGAAATCATCGGCGCGATGCCGAAGCCGATGATCGAGAAGCACCTCGACGGCATCATCTAAGCCGCGCAACCGGAGGTTCGCCTCCATTACGCAGCACAGNNNNGTCTGCAGGCGACACGCCTCACGTCGCCGGCGCTGCGCCCGGCGACGTCGAGCGGACGCGCTCAGGCCACTCCACGCAGGTGCGAGGTCAGGCGCCGAAGCCGGGGTCTCCGAGATCGGAGAGGATGCGCTTGAGGTCTGCGATCGTGGCGAAGTCGATGACGATCTGCCCCTTCTTCGCCCCGAGCTTGACGGCGACACGCGTGTCGAAGCGGTCGCCGAGTCGCTCGGCGATCTCGCCGAGCTGCGCCTGCACGCCTCCGGCTCGCGGTTTCGGCTTGTTCCGCTTCGGCAGCTCCGAGGCGGCAGCCTCAGCGGCACGCACCGACAGGCCCTCGTTCACCACCTTGTCGGCGAGGCGCTGCATGGCATCGACATCGCCGTCGAGCGAGAGGATCGCACGAGCGTGACCCGCCGTGAGCACCCCGGCGGCTACTCGTGCCTGCACGGGCTCGGGGAGGCGCAGGAGACGAATCGTATTCGACACCTGCGGTCGTGATCGGCCGATGCGCTCCGCGAGCTGCTCCTGCGTGATCCCGAAATCGGCGAGCAGTTGCTGATACGCGGACGCTTCCTCCAGCGGATTGAGCTGGGCCCGATGCAGGTTCTCGAGCAGCGCGTCGCGCAGCATGTGCTCATCGGCGGTACTCCGCACGATCGCGGGAATCGTCTCCAGCCCCGCGCGCTTCGACGCTCGCAAGCGACGCTCGCCCATGATCAACTCGTAGCGGGCGCCATCGGCCGGTTCGGGTTCGATCGCGCGCACCACGATGGGCTGGAACACGCCGAACTCCCGCACGCTGTGCGTCAGTTCGTCGAGCGCCTGCTCGTCGAACTCGGTGCGCGGCTGCGCGCGGTTCGGAACGACGTCAGCGACATCGAGACGGGTCAGGCGAGCTCCCGGCACTTCCTGCAGCGGCGCCGTTTCCGCGGCAGGCGCTCCGCCCTCCTCCGTGGTGACGTTCGCATCGGCACCGGCTGCGCTCAGCCCGGCGCTCGACGGGAAGAAGACGTCGACGGGACGCTCTTCGCCCGACGACGACTGCGGAATGAGCGCGCCGATTCCGCGACCGAGACCGCCTCGTTTCTTGGTCGCCATGCGTTACGCCTTTCCTTCATGCTGTGTGCCGGCTGTCGCCGGGAGACTGCCACGTTCGCCGCGCTCGGCGATCTCAGCCGCGGCCTCCAGATATGCGAGCGCTCCGATCGAAGCTCCGTCATACGCGTGCACCGTTTGCCCGTAGCTGGGAGCCTCAGAGATGCGCACGGATCGCGGGACGATCGCGCTGAGCACCTGTTCGGGGAAGTGCGCACGCACTTCTCCGGCCACTTCCTGTGCGAGGTTCGTTCGGGCGTCGTACATCGTCAACAGAATCGTGGAGATGCGCAGGCCCGGATTCAAGTGCTTCTGGATGAGCTGGATGTTCCCGAGCAGCTGGCTCAAGCCCTCCAGCGCGTAGTACTCGGTCTGGATCGGGATGAGCACCTCGTCGGCTGCGACAAAGGCGTTGACCGTCAGAAGCCCGAGCGACGGCGGGCAATCGATGAAGACGTAGTGATACTTGCGCTCTGATTCCGCGAGGAAGGCCTGCAGCGCCGTGCGCAGCCGCTGCTCTCGCGCGACCAGCGACACGAGTTCGATCTCCGCGCCGGCGAGGTTGATGGTGGAGGGAACGCACCACAGATTCTCGTGATCTGAGGTCGGCTGCAGCGCGTCGGGGATCGTGTCATCGCCGAGGAGCACGTCGTAGATGCTCGTGATCTCGGGGCGATGGGGGACGCCGAGTGCCGTCGAAGCGTTTCCCTGCGGGTCCATATCGATGACCAGAACCGTCGCGCCGCGGCGGGCCAGGGCCGCGGCAAGATTGACGGTGGTCGTCGTCTTTCCGACGCCGCCCTTCTGGTTCGAGACCGTGATGATGCGCGTCTCAGCGGGGAGTGGCGACACCGTCTCCGCGAGTTTGCGCCGTCGCCGAATCTTGTCGACGAGATGATCGCCGACCAGCGACTTCTCCGCTTCAGCCATGTCTCACGATTTTAGCCCGAAAGACGCGGGTCGTCTCCGCAAGCAGCTCCTGCGCGAACAAGTCCGCACCGAGCTCGACCACGGCCACGTCACGCAGCCGGAACTTGCGAAGCACCTTCGCCGCGGCTTCGATCTCTGCATCGACAGCAGCGCCCTTCAGGAACAGCATCTCGCCCCCGTCGCGGAGCAACGGGGCCGTCAGTGGGACGAGCTTGCGGAGCGCGGTCACGGCTCGAGCCGTGATCTGGTCGACCTCCCACGCATCGTGGAACTCCTCGGCGCGCCCTCGGCGCACTTCGGCGTTCTCCAATCCGAGTACCTCGATCTGCTCCTGCAGCCACGCGCATCGTCGCTCCATCGGCTCCACGAACAGGAAGTGCGCGTCCGGGCGCACGATCGCGAGAACCAGGCCGGGCATCCCGCCACCGGTACCGATGTCGGCGACCTGAGCACCACTGCCGATGAGTGGGGCGAGCAGTGCGCTGTTGAGCACATGGCGTGTCCAGAGACGCGGCGCCTCAAGGGGACCGATGAGCCCGAGCTGCTCGCCGCGCGTGCCGAGGTCCGCGGTGAACGCGCGCAGCATCTCGATGCGGTCGCCGGCGAGCAGCGGTGCGGCGGCGGGTTCCTGCTCGATCACCTGCTCAGCGGGCATGGCGGTCCTTCCGGAGTTTCACGTGAAACAAGGGGGTGAGTTCATCCCCGGCTGATGATGAGACGGCGATCACGGCCTTCACCGCGGGACTCCGAGAAGTAACCGCGATCCGCGACATCGTCGTGCACCAGTTTGCGTTCGTAGGACGACATGGGCTCGAGCTCGACCTGCTCGCGGCCCGCGGCGATCTGCGCCACCGCCGAATCGACCATGCGCTTGAGTTCGGTGGCTCGCGCGTCCCGCGATCCCCCCACATCGACGATCAGGCGCGAGAAGCGCCCCGTCTTCGCCTGCACGGCGAGACGAGTGAGATCTTGCAGCGCCTGCACGGTGTCAACCCCCGCGAGACGGTCGAGATCGACGTCCCCTCCGGTCACCGAGACGTACGCCCGGCCGTTCGCGACGTCGATATCGATGTCGCCGTCGAGATCCGCGATATCGAGAAGCCCCTCGATGTAGTCGGCAGCGAGGTCGCCGTCGGCCTCGAGTTCTTCGAGGCTGAGTTCAGCAGTCGAGGTGTCAGGTGCGGTGCGATCGTCGGTCGTCATCACTTGCCCTTCTTCTTCGAACGCTTGGCGCTGACCGGCTGCTGGCGCTGACCGGCCTTCGGGGGAGCGATCTCCTCGCCGCGAGCCTGCGCGCGCTTCTCGTCGTCGGTCAGCTTGCCCTTCGCCTTGAGGCGCTCCTGCCGCGCGCGCCACGCATCACTGCCCGGGGTCGGCATGTTGCGGATCACGATGAACTGCTGGGCCATGGTCCAGAGGTTGGAGGTGAACCAGTAGACGTTCAGCGCGAGCGGGAATGCAACGCCTGAGAAGAGGAACGCGAAGGGGATGATGTACAGCAGGATGCGCTGCTGACGGTACATCGGCGAGTTCTTCGTCTCATCGGAGACGTTCTTCGACATGATCTGCAGCTGCGTGAAGAACTGCGACCCGATCATCAGGATGACGTTGATGCCCAGGAGCACCACGACCGTCCAGTTGCCGGACTCCCAGCCCTGCGTAAAGGTCATCTTCAGCGGAGCACCGAAGAGCTCAGCGGCATTGAAGTTCTTCGTCAGCTCCGCCGTCATGAAGCCGATGCCGGTGGTGTTATCGGACGCGTGCCGGAGTACGTAGAAGAGCGAGAAGAAGACCGGCATCTGGATGAGGATCGGCAGGCACGAGGAGAACGGGTTGGTCCCGTGCTTCTTGTAGAGCGCCATCGTCTCCCGGCTCATCGCCTCTCGGGAGTACTGATCCTTCTTGCCCTTGTACTTGTCCTGGATCTTCTTCATCTCGGGCGCGAGATCCATCATGCGGCGCTGCGACTTGATCTGCCGCACCGTCACGGGGATCAGCGCCGAGCGGACCACGACCACGAGGCCGATGATCGAGAGCACCCACGTGAGGCCCGACTCGGGGTCCATGCCGATCCACGTGAAAGCCTGATGCCAGACCGCGAGCACGAGCTCGACGAGCCAGCGGAGCGGCCACAGGATTGTTTCGAAGAAGTCCACCGGGTTAAGCCTTTCGCTCGATGGGGCGGACGAAGCCGCGGGTGTTGGTCACGAAGTGGGAGTGCGCACGCGGCGGGACGTCATCGATGCCACCGGCAGTGAAGGGATTGCAGCGCAGCAACCGCCATGCAGTGAGAACGGTTCCGACAATGAATCCGCGGATTTGATACGCCTCAACAGCGTATCTGGAACACGATGGATAATACCTGCACACTTCGCCATAGAGCGGTGAGACGACGCGGCGGTAGGCGTGCATGCAAGCGAGAGCGGCATTACGGGGTGCCAACCAGATTTCGGCTGCGACCCGGATCATGAGCGCGTCTCCGTCGACGCCTGCCGGCGCTCCACCCGATCGAGCGCACGGTTGATCTCCCGCTCGAGCTCCGCGAACGGAGCATCCGCCGCGGCGGGGAGCGCACGAAAGACCACGTCGACACCCGTCGCCCCGTTCCGCAGGCGTTGCTCCACGATCGACTTCATTCGCCGACGCACCAGGTTCCTGGTCACCGCATTGCCCACAGCCTTGGAGATGATGAACCCGAATCGAGCGGCATCCTCCGGTGAACGCAAAACCGCGTGGGTGATGCAGAGTGCACCACCCACGCGGCGTCCGGCACGTACGGTCTGCCGGTAGTCCTCTCCCCGGGTGACTCGATTGCGCCGTGCAGGCATGATCGATCCCGGGGGAGTACGACGATTACGCGGTGAGCTTCGAGCGGCCCTTGCCGCGACGAGCTGCGACGATGGCGCGGCCCGCACGGGTGCGCATCCGGGCACGGAAGCCGTGCACCTTGGCGCGGCGGCGGTTGTTGGGCTGGAAGGTACGCTTGCTCATAGTGAAAACTCCGTGACTTATGGAATAGATCCCCGCGCCTCTCGGGCGGCGAGGAAGTCGGATGTCGGCCACTCGTGTGCGTGCGGTTCCTCATGTGCTCGACACGTTCCGAGCGCACGGTAGCGCACTCGTCTCACACGAGCCACCCATACAAGGTCTTCACTCTACGCCTTCCGCACCATTCCGTCAAAGTTGGGGAGGCAGGATGGCCGCTGGGCACGTGGATCGAGATCGAGAAATGGCGCGTTCCCACATCGACTTGCCTGTGGACAAATCTGTGACTAACGTGGGCGCAAGCGTTTCCACACGGCTGCACTCCGCTGATTTCCCGCGAGATTGTGCCCGTCCCTCTGTGGATAAGCCTGGGTATAACAGGCATTCTTCATGATGAACAGCGAGCCGGGAGCGACGTGACTGAGGACGAACTGCAAGAAGTCTGGGATCGCGTCACCCAGGCGGTGATGAGCGATCCGGCCGTCGGCCCCGCCGTCGGCGCACAGCTCGCACTCGCTTTGCCGCGAGGCATCGCAGCCGGAACGCTCTATCTCGCCGTGCAACTCGACTTCACGCTCAAGCTGCTCGAGAACCGACTCCGTCCCGCGATCATGGCGGCGATCTCCCGCATTCCGGAGGCGCGGGAGATCGACAACTTCATCGTCATCGTCGACGAAGACGCCCACCCTGACATCGACCCCGAGCCCGCTGCCGAGACGCCGTCCTCATCCGAGCACGTGCGCGATTTCGACGGCGGCGGATTCGGCGGCTCACGATTCGACTCGCCCCGTCACGACACCCAGCGCCCCGTTGCAGAACCACGGCGTCGACACGGAATCGACGATGCCCTCGACAGTCGGCTCAACGAGAAGTACCGATTCGACAGCTTCGTGATCGGGCAGTCCAACCGTTTCGCACATGCCGCTGCCGTCGCGGTCGCCGAAGCGCCGGCCCGCGCCTACAATCCATTGTTCATCTACGGCGATTCGGGTCTGGGCAAGACCCACCTGCTTCACGCCATCGGGCACTACGCGCGCGAGCTCTTCCCGGACGTACGGGTTCGCTATGTCAGTTCCGAGGATTTCACCAACGATTTCATCAACTCCATCGCGAACAATCAAGGAGCGGCGTTTCACGCGCGCTATCGAAGCGTCGACATCCTTCTCGTCGACGACATTCAATTCCTTGAAGACAAAGTGGAGACGCAGGAAGCCTTCTTCCACACGTTCAACACGCTGCACGACCACAACAAGCAAGTCGTCATCACGAGCGATGTGCAGCCGAAGCAGCTTCGGGGGTTCGAAGAGCGCATGCTCTCGCGATTCGAGTGGGGCCTGCTCACCGACATCCAGGTGCCCGATCTCGAGACGCGTATCGCGATCCTGCGCAAGAAGGCGGAGCGGGAGAATCTCGAGGTCGACTACAGCATTCTCGAATTCATCGCGAGCAAGTTCTCGTCGAACATCCGCGAACTCGAAGGCACCCTGATTCGGGTGACTGCATACGCGAGCCTGAATCAGCAGCGGATCGACATGCAGCTCGTGCACACGGTGCTCAAGGACCTCATCACGCTGGACGCCGATAACGAGGTGCAGCCCTCCGACATCATCAGCAAGACGGCCGAGTACTTCGACCTCTCGGTCGACGACCTGTACGGTCCGACGCGCGCGCAGCAGATCGCGACGTCGCGTCAGATCGCGATGTATCTCTGCCGCGAACTCACCCCGCTCTCCCTTCCGAAGATCGGTCAGTTGTTCGGCGGCCGTGACCACACCACCGTCATGTACGCGCACAAGAAGATCTCCCAGCTCATCGCCGAACGGCGATCGATCTACAACCAGGTCACCGAACTGACCACGCGCATCAAACAGGGCAGTCGATAAAGAAGTTATCCACAGGCCGCTCGCCGAGTGTGGATAGTTGGGGAGAACTCGCCCGCGCCTGTGCATGGATCCGGGAAGCCTGTGAGGGAGACTCCTGTCACCGGGTTCCGCATGATTCCGCGGATCGCAATCCATCCACCGCGATTGCACAAGTCACAGACGTGTAGTTCCGTTACAAGAATTGATGTGCCGGGACTTATCCACAGAATCCACAGACGTTAACACTGTTAACACTTCTCATTCTTTTCAACGGGCGCTCGATCACACACACGGTGATCGGCGAAGAGACCCGTGAACGGTGACACGAAGGTCGACCGGATGCTGAGGCTCGACGAGTGTGCAAAGATTGTCAGGCCGAGGAGAACGACGCGACCCAGAACGCGTGCGAAGGGAAGCCCGATGCGATTTACCGTCAATCGTGACGTATTCAGCGACGCTGTATCGTTCGCAGTGAAGTTGCTCCCTCCCCGCCCGACGCAGCCCCTCCTCAGCGGGGCGCTCATCGAAGCCGATGGCGATCAGCTCACGGTCTCGTCGTTCGATTACGAAGTCTCCGCGAGGACCTCGATCACAGCGGTTGTCGCGGAAGCAGGGCGCGCCCTGGTATCGGGTCGATTGCTCGGCGAGATCGCCCAGCGCCTGCCGCACTCCGACGTTGAAGTCTCTCTGCTCGAGAGCCGCGTCGAGGTTCGCTGCGGCTCTGCGTCGTTCAGCCTTCCGGCGATGCCGGTCGAGGAGTACCCGCAGGTGCCGAGGGTTGATTCCGTCTCCGGGTCGATGCCGGCGGATGTCTTCTCGGAAGCCGTCTCGCAGGTGTCGCTCGCGGCATCGAAGGATGATGTGACACCGGTGATCACGGGCGTGCAGTTCGAGATCGATTCGAATTCAGTGACCCTCACCGCGACCGATCGGTACCGCGTCGCTACGCGAAGCATTGATTGGGAGCACCGTGACTCCGGCGATGCGCTGACTGCGCTGGTCCCATCGAAGATCGTTACCGAGGTCGGAAAGACCTTCTCGGGTGTCGGGGAGGTCCAGGTGAGCATCGTCAAGGATGCCGACCGGGAACTCATCGCCTTCACCGGTGGCACGAAGACGGTGACATCACTGCTGATCAAGGGCAACTACCCGCCGGTTGGTCGTTTGTTCCCCGAGAGCATCGAGAATTACGCCGTGATCTGCACTTCGGAGCTCATTGAGGCCGTGGGCCGCGTCGGGTTGGTGCTCGAGCGGGAGGCGGCCCTTCGCTTCTCGTTCGCCGAGGGCACTGTGACGTTGGAAGCCGCTGGGACCGAGTCGGCGCAGGCCGTCGAGACGGTTGATGCGCACCTCGTCGGCGAGGAGATGGTGGTCTCGCTGAAGCCCCAGTTCCTGCTCGATGGCTTGCGCTCCACGCATTCCGAGTTCGCTCGGATCGGGTTTACTCGGACGGACAATCCTGGAAAGCCCGGTCCCGTCCTCATCACGAGTCAGCGTAGCAAGGACGACGCGGACGAGAAGAGTTTCCGCTACCTGCTGCAGCCGAACCTGCTCCTTCGGTAGGCCTGAGATGCGGGTGACGCATCTCTCGCTCGGCGACTTCCGCAACTACGCGTCTGCGGAGCTTCCACTCGCCGCTGGTCCGAATCTGCTCGTCGGCCAGAATGGTCAAGGAAAGACCAACCTCGTCGAAGCCATCGCCTACTTCGCGACGCTCCGCTCGCATCGAGTGACCGGCGATCAGGCGCTCATCCGCGCCGGCAGTGATTCAGCGGTTGCGCGAATGGGAGTGCGCTCGGGGGAGCGCGAGGTGCGCCTGGAGTTGCAGCTCAATCAGGGCCGCGCAAACCGGGCTCAGGTGAACGGCAACTCGGTGCGCCCGAGGGAGATCACGCGGTGGTTCTCTGCGATCGCTTTCGCACCAGAAGACCTCATTATCGTTCGTGGAGAGCCCTCAGGACGTCGGCGGTTTCTCGACGATGCGCTGCTCGCCCGCCATCCGGTCGCCTCAGCGGCCCTGGCAGACTACGAAAAGGTCGTCCGGCAGCGTACTTCACTGTTGAAATCCACCCGAAACCGGGGGACAACTGTCCCTTCAACGCTCTCGATATGGAATGATCAGCTCGTCGAATACGGTGTGCAGATCATGATTGCTCGGCGAGAGCTCTTGCGCGACCTCGCTGGTCCGCTTCGTGATCACTATCACGCGCTCGTCGGTTCCGACCACGTTCCTCGGTTGGGTATGGCGGAGAGCGTCGCCGCTTCGCTCAGCGAACGGGGCGTTTCACGTGAAACACCGAACGCGAGCGAGCTCCCCGACGTTTCACGTGAAACGCTCGCGCAGGAGTTCCACGAGGCGCTCCGGATGGTGCAAGCTCGTGAGATCGATCGCGGCGTGACGCTCGTGGGCCCGCATCGGGACGATCTCGTGCTCTCGCTCAATGGTCTCCCGGTAAAGGGGTACGCGAGCCATGGCGAATCGTGGTCGTTCGCACTGTCGCTGAAGCTGGGCCTCGCCGAGCTGTTGAGGGCTGAGTCGTCGGCCGGTGATCCTGTGATTATTCTCGATGACGTGTTCGCGGAGTTGGATGCGGGGCGGCGAGCCCGACTGATGTCTGCCGTGGGAGACTATGAACAGGTGATCGTCACCGCAGCGGTGGAATCGGATGTGCCCGATGACGTTTCTTGGCAGAGGATGCGTATCAGCGCAGGCACCGTGGCACCGATGGAGCGCAGTGACGACTCCGCAGTAGACGCGGCCGGGGCGGAAGGCGCCGCGCCCCCGGTGGTGCTGACGACCCCCGATCCAGAGACATCAGTGTCGCGGGCGGAGGCTCGCGATGACGGTTCGACCGAAGGGGACTCCGGTGGCTGAGTCGGGCGTCGAGTTCACGTCGGACGCCTATCTGCGAGCGAAATCCGTGTGGCGCGGGGTTCCGCAACGTCGTCGTTCCCGCCGAAACGGTTCAGAAGCCCCTGGTGGGAGTCCCTTCGGGTTCGGTCGCGATCCGAAAGCTCTCTCAGATGTCCTCGTCAATGTCGCGAGCGACATGGGATGGAGCGTTGAACTCGAGCAGGCTCGGTTGATCGGGGAATGGCCCGAGTTCGCCGGCGATGCAACCGCCGAGCACACGACGGTCGTGGGCATCAGCCACGGCGTCCTTCAGGTCCAGTGCGATTCGACGACCTGGGCGACCGAGCTCAGGCGGTTGCGGGGTGAGTTGCTCACGCGGCTCTTGCGAGATTATCCCGATTCGGAGATTCGGGATCTCCGATTCCTCGCGCCGGGCGCCCCGAGCTGGCGGCATGGCATGAGGTCCGTTCCAGGCCGGGGGCCGAGAGACACGTACGGCTGATAGCGGACGACCTGAGGTGCGCTCAGCGGGACCATCTGCTCAGCAATGTCGATTCTCGGGGAGGTGACAGGACGAAGGGGGGGACGATCCCCGGCGAATCATCGGTTTGCAAGGCCCGTAATGCCCCGTACAGCGCCTGAATCTTGGTAAGCTGGTGGGCGGAAGTACGCAGGGTTCAATCGCGCCCTGAGACGCCCAGATAAGGATCATTCTACGTATGAGTTCAGAGCAGGCGACCGCCACGGAAGATTACGGTGCCGGAGCGATCCAGGTACTCGAAGGGCTCGAAGCGGTTCGCAAGCGGCCTGGCATGTACATCGGCTCCACCGGACCTCGGGGTCTGCATCACCTGGTGTATGAAATCGTCGACAACTCCGTTGATGAGGCACTCGCAGGATATTGCGACTTCATCGATATCACCATTCTGGCGGATGGGGGAGTGCGCGTGGTCGATAACGGCCGCGGCATCCCGGTCGATCAGCATCCGACGGAGGGCCGCTCAACGGTCGAGGTGGTGCTCACCGTGTTGCACGCGGGCGGCAAATTCGGCGGCGGAGGCTACGCGGTGTCGGGCGGATTGCACGGCGTGGGTTCTTCGGTCGTCAACGCCCTCTCGAAGCGGTTCGATGTCGCGGTGCAGCGCCAAGGTTTCACGTGGAACATGTCGTTCACCGACAGCGTCCCGGACGCGCCGCTCGCTCAGGGCGAGGTGAGCACGGAGACCGGCACGACGATCACCTTCTGGCCGAGCGAAGACATCTTCGAGACCGTCGAGTTCGACTACCAGACGCTCCGCACTCGCTTCCAGCAGATGGCGTTCCTGAACAAGGGTCTGCGCATCGCCCTCACCGATCTGCGCGAGCAGGATCCGATCGAGAATGCAGAGGGGGAGCTGGTCGCACCGCCCGCCCCGCATGACGAGTTCATGTACGAGAACGGTATCCAGGACTACGTGCAGCATCTGAACGCGGCGAAGCGCTCCGACCTCGTCAACGAGGAGATCATCTCCTTCGAGGCCGAAGACACCGACCGCAAGATCGCAGCAGAGGTCGCGATGCAGTGGACGACCTCGTACAGCGAAAGCGTGCACACCTACGCCAATACGATCAACACCCACGAGGGCGGCACCCACGAAGAAGGCTTCCGCGCAGCGTTGACCACGCTGGTGAACCGGTATGCGCGTGAGAAGAACATTCTTCGTGAGAAGGACGAAAACCTCTCGGGCGACGACGTGCGAGAAGGCCTGACAGCAGTGATCTCGGTGAAGCTCGGAGAGCCTCAGTTCGAGGGACAGACGAAGACGAAGCTTGGAAACACCGAGGCGAAGGCCTTCGTGCAGAAAGTTGTGGGAGACCAGCTCGGAGACTGGTTCGAGCGGAACCCCGGCCCTGCGAAAGACATCATTCGCAAGTCCATTCAGGCGGCATCGGCCCGACTCGCGGCTCGCAAGGCCCGCGAGACCGCACGTCGCAAGGGTCTGCTCGAGTCGGGCGGAATGCCCGGCAAGCTTTCGGACTGCTCGAGCAAGGATCCAACGATCTCCGAGATCTTCATCGTCGAGGGCGACTCCGCAGGTGGTTCTGCGAAGACGGGGCGCAATCCGCACACCCAGGCGATCCTGCCGCTTCGCGGAAAAATCTTGAACGTCGAGAAGGCCAGGCTTGACCGAGCGCTCAATAACGCTGAGGTCCAGGCGATGATCACGGCCTTCGGCGCTGGCATCGGTGAGGACTTCACGCCGGAGAAGGCTCGGTATCACAAGATCGTGCTCATGGCGGATGCGGATGTGGATGGACAGCACATCACGACCCTGCTCCTGACGCTCCTCTTCCGGTACATGCGACCCCTGATCGACCTCGGCTACGTCTATCTCGCACAGCCGCCGCTGTACCGCATCAAGTGGTCGAATGCTGAAGACGAATACGTCTACAGCGATGCAGAACGCGATTCGCGGCTCGCCATCGGCGCCGAACAGGGACGGCGGCTCATGAAGGAGAGCGGTGTCCAGCGCTACAAGGGCCTGGGCGAGATGAACCACGAAGAACTGTGGGAGACCACGATGAACCCCGAGACCCGCACCCTGCTGCAGGTCACCATGGATGACGCGGCGATCGCCGACGAGATCTTCGCAACCCTCATGGGCGAAGACGTCGAAGCGCGTCGTACCTTCATCCAGCAGAACGCGAAGGACGTGCGCTTCCTTGACATCTGAGAACGAGACCCCAGAAACAGAGTCCGACGTCACCCTGGCGGCGGACCACGCCGTCCACGGGCGGATCGATCAAGTCGATCTGCAGCTCGAGATGCAGCGCTCCTACCTCGACTACGCGATGAGCGTCATCGTCGGACGAGCGCTTCCCGATGTGCGCGACGGCCTGAAGCCCGTGCACCGGCGTGTCATCTACACGATGTACGACGGCGGCTACCGACCCGACAAGGCATTCTCGAAGTGCACCCGTGTCATCGGCGACGTGATGGGCCAGTTCCATCCTCACGGCGACAGCGCCGTGTACGACTCACTCGTGCGTTTGGTGCAGCCATGGACGCTTCGCTATCCACTGGCGCTCGGACAGGGCAACTTCGGATCTCCCGGAAACGACGGGGCCGCTGCGCACCGTTACACCGAGACGAAGATGTCGCCGCTCGCCATGGAGATGGTGCGGGACATCGACGAGGACACCGTCGACTTCCAAGACAACTACGACGGGCGCACGCAAGAGCCGACCGTGCTCACGGCGCGCTTCCCGAATCTGCTCGTCAACGGGTCAGTCGGCATCGCGGTCGGCATGGCCACCAACATTCCGCCTCACAACCTGCGGGAAGTCTCAGAAGCCGCGATCTGGCACCTCGAGCATCCGGAGGCGACTCGCGAAGAGCTGCTGGAAGCGCTCATGGAGCGAGTGCACGGGCCTGATTTCCCGACGGGGGCTCAGATTCTGGGCTCCAAGGGCATACGCGAGGCCTATCGCACCGGGCGCGGGTCGATCACGATGCGGGCGGTCGTCAACATCGAGGAGATCCAGGGCCGCACCTGTCTCGTCGTGACGGAGCTCCCGTACCAGGTGAACCCCGACAACCTCGCCGTGAAGATCGCCGACCTGGTCAAGGAGAACAAGGTTCAGGGCATCGCGGACATCCGCGATGAATCGAGCGGTCGGACCGGCCAGCGACTCGTCGTGGTGCTGAAGCGCGACGCGATCGCCAAGGTTGTGCTGAACAACCTCTACAAGCACACGCAGCTGCAGGAGAACTTCGGTGCGAACATGCTCGCGATCGTCGACGGCATCCCGCGGACGCTCGCGCTCGACGGCTTCATCTCCGCCTGGGCGAAGCACCAGATCGAAGTCATCGTTCGCCGCACGGCGTACCGCCTGAAGAAGGCCGAGGCCGAGGCCCACATCCAGCGCGGCTACTTGAAGGCGCTCGACGCCCTGGATGCGGTGATCGCCCTCATTCGGCGTTCGCCCACGGTCGACGAGGCCCGCGAAGGTCTCATGACGCTCCTCGACGTCGACCAGATCCAAGCTGACGCGATCCTCGGTCTGCAATTGCGCCGCCTCGCTGCGCTTGAGCGGCAGAAGATCCTCGATCTCGCAGCGAAACTGGAAGCGCAGATCGCCGAGTACGAGAAGATCCTGGCCTCTCCCTCGGAGCAGCGTGGAATCGTCGTGCAGGAGCTCGGCGAGATCGTCACGAAGTTCGGCGACGATCGGCGCACCGCGATCCTGCACGGGTTCGACGGCGACATGTCCATGGAAGACCTCATCCCCGAGGAAGAAATGGTCGTCACCGTGACCCGCGGGGGATACGTCAAGCGAACCCGAATCGACAACTACCGTTCGCAGCACCGGGGCGGGAAGGGCGTCAAGGGCGCTCAACTGCGCGCTGACGACATCGTCGAGCACTTCTTCGTGACGACGACGCACCATTGGCTCCTGTTCTTCACAAACACGGGGCGCGTGTATCGAGCGAAGACGTACGAAATTCCTGAGGCCGGTCGTGATTCGAAGGGCCAGCACCTCGCGAACCTCCTCGCGCTCGCTCCCGACGAGCAGGTCACGCAGATTCTGGACGTGCGCGACTTCGCCGCAGCGGGGTATCTCGTACTCGCCACTCGGGACGGATTGGTCAAGAAGACCGCGCTGACGGAGTACGACACGAACCGCACGGGCGGCATCATCGCGATCAAGTTGCGCGACGGAGACGAACTGGTCTCGGCGCTCATCGCCGAGGCGAGCGACGACGTGCTGCTCGTTTCGCGCCACGGTATGTCGGTGCGCTTCACCGCGTCTGACCAGGCTCTTCGGCCTATGGGGCGCTCGACCAGCGGCGTTCGCGGGATGAACTTCAGGGAGGGCGACGCGCTTCTCGGGGCGTCTCGCATCGATGGGAGCGGCGGATACGTCTTCGTCGTGACCGAGGGCGGTTACGCCAAGCGGACCGCTGTCGACGAGTACCGCGTGCAGCAGCGCGGCGGGTACGGCATCAAGGTCGCGAAGCTCGACGAGAACCGCGGCGTGTTGATCGGGTCTCTGATCGTCGACGAGACCGACGAGGTGCTCGCGGTGCTCGCAAGTGGTAAGGTCGTGCGCTCGGGCGTTGCAGAAGTGCCGGCCAAGGGCAGGAACACCATGGGCGTCGTCTTTGCACGATTCCCAGAGCAGGACCGTATTATTGGCATCGCGCGCAATCCGGAGCGTGGGCTCGACGACGATGAGTCCGAGGCCCCCGGGCCCGAGAACGCGGAAAACGAGGAAGACCTGAATGAGTAACACTGTCGCCGACAAGCTGGCCAAGAAGACCCGTAAGAAGGCGCCGGCGAAGCAGGTTCGCCTCAAGCTCGTGTACGTCGACTTCTGGTCTGCGGTGAAGTTCTCGTTCCTCGTGGCGGTGTGCTTCGCGATCGTGAGCGTCGTCGCGACGATCCTGATCTACACCGTGCTGCTGCAGACCGGTGTCTTCGCGCAGGTGGACCAGCTCTTCATGGACATCGTGGGAGAAGACAACAGCCTGATGAGAATCATCGGGTTCCCGCAGGTGCTCGGCTTCGCCGTCGTCGTCGGGATCCTGAACGTCATCGTCGGCACTGCGCTCGGCGCTGTCGGATCGCTCGTCTACAACTTGCTCGTACGGGTTCTGGGCGGTTTCCAGCTCGGTTTCACGAGCAACTGACTCGTGGCCCGGGCCCGAAACGGCCCGGGCCACGCCCGGTATACGAGCCCGATTTCGGATTTGTCTCGGCTTCGGGTAGAGTCATTGCTTGGTCGAGGGGCTATAGCTCAGGTGGTTAGAGCGCTTCACTGATAATGAAGAGGTCCCAGGTTCAAGTCCTGGTAGCCCCACCACAACCACACGAAAGTCCCGCTGAATTCAGCGGGACTTTCGTGGTTTACGGGATCATTCCCGTGGCCGTTGTTCGTCCCCGAACTCATGATGCCGCCAACGAACCCGCTGGTACGCGGCTCGGCTCGTTTTGCACTTCAGTGCAGATGTCTGTAAAGTAGAGCGAGTTGTTCCGGTTTCGTACGGGAACGGTGAGCGGAGGTTCTCCACCTCCCTCGGGTCCTTAACTCAGTTGGTAGAGTGCCTGCTTTGCAAGCAGGATGTCGGGAGTTCGATTCTCCCAGGATCCACCATCAAGCCCCTGTCGGTTCACGACGGGGGCTTTTTCGTTTCACGTGGAACGTCGCCAGGGGCATGTGGAGGCGACATCGCAGCACTGCTCGAACTGGCGGCAAATTCATGCGGGGTGCGAAGCCCCGAGGGCTACGCCGCCGCTGCGAAGTAGGGAAAACCCGAACCGCGTTCTCCGGGTCCCACGCTCACCGACGACCCGGGGGAGCACCTACCGTAGAGACATGATCACTCCTCAAGACTCAGAGGCAGCCACGACACCGCTGCCTCCGCTCTCCAGCGCTGACGCCGGCGCCGTCCCCGGAGGCCCGCAGGGATCGGCGCCCGGCCCGGGTGCGACCGCGCCAGCGCCGGGAGCGCCGGGCATCCCGGCGGCGGCGCCGAGTACTGCTCCAGGCCAGAAGTCGAAGCGGTCGGCACCGCCCGAGGTGAAGACGTCCTCCATCCCCAAGCCGCCGCTCAACCTCCTGCTGACGCTGCTGCATCTCGCAGCACTCGGCGTCGTGGGGTTCACGATCACCGCCGTGCTGCTCGCGCTCATGGGCACCGGCATCGGAATGCTCGTCATCGGAGTCGGTCTCGTGCTGCTCGCAGCGCTGGTCTATGCGCTGTACGGCATCGCCTGGTTCGAGACCTTCCGGGTCGGCGGGCTCTACGGACTGCACGTCTCGGCTCCGCAGTGGCAGCAGCGTCGTGCGCCAGGTTTCAAGGGCTGGTTCACCTCGATGGTGCGGCAGGCGGTGGACGGGCGCATGTGGCGCGCGGTCGCGAACTTCGCCATCGCGAGCGCTCTCGGCGCCGCGATGCTGGGCCTCGTCCAGGGCTTCGTGCAGGCGTTCGTCTCGGTCTTCCGCACGTTCAACGTCTGGTGGCAGCCGGGCATCATCGGCATGCTCCTCTGCGCAGCAGGCATCGTCGGTCTCGCACTGCTGCACCGGCTCATCTCCGTCGCGATCATCGGATCGACCGCGACCGAGGCCGAGCTCACGGAGACCGCACGCCTGTCGGCGCGTCAGCGCGAGGGCGCGGTGCGCGCAGCGGACGTCGAGCGCACCCGTATCGAACGCGATCTGCACGACGGGGTGCAGCCCCGGCTCGTCTCGGTGGGCATGACCCTCGGACTCGCTCAGGAGAAGATCGATACCGATCCGCAGGCGGCGAAGCTGCTCGTCGCCGAGGCGCACACCTCGACGAAGGCGGCGATCACGGAATTGCGGCAGCTCGCCCGGGGCATCTACGCCTCGGTGCTCGACGACCGCGGGCTGGACGCGGCGCTCTCGGCGCTCGCTGCACGCTCCCACATCCCCGTGCACCTCGACGTGCGGTTGACCGACCGCTGCAGCCGCGACGCGGAAGCCGCTGTGTACTTCGCCATCGCTGAGTCGCTGACGAACGCGGCGAAGCACTCCCGCGCCAGCGAAGCCCGCGTGGTGGTGCGCATGCGCGAGGACGGCCCGACGCAGGCGCCCCAGCTGTGGGCTCGAGTGGAGGACAACGGCATCGGGGGAGCCCGGGTCACGCCCGGAGGCGGCCTCGACGGGATCATGAACCGGGTGCTCGCCGCGGGCGGCACGACCCGGCTCGACAGCCCGAACGGCGGCCCGACGACCCTGGAGGTGAGCGTCCCATGCGCATCCTGATCTGCGAGGACTCCGTGCTGCTGCGGGAGGGCCTGGTTCGTCTGCTCGAACACGGCGGGCACACCGTCGTGGCGGCGCTGCCCGAAGCCAGTGGTCTCCTCGAAGCGGTGGAGGCCAATGATCCCGAGTTGTGCATTCTGGATGTGCGCCTCCCGCCGACGTTCACCGACGAGGGCATCCTCGCCGCGCTGGAGCTGCGTCGCCTCCGCCCCGGGCTCCCGGTGCTGGTGCTCTCCCAGTACGTGGAAGAGCGTTACGCGAGCGAACTGATCGCGGCGCAGGGCGGAGCCTTCGGATACCTGCTGAAGGACCGTGTGGCCGACGTGGGCGAGTTCATCGAGTCGGTGCGACGCATCGCAGGAGGAGCCACAGTGCTCGACCCCGAGGTCGTGGCTCAGCTCCTGACGCGCAGGTCTCGAGACGACCGGATGCGAGCGCTCACCGAGCGGGAGCGCACGGTGCTCGCGGCACTCGCCGAGGGCCGATCGAACCAGGCGATCGCCGCTCTGCTCTTCCTCTCCGAGGCGAGCGTCGAGAAGCACATCACGGCGATCTTCCAGAAGTTGCAGCTCGAGCCAGACGGCGGAGGCAATCGTCGGGTGCTCGCCGCCATCGCCCACTTCGAGAGCATCGGATCCTCCTCAACCGTGGCATCCGACGCCGATCGACCTTCCCAGTACCCACAGACCGGAGCTTTAGCATGAACACCCCCACAGACCCGCACCAGCACCCGTCGCAGCCGGAGGGGCCCTCCGCACAGCATCACGGGCAGCAGCCCTCCGCACCGAGCCCCACCGGGGCTTCGGGCAAGCAGTCCCCAACGTCCCGCGCCATCCTCGTGGTCACCGCGGCTGTCGGCGGCGTGGCGCTCCTGGCGGTCGGTGTCTCGGCGGCCTACGCCGCCATCGCGCCGCAGCGCTTCGACGGCATCGAGGCGATCGTCGGCGACGCGAACGCCGAGTACGGATTCGACGATGCAGACGATGCTGCAGTGCCCGCCGTGGGCGACGGCTCCGGAACGCAGACGTATTTCGCGAACGTCGACGACGTGCAGTCGCTCGACCTGGATATCGCGGCAGCCGGCTTCGAACTCGCATTCGGCGACGTCACCGAGGCCGAACTCGTCACGAGTGGCGACCGGGCCGAGCAATGGGTGGTGAGCGTCGAGGAGGGGGAGTTGAGCGTCGAGACCCCGGCCAGGGCGTTGACTGCAGGGTGCCTCTTCAACTGCGGGGCGGGCGGACTCGGCAACGCGACGGCCACACTGACCCTTCCCGAATCGATGAGCGAGAGTGGCAGGCTCGATGCGGAGATCAGCGTCGAAGGGGGAGCGGTGCGCGGAGCCGGATCCTTCCGCTCGCTCGACCTCGGACTCGAGGCGGGCGAACTCCGTCTGGAAGGCAGCGCGCAGCGCCTCGCGGTCGACGTCGAGGCCGGGAAGGCCGAGCTGGACTTCGCGGATGTCGTCACAGCAGAGGTCGGTGTCGAAGCCGGCTCGGCGCGCCTGTCGCTGACGGGCGAGGCTCCGGATCGCGTGTCCGTCGATGCGAGTGCCGGCAGCGCCGCCCTCGACCTGCCGGAAGCGGACTACCGCGTCGACGCGAAGACCGAACTCGGTGAACTCGACGATCGCCTGTCGAAGAGCGACGATTCGGCAGCCGCAGACGCGGCGCACGTGATCACGGTTCGCGCCGAAGCTGCGAAGGTGACGCTGCAGTGAGGCGAGCCCGTGCACACCGCGACGTCAGGGTGGGCACGGTGACGACCTTCCGCCCCGCCGCGGCCCATGCGACCCGTACACTGGGCGCATGGACCACGGCGGGGTTTCTGCGCGACACGGCCGATCGGCGAGGCCGAGCGCAGCGGCCCGCGATCCGGCACCCGCCGGGCCGCACACGGATCGCTCGGCGACCACGCTCCCGGCTGAAGCACCTCAACCGACGGTGGTCGAGACCCGCGAGCCGCTGAGCTGGAGGCCCGACATACTCGGCCCTGGCTTCGAGGCGGCCGAACTCGATCTCGGAGCGGATGACGAGGGGCCGCTGGTCGCGACCCTCGTCAGGTGCCTGCCAGACGACCGGTCACTGCTCGATCGCGTGCTGCATCGCACTCGGGTGCTGGAGGACGTCGACGTGCTCTACGTGCACGGGTGGTCCGACTACTTCTTCCAACGTACGATGGCCCGTTTCTGGACGGACCGGGGCGCCCGGTTCTACGCGCTCGATCTGCGCAAGTACGGTCGGAGTCTGCGAGATGGACAGACGCCGGGCTACATCGAGAACCTCGACGAGTACGACCTCGAGATCGGCATGGCTCTCGATGCGCTGGGGCATCCCGAGCGCGGGTCCGGCGAGACGCAGCATCGCTCGGGCTCGGAGCGCAAGCTGATGCTCTTCGGCCATTCCACCGGCGGGCTGGTGTTGAGCCTCTGGGCGTCGCGGCACACGGGGCGCGCTGACGGCCTCGTGCTCAACAGCCCGTGGCTCGAGTTCCAGTTGACCGGAGCCGGGCGACAGATGCTGGCACCACTGCTCGATCTGGGGGCCCGATTCAACCTTCGCGACTCGGCGCCCCAGTTCGACGCCGGGCTGTACACGCGCGCGCAGCGCGAGGTGGGCCCCGCCGATGAGCTGGACTTGATCGACGAGCGGTGGCGACCGACGCGGAGCCATGCGGTGCTGACGGTCTGGTTGCGCGCGATCCTGGCCGGCCATGCGCGCGTGAGCCGAGGCCTCGGCATCGAAGCCCCGATGATGATGCTGCTGTCGGCGCGGTCGGCCTTGCCGTTGAAGTGGGACCCGAGTCTCACGAGCGCCGACACCGTGCTCGAGGTCGATGAGATCGCCAAGGCATCCCTGCGACTGGGCGCATCGCTCACCATCGAACGGCTCGACGGCGCCCTGCACGACGTCTTCCTCTCCCGAGACTCCGTGCGCGCGGAGGCCTATCACCGGCTCGACCGCTGGCTCGTCGGCTGGGCTGCGGCGCGCGGTCAGCGGTCGCGGCGCCCGACCGACTAGGCTCGGATCATGGATCTTCGGGTGGCCGCCTACGCGGTGGTTGAGCGGCGTGGCAAGATCCTGCTCACACACTGGCGACGGGGTCACTTGCACGGGTGGACGCTGCCAGGCGGCGGCATCGAGAACGGCGAGGATCCACGGGACACCGTCGTGCGCGAGGTCGCCGAGGAGACCGGGCTCGAGGCGCGCGTCGGCAAACTGCTCGGCGTCGACTCGCGCGTGATGATTCGGGAGGAAGTGCCCGCCGGGGACAACCCGGAGCTGCACACCATTCGCATCGTCTACCGCGCCACCGTCGTGGATGGGCCATTGCGGAACGAGGTGGACGGATCTTCGGACGAGGCGCGCTGGGTCGCTCTTCGCGATCTCAAATCGCTGCGCACGCTCTCCCTGGTGCAGACCGGGCTGCGGATGGCCGGCCTCAACCGGCGGCCATCGGGAAAGCCCGGAAAGGGCGCGAACCGCCAGAATCGAGCAGCCAAACCGCGGAAGTAAGCGCTGGCGACCGAGCGATTCTCTCCTGACGCTGCCGAGTTCCGGCGTCCCTGATGCTGGCGCATGCCGGCGTGAGAATCAGCCGACGTTCTCCGGTGAAACAACGAATGGCGCCCGGGCTCGTGTGCCAGGACGCCATCCACCGCATCGGAATCAGTTCTCGGGTGCGACCCAGAGCTCATCGTCCGTGCGGAATGCCTGCCAGAGCGCGTACCCCACGCCCGCCGCGGCGACCACGCCGAGACCCAGCGCGATCACGCCGCCAGCGCTCTTCTTCGGCTTGAGATACCCCGAGCGCTCGCCGAATCCGCGAACCTTCTTCGCCGCCTTCGGGTTGTCGATCTCGTCGAGCGCTTGAATGGTGCGCGCAAGGGCGCTCGCGACGAACGGCGTCGTGGCCCGACGCACGGTGTCCGCTGCCCGCCGCGCCGATGCGACCCCGCGATCGACGGTCGGACGGACTGCCTCGATGGCGCCGTCCACGCGCGGCATCAGGTGCTCATCGCTCAGTCGACGAGCCTGTCCACCGGCCTGACCGAGCACCTCCCCGGCGTGTCCCAGTACGACCCGCTGCTGATCGAGCAGCTCCTGGGCGTTCTTCCGCAGCTTCCGGAGTTCGCGGCGGCGCTTACGTGAGAGATTCATTCGTATCCTCCTTGCTCGACGAGGCAATCCTTTGGCCATATCACCCGTAGCCTCCACGCTACACCGAACCCGCCCGGCGGCGGCGGCCGGATCCCCGGAAACCGCGCGTTGTCAGGGTTTCCCAGGCTCCGAAGGGCCTTGACAACACTTTCTTCACACGCCCCCCGGCCTACACTGGTCGCATGACGATTCACTCCTCTGTAGCCACCATCCACACGAACCACGGCGACATCGTGGTCAACCTGTTCGGAGATCACGCTCCGAAAACCGTGAAGAACTTCGTCGATCTCGCCGAGAAGGGGTTCTACGACGGCGTGATCTTCCACCGCATCATCCCGAACTTCATGATCCAGGGCGGCGACCCCACCGGCACCGGCACCGGCGGCCCCGGCTACACCTTCGACGATGAGATCCACCCCGAGCTGGGCTTCACCGAGCCGTACCAGCTCGCCATGGCGAACGCGGGAAAGCGTCCCGACATGACCGGTCGCCTCGCGGGCACCAACGGCTCGCAGTTCTTCATCACGACCACGGCTCCTGATTGGCTCAACGGCAAGCACACCATCTTCGGCGTCGTCGCCGACGATGCGTCGAAGGCCGTCGTCGATGCGATCTCGAGCGTGCAGACCGGCGCTCAGGACCGTCCGGTCGACGACGTCGTGATCTCCGGCGTCGATATCGCCGCGGCATAAGGAAGAGTTCAGGTGACGAACGGGTCGGGGCCGGCGTTCGGCGAACGGGTCGAGCCCGGCCCCGACGACGTCTGCTACCGGCATCCGGGCGTGCGGAGCTTCGCGCTCTGCCAGCGGTGCGGTCGAACGATCTGCGGAGACTGCCAGGTCACCTCTGCGGTCGGCGTGCTCTGCCCGGAGTGCACGAAGGAGATGCGCGCGCCCGCGACGAAACGCGCAGCTCGATCAACCAGGGTGGCCGGCCGCAGAATCGCGGCGATGGATGCCCCGGTGACGTACGGGATCATGCTGCTCTGCGCAGTGGTCTTCGTCGCGCAGTGGTTGAGCGCGACCTTCGGCGGGAACGAGGTCACCGCGGCGCTCTGGTACGCGCCGCTGTATTCGATGCCGGGCGTGTTCGAGCCCTGGCGCATGCTGACCGTGATGTTCACGCATTCGACGGGCTTCATCTTCCACATCCTGTTCAACCTCTACGCACTCTGGTTGTTCGGGCGCAATCTCGAACAGGCCATCGGGCGAGGGGCGTTCGCCGTGCTGTACGTGTTCGCGGGCATCGGCGGATCGCTCGGCGTGATGATGTGGGCGTACTTCGACCCGCAGTCTCTCGTGTATCCGACGGTGGGCGCATCGGGCGCCATCTTCGGAGTTCTCGCCGCCACGTTGGTCACGATGCGCGCAGCCCGCGTCAATGTGACGTCGCTCGCGGTGCTCATCGCGATCAACTTCGCCTTCGGATTGATCCCGGGCGCGCAGATCTCATGGCAGGCCCATCTCGGCGGCATGGTCGTGGGTGCCGCTGCGATGTGGGTGATCCTCGCCACACGCGGTGTGCGGCGCAGAAAGCAGCGCGTCGCCGGCCTCGTCGCGCTCGGCGCCGTGCTCGTGCTCGCCTCGGGAGCGTACTTCGTCGTCGCCCCAGCTGCGAACCTCGTCGCCTGAGACGCCCCCAGAACTGACTGAGGCCCGGCATCTGCCGGGCCTCAGTCAGTTATCCACAGGTTCATCCCCACCTGGGGAGGAATTACACCCGTGTGATTCGGAAAATGACGACGTTACTTCCACCATGGCGTCATGAGGAAGCCCACGAGCACGAGGCCGAAGCCGATGAAGATGTTGGCCTGTCCGAACGCGGGGACGGGGAGCTGGAGCCCGGCGCTGGTGATGTAGTAGAGCACGATCCACACGAGACCGAGCAGCATGAAGCCGAACATGACCGGCTTGAACCAGACGGGATTCGGAGCATCTTTCCGTGCGGCCGCAAGGTCTGCACGATTCTGCGCAACCTCGGCCGAGTTTCGCTTACTAACATTCTTTCCAGGTGCTGCCATGGGTGACAGTCTACCCGGAACCTGGCTCACGCCCAGTGAGCGGGCTTTAGAATGTGGGGGTGAGCGAGACAGTCGAGAGAGGCCGCCGGCGCCGTCGCGCCAGGTTGAGCCCGTTGACCGTGATCGGCGAATTGCTGCTGGTCGGGGGTCTCGCCGTCATGGGCTACATCGTCTGGCAGCCCTGGCACACCGGCGTCGGTGTCACAGCCAAGCAGACTGATCTTTCGGCTGAAGACTCTGCCCAATGGGACAGCGAAGCAGCGTCGGCACCGTTCGACGGAGTCGTTCCGGTCACGGCTCGCCCCGCGGATGCCGAAGTATTCGCGGTATTGCGGGTGCCGGCATTCGGTACGACTTATGCGAACCGCGTCGCTGAGACGACGAAGTGGGAAACCGTCCTGAATTTGGACGACAAGGGCATCGGCCATTACGAGATGACGCAGATGCCGGGCGAACCGGGCAATGTCGCGCTCGCGGGCCACCGTTCCGGGCCGCTCATCAACTCGTTCCGCGAGGTGATGAATCTGCGCGTCGGCGATCCGCTGTTCGTGGAGACCGCGGACGGTTGGTACACCTACCGGTTCCGGTCGATCGAGTACGTGCTGCCGGATGAGACCGACGTACTGAACCCGTTCCCCCGTCTCGAGGGAACCCCTGGCGACGATCAGATTCTGACGCTGACCACGTGTCACCCGAAGATGGCCGGGAGCGACGAGCGCGCGATCGCCTACTCCGTGTACGAAGGATTCCAGCCTCGCTCCGACGGCCCGCCGCAGGAGCTTCTGGAACTCAATCCGACGATGGGTGCAACCCAGGCCCTCAGAGGGGATCAGGAATAGTGTTCTCGATGCTCTGGCGTTTCTTCCCCGGCCCGGCATGGCTCCGGGTCATCGTGCTGCTGCTCGTTGCGGCGGCCATCGTGTACGCGCTCATCGCGTACGTCTACCCCTGGGTCGCCACGCAGATGCCTGGCGAGGAAGTGACGGTCAACACGTGAGCAAGATCCTGGTCATCGACAACTACGACAGTTTCGTCTACACGCTGAACGGGTACCTGCAGCAACTCGGCGCTGAGACGCATGTGCTGCGCAACGACGAGGTCACCCGCGGAGGCCTTGAAGCCCTCGTCTCCGAGTACGACGGTGTGCTGATCTCCCCGGGCCCGGGGACGCCGACGGACGCCGGTGTCTCCATCGCCATGGTCGACGTTGCGCTCCGCACCGGCGTGCCGCTGCTCGGTGTGTGCTTGGGCCACCAGGCCATCGCTGAAGCGCTCGGAGCCACCGTCACTCACGCGGAAGAGCTGATGCACGGCAAGGTCTCGCGCGTCATCCACACTGACGATCCGTTCTTCGACGGTGTGGCTCGTGAGTTCGATGCGACGCGGTACCACTCGCTCGCGGTGGTGCGCGACACGGTGCCCGACAGTCTGGTGATCACCGCGGAGACTGCGAGCGGGATCGTCATGGCGGTGCGTCACCGCGAGCTCCCGATCTACGGCGTGCAGTACCATCCGGAATCGGTACTCACCGAGGGCGGGTACCAGCAGCTGGGCAACTGGCTCGCAGTCGTCGGCGTCCCGAACGCGGCGGAAGTTGCGCGCACCCTGTCGCCGCTGCTGATCGACTGACTCCGCGGCCACCGCGTGCGCGGGGAACTGCGGGGACTGCGGCGGACGACCGCCACGTTCACCCGCAGGTCAGCCTGCGCAGTACTTCAGGGTGAGAGCGGAACGCTGCGCCTGGGACCCGACGATCGACTGCTCGATGATCGGATACCCCTCGACGGTGGGGCACGACGGGTCGGGCGTGTAGGTCACGTTCAGACCGAGGCTCTCCACCATCGACTTCGCGACCTGCATCGGCTGCGCCACGACCTCCGGCACCTGCACGTTGCCGCTCGACACCACCATCTCGACGCCGGAGCCCGACTCCAGCTCCGTACCCGGCTCGGGCGTCACGCTGAGTACGCGACCCGCAGCCTCGGTGGGGTCGTCTTGCTTCGACACGATGCCGACGGTGAGGCCGAGATCTTCCAGCTTCTGCCGATAGTCGTCTTCGGACATGCGGCCGACCGACGGAACCTTCGCGGTCTCCGGCCCGGTAGAGATGTAGATCGTGATGCTGTCGCCGGAGGTCAGCACTGAGCCGGCCTCCGGCTCGGTGGAGATGATGTGGTCGTTGGCGATCGTCTCGCTCGTCTGCTCCACGCTGATGGTCGTGAGCTCGAGATCGCGCAGTCGGTCGAGCGCTTCGCCGCGCGGCATGTCGATGAGATCGGGCACCTCGCGCGACGAATCCGGGAGGAATTCCTGCGGCGCCAGGGTGACCAGCCAGAAGACGACGGCGACGATCACAGCGCCGATGGTGAGAATCGCGGCCCAGGTCCACATGACCGGCGGGCGGCTCTGCGTGCGCGTCGCGCCGCCCCCCTCGGAGAGCTGGCGGAGCGCGAGATCCGACTCGGATACCTCCTCGCCGCCGGAGAACAGCACCGTGTCCTGCTGCTGCACGGCGAGCTTCGGCATGCGCCCTTCAGCCGCTTCACGAAGAGCCTCACGGAACTCGGACGCCGACTGGAAGCGCTTGGCGCGATCCTTCGCGAGACCGTAGAGCACGACGCGGTCGAGTTCGGGCGTCACCTCTGGTTCGCGATCGCTCGGCGGCTTGGGGCGTTCGCTCACATGCTGGTACGCGACCGCGACTGCGGTGTCGCCGCGGAACGGCACGTCGCCCGTGAGCAGTTCGTAGAGCATGACCGCGGTCGAGTAGAGATCGGTGCGAGCATCGATCGATTCGCCCTTGGCCTGCTCGGGCGAGAAGTACGCTGCGGTGCCGAGAATCGCCGTCGTCTCCTGCAAGGTCGACGACGTGTCGGAGACGGCGCGGGCGATGCCGAAGTCCATCACCTTCACCTGACCACTCTTCGTGATCATGATGTTCGCGGGCTTGATATCGCGGTGCACGATGCCGGCGCGATGAGAATACTCGAGCGCCGTCAGCACTGAATCCACGACACGGCACGCCTCCGACTGCGACAGCCGGCCCTTGGCCTCGAGCTGACGGAGGTTGGTGCCCTCGACGTACTCCATGACGATGAACGGCAGGCGCTTCGGGCCATCGGCCGTCTGAATCAGGTCGTCACCGGCGTCGAAGACGCGGACCACCGTGGGGTGGGCCATGCGCGACGCGGACTGGGCCTCCTGACGGAAGCGCGAGCGGAATTGCGCGTCTCCCGCGAGGTCGGCCTTCATCACCTTGATGGCGACTTGACGGCCCAGCTTCGTGTCGGTGCCCCGATACACGGTCGCCATGCCACCCTGGCCGACGAACTCCCCGATCGCGTACCGGCCGGCGAGAATTCGCTGTTCGCCGACATCGGTCGTTTCGGGCATGTTCACCTCTTCCGTGGTCATGGATTATCGTCCTCAGTTTATCTCGATGCGAACCGGGATTTCGCCGTGTGGCCGAGCTGTTACCCTTCGTCGTCGCCGTTCGACCCCGAATTCGGGTTGCCGTTCGGGTTGCCCGAACCGTTCGACCCGGAGTTCGAGCCGGTGGTCGGGGCCTTCTCGGGTGCTTCGAGGGTGATCGCGAGGGCGGGTGATGCCGGCGAAACCCGCTCCGCGCCGTTGCCCTGGCACGAGACCGTGTAGTTCACCGTGATGGCGCCGTCACTCGCGCCTTCCTCGAGCTCATCAGCGACGAGATTCGCGGTCGTGCCGGAGAGGCTGGCGAGCGAGGCGCCGGTGGGAACGACGTTGTAGTTCGTGACCTGCATGCCGGTGGGGCAGACGTAGGTCGGCAGCGAGACGGTGAATGACGCGCCTGACTTGACGGAGCTCGGGCCGGTCGGTGCGACCGGGGCGGGTGCCTCACCGTAGGCGACGTTGTAGGTCAGGGTGATCGGCTCGTCGAGCGGCACGCTGCTGCCGGTCGGGTTGACCGAGGTCACCAGGTTGACCTGATCATCGGGGGCCTGATTGCCGGGGGCGGTCGTCACGTTGGTGAAGCCGAGTCCCTGCAGGTACCCGACGGCCTCCTCGACGTTCCGCCCGACGACTTCGTCGCCGTTCACGACGCCCGTGGTGGGCTCCGGGGGAGTCGTGGTCTTCGTGGGAGTGGTGGTGCGCTTCGGCGTCGAGGTCGTCGGCTGCTGGTTGGCGTCGTCGTTGCCGTTCAACAGGGCGATCGCCGTGCCGCCGCCGATGAGCAGCAGCAGCACGAGCAGGGTGATCAGCGGCCAGGTCCAGGGGCTCCGCTTCTTCTTCTTCGGTTCTTCCTCGACCGGGGCCTCGTCGTCCGCGATATCGGCGCCCGCAACGGCGCCCGCCATGGCCGTGGTGCGCGGCAGCGCCGTGGTCGCAGCATCGTTCGAGGCGGTCTGCGGCAGCGCCATGGTCGCGGGCTGGCTGTCGCCGAGCACCTGCGGAACGTAGCTCGCGGCAAGCTGCACGTCGCCGCGGTGCAGTGCGGTCGCGGCCTGCGCCAGCTTCGCGGCGGTCATCGGCCGACCTGCCGCATCCTTCGCGAGGCAGGCGTACACGAGGTTGCGCACCGGCTCAGGAATGTCGTTCGGCAGGTCGGGCGGCGTGTCGTTGATCTGCGCCATCGCGATGGCCACCTGCGATTCCCCGGTGAAGGGGCGCTTGCCGGCGAGGCACTCGTAGGCGACGACGCCGAGCGAGTAGATGTCGGTCGCCGCGGTCGCCGTGTGCCCGCTGGCCTGCTCCGGCGCGAGGTACTGCACGGTGCCCATGACCTGACCGGTCGCGGTGAGCGGTACCTGGTCGGCGATGCGCGCGATCCCGAAATCGGTGATCTTCACGCGCCCCTCAGGCGTGATGAGCAGGTTGCCCGGCTTGATGTCGCGGTGCACCAGGCCGGCGTCGTGGGCTGCCTGCAACGACGTCGCGGTCTGCGCGACGATGCCGAGCACGCGATTGGCGGGGAGGCGCCCCTCGCGATCGATGATCGCAGAGAGCGGCTCGCCCGGGACGAGCTCCATCACGATGTACGCGGAGCCCTGCTCCTCGCCGTAATCGAACACGTTGGCGATGCCTTCGTGGTTCACGAGAGCGGCGTGACGGGCCTCGGCGCGGAAGCGCTCGAGGAAGCCCGGATCCCCCATGTACTCGTCTTTGAGGATCTTGATGGCGACGGTGCGGCCGATAATGCTGTCGGTCGCCTTCCACACTTCACCCATGCCACCGACGGCGATCCTCGAGCTGAGCTCGTAGCGTCCGCCGAATGTGATCCCTGCCGCTGGCCTCATTCGCTCAACACCGCTTCCATTACTCGTTTTCCAACAGCCGTGGGGAGATCGAACGAGCCCCCCTCATTTCCGAAGTTCGCGCCGCCGCCGTCGGCGACCACAACGGCTACCGCGACCTCCGGGTCCTCTACCGGTGCGAAACCAGTGAACCACAGCGTGAAGGGAAGATCATTCCCATCTGCGTCCGTGCCGTTCTCCGCCGTACCGGTCTTGCCCGCGACGCGCACGCCGTCGATGCCCGCGTTCTGCGCGAGACCCTCCGGCGTGTTCACACCGCGCTCCATCATGCCCGCGACCGCATCCGCCGTCTTCTTCGAGACCGGCTGACTGAACTCCTCGGGCGCGTACTCCTTCTCGACCTTCAGATCGGGCGTGATCACCTTGTCGACGAGGTACGGCTTCATGACCGTTCCGCCGTTGGCGATGCCCGCCGAGACCATCGCGATCTGCAGCGGCGTCGCACGCACATCCTGCTGACCGATCGAGGAGAGGGCGACCTGCGCCTTGCTCTCCGGCACCGGCGACTGGCTCGGCGTCACCGGAGTCGGAATCGCGATCTCCTGCTCGAACCCGAACTTCGCGGCCATCTCCGGCACGGCGTTGTCGTCCATCTTCGTCGTCATCTCGGCGATCGGGATGTTGCACGAGAGCACGATCGCCTGATCGAGCGTCGCCTTCTCACCGGGGCCGCAGGTGCTGCGGGAGGCGTTCTGCAGCACGGAGGTCGACTGGGGCAGCGTCCACTGCGCCGGGTTGTCGAACTCCGTCGATGGCGTCGCCTCTCCGGCTTCGATCGCGGCGGCGGCCGAGATCAGCTTGTACACCGAGCCCGGGTGGTAGAGGTCGCCGGCGATGGCGCGGTTCTGGAGCGGCTGCGCGGGGTCATCGTTGAGCTGGCGGTAGTTCGTGATGATGTCGGCGTCGTTGTTGCTCGACAGCGCGTTGGGATCGAACCCTGGCGTCGAGGTGAGCGCGAGAATCCTGCCGGTCTTCGGTTCGACGGCCACGACGGCGCCCTCGAACCCGTTCTCGGTCATCGCCGCATACGCCGCTTCCTGAGCCGCGGGGTCGATCGTGGTCTCCACCGAGCTGCCCTGCGGCTCGACGCCGTTCAGGGTGTTCATGATGCGCGTGAAGAACTGCGCGTTGCCGCTTCCCGAGAGGTCCTGGTTCATCGCGGACTCCAGGCCCGTCATGCCCTGGGTGCGCGAGAAGTAGCCGGTGAGCGGCGCGTACATCGGCCCGTTCGCGTACTGGCGCACGTACTGGAAATCGTCGTCGGTCGGCGTCGAGTAGGCGACCGGATCGCCATCGACGAGGATCGCGCCGCGCTCCACCTTGTAGCTGTTCATGAGCGCGCGCGAGTTCAACGAGTTGGCGCGCAGGTCGTCGGCCTGCACGAACTGGATCATGGTGACCGAGAAGAAGAGCACGATGAACATGCCGAAGACGGCGCGGGTAATGATCTTGAGGGGCTTGTTCATGCGCGGATCACCAGCTTCGGTCGATTGCGTACCGAGTTCGAGAGCAGGATCAGCAGAGCGATGATGATCCAGTTGGAGACCAGCGACGAGCCGCCGGCCGCGAGGAACGGCGCCGTGAGACCCGTCAGCGGGATCACGCGTGTGACACCGCCGACGACGATGAAGACCTGGAACGCGATGGTGAACGCGAGCCCGGCGGCCAGCAGCTTGCCGAAGTCGTCGTGCCCGGCGAAGCCGATCCGGAGCCCGCGGCCGACCAGCAGCAGGTAGGCCGCGAGAATCACGAAGATTCCGATCAGACCCAGCTCTTCACCGAGGCTCGGAATGATGTAGTCGCTGAACGAGAGCGGCGTCACCCACGGGTAGCCCTGTCCCAGTCCGGTGCCGGTCATGCCGCCGTTCGCCATTCCGAAGAGCCCCTGCACCATCTGGTAGCTCGCACCGTTGGGGTCGGCGAACGGGTCGAGCCAGTTCGCGAAGCGGTTGCCGACGTAGCTCAGCGTCTGGCTCGCGATGAGCCCTCCGGCCAGGAAGAGGCCGAGCCCGAGAATGATCCAGCCGATCCTGCCCGTCGCCAGGTACAGCATCGAGAGGAACAGGCCGAAGTAGAGCAGCGAGGTGCCGAGGTCCCGCTGGAAGACCAGCACGGACATCGCGGCGAGCCAGAAGACGATGAGCGGCCCGAGGTCGCGGGCGCGCGGGAAGCGGATGCCGAGGATCTTCTTCCCGGCCATCGCGAGCGAGTCGCGGCTGCGCACGAGATAGCCCGCGAAGAAGATGGCGAGCAGGATCTTGGCGATCTCGCCCGGTTGGAAGGAGAACCCTCCGATGTTGATCCAGACCCGTGCGCCGTTGATGGTCTGCCCGATGCCCGGGAGCATCGGCAGGAGCAGGAGCACGACGGCCGCGAGGCCCGTGAGGTAGGTGTAGCGGAACAGCACCATGTGGTTGCGGATCACCCACAGCACGATGATCGCGGCGATGACCGCGATGGTCGACCACAGCAGCTGGCGCACGGGATCGGCCGCTTCCTCGTCGAACGAGATGCGGTAGATCATCGCGATGCCCACCATGTTCAGCATCGCCGCGATCGGCATGATGAGCGGGTCGGCATCGGGAGCGATGCGGCGGATCGTCAGGTGCAGGCCCACCAGTGCGACGGCGA
>NZ_BAAAOP010000010.1:0-19774 GCF_039530485.1 Leucobacter alluvii | reverse complement strand
CGCCGACGCCGATGGCAATCGCGAAGAGGAGCAGCGAGAGCTCGAGCGCCTGCAGCTTGCGCGGCGCGCGCAACGCCGTGATGCGCTGCAGCACGGTCTCGCTGGTGCGGGTCTTCTCGAAGGTGCGGGCTTCCGCGCCGCCCGAGGACTGGGCGTCACTCATCCGTATCCCCCAATCGCAGCACGATATCGCGGGCTTCCTCCAGCGAACCCGCCGTGAGCGTGCGCTTCACCTGGCGCTGCTCGAGGCCGTCGAGGTCTTCGAGAGGTATCTCGGTGTCCTCGGCGACCGAGTAGAGCGAGAGCGCGCCGATGTTCTGCTGCACGCCCTGGTAGATGATCACCGTCTCGTCGTTCGTGCCGACGAAGTAGCGGGTCTGCGTCCACTGATACCCGACGAGCAGGGCGCCGCCGATCGCGACGAGCACGGCGACCGCGCCGAATGCCCAGAGCAGACGGCGACGCCGGTTGCGGCGCTTGGTCTCTGCGATGAGCTCGGCGAGATACTCGTCGACGCGCGACTCGAAGTGGCTCTCCTCGACGACCGGGGCCTTGCGAACCGCGCGCTTGCGGCTCAAGAGGCGATTGCGCGCCGTGGAGGTGGTCCCGTCCATCGCCGCTTCAGTGGTGGCTGCCGAACCTGCGAAGCGCCGGCCCTCCTGCTTCAGCTCGAGCGTGTCACCGGGATCGACCGCGGGAGCGGCGACGGTCTCGACGAGAACCACGGTGACGTTGTCGGGGGCGCCGTGCGAGAGGCTCTTGTCGATGAGGGCGTCGACGCCGCCCTGCAGAGTCGAACGACGCCGCAGGATCTTCTCGATGTCGACGTCGTCGACGTACCCGCACAGGCCGTCGGAGCACAGCAGCCAGACATCGCCCGGCTGCGTGTCGACCACCTGCGTGTCGACCTGCGGCGACGAATCCACGTCGCCGAGCACGCGCATCAGCACCGAGCGGCGAGGATGGATCTTCGCCTCCTCCTCGGTGATCTTGCCGCTGTCGACGAGGCGCTGCACGAAGGTGTGATCCTTCGTGATCTGCTGGAGCGCGTCGTCGCGCAGCAGGTACAGGCGGGAATCGCCGATGTGGCCGATGGCCAGCTGATCCTCGACAGGAATGAACCCCGTGAAGGTCGTTCCCATACCCGCCAGCTCGGGGCGGTCGCGCACGGTGGAGCGGAGCTTCGTGTTCGTGTCGAGGATCGCCGTGCGCAGCACATTGGTCATCGCCTCCGGGCTGCCCATCGGCGGCACATCGAGCTCTGCCATGGCTTTCGCCGCGATCGCGGAGGCGACGTCACCGCCCGCGTGACCGCCCATGCCGTCGGCGACGAGGTAGATGTAGTCTCCGGCGAAGGCGGAATCCTGGTTGTTCGACCGCACCATGCCCACATGGGAGCCGATGGCGCTCGTATACGCGACCGTCACGCTCAGGGCCTCAGCTCGAACGTGGTCGTGCCGATGGTGACGGGCGTGAACGGGGGAACCGGCACGGACTTCGTGACGCGGGCTCCATCGAGGCGAGTGCCGTTCGTGGAGTCGAGATCGGTGAGGATCCACTCACCGCCCGTGCGTGCGAGGCGCGCGTGATAGGTGGACGTGTACTCGTCGACGATGACGAGGGTCGAATCGCTGCTGCGCCCGATGGTGACCAGGTCGTCGTCGAGCACGATGGAGGTTCCGGAGGCGACGCCCGACGTGATGACGAGATGCTGCGGAGCTCCGGCGCCGCCGGCGGAGGGCAGAGCACCGCCGCTCGGCGTGATCGCGGGCGGGGCCGCTGCCGCCTGAGGGGCGGCCGGCGCGGGCGGGTGCGTCGGGGAGGAGACCGGCGTCATCGCCTGTACCGATGGGCCGGATGCCGACCCGTCGCCCTTCATGCGTCGCACCGGGGCGCCGAACAAGTCGCTGCGCAGGGCGTAGACGATCGCGAATATGAAGATCCACAGCACCAGCAGGAAGCCGATGCGGAGGATCAGGAGGGTGAGTTCGCTCACAGGCCTCTCCAGAAGTCTTCATCGATGCCCGGGGCCGCGTCTTGCGCGGGCTTCGGGCTCGAGGTGCGTGGGGCGCTGCGGTCGGCGCCTCGGTCGGGTGAGTCTGAAATTCGAGGGGCCGCGCCCGCGCTCGGCGGCGCACTGGGGAAGTCGGCGGCGGGAACCGGGCGGGGCTGAGGCGGCTCCTGCCGAGCGGCCGGATTCACCCGCGTCGGGGCGGCGGGCGCCGGACGCTGGTGTGTCTGAGCTTCGCGGCCGGGAACCAGCTGGAACTGGAGACCCGTCTGACCGATGGTGATGACGGTGCCGGGGGAGAGCGCCGCCTCGCGGAAACGCTGCCCGTTGATCTTCGACCCGTTCGTCGATCCGAGGTCGCGTGCGATGCCCGCCGTGCCATCCCAGATCAGCTCCAGGTGCTTGCGCGACGCGGCGTTGTCTGAGATGCGGATCCCGCAGTCGCTGCCCCTCCCGACCGTCGTGGTGCCGCGGCTCAGCTCATGGCGGGTGCCATCGACGTCGATGGCGGCGACCCAGTCGACCGCGCCCTCGACGCGCGACGCATCGACCTCGAGTACGCCGACCGTGATCGAACTGTCGCTGCGGATCTCGACATCTGGCTCGCCGAGCAGCTGATAGCTCTGCCGCTTCGCATGCTTCGTGATGACCCCGCGCAATTCCTGCCCGAGCGTGCTGCCCAGCTGGTACAGCCGGTCGGCGTCTTTCTCGGAGACGCGCACGACGAAGCGGTTGGGGGCGAGCACGCGGTCGCGGTCGACGACGACCGCGCCGATGTCGAGCTCGCGCTTCAGAGCCGACGCGATCTCGACCGGCTGCACTCCTGAGCGGAACGTGCGCGCGAACGCGCCGTTGACGGCTCGCTCGAGCCCGCGCTCGACGCTATCCAGAATGCCCACGTGCCGTCTCGTCCCTTCGTCTGCCCGGGCGACGCCCGCGGCGGTTTGGTTTAGTTTAGCCCGCTTTGGTGAGACGGGCTTCGGCTGCTAAGCTAGGGGAGTTGTCTGAGTGGAAGCGCTCAGGAAACGACTCGCGCGAGTGGCGGAATGGCAGACGCGCTGGCTTCAGGTGCCAGTGCCCGCAAGGGCGTGGGGGTTCAAGTCCCCCCTCGCGCACGAGAAGGTCTTTCAGTACAGGGAAGGCTTCAGATCATTTTCAGATGAGCAGGGCCCGGAATCGGTAACGGTTTCGGGCCCTGCTGCGTTTCTGGCAGTCGGAGGCAATCGACGTCAGTTCTTGTCGGCCGTGGTCGCCGGGGCGGAGGAGGCGTCGTGCGTGAGCGCGACGATCATGCGGGGAGCGATGACGCCGTGGAAGACGACACTGCCCAGTACGACGACGATGGTCAGGAGGAGCGCCAGATTTGCGTAGTCTTCTCGCAGCGCATTGAATGCGAGGAGCCCGAATACGACCGAAGCCGTACCGCGAGGCCCGGCAAGGCCGATGGCCGTGCGCTCCCTCCACCGAAGTGCGCTTCCCCAGAGCGCTGCATGCACCGGGACCACTCTCAAGACGGTCAGTGCCAGAACGCCCAGTGCGATGAGCACCCAGTTCACACCCGTCTCCGCAGCAAGGATGATCACGGCGCCGAACACGAACCACACGCCGAGCGATGAGAGAAAGCCGAGGTCGTCGACAGCAGACATCTCGGCGTGGTCGAGGCTCGAATCGGATCGGCGGTGCTCGAGGCGGCCCGACCGGAACGCGATGCCGGCGACGAACGCCGCCACGAAGCCGTTCCCGTTGAACTGGATCGCGAGCACGTACACCAGAAGCGGGATCATCACGATCCCGATGCGCAGGGACTGCGCGGTGAGCCAGTTCTTCCGGTGGGCCACCTGCATCATGACGCCGGTCGCGCCCCCCACGATCGCACCGACGAGCACCGCGATGAGCGAGGCCCAGAGAGCGCTCTCGAGAGCCGGACCGATTCCTTCGGCTTCCTGACCTTCTGCGACTGCCAAAGCGAAGATGAAGAGCGGGGAAACGAGGCCGTCGTTGTACCCGCTCTCGACATTGAGGCTGTGCCGCACTCGAGCCGGGATGCGCGTGTCGCGAAGCATCCCGGCTGAGGCCGCGAAATCTGTGGGCGTGATGATGCAGGCGAGAACGAGGATCACCGCCCAGGGAGTTCCCGGGAGGAGCAGCATGCAGGCGAGCGCCGTGAGGATGAGGGCGCCCGGGAGTCCGATGGAGAGGAGACGGGCGACGATGCGGCCCTCTCCTCCGAGGAAGCCACGTCGTACCTCGGTCGCATCGACGAATAGGAGAACGGCGAGGACGATCTCGACGACCTTCTCCGCCACATCCGTGTCGAGATGCTCGCCGAGATCCTCTCCGAACAGCAGGCCGGAAAGCGCGCCGAGGACGATCACCGCAAGCGGGCCGGCGATGTGAAGCCTCTCGAGTACGCGACTGAACAGCGACCACACGACGATGACGGCCAGCCCGCTCACGATCAATGCATGCACGCCCTGCATGCTACTTGCCGGAAGCCAGCGGGAGGCGAACCCACGGATCAGGCGGACGCCGAGTAGCGTGGCTGGGAGACCGAACATTCCGAAGCGACGGGGGTGGCGATGATTCCGATGTGGTTGCAGGCCCTCTGGTGGGGGTTCGTGGGCGGCGCTGCGCTGATCCTCGGAGCGTTCGTCGCCTGGCGGTGGCGCATACCGCCGAAGGTCGTGTCGACGATCATGGCGTTCGGCGCCGGCGTGCTGATCTCGGCCCTGGCGTTCGAATTGGTCGACGAGGCTGCCGACGGGGGAGGCCTCGTGCCCACCGTCTCGGGGTTTCTCGTCGGTGCGGTGATCTTCGTCGCGTCGAACGCGCTGCTCGCGCGCCGCGGGGCGCGGCACCGGAAGCGGTCGAACGGGCTTCAGTCGAGCGAGACGCAGCAGCCGGGGAGCGGCACCGCGATCGCAGTGGGGGCGCTGCTCGACGGCATCCCCGAATCCCTCGTACTCGGCCTCGGCCTCGTCGCATCGGGCGCGGTCAGCCCGGCGATGCTCGTCGCCGTCTTCATCTCGAATGTGCCCGAGGGGCTCTCGAGCAGTGCCGGCATGAAGCGGGCCGGCCGCAGTGCAGCATACGTGTTCGGCGTGTGGACCACGATCGCGGTGCTGTCGGGCGTCGCCGCGGCGGCCGGGTTCCTGCTGCTCGACGGTGCACCCGCCGCCCTGATCGCGTTCACCACGGCGCTCGCCGCCGGCGCGATCCTGGCGATGCTCTCCGACACGATGATCCCTGAAGCGTTCGAGGACGAGCACATGCTGACCGGCCTCACCACCGCCCTGGGGTTCGCCGTGGCGTTCAGCGTGCACTCGCTCGGAGGCTGAAGCGACCGCTTCGTCGCGCGACCTCGCGGAACAACCTCGTGCTTGCGGTGAGCAGTGCGACGGGAGTTTACTGGGCGCAGGGGGGACTCGACTCAGGGGAGGCCTCGATGTTCGAAGTCGATATGGAAGGGGTGCGTCAGCGCGCGTTCACGGGCTCGCTTCCGGGTCAGGGGCGCGTCGATGAGCTGCTGCACGAGGCGCACGCACGGTATGCGGCGCTCCAGGACGGGGTCGTCGCCGACTACATTCCGGTGCTCGCGAGAGCCGATCCCGATCGCTTCGGACTCTCTCTTATCGGGGTGGACGGCGCGACGTACGAGGCGGGTGCCGCTGACGACGCCTTCACCATCCAGTCGATCTCGAAGGCGTTCGTCTTCGCGCTGGTGTGCGAGGAGATCGGTCACCGGGCGGTGCACGAGCGCGTCGGCGTGAACAACACCGGCCTCCCGTTCAACTCGGTGATGGCGCTCGAACTGAACCTGGGCAGCCCGATGAACCCCATGGTCAACGCTGGAGCGATCGCGACGACGGCGATGATGCCGGCAGCGTCGCACGATGCGCGGTGGGAGGCGATCCGAAACGGGCTCTCGCGCTTCGCCGGTCGGGAGCTCGCCGTCGACACCGAGGTCTACGAGTCGGAGATGCGGACGAATACGCGGAACCGGGCGATCGCGCGGCTCCTCGAAGGGTACGGGCGGCTCGAGCGGGACCCCGCCGCCATCGTCGACATGTACACGCGCCAGTGCGCGCTGGTGGTGACCGCTCATGACCTCGCGGTGATGGGCGCCACCCTGGCCGACGGCGGAGTGAATCCGATCACGGGCGTGCGCGTGGTGGCGGAGGAAGTCGCGCGGGATACCCTCACCGTGCTCGCCTCGTGCGGCATGTACGAGCGATCTGGCGAGTGGCTCTTCGAGATCGGCCTCCCCGCGAAATCGGGGGTCTCCGGCGGCATCGTCGCGATCTCGCCGGGAAAGGGCGCGCTCGGCTCGTTCTCGCCGCCGCTCGACCCCGCGGGCAACAGCGTGCGGGGGCAGCGGGCGTGCGCGTTCCTCTCTCGCGCGCTCGGCCTCAACCTTTTCGCGAGCGGGGTGTCACGGATGGAGACCGCAGGATGAGCAATTCGCAGCAGCTGAAGAACGGCGCGGCGGTCGACGAGCGCCGCTCGTGGACGCCGATGATCGGTCTCTTCCTCGCCCAGGTGCTGATGTCGTTCAACGTCGCAGCGCTTCCGATCTCGCTCGGCGGGTTCGTCGAGGATTTCGGCGTGCCGCCGACGACGGCGAGCACCACGATCGTCGTCTACGGGCTGGCGGTCGCCGCCCTGGTGATGACGGGGGCGAAGCTGGGCCAACGCGTCGGATGGGTGCTCATCTTCCGCATCGTCGTGGTGGCGTTCGCCGGTTCGTCGCTGCTCATGATCTTCGCGCCGACCATCGGGTGGGCGATCGCGGGGCAGGTGCTCGCCGGCGCCTCCGCCGCGATCATCGTGCCGTCGCTCGTGGCGCTCATCGCCGAGAACTATCGCGGCGATCAGCAGGCGACGGCGGTGGGTTCGCTGGGCTCCGCTCGCGCCTTCTCCGGCGTGAGCGCCTTCCTGATCGGCGGTACGCTCGGAACGCTGGTCGGGTGGCGCCCGGTGTTCCTGATCACGCTGGCTCTGGCCGTCGCCGTGTTCGCCCTGAGCTTCGGTCTGCGCTCCGATCGGGGCAATCGCGCCGTGCGCATCGACCTCATCGCCTCGGTGCTGATCGGTGCGGCGATCGTGATGCTGACGCTCGGCTTCAACAACCTCAACGGGTGGGGGGTGCTGGCGGCGCGCGACACGGCGCCGCTCTCGATTCTCGGGCTCTCTCCGGCGCCCGTGCTCGTCGTGCTGGGCGTGATCTTCGGGCAGCTGTTCTTCATGTGGACGAGGCTTCGCACCCGCAGGGGGAAGACGCCGCTCGTCGACCTCAGCGTGCTCGACCGGTCCGAGGAGCGCGCGGCGATCTACGCGATGTTCATCATCGTGCTCATGGAGGCGGCAGTGAACTTCACGCTGCCGACCTATATCCAGGTGGTGCAGGGGCGAACGCCGTTCGACACCTCGCTCGCGATGATGCCCTTCAACTTGACGGTGTTCATCACGGCGACCCTCATCGTGCGCTTCTACACCCGGTTCACACCGCGCACGATCGCGTTGTTCTCCTTTGCGCTGACCACCGTCGCCCTCGTGTGGCTCGCCTTCGTCGTCACGAACAACTGGGAGACGATTCCGACGATTCTCGGCCTCATCGTCTTCGGGATCGGCCAGGGCGCGCTCGTCACGCTCGTGTTCAACGTGCTCG
The DNA here is from genome assembly GCF_039530485.1 of Leucobacter alluvii. NCBI lineage: Bacteria > Bacillati > Actinomycetota > Actinomycetes > Micrococcales > Microbacteriaceae > Leucobacter > Leucobacter alluvii. Next base: position 12,095 of record NZ_BAAAOP010000010.1, on the reverse strand, counting down.
TCACGTCGGTGCCGAAAGAGCTGGCCGGAGATGTCGGCTCGATCCGCGGCACGACGCAGAATCTGGCGTCGGCGGTGGGCACGGCGGTGATGGGTGCGGTGCTGGTGACACTGCTCACGACGGGGGTGACGCAGGCGGTCGAGGATCACCCGGAGCTTCCCGCTGAGCTCGTCGAGCAGGTGGATCTCGACTCGGTCAACTTCGTCGGGAACGACGAGTTGCGCGACGTGCTGGCTTCGACGACGGCGACGCCCGCGCAGATCGACGCTGCGGTCGCGTTGAACGAGGATCAGCGTCTGCGCACGCTGAAGCTCGGCTTCCTCATTCTCGCGGGGATCAGTGCGGTCGCCGCGCTCCCGGCGTCGCGTCTGCCGAATTACAAGCCCGACGAGATTCCGGATCCCGAGACCGAGTAGCGCTGCACGTCGATCGGTGTGCGGCTCGGCTCACCAGGGGCTGGGCGCGTAGTCCTTCAAGAAGCAGCCGTAGAGATCCTCGCCCGCCTCGCCGCGAACGATCGGATCGTAGACGCGCGCTGCGCCGTCGACCAGGTCGAGCGGGGCGTGGAAGCCCTCCTCGGCGAGGCGGACCTTCGTGAAGTGCGGGCGCTCGTCGGTGATCCAGCCGGTGTCGACGGCGGTCATGAGAATGCCGTCGCTCTGGAACATCTCCTCCGCGCTCGTGCGCGTCAGCATGTTGAGGGCGGCCTTCGCCATGTTGGTGTGCGGGTGCCCCGGTCCCTTGTAGCGGCGCGAGAACTGCCCTTCCATCGCCGACACGTTCACCACGTACGTGCGGCGTGCTGCAGCTGCGACCATCGACGCGCGCAGGCGGCTGATCAGCAGGAAGGGCGCGGTTGCGTTGCAGAGCTGCACCTCGAGCATCTCGAGCGGATCGACCTGCTGCACGTGCTGCACCCAGCTGTTCACATGGCTGACGTCGGGCACGAGGCCGCCGGCATCGATCGCTGATCCGTCAGCGTGCTTCGCGAGCGACGAGGCGCCAGCCGACAGCGCGAGCGCGCTGAGCTCATCTCCGGTGAGCTGCTGCGAGAGCCCCTCTGCGATCGTGCCGACGAGGCCTCGCGGGCCCTCGGCAGCGTGCACCTCTCCATCGACCGACGCCTCGAGTGCGCGCGGGTGCAGCTGCGCGGACTTGCCGAGTACTCGCATCTCGGGCAGCGCCCCCTCGGGCAGCGGCTCCGACTCGGCCTCGGCGAGCAGCGAGTACGATCCGGGTGAGCGTCGCACCGTCTGCGCCGCGTTGTTGATGAGGATGTCGAGCGGGCCCTGCGCCGCGACCGAGTCGGCGAGCGCGATGACCTGAGCCGGGTCGCGCAGGTCGATGCCGACGACCTGCAATCGATGGAGCCAGTCGGCGGAATCGGGGAGCGAGGCGAACCTGCGCGCGGCATCGCGGGGGAAGCGCGTGGTGATGGTGGTGTGGGCGCCGTCGCGCAGGAGGCGGAGCGCGATGTGCATGCCGATCTTCGCTCGCCCGCCGGTGAGCAGCGCGCGCTTGCCCGAGAGGTCGGCGCTCGCGGTGCGCTTCGCGTGGCTGAAGCGCGCGCACTCGGGGCAGAGCTGGTGGTAGAACGCATCGACGCGGGTGTAGGGCTGCTTGCAGATGTAGCAGTTGCGCGGCTTGATCAGCTCGCCCGCGATCGGCGACTCGCTGCTCGACGAGAGCGGGAGGCCCCGGGTCTCATCGTCGATGCGGTCGGGGGCCCCGGTCGCCGTCGCGGCGATCACGGCGCGGTCGGCGGCGGCGACCGTTTCACGATTCTGACGTCTCCGCTGGTCCTTCACCGATTTGAACATGGTGGAGGTGGCGCGGCGCACTGCGAGGAAATCCGGGTGATCGGCCGGGAGCTCGTGCACCGCGCCGATCACGCGCAGCGCGGTCGCGAGCTCCTGCGGATCGACGCCGAGCTCGGCGGAGGAGTCTGCCGAATCGGTCGTGGGTTCTGTCACCGGGTCAATGTTACGGCACGTGAGACGGTCCAGAACTGAACATGAGTAATGGTCATCAATGCGCATTGAAGAACTGATTATCAGTAATTTCCTCGAAAAGTCATACAGTCGTTCAGAAATCTCGAGCGTCATGGGCGCTCGGTACTCGCACAGGAACAAAGGAGTTTCTCGTGTCACCAGATCTGCACCCCTCCCCAACGCACGACGTCGGGGACGGCACCCTCGCCAAGGGAAAACTCGGCACCCTCGACATCGTCTTCTTCGTCGTCTCGGCAGCGGCTCCGCTCACCGTCGCGGTGAGCTCGGCTCCGCTCGCGTTCCTCGTCGGCGGGATCGGGGCGCCGGGCGCGATGCTGGCGAGCGGCGTGGTGCTGATCCTCTTCGCGATCGGCTTCACCGCGGTGTCGCGATACGTGCGCAACACCGGCGCCTTCTACGCCTATGCCGCGGCGGGGCTCGGCAAACCGATCGGCGTCGGCGTCGCCTTCATCACGATCGTCTCGTACGCCTTCCTGTGCATCTGCTTCTACGCGCTGCTGGGCTTCTTCGCGCAACTCACCTTCGCGCACCTGCTGGGCCTCGACCTCCACTGGGGCGTGTGGTCGATCGCTTCCGTGCTCGCGGTCGGCGTGCTCGGCTATCGCCGGATCGACGTCGGCGCCAAAGTGCTCGCCGTGCTCCTCACCGCCGAGATCGCCATTCTCCTCGTGATCTCGCTCGCCGCGATCATGCAGAACGGGGCGAACATCGGAGCTGCGACCGCCGCTTCGTTCGACCCCGGAACGTGCTCTTCGCCTCGGGCGCGAGTGCGCTCTTCGTCTTCGGCTTCGGAGCGTTTCTCGGGTTCGAAGGCACCGTGATCTACGCGGAGGAGGCGAAACAGCCGAGACGAACCGTACCGCGGGCGACGTACGTTGCGATCGCCTTTCTCGCCGTGTTCTACGCGTTCACCTTCTGGTCGCTCACCGTCGCATTCGGCGTCGACGGCATCATCGAGCTCGCGCAGTCGGAGAACTTCGAGGAGATGATGTTCCTCGCCGGCGAGAGCGCGCTCGGCGCCTGGGCGGGCGTGACCGTCGAAGTGCTCATCGTGACGAGCTTCTTCGCCTGCACGCTCGCATTCCACAACGCCTGCTCCCGCTACCTCTTCTCCCTCGGCCGCGAACGACTCCTGCCCGCGATGTTCGCCCGCACGCATCCCAGCATGCGCTCGCCGTACGTCGCGAGCGTCGTGCTCACCGCGATCAGCCTCGCTGCGATCCTCGCGGCCGCACTGACCGGGGCCGACCCGTTCCTCGGCATCGGGCTCTGGACCTATGCGATCGGCGTGGCCGGCCTCGTCTTCTCGCAGGGAATCGCCGCGGTCTCCGTCGTCGGGTTCTTCTGGAAGGACCGTCGCGGGCACGGCGTTTGGGAAGTGGTCGTCGCGCCGATCCTCGGGGCCGTCGGCCTGCTCGCCGCCTTCCTCGTCATCGCCACGCACTTCGACCTCGTCTCCGGCGTCGAAGGCCCGATCAACGGGCTCATGCTCGCCTGCGTGCCTCTGGTGTTCATCGCGGGCGTCGTCGTCGCTATCGTGATGAGACGGCGTTCGCCGGAGAAGTACGCGGCGCTGACCCAGTCGGTCAGTGTGGTGCCCCCAGCAGAAACGGAGTCCGACTGATGGCAGCAGCGAAGACCGCGCAGCGACGTCGCGATCTGCTCGAGGCGACGTCGCGCATCATCAGCGAGCGCGGACTGTCGGGCGTCAGCGTGCGCGCGGTCGCCGAACGCGCGCAGGTGAGCGCCGGGAGCGTGCTCTACCACTTCGAGAGCTTCGATCAGCTCGTCGAAGCCGCCGTGCGCGGGGCGATCAGAGAGTTCATCGACACCCGCCGCGCCGTCGCCGAGGGGCACCGCGACCCGATCGATCGCCTGCGTGCGACCATCCACGCGGGCATTCCCGAGCGCATCAGCGACGACCTGCGCGTCGTCTACGAGGCCTCGGCGGTCGTCCGCGAGCAGCCGCGCTTTCGGCTGGACATCGCGCTGCTCCTCGAACGGCAGGTCGCGCTCTACACCTCGATCATCGATGTCGGTGTCGCGCTCGGCGCATTCTCACCGCGCATGGAGGTCCCGGCGATCGCAGCCAATCTCGTCGCACTCGAGGACGCATACGACCTGTACCTGCTCGATCCCGACAATTGGCAGCGCGAGACGTACCTCAGCAACACCCTGCAGTTCGCCGAGATCGCGCTCGGCTGCCGGCTCTCGGGCGAACCGCCCACCGCTTCGACCGCTGCGCCCACCGCTGCGCCCGCCGCGGCCACCGATCCCGAGGAGACCGAATGACGACATCCGCCGAACCGCGCCGTGCGCGCGACCTGGGCGTGCCCCTCGATGGCGAGCCCGGGCGCTGGAACGCGATCACCGACGTGCCCGGTGTGACGGTCGGGTACACGACCCTCGTCGCCGACGACCCGGCGGTCACGCGCACAGGGGTCACCGCCATCCTGCCGCGCGGCGCCGATCTGGCCGGGGCGCCGTGCGCCGCAGGCGTCGCCGTGCTCAACGGGAACGGCGAACTCACGGGTCGCAGTTGGATCGAGGAGGCCGGCCAGCTGCAGACGCCCATCGCGATCACGAACTCCCACGCCGTCGGCGCGGTGCATCAGGGCGTCGATCAGTGGCTGGCTCAGCATCAGCCGGCCGTTGCCGCGCAGTGGATGCTCCCCGTCGTCGGCGAGACGTGGGACGGGTACCTGAACTCGATCAACGCCGGGAGCGTGCGGCCAGAGCACGCGCATGCCGCCCTCGATGCGGCGGCCTCCGGAGCAATCGCAGAGGGCGACGTCGGCGGGGGCACCGGGATGAACTGCTACGGATTCAAGGGCGGAACCGGCACGGCATCCCGGCTCGTGCCCGCGGGCGAGCGCACCTGGACGGTGGGGGTGCTGCTGCAGGCGAATTTCGGATCGCGACGCGAACTCCGCGTCGTGGGCCGGCCGCTGGGGCGCGATTCCGAGGCTCCGTGCCCGATGGAGACGAGCGGGTGGTTCGAGGGCGAGGTCGCGGCCGCCGGCGGCACCGCTCGCGGGCCGGCGGTGCCGGGAGCCGGGAGCGTGATCGTCGTCGTTGCGACCGACGCCCCACTGCTGCCCGACCAGTGCCGCGCACTCGCGCGCCGCGTCCCCCTCGGCCTCGCGCGCACGGGCACCACGGGAAGCCACTTCTCCGGCGACATCTTCCTCGCATTCTCGACGGCGAACAGCGGCGGGCTGGGCTCCCGTATGGGCACTCCGGCCGGAACCGTTGAATCGATCGAGCACGTCAGCTGGGGCGCGATCGACGGGCTCTACACGGCGGTCGTCGAGGCGACGGAGGAAGCCGTGCTCAACGCGCTCGTCGCTGCTCGCGACATGGTCGGCCGCGACGGCCACGCCAGCTTCGCACTGCCGCACGACGAGGTGCGCGACGCGTTCGCGTCGGCGAGCTGATGCCGCAGCCCTGGCCGCGACCCGCGCAGATGCGCAGACTGAGCGCGCTCGCCGCCGGCTGCCTCGCGATCGTGCTGCTCGGCGGGTGCGCCGGCACGCAGAGCGATGCGCCAGGGACCTTCGAGCCGAGCCGAGACGTGATCGCGAGCGGGCTCGAGACGCCGTGGTCGATCGCCTTCATCGCCTCGACGCCGATCGTGAGCGAACGCGACAGGCGCCGGATCCTCGCGCTCGACACTGCCGGAGCGACGAGCGAGCTCGCAACGATCGCCGGGGTCGGCGCGGGCGGGGAGGGCGGTCTGCTCGGGCTCGCGGCGAACGAGCGCGCGCTCTACGCATACGTGACCGCGGGCGACGAGAACCGCATCCTGCGTTTCGCGCTGCTCGACGGCGACGACGGGCCTGCGCTCGGCGATCCCGACGTCGTGCTCGACGGGATTCCGGCAGCAGGCACCCACAACGGCGGCCGACTCGCCTTCGGCCCCGACGGCATGCTCTACGCGACGACCGGCGACGCCGGTGTTCCCAGTGCTGCGCAGGATCCCGATTCGCTCGCCGGGAAGATCCTTCGGATGGAGCCCGACGGCACGCTTCCCGCCGACAATCCCGTTGAGGGGTCGCCGGTCTGGAGCCTCGGGCACCGCAACCCGCAGGGCATCGCCTGGGCCCCGGACGGCACGATGCTGGCTTCGGAGTTCGGGCAGAACACCTGGGACGAGCTCAACGTGATCGAACCCGGAGGGAACTACGGGTGGCCAGAGGTCGAGGGTGCAGCGGAAGATCCCGAGTTCGTCGATCCCGTGCAGCAGTGGCAGCCCGCCGACGCGAGTCCGAGCGGCATCGCGGTGCACGACGGGAGCGTGTGGATCGCGAATCTGCGGGGCGAGTCCATCCGCGAGGTGCCCCTGAATGATCTGACTGCGTCGAAGCTGCACGATGCCGGTGCGCTCGGGCGGATGCGCGATGTCGTGGTCGCGCCGTCGGGCGAGCTCTGGGCCGTGACGAACAACACCGACGGTCGAGGTGCTCCGCGCGATGGGGACGATCGCATCGTCGTACTGCAGTGACCTACGCGGGATCTGGGGCGACTGGGGCGTCTGCGGCGACGGCGGGATCTGGGGCGACTGCGGCGTCGCGCGGCACATCGCGCAGCAGGGCGCCGAGCAGGCGGATCCCGCCGCGGAGCGTCTCGGTGTCAGCGCTGAAATGCCCGAACCACGTGCCGATGATCGTGGTGTGCACCAGCGTGACGAGTGCCGCGAACCCGCCCGGGAGCTGCGCATCCGCGCCGTCGCGCCAGGGCTCCAGCAGCTGCGCCGCCTGCGCTCGAATCCGCTCGTGATTCGCATCGGCCAGTCCCGTTCCGCCCCGGCGCACAGAATGCGCGAGGATCTCGAACATCGCGAGATGGTCTTCGAGCGGCATCTCGATGGTCCGATCGAACAGCCACCCGACCTGCGCACCGAGATCGAATCCCGAGCCAGGGGTGCCGAGACCGGCATCCGTCGCGTGCTGCACATGAGCGGCCACGGCGTCGAGGAGGGCCTCCTTGCTGGCGAACCAGTAGTGCACGCTCCCCAGCGGTGTTCCAGCCACTTCGGCGACTCGGCGAGTGGTGACCCCCGCGAGGCCGCGCTGAGCGATGACGCTGATGGTCGCCTCGATGAGCGTGCGGCGCGTGTCGTTGGTGCGCCTGTGCGATTCTCGGTTCACCGGGTCAGTGTACGTACTTTCTGACGCGTTTCGAGGAGCGCACGCAGGTGATCGCGCACGAATCGGGCCCACGAGGCGCGTGGTGCTCCTGAATCGACAATGGAAACGCCGCCCTGTTGCTGAATCCCGCTCAGTCCACGCCGACCCGCCTGGCCTCCGACACCGCTCGCGCGGCTCCCCGAACGTCGGGCGCACCGTGCCCGGGGAGGAGCAGTGCGGCCCGCGTGCGCGCCAGGTCGTCGAGCGAACGGAAACCGAGATCGGCGTCCGCGGTCGCAGCCCGTGCGACCGTCCGCGGGCCGCGCTTCCCCGTGTAGGGGTCGTACGTGACGAGCGCGTCGCCCGCGAACAGCACGTCGACGGGTGCGCCCCCCTGCGAGCTCGAGTACCGCAGCGCGCAGTGCCCGAACGTGTGGCCGGGGCTGAACACGGAAGCGAAGCGACCCAGTGCGCCCGAACTCCCCGAGAGATCACCATCCGCGTCGACCCCGCGCACGCCCAGGGCGCCGGCCCCCACCATGCGGGCGAGCCCCGGGAGGGACGCCGGATACCGCAGCGGATACTTCAGCCGGACCGACTCGTGCGCGTACCGGTAGGGACGCCGCAGCAGGGGCGCGTCGGCGTCGTGCACCAGGACGGGAACCCCGTGCTCGCGCTGCAGGGTGCGGCAGAGCCCGACGTGATCGAAGTGCGCGTGCGTCAGCAGCACCGCCGTGAGGTCGCCGGGGCGGTGCCCGAATCGGGTGAGAGCCTTCCGCACGAGGCTCCAGCTGCCCGGCAGGCCGGCATCGACCAGCACCGGCCCATCTGCGGCGTCCACGAGGTAGCAGTTGACATTGGCCCGCGTGATCATCGCGATGTCGTCGGTGACGAGGCGCACGCCGTCGCGCGACGGCACCATCCCGGCCTCACCCACGGCGTCGTCCTCGAGTGAGCAGGGAGACGACGACGGCGGCCCAGACGACCCACGGGCCTGCCACGATGATGGGGTCGAGCCAGGCGTGCCGAAGATCGACGCGACCCCGCCCGAGGCGCGAGCGGACCGGGCGGCGGCGGGACTCGCTGAGCACGCCGGTCTGCGTGACCGGATTGTCGGGTCGCGCAGAGGCGAAGGAGCGCAGGTGCGCTGCGACGGCATCGACGCGGTCCCCGAGCACGAGCAGGAGCCAGCGGGTGTTCTTCCCCTCTCCGAACCGGCGATACGCCAGCCGGCGGATGACGCCCGACGCGCCGTGCAACGGCTGCGCGGTGCCGAACACCGGGGGCAGCATCTCATGCTCGATCGACCGTTCGCGGTCGCCGCGCTCGCGCTGGCGGTCGGGGAAGTCCCAGTGCGCACCGGTGGGCTCCGGTGCGGCGGTCTCCATGGGCCAGGAGGGGCGGAGCGCGGTATCGAGATCGGCTCCCCAGCCGGGGATGCGAGCTCGCAGCGCCTCCGACGAGGGTGCGCGGTTCGGGTGATCGGCGCGATAGGGCATGGCTTACTCCGTTCCGGGGATGATCGCGGGCTTGATGCAGTCGTCGAGCTTCGAGGAGAACATGTGATACCCCTCGCCGATGTGCTCGAGGGGGAGTCGGTGCGTGAGCAATTCGCCAGGGCGCACATCGCCGTTCCGGATGTGCTCGAGCAGGCGCGGCCACTGCCGTTTCACCGGCGCCTGGTTCGCTCGGATGGTCACTCCCTTGTTCATCGCGTCTCCGAAGCGGATGGCGGACGGGAGCGGACCGTACGCGCCGAGCACGGCGACGCGGCCGCCCTTGCGCACCGAGTCGATCGCCCAGTTGAGCGCAACGGGGGAGCCCCCCTGCAACTTGAGCTTCGCGGAGGTGATGTGCTGCAGTGCGCTGCCGTCCGCCTCGGCGCCGACCGCGTCGATGACGACGTCGGCCCCGAGCCCGTCGGTGAGTCGCTTCATCTCGACGACCAGGTCGCGATGCTCGCCGATTGCGACGGTTTCGGCGAAGGCGAACGTGCGGGCCTTCTCGAGCCGGTAGTCGAGGTGGTCGACCACGATGACGCGACCCGCCCCCATGAACCACGCAGAGCGGGCGGCCGCGAGCCCGACGGGGCCGGCTCCGAGCACGACGACGGTCTCGCGTTCTGCGATCTCGCCGAGCTGCGCGCCGAAGTAGCCGGTCGAGAACGCGTCGGTCAGCATCAGGGCGTCGTCCTCGTCCAGCCAATCGGGCATGATCATGGGTCCCACATCGGCGAACGGGACGCGCACGAGTTCGGCCTGGCCGCCGTCGTAGCCGCCGGCGGAGTGCGAGTACCCGTAGATGCCGCCGATCGCGGTCGCATTCGGGTTCACGTTGTGGCAGTTCGACAGCAGACCGCGGGAGCAGAAGTAGCAGGAGCCGCACGAGATGTTGAACGGCACCATGACGCGATCGCCGCGCGCGAGGTGACGCACCGATGACCCCACCTCCTCGACGACCCCGACGATCTCGTGGCCGAAGGTGTGACCGATCCGCGTATCTGGGATCAGTCCGTGGTACAGGTGCAGGTCGGACCCGCAGATCGCGGCCCGGGTCACGCGGACGATGGCATCGTTGGGGTGCTCGATTCTCGGTTCGGGCTTGTTCTCGACCCGCACCTTGTACGGCCCCCGATAGGTCATTGCTCTCACGTCATGCCTCCGCTCTCGTGTCGTTCCTGCACCTTCCACCTTGAAAGGTCTCCGCGTGAAGGGTGAGTGCCTTGCCAGTGCGAGTCGCGTGTAGTAGATCGTCGAAGTCGCGGCAGAGCTGATGCGCGGAACCCGGCACCCGCCGACGTGCGGCGGCGCGGTCGTTTTCGACACGCATACCGACGGGCCGTATTCGTGGTCGCGGCGGCTATCTTGGAACCGGTTCGGCTGTTCGAGCCGAGGCAGGGATACCGAGGGGGCGCCGTTGGCACCACACATCGAGGGAGCTGGCACGAAGCAGCAGCGCGGCATCGAGACGCGTATGGCGCTGCTCGAAGCTTCAGGGCGGGTCTTCTCGAGGCTCTCCTACGATCAGGCCAAGCTCAAAGACATCTCCGATGAGGCCGGCGCGAGTCAGGGGTCCATCTACTTTCACTTCGGCAACAAGTACGACATCGCGGAGGCCGTGCTCGCGGTGCAGCAGGAACGCATGCGCGCCGCACTCGATGAGGAGCTCGCGGTCGGCCGCAACGGTTACGACACGGTCATCGTCATGCTCCGGCGTCTCGCGGATCTCATGGCGACCGACCGACTCGTGCAGGCGGGCCTGCAGCTCGTCGACTCCCTGCCGGAGGCGCTCCGCGATCACGGTCACAACTCGTACGTCACCTGGCAGGGCAATGGCACGATGCTGATCGAACAGGGCATCCGCGACGGATCGATCACCTCGACCGAGTCGCCGCGACTGCTCGCCGAGATCATCAACGAGCTGTACGTCGGAGCGCAGATGATGGCGGGCATGGCGGATCGCTGGGGGTCCCTGCCCGACCGCGTGGACCGCTTCCTGCCCTTCGTGAAGCTGCTCCTCCGGCCGGAGCCCGAGCGCTGAGCCCGCGGCGTCAGTCGGAGAGGCAGGTCCCGGTCGATACCGGCGCCGTCGCCGTCTCGAGCGTCGCGAGCACGGGGAGCAGTTCGGCGAGGGTCATCGCGTACCCCACACTCGCCCGCTCCGTGTCTCTCGCGAAGACGACTCCCGCGACGCCGCCCTCCTCGGTCAGGAGGGGGCCTCCCGAATTGCCGGGCCGCACATCGGCCGAGAGCACGTGGATCGAGCGCGGCGTCGACGACGTGCCGTAGATGTCCGCGATCGGAGCGTCGCGCGTCGCGAGCACTCCGGCGCCGACCGTCGTGAACGGGCCGCCGTACGGGTAGCCCTGCACCGCACCTCCGCTTCCCGGCACGAGCGAATCGTCGAGGGGAAGCGGGCTGGCGTCGACGTCCGCAGCGATCACCGCGAGATCGTCGATCGGATCGAAGTACACGACCCGGCCGTCGCGCGCCGGTTCGCCCGGCAGCTCCACGAGCGGGGTCTCGATGCCGGCGACGACGTGGGCGTTCGTGACGATGCGATCCTCGGCGACGACGAAGCCGGTGCCCGTCGGCATCGTGCCGCACCCGTATGCGAGACCCGAGATGCGTGCGACCGAGGCGGCCGAGGCGGCGAGTGCTGGGTCGTCGGTGTCGATGGTCGCCGCGGGGGTTTCCGTGCTGAGGTCTGAGTCGAGCAGTGCATCGACCGTCGGGATCACGGTGTCGCCGAGCACCGCCGCGTGCAAGCGGGCGGCAGCGTCGGTGAGCGGTTTCGGCGTCCACTGCTGCAGCGTGCGCAGCACCGTCGAGGATGCGACCGCTGATGAGACGCCCGGCACGCCCGATGCTGTGATGGCGGCGCCGATGAGGGCCACTGCGGTGACCGAGGCGACGAGGCCGAGCGCCCCGCCGAGCAGGCGTTCGATCGCGCGCAGCTTGAGCCGGTCTGCACCGCGGCGCAGGAAGGAGCCGATCACGGAGCCGAGCCAGGCGCCGAGGGCGAGCAGCAGAATCGCCGAACCGATCACCGCGGTGCTGCGCCAGCCGTTCTCGGGCAGTTCGCGGGCGATGATCGGCAGCAACCAGGGCGAGACCGCCGCGCCCGCGACGAGACCGGCGAGCGCACCGACCACGGAGAAGAATCCCGAGCGCACACCGGCGAGCGTGGAGACGATGAGCACGACCACGATGATGATGTCGACGATCGGCAGCACCCGGCCTCGTTCCTCTTCACGCTCGGGCCGCCTGCCCGTTGCTTCTCAGGAACTGTACTGACACGGCCTGGGAGCGCTCCGCAGAATCGCTGAGCACTCCCCGCGGGCTACTCGGTGAGAGATCGCGCTTCGGTGAGACGCCATCAGGGGGCGGTTTCATTTGGTCGTTGCAACACCCTTCATTCGAAGGGATGTACCCGCTATGCCTCGTATCAGCAG
>NZ_BAAAOP010000009.1:0-65064 GCF_039530485.1 Leucobacter alluvii | reverse complement strand
TTTTACAGAAAGGGTCGTACAGTGTAAGCCAGAGACGGCACACACTGTACGACCCTTTCGCCATTTCAGGGCCCGCAAAGCCCCGACAGTGTGACTCATGATCGGTGGACTCATAGTCCGCACGACCGGCAAGGTGGTTGAGTGGAGATTCCAGCTCATCGCAAAGCCTTCGGGTCCCGTCTTCGTGAGCTGCGGGTCGCTCGAGGCTGGAGCTCTCAAGAAGCATTCGCGTTGCACGCAGGCCTCGACCGCACGTACGTCAGCGGAATCGAGAGCGGACGCCGCAATCCGACTCTCGACGTTGCAGCGCGCATCGCGGGTGCCCTGGAGGTGCCGCTGTCCGAGCTGTTCAGCCAGGTGACGCTCGACATGGGCGCATCCGCACTCGCGGACGCCGCGAACCGGTAGCTGCTCCTCGCGCGAGTCACCAGCGGCTCTCGAAGACTCGCTCGCTCGGGATGGCTCGGAGGAGTCTCGCGTACTTCGCGTGGAACTCGAACTCATCGGTGCGGCCGAGCTCGAGTTCGATGAGGGATGGGTGGGGGCGTCGCGTGCCCGGAAGTCTCGTGAGGTGCTGCGCCTTGTCGGTGCTCGGCGCCCAGATGGTGACGTGCGCGCGCTCATCGGTTCCGGGGATCGGAAGCTCCACGTACTCGCTGCCCGGCGGGAATGACTCGGCACGCGTCAGCCATTCCCAGAGCCCGGGATCATCGCCGTACAGTACGGTGGCACCCTCGGGATCGATGTCGTCGAACAGTGCGATCACGAAGGGTTGGAAACCGGGGGAGCCGTCGGGTGCCATGAGCTTCTCCATCTCATCTGCGCGTCGTTGTGCCCCCGCACCCCGCCGCCCTGCAGGCGGGTCCATGTGACGCATGGTCTACACCGTTCATTGTGCCTCATGCCTCCGACACTCGCTGAGCCGGGTGTCGCGACCTCAGCGGCAGGTCGAGAACTCGTACGCTGAACTCCCCGGGCGCGACAGCTGCCGATCCCGCAGGACGACGGAACGCGGCGTTTCTGGGTCGGCGCACATCTCGGAGAACGCCCGCGGCAGAGCATCGTCGTATTCGATGTCGATGACGGCGGCGCCGTACACCTCCGTGTACCGTGCGCATTCCGAGTACACCGCGCACTCCTCGGTGATCGCGAAGTCGAAGCCGGCACGCCGGTGCAGCAGTTCGGCATCTTCGGCAGAGTTCTTCTGAGCCGCGGCAAGCCCCGCATCGTGCGCGACGCGCACGTAGGCGGTTGCAAGGGCGAGATTGTCTTCGCGCGCGAGCGCTCCATCGCTCCGGGTATACGTGTCGAGGTTGTCGAACTCCACAGCGTCGAACCCCGCCTGTGCGCATGCGTCGATCCAGGGCGATACGACCTCGAGGATGCGTTCACGAGATGAACGGGACGACGTGTCGAGGAGTGTCTCATCGGGCCAGTCCGGATCGGCCACGAACTCCGAGCCCGCGCGCAGGAGCGCCTCGTCTGGCCAGATGCCGCGCTCGCCCGGCTGCGTCTGGAAGCCGTTCACGTAGCAGATCGAGTACCGAGCCGGATCCGGCTCGTCGAGACGATCCCGAGCGACGATCTCCACTTCAGAGGCCGGCTCGTAGCCGCCGCCCAGCTGATAGTCGGGTATTCCGCCCTCGGGAGGGAGGACCACGGCGCCGGCGGGCGGGGACGCGCAGCCGGCGAGCAGCATCAGCATGCACCAGGCCATCGCCCGTCCGCCTCGCTTCCCGCGACTCGTCATGACTGATCCTCCCGGTGCCGCACGCGCTGTGCCGCAGCCTCTCGATGCTACAGCTGACGCTAGACTCGCAGCCATGAGTGACCTCGTCGTGTCTCTGCCATCGGACCCCGGACTCCGCGAGGCGGTGGGCGATATCGACGGAGTGGATTTCTGCGCATGGGACCTCGACGGACCGGCGCCGCGCGACGAATTCGATATCGTCGTACCGCCGTACTGGGGAGGCGCCCGCCCGCTCGCGCATCTATCCGAGGTCGAGGCGAGGCTCGTGCAGTGGCAGTCCATCGGGTACAACGGCGTGGCGAAGCACCTCCCCGAGGGCCTTGCTCTCGCGAACGCTGCGACGGTGCACGAGGGTTCGACCGCCGAGCTCGCTCTGGGACTCGCGCTCGCCGCGCAGCGCGGGATCCCCCAGTTCGTGCGCGACAGTGATGTGCAACGGTGGCAGCTTCGCTCGCTTCCGAGCCTGGCCGACCGTCGCGTGCTGCTCATCGGCTACGGGGGCGTGTCGAAGGCGATCGAGGCGAGACTCGCCGGGTTCGAAGTAGAGATCACCCGCCTCGCGCGCACCGCCCGACGAGAAGAGAATCTGGCGGGCGACACCGTCGAAGTGCGCGGATTCGACTCGCTGCACGAGTGCCTCGCCGACGCGGAGATCGTCATGCTCGCGGTGCCGTTGACCGACGGTACGCGGGGCCTGCTCGACGGTGCAGCGCTCGCGGCATTGCCCGATGGGGCCCTGATCGTGAACGTGGCGCGCGGCCCGGTCGTCGACACGGACGCGCTCGTCGCCGAGTTGCAATCGGGTCGATTGCGGGCAGCGCTCGATGTCACGGATCCCGAGCCCCTTCCCGCTGGGCACCCGCTCTGGAAGGCTCCCAACGTGCTGATCACCCCCCACGTGGGGGGAGACTCGAGCGCAATGCTTCCGCGCATGTCGGCGCTGATTCGCCGTCAGATCGGCCACTTGCAGCGCGGCGAGGCTCCCGAGAACCTCGTTCTCGGAACCTGGGGCTGAATCCGCCCGAGCGACCCGGGGCGCGGATCCCTCAGCGGTGCTGGTGATCCGAAGCGGTTTCGCGGGGCGCCGTCAGCAGCTGGAAGAACTCGACGGCGGCTCCCACAGCGGGATCGGGTTTGCGCCCGACGCGATAGCGCAGAGAGATCTGGCGCGTGCCGAGTCCGGGGAGCTCGTGAGTCTCGACCCCTGTCAACGTGAACTCCTGCAGGGCGAGCTGGGGAAGGAGAGCGACGCCCTCTCCGGCGGCGATGAGGGCGAGCGCCGACTGATGGCTCGCGTACCGGTGCGGAGAGGTCGTCGAGAATCTGAGCCGCTCGCGTACCCGCTGGGCCGCGTGATGCACGCCTGAACTGCGGTCGACCTCGAGCCAGGGGAGCCGCAGCTGATCCAACGCGATCACGCCCATCGTCGCCTGCGTTCCCGCCGGGGCGACGAGCACCCACGGGTCATCGAGGAGTGCGACCTCGCGCACACCTGGACCGAGGGGCGGTGGCGGTATCGATTCGTCGCGCTCGATGGCGACGAGATCGAAGGCGGCGGTGCGGAGACCCCGCAGGAGATCGGGGAGGTCGCCTTCGACGGCCTCGAGGTGGACGCCGGCGAGTTCCGTGCGCCACCGGGGGAGCGCAGGTGCGATCACGCCGCTCAGGAAGCTCTGAAACGCGCCGAACCGCACAGTGCCGCTCGGCATTTCGCTTGCCGCTCCGACGCGAAGGGCGGCCTCGTTGACCTCGCGTTCGACGTTCTCGGCGAGTTCGACGAGCTCGCGACCGGCAGCGGTCAGCGTGACGCCTCGGGGGCTCCGCACGACCAGCGGCACCCCCACCTCCGCCTCAAGCCTTGCGAGCTGCTGAGACACCGCCGACGGCGTGAGGCTCAACGCCTCCGCGGCGGCCAGAACCCCGCCACTGCGCGCGATCTGGAGCAGGAAGGGCAGTCGGGAAACCGCAATTCTCATATTCAGAAATTCTACATCCGGCATGACGAAAGATTCGATTGTGCTGGATCGCGGGGCGTTCGAAAATTGACGAGTCGGCGCGTCGGGCCGGTGGGGGCATCGGTCGGGGTTCCTGAGGCGTGCCTGAAAACGAGTGGGAGGTGGGCGGCGTTGGAAACGTTGATCGGGAGCGTACTGGGCTGGGTGGGGACTCTCGGCACATTCGTGGCGTACGTGCTGATGCTGCGCGGTACCTGGTCGCCGTCGACGCGGGCCTATCTCACGTTGAACACCGTCGGCGGAATGCTCGCCGCGGGCGGCGCGCTCGCATACGGGGCGTGGCCCTCGTTCGCGTCGAACATCGTGTGGGGTCTCATGGGCGCCTACGGCCTGCTCGCGACGTTCAGGCGCAGGCCGGCGCCGATGTGCGCGGAAGACGTGCCCGGGTCACCCTCCACGTCGGCGGCGACGCTGGCGATGACGGTGCCCCTCCCGGTGCTGCCGCTCCCGCAATCGCCCTGGGATCCCAGCAACACCGTGGCGGCGCCCATCAGCCTCCCGTGGCTGCCGCGCGCCGACACCGCCGAGACTCCTTCGAAGCTCACTGCGAGCCAGACGCAGCCCGCCGCGCTCGCAGCGTAGCGGGCAGCAGCTCACCTCTCGACGGGCACCGTCGGGATGAGCGGCATCGGTCGGTAGACTGGGCGTCTCTGCCGTTGCGTCACGAGCGCATCGGCGCCAAGATCCCCGCTTGCACCTTGGAGTGATACAGAATTATGGCTGAGCAGTCCCGCCTCGATAAGGTCATCGCCCTCGCCCGCCACCGCGGCTTCGTCTTCCAAGCGGGTGAGATCTACGGCGGATCGCGCTCCGCGTGGGATTACGGCCCCTTGGGCACCGCGTTGAAGGAGAACATCAAGCGCCAGTGGTGGAAGGCCATGGTGCAGAAGCGAGACGATGTCGTCGGCATCGACTCGAGCGTCATCCTTCCGAAGCAGGTGTGGGAGGCTTCAGGGCACGTCGAGGTCTTCAGCGACCCGCTGATCGAGTGCCTGCACTGCCATAAGCGCTATCGCGAAGACCACCTCATCGAGGCCTTCGAGGAGAAGAAGGGGCGTGCTCCGAAGGACGGGCTCGCGGAGATCGTCTGCACGAACTGCGGCACCCGTGGGCAGTGGACGGAGCCTCGCGCATTCTCCGGTCTGCTCAAGACTTATCTCGGCCCGGTCGACGACGAGGCCGGCATGCACTACCTCCGCCCTGAGACCGCGCAGGGGATCTTCGTGAACTTCGCGAACGTGCTCCAGGCAGCGCGCATGAAGCCGCCGTTCGGCATCGGACAGATCGGCAAGAGCTTCCGCAACGAGATCACGCCGGGCAACTTCATCTTCCGCACGCGCGAGTTCGAGCAGATGGAGATGGAGTTCTTCGTCGAGCCAGGCACGGACGAGGAGTGGCAGGAATACTGGATGAACGAGCGCATGGCGTGGTACGTCGGCCTCGGCATCGACCCCGGGAACCTGCGGTTCTTCGAGCACCCGAAGGAGAAGCTCTCCCACTATTCGAAGCGCACCGCCGACATCGAGTACCGCTTCGGATTCACCGGCGGAGAATGGGGCGAGCTCGAAGGCATCGCGAATCGCACCGACTTCGATCTCTCGACGCACTCGAAGCACTCGGGCAAGGATCTCAACTTCTTCGACCAGACGAAGAACGAGCGGTACACGCCGTACGTGATCGAACCAGCAGCCGGCCTCACCCGCTCGCTCATGGCCTTCCTCGTCGATGCGTATCGTGAGGAGGAGGTCGCGAACGCGAAGGGCGGCACCGATAAGCGCACGCTGCTCGCGCTCGATCCGCGTCTCGCGCCCATCAAGGCGGCGGTGCTTCCGCTGAGCCGCAACGAGGCGCTGTCGCCGCTCGCGCGGGAGATCGCGCAGGAGCTCCGCGATGACTGGAACGTGGACTTCGACGATTCGGGGGCCATCGGGCGTCGCTACCGGCGGCAGGACGAGATCGGCACGCCGTTCTGCGTGACGGTGGACTTCGACTCGCTGGACGATAACGCGGTGACTGTGCGCGAGCGCGACACGATGGAGCAGGTGCGCGTGCCGCGCGCAGAGCTGCACGCCTTCCTCGCCGAACGCCTGCGCGGAGCCTAGCGAAACGCAACGCGTTTCGGTCGGCTCCGATGACGCGGAGCGTCAGCCCGTGGAGCGCAGCGAAGGGTGGGAGCCTAGCGAAACGCAACGCGTTTCGGTCGGCTCCGGTGACGCGGAGCGTCAGCCCGTGGAGCGCAGCGAAGGGTGGGAGCTTAGCGAAACGCAACGCGTTTCGGTCGGCTCCGGTGACGCGGAGCGTCAGCCCATGGAGCGTTCTCGGGCCGAGCCCCCGGTTGCTGGGCCGAGCCCCTATCGGGAACACGTTCGTTCGATAGGGGTTCGGCGTGCGCGCAGGGATTCGGTGTCGAGGGCTGACGACACGCCTCAGGCGTCTGCGGGTGGCGGGTGAGAGGATAGGGATCATGACGAGCACTGGATCCGAGCCTCCCGAGCTTCCCGAGCGCCCTGAGTTCCCCGCCCCGCAGCAGCCCGGCGCGCCGGGTGCGCAGCAGGGCGGTCCAGCACCTGAGTGGGGCTGGGTGCGCCCGCAGGCGGTGCTGCAGACGGTGGAGACGGAACCCCTGGAATATCATCGCCTGCTCCGTGGCGTCGCGAATTACCGCTGGTGGAAGCCGTTGCTGCTGTTGCTGCTCTCCGCCGTTTACTTCGGTATCTTCACCGTCATCATCAGCATCGCCTTCGTTCCGATCCTGATGACGGACCCCGCTTACCTCGAGGGCATCGTCTCCGGCGAGGGGGACGTGCTTGATACGCAGGTACCGGTGTCGGTGCTGCTCTCCCTGGTGTCGATCATCATCATGATTCCGTCGGTGATCCTCGCGATGCTGACCCTCGGCATGCGTCCCACCGGGCGCATCTGGTCGGTGGCCGGCCGCATTCGGTGGGGTTTGCTCGGCCGCGTCTCGCTCGCGGCACTGCTCGCCGTCGTCGTGATGAACGTCGCTGGAATCGCGCTCGAGATCGCGATGGATCCCGCTTCGTTGACGGAGACCGCGGAGACATCGTCTTCGGGAGCGGACTTCGACTGGACGGCAGCCTGGACGTCTCTGATTCTGGTCGTGCTGCTCGTTCCGCTGCAGGCGACGGCTGAGGAAGTCGTCTTCCGCGGTCTCTTCATGCAGGTGCTCGGATCGTGGCTGAAGAGCCCGTGGTTCGGGATCATCATTCCCTCGGTCGGTTTCGCGCTCGCCCATATCTATGACATCTGGGGCCTCCTCGCAGTGGGCGCCCTCGGGCTCGTCGCCGGCTGGGTGACCTGGCGCACCGGTGGTCTGGAGGCGGCCATCGCCATTCACATCGTGAACAACCTCATAGCCTTCGGCTTCATGACCTTCGCCGTCGGCGGCGAAACTGCCCAGGTCGAGGCGACCGGAGGCCCGGGGTCGTTCATCGGTTCGCTGGTCGGATATGCCCTGTTCATCTGGCTCGTGCTGCGCATCTTCCGCAAGCACGGGTACGGCCGCTCGCGCATCGATCTCGTGCAGGTGCCGGTGACGGAGCCGGCTCTCGCGGGCGGAGCGCCGATGACCGGCGGCGGGGCGCCGCAGGGTCCGCAGCAGCATGGTTGACGTCTATGTCATCGGCGAGGGCCCAGTGGAGCTGGCGGCGGCTCTCGAATTCGCGGAGGTGGGCCTCAGCGTGCGCATCGGTCGCGCCGCGACGTCCGGTGGCGCGGCGTTCGCCGCTGGAGCTGCCGATGGTGGCGATGCCGACCGAGCTGACGAGGCTAGAGCCGGGTTCTCGCCCGATGAGGTCACGGATCCAGACGGAACGCTGCGGGCGTTCCTCGACCATGTGGCGTCGCCCCTTTCGCCGGGCAGCGCACCGTTGACCGGTGCTCGGCCGATCAGCGAGGCGCCGGTGCCGGTGCTGTTGCGCGGCGCAGATCGAGCATGGACCATGCAGCCAACGCCCGCGGTCCTGGGGATTCCCGCGGTGCCGCTGTCTCGAGAGAGCCTCGCGGTGCTGGGGCGTCGCGGTGCCGCGCGTGCATTTCTCGATCGCGTGCGCCCCGTGCTGACGATCGGCAAGACGCGCTCGCTCGGTCGACTCGTGCGATCGCGGCTCGGGAAGAGCGCGTTCGACCGACTGGTGGACCCTATCGCGCGAGCGAAGTACGGCGTGAGCGCCGATCAAGTCGACGTGGCGATCGCTGCCCCAGGGCTCAATGAAGATGTCACCACAGCCGGGTCGCTCTGCGGTGCAGCGCTCGCGTACGCAGAACGGCATGTTGCACGTGAAACCCGCGTGCGACCCAGTGCCGGCTGGGAAGCGCTCCGCGAAGCTCTGCTCGAGCGACTCGCGCTGTACGGCGCCGAAGTGGCTGGTGCGCCCGTCGTCGGCGTCCGCCGCATCGGGGCCGCGGTCGGTGACGAATCAGACGCCGCTGACGGTCCGGGCGCCGGTGACGCCTCTGCCCCCGGCGCCGACAGTGATCGCGGCGGAGCGACCGAGTGGCTGATCGAGGAAGCGGGCGTGCGGATCCCGGCGAGCGCCGTCGTGATGGGCGACCGCGCAGTCGGGTTGCCCGGCGTGCCCGCCGAGGGGCAAGTCCCGGAGACATCATCGATGCGATGGGTCGCGGAACTCGACGTGACGGCACCTGACTTCGTCACGGCCGCTCGCGCAGTGGCAGGCCGGCGTGCGGCACTCGAGACGGTTGCCGCGCCGAACGGCGAGCTGTGGAGCGTCGCCTGGGAGAGCGCGCTCGGCGATTCCGAGGCCTCGACGTGGCGGATCCGCTTCGCAGGGCCGGCTCGAGACGTCGACGGGGCGGGTGCTCCACGAGCTGAGGCGCTCGCCGACGTTCGCGCCGCGATCGACACGATGCTGCGCGATGTGCTCGACACCTCGGGGGCGCGGCGCACGGATCCCGACCTGCCGGTCGACCTCCGCATGGTGCCGGCTCTGTTCGCGAGTGTCGAGGCACGCGACCGCTCGCTGCTCCATACCACTTCACCGGTCGCAGCGGAATCCACTTGCCTGAGGGTGGGTCCCGCAGTGCATAGTGGAGACCTCGCTGCAGCCGTCGCTGAGGCTCGAGAGCGGTCGGTGCACCTGCGCCGAAGGCTCACAGGCATCGCTGAGTGACGACAGCGGCGCGAGATGGGGGAATCGCCGGAGAAGCGGCCCCCAAGCGCTGCACCCGCACCCGCACCGGGAGTAGGCTGGGCGAAGACCAGGAACCGCCACGAACTGGAGGCATCATGAAGGGCAAGATCGCATTCGTTCTCGGCGCAGCTGTGGGGTACGTGCTCGGTTCACGTGCCGGACGCGAGCGCTACGAGCAGATCAAGCGTGGCGCAGAGCAGGTGTGGAACACCCCATCAGTGCAGCAGGGCGTCGACGCTGTGCGCGACGCGACCCGGGGAACCGTGGAGAACGTGAAGGACACGGCGCTGCGCGCCGGGAAGAACGCCTTCGCTTCCCTCGTCGGGGGGCAGAGCCGCTCGTCGTCGCAGTCCGGTGCAGCTCCGCAGCGCAGCGCCTCGTCGCAGCATGCCGCGTCGTCCCAGCACGCATCCTCGGTGCCGGCTCAGCCGAGCAGCACCCCGAAGAAGTCGCCGAGTGACTCGTCGACCTCCGCGCAGGCTGACTCCGCGGACACCAACGCGTCCGCGGAGGCGGACGGAGGGAACGCATGAGTCGAAGGAAGGACGAGGCCGGCACGTTCGAGCTGCTGACCCGCCTGCCGCATCAGATCGTCAGTCTGGCGAAGATCGAGTATCAGAACGCCAAGCGCGAGATCATCACGAAGGCCAAGCGCGCAGGGATCGGAGCCGGTGCGATCGTCGTCGCGCTGTTCTTCCTGTTCTTCATGCTCGAAGCTCTCGTCATCGCGGCGATCGCCGCTCTCGCGATCGTCTGGCCGTGGTGGCTGGCGGCACTGGTGGTGGCGGCCGCGCTGCTGCTGCTCGCGGCCGTCGCGATCCTGGGGGGGATCGCGCTGATCAAGCGGGGCAATCCGGTGCCGGAGGAGACGCTCGACCGCGTCGGCGGAGATCTCTCTGCGATCGGTGAGGTGCGTGTGAACGCAGAACCGACCGCGACGCACCATTCCGCGCGCGAAATGCCGCGCGTCGGTGAAGAAGGGAACTGGCGATGAGCTCCGAAGAGAAGCGCCACGGCATCGCCGAAGCGGATCAGGCCCGAACCGAGCTGTACGACACGCTCTCACAACTCAAGGTGCGATTGAACTACGCCCAGCGCGTCGACGACGCCGTCGAGGACGCGAAGGTGCGGATCGCCGAGGAGAAGCGGGACAACCCGGCAGGCTTCGGGGCAGGAGTCGCCGGCGTCGCGGTGCTGGCGGGCCTCGCTGTCTGGGGCATCGCATCGGCGGTCGCGCGACGCTTCTCCTGATTCGCGCGCAGGTCACAGTTCTATTTCGTTCACCCCGGGAACCGTCGTCGTTTTGCTTCGGCGCGGTGGCAGGGTAAGAATAGGGTCAATGGATTTCCGGGAAGGGCCCGTATGCAGCTCTGCGCTGCAGGCGATGGCCATTCGTATTGGTATCGAGTGAGTGGGGTGTATGTCTGCTGAGGCGAAGCCGCTCAGTGGCCTTCGGGTGCTCGTTCCTCGGGGCGGTACCTGGGGCGATCTGGTCTCAAGAGCCCTGCGTGAACGCGGTGCGCACACGGTCATCGCACCGCTCGTCGACTTCGCGCACACGAGCGAAGAAGACAAGCTCGTCAGCGCGCTGAAAGACCTCGAGGCCGGTGCGTTCGACTGGCTGACGGCGACGAGCTCAACAGTCGCCGACGTGCTCAAGCACCACAACGCGGTGATCCCTCCTGAGACGAGTGTCGCTCTGGTCGGAGAGGCGACGGCCGTCGCCTTCACCGACGCCGGATATCCCATCACCCGGACGCCGAGCGAAGAGAACAGCACGCATGCGCTGCTCGAGGAGTGGAGCGAGATCGAGACGGACGCGGTGCTGAAGGTGCTCACGCTGCGTTCCGATGTGGCGATTCCCGTGCTCACCGAGGGGCTCATGGACCGCGGGCACGACGTGACCCAGGTGCTCGCGTTCCGCACTGTCGGCGTGCCCGCATCCGTGCACATCCGAGAGGACATCGAGTCGGGTCGCATCAACGCGCTGCTCGTCGCTTCGGCGAAGATCGCCGAAGAGGTCGCGGCGCAGTTCCCGGACCTCCCCTCCGACACGATCGTGGCGTGCGTCGGCGTGAACACGCTCGAGACCGCTGCGGAGCTCGGACTCCCCGCAGATGCGGACGATCCGTCGCACCCCGACTACGCGCTCAAGCGCGCGCTCATCGAGACCGTCGAATCGGTCATCGACCAGAGCGACATGCTGGACTGACCGATGGCACGAGTCGAGGTGCACCCCGATCGCGTGGTGATCCGCATGACCGCTGCCGAGCGGTTCGCCGCGATGCGCCGCCGGGACATCGTGCTCGATCGGTCGGCGATCACATCGGCCATCGTCACGGACGACCCGTGGGTCTGGGTGCGTGGCGTGCGAGTTCCCGGTGCCGCCATTCCCGGCCGCCTCGCGGCAGGAACCTGGCGCAATTTCACCGGCAGGGATTTCGTGCTGGTGCGCAGAGGCCGGAAAGCGGTCGTCATCGACTTCGAGAACCCCGAGGGCGCCGAAGAGGATCACGGCTGGCAAGGCGAATTCGACCACTTCTCGCGGGTGATCGTCTCATCGGTGCACGCGGGAGAGCTCATTCAGGCCCTGCGGCTCGATGGCGGCGAGACCGCGGTCGATACCGAAGCCTGACGCGCCGGCGCGCGGCGAAGCCGGACGAGAACCGGTGCACGCCCGCTCGGTGCTGGATGCCCGGTACCGAGGTGCGGGGCCAGCGGGTCAGTCGCGGACGAGCACGAGCGAGTCGAGATCGAGACGCGTGCGCGGGGCGAGCTCACGTTCGCGGAGCACTTCGGGAAGGCTGTCAGCTGAGCCGAGCTTGCCGATCGCGCTGATCGAGACCGGCACGAGACGATCCTCCAGATCGAATGCGGCGCGGATGGCGTCGCGGTCGAACCCGCCGAGCTGATGCAGGTGCAGGCCCTCCGACGTCGCTTGCACGCTGAGGTGCGCGACCGCCTGTCCGAGGTCGTATTCCGCCCACGGCCGAGCGTTGCCCTCGGCGTCGGTGGTCTCCGCGACGTTCACGATGAGTGCGCCAGCGTTCACCGCCCATTCGCGGTTGAACCCGACCAGGGTCTCGGTGATCCGAGCGAAGATCTCACCGCCCCTGCGTGCGATGATGAACCGCCACGGCTGGGTGTTGTTCGCGCTCGGCGCCCAGCGGGCGGCCTCGAGGATACCGCGGAGAGCGCCCTCAGGGAACGAGTGCGTGGTGTCGAAGGCGCGCGGGCTCCAGCGTTCGGCGAGAGATTCGATGACGGGTGCGCTGGTGATTGCGGTGCGCGGGCTCACGATGGGGCTCCTCAGGTTGTGCGAACGGGGTATCCGACTGACTGCAACTGCGGGGGCGCGCGGACTATTCCCGGTTCGAATGCGAACGTGGCGGCTGCTCGATTCAGCCGAGGAGCCAGGCGACGCCCGCGATGATCGGCAACGACGCGAATGTGGTGAGGAAAACGGTGTCTCGCACCATCGTCTCTCCGCGTCGGTAGGTGGCGGCGTAGTTGTACACGTTCTGCGCGGTCGGCAGTGCCGCGATGGTCGTGGCGACGAAGACCTCATGCGCGCCGAGGCCGAAAGCGGTTGCGAGGCTCCAGGTGACCACGGGCATGAGCAGCAGCTTGAGCGCGGAGGCAGTGAAGACCGCGGCGCGGCCGGTGCCGCGCTGGAGGGCGCGCTGCCCGTAGAGCGAGATGCCGAAGCTCAGCAGGACCATCGGGATGGCGGCGTCGCCGAGCATTTCGAGCGGGGCCGAGACGATCTCGGGGATGGGGAGGCCGATGAGCGCGACGATGAGGCCGAGCACCGACGCGATGATGATCGGATTGGAGGCCGCGCGTCCGAGCGCGGCGAGGGCGCCGTGGAAGGCGCCTCGAGGCCTCGGCGCGGACGCCGCGGCCGCCTCTGCCTCGGGAGCGCCGTCGACGAGTCTGCCGGTGCGCGTCGCCTCGAGCATCGACAGAATGGTCGGCGCGAAGCAGAGCAGCTGCACGAGAATCAGCGGCGCCACGTAGGCGGCGTCGCCCAGGATGTACACCGCCACCGGCAGCCCGAGATTGTTCGCGTTGACGTATCCCGAGCATGCCGCGCCGAGTGTCGTCGTCGCCAGGTCGCGCTTGAACCAGAGACGGGAGGCGATGACGAAGACGGCCGCGACGATGACAGCGGCGAGACTCGTGATGAGGATCACGGGTGACAGGATGACGCTCGGGTCGCTCTGTCGGAGCACGGTGAACAGCAGCGCCGGGGTTGCGACGAAGAACGCCACATTGTTCAGCACGCGGCGCTGGTCGCCCTGCACGACTCCGAATCGAGCGGTGAGGTATCCGGCTCCGATGATCCCGAGAATGAGCGCGAACCCCTGCAGCACTCCGAACATTCAGCTCCTCCCGGCCCCTCCCATCCTAGGGGGAGGCCCGGAGATCACCCGAGCGCCGCCGCTGCCTCTGCGGCGATGATCCGGGAGAGGTCGTCGAGCACGGGGGAGTCGAGTTTCCACCGCTGCCAGAAGAGCGGCATGAGGATCGGCCGGTCGCCGAGCGCGACGAGGCGCCCGTCGGCGAGCCCGGCTGCGCACTGCAGTTCGGGGAGCATGCCCCAGCCCATGCCGAGTTCGATGGCGTGCGCGAACTCGGCCGATGATGGAATGAAGTGGCGGGGCGGTGCGACGGCGGTCCGCGTGATTCGGCGGATGAATCGCTGCTGGAACACGTCGTGCCGATCGAACTCCAACTGCGGAGCCGTGGCGAGCGCGGCCCCGGTGACGCCATCCTCGAAGTGACGCGCTGCGAAGGCGGGGCTCGCCACGGCGAAGTACCGGTCGGTGCCGATGCGGGTCGAGGTGCATCCGGGCACGGCGGTGGAAGTCGCGGTGAGCGCGGCCATAGCGGCGCCGCTGCGCAAGCGCTCGGTGGAGATGGTCTCATCCGCGCGCATCACCTCGAATGCGGCGCCGGTTTCGCGGGAGGCTCGGGCCAGCGCCGGAACGAACCACGTGGCCAGCGAATCGGCGTTCACGACGATCGGGATCAGCGTGCCGGTCGCCTCGTCAGCGCCGAGCTCCGCAGCGACATCGACCGCGATCTGCTGCACCTGACGGGCTGCGCGCAGCGCGACGGCTCCGGCAGCGGTGACGGTGACGGGACGCGTGCGCTGGAGCAGGACCGTTCCGACCCGCTGCTCCATGGCGCGCACGCGCTGGCTGATCGCCGACGGCGTGATGTGCAAGCGCCGCGCCGCGCCTTCGAAGCTCCCCTCGTCGAGGATCGCAGCGAACGTGGCGAGGTGCTCGACGGGGAAGTCCATGCACCGATCTTAAGCAGAATTCATGATGGTGAAGGATATGCACGCAGGTTCAATGAGGTCCTCCGCCCCCGCGCAGCGTACGTTCGAATGGTGATCATTCCTTTTCTCATCGGCGCGGGCAGCGGGCTATCGCTCATCGTCGCGATCGGCGCTCAGAACGCGTTCGTCTTACGGCAGGGCATCAGGCGAGAGCACGTGCTTCCCGTGGTGCTCATCTGCGGACTCGCCGACGCGATTCTGGAGTTGCTGGGAGTCGCCGGGATCGGACTCGTCGTCGAACGCGCACCGGTGCTCCTCGAGATCGTGCGCTGGGGCGGCGTCGCCTTTCTGCTCTGGTACGCCTGGTCGGCGGCGCGTCGAGCCCTGCGCCCCGCCGGGCTGGTCGCCGGACAGGCCGACGCCGCGTCACTGCGGCAGACCGTGACGGCCTGCCTGGCGATCACGCTGCTCAACCCGCACGTGTACCTCGACACGATGGTGCTGATGGGGTCGCTGGGGAACGCGCAGGGGGATCCGGATCGCTGGTGGTTCGTGCTGGGCGGGGCCCTCGCGAGCCTGTGCTGGTTCTTCCTCCTCGGGTACGGCGCACGAGCGCTCACGCGCTTCTTCGAGACCCCTCGATCGTGGCGCATCCTCGACTCCGTAGTGGCTGTCACGATGCTGGTGATCGCGGCGCGCATCGCCTTCGGCGGCATCGGCGCCTGAGGCCAGAGCTCGGGAGAGGGCTAACCGGCGGGCGGCGGCACCAGGCGGTAGAGCACCTCGGGGCGCCCCCGCTTGCCGTAGCGGTGCGCGAGGTCGATCGCACCGGTCTCGACCAGATGATCCAGATAGCGTCTCGCGGTGGCGCGGGAGATCTCGCACCGTTGCGCGAGCTCGACCGCGGAGAGCGGAGCCACGGGATCGAGCGCGGAGAGCACCGCCGACAGGGTCACCTCGGAGATGCCCTTCGGCAACGCGGCATCGGCCTGATCCCGCTCAGCGCGCGCCGGTGCGCGGAGGTCGATCCGCCCGGTCGACTGCAGGCGATCGATCTCCCCCTGCCCGAGGGTCATCTCCCGCGCGGCGGCTGCGGCATCCCGGCGTTCGTCTCGGTAGCTCGCGAGGCGCGCATGCAGGGCCTGCTCCGTGAACGGCTTGACCAGATACCCGATGACGCGCGCCGCGAGCGCCTGCCGCACGGTCACCTGATCGCGCGACGAACTGATCACGAGTACGTCGGGAGAGGCCTCCCGCACCGTGCGCAATCGGTTCAGCACGTCGATGCCGCTGACGTCGGGCAGACGCATGTCGAGGAGCACGAGATCCACGTCACCGCGCAAGCTGTGCTGCACGGCCGCGCGACCCGTGCCGACCGTCGCCGTCACCGCGAACCCTGGGGCCCGCGACACGTAGTGCCCGTGCAGCTTGCGCGCGCCGGCATCGTCGTCGACGACGAGCACGCGAATGGGGGCCGGATCAGACGGGCTCATGTGCGCGCCTCGAGCTCGAAGCGGAACCGGGCGCCGCCCAGATCGGATCGCCCGACCTCCACGGTGCCGTGCCGGTCGGCGATGACGCGTCGCACGAGGTCGAGCCCGATGCCGCGCCCGAACCCCGTGGCGTCGCCCTTCGAGGAGAAGCCGCGCGCGAACACCCGGTGAGCGGTCGGCGCCGCGATTCCCGGTCCGTCGTCGGCGACCTCGCCGTGCAGCACGCCGTCGGCCTCGATGAGTGCGCAGCGCACCCGAGTCGCGCCCGCTTCGCCCGCATTGCGGCAGAGATTCGCCAGCACCAGGGTCACGTCCTCGTCGACATCCCGCTCGACGTCGATGGCCGTCTCGAGCACGGCTCCGAGCCCTCCGAGCTCCGCCCGCAAGGCGTCGAGCGTCGCGCGCAGCAACGGGTGGTGGACCTCGGCGGGACCATCGCTCTCGTCGATGGGGGCCGCGCTGGCGATGTACGCGAGCGCCTCCGTCGTATCGCCGTGGGAGACGAGCCCGTGGATGACGTGGAGTCGCGTGTGGAACTCGTGGGTCTGCTCCCGCAGGGCGGCGGACGTTCGCCGCATGCTCTCCGCCTCCGTGGCAAGCGCATCGAGGCGGCGGAATCGTCGCTCGAGGAGCGCCGCGAGTGCGGAGCTCGCGAGCGTGCCGATGAGCAGGGCGCCGAGAGCCCAGGGCAGCAGCTGGCGGAGCGCCCCCTCGAAATCGGCCGATATGCGCGACTCGAGAATGCCGACGGAGAGGGAGCCGATCACAGCGCCAGCATCGTCGCGGACCGGTACCTTCGCTCGCAGCGTGGTGCCGATGGTGCCGCGTTCGGTGCCCAGGAACTCCTGCCCGGCGAGCACGTCGTCGATCGAGGTCGACACGTGCCCGCCGCGCAGCGCGGGGGTGGGGTGCGTGATCCGGATGCCCCGATCGTCGGTGATGACCAGGTAGTCGACGCCGGCCGCCTGCTCGACGACGTCTGCCAGTGGCTGCAGTTCGCGCGTTGCATCGCCGACGTCGTCACCCGTGCGTTCGAGTACCGAGCGCACCTGGTCCAGCTGCGCCAGGCTGGTCGCGACGTCGCGCACCCGCTCCCCGGTGGCCTCGCGAATGCTCGACTCCTGCACTGAGACGGCGATGCTCGTGGTGACCCCGACGCTCGCCAGGACGAGCAGGGTCGGGAGCAGCAGGATCGCGAGCCGCGCGAAGCGCGACGTCGACCAGTGCGGCATCGCAGCACCTCCTGTCACAACCGTCGCCTTCCGCTTCCTCGCCCGCCCCGGATCCGCGCGGCGGTGCGAGCCCCGGATCGCGCCGCTGCGATCACCGTGAGCATTTATGAGCACAAATCGCGTGGAGCGGGCGCGCACGGGAAATGGTTGACATCTTATAGGCGTCAGTGCGGCACAACGGCGTCCGCACGAAGGAGTGAACATGACAGATACACCGCAACGAAACGTGCGCCGCACGGTGCTGCGCGTCATCGGCGGCGCGATCGCCGCGTGCGCCGTCGGCGTGGCCGCATTCGGATCGATCAGCTCCGCGTCGGCCGGCAGCGACATCCACTCGTCATTGACCATCGTCGCCCCGGCTGCAGCGGGTGGCGGCTGGGACACGGTCGCGCGCGAGATGCAGCAGGCGCAGCGTGCGAACGGCCTGAGCACCAATGTGCAGGTCGTCAACATGCCGGGAGCCGGGGGCACGATCGCCCTGGGCAACCTGTCGACGCTCGAGGGGGAGGCGAACACGATGCTGGTGGGAGGCACCGGGCTGCTCGCCGCCACCATCCAGTACGGCTCGGATGCGACGCTCGACGACGTCACCTCCCTCGCCGTCGTGTTCGAGGAGTACGACGTCATCGTCGTGCCGGCCGACTCGCCCTATGAGACTCTGGACGACCTCGTCGAGGCCTGGCGCGACGACCCGAAGTCGATTCCCTGGACGGGAGGCGGCTCGTTCGATCAGCTCGTCGTCACCGATCTCGCGCTCGCCGCGGGGATCGAGCCCACCGAGACGACGTACATCTCCTCGGACGGCGGCGGCGAGGCCGTCGCCGCGCTGCTGAACGGCACGGCCCAGGCCGCAACCGGGGGCTACCCCGACAACATCGACCAGATCGAGTCGGGCAGGCTTCGGGCGCTCGCGATCGTCGCCGAGGAGCCCATCGAGGGAATCGACATCCCGACGGCGCGCGAGCAGGGCTACGACATCACGCTCGCGAACTGGCGCATGCTCGCGGCACCGGCGGGGCTCACCGAGGAAGAGACCTCCGGGCTCGGCGAACTCGTCGCTGACACGCTGGCGACGCCCGAGTGGGCAGCCGCCGTCGAGCGCTACCACTGGACCGAACAGGTGATCACTGGCGACGACCTGGATGCGTTCCTCGCGGAGGAACGGGATCGGATCGCTCGCCTGTATGAGGAGATGGGGCAATGACGCCGACCAGCAACCCGACCGCGATGTCCGCGGTCGTCGGCGAGGAGATTCGCTTCTCGACCGGGAGCCCGCGCACGACCGCCTGGCTCAAGCATCTGATCATGCCGGTGCTGCTGCTGGCATTCGCCGCCTATCTCGGCTTCGGCATGCTCACCATGCGCGTTCCCGAGGGCACCGCATTCCCCGGCCCGCGCTTCTTCCCAGCGATCATCGCCGGCGGGCTCGTGCTCTTCGCGATCCTGCTCATTCTCGCGGCGGCGAGGCAGCTTCGCGCCGACAGCGCCGCACGTACGGCTGCGACTCGCCAGGTCGATGACTTCGAACTGCTCAGCTCGGAGCACGACGCGCTGGCGGAGCGCGACGGAGCGACGGGCGATGGAGCTGCGCGTGATGGAGCGCGCGCGGTCAAGATCGACTGGCGGTCCCTCGCCTGGGTGATCGGATCGTTCGCCGCGTTCGCCCTCCTGCTCGACGTGCTCGGGTGGGTCATCGCGGCCGGCCTGCTCTTCTGGTGCGTCGCACGCGGCTTCGGCTCTCAGAAGCCGATCGCGAGTCTCGTGACGGGCTTCACCGTGAGCTCGCTCGCCTACATCGCGTTCGACATGGCGCTCGGCATGTCGCTGCCCTCGGGCATTCTGGGCGGGGGGTTCTGACCATGGAATCACTCCAGCTCCTGATGGAGGGCTTCGCCGGAGCCCTCACCTGGCAGAACCTCGTCTGGGTGCTCGTCGGCTGCCTCCTCGGCACCGCCGTCGGCGTCATGCCGGGCCTCGGCTCGTCGATGGCGGTGGCGCTGCTGCTGCCGGTCACGTTCTCGCTCGAGCCCACGGCCGCCTTCATCATGTTTGCCGGCGTCTACTTCGGCGGGCTCTTCGGGGACTCGACGATGGGCATTCTCATGAACACGCCGGGCCAGGCCTCGGCGATCGCCTCGACGTTCGAGGGCCACAAGATGGCGTTGAACGGCAAGGCCGCGCAGGCGCTCGCGACCGCTGCGATCGGCGCCTTCGTCGGCGGGTTCATCGCGTCGATCCTCGTCGTGTTCCTCGCGCCGGCGCTCGCCGACTTCTCCTCGAGCTTCGGCCCCGCCGAGTTCTTCGCGCTCGCGGTCTTCGCGTTCGTCGCAACCTCCTCGGTGGTCACCGATAACGCGGTGAAGGGACTCGCAGCGCTCTTCATCGGTCTGGGCATCGCGGTGATCGGGATCGACGGCGCCTCTGGCGCACCGCGCTTCACCCTCGACTCCCCGTTCCTGTTCGACGGCATCTCGCTGGTCACCGTCACCGTCGCGGTGCTCGCGCTCGGCGAGGTCATCTACGTCGCATGCCTCGAACGGCACATGAACGACAAGGCGATCATCAAGCCGAAGGGGCGCCCGTGGCTGTCGAAGGCGGAGTTCCGTGAGGCGATGCCGGCGTGGCTGCGCGGCACCGTCATCGGCGTCCCGTTCGGCGTGGTGCCGGCCGGCGGCTCGGAGATCCCGACCTTTCTCGCCTACGGTCTCGAGAAGCGGCTCGACGCGCGTCGCAAGACGCCCCGCTTCGGCACCGGTGCGATCCGCGGTCTCGCCGCCCCCGAGGCTGCCGGCAACTCGACGACGGGCATGGCGATGGGCGCCCTGCTCGCACTCGGTCTCCCGATCTCGGCGACCGCCGCGATCATGCTCGCCGCCTTCCGCCAGTACGGCCTGCAGCCGGGCCCGCTGCTCTTCGAGCGCGCCCCGGACCTGGTGTGGGTGCTGCTCGCGAGCTTCTTCATCGCGATGATCGTGCTGCTCATCCTGAACCTGCCGTTCGCGATGCTGTGGGCGAAGCTGCTGCTGATCCCGCGGCCGTACCTGTATGCCGGAATCACGGTCTTCTGCGCCCTCGGAATCTATGCCACGTCGGGCTCCATCTTCGACCTGTTCCTGCTGCTCGGCATCGGATTCGTCGGATTCCTGATGCGGGCGCTCGACTTCCCGATCGCACCGCTGATCATCGGCATGGTGCTCGGGCCGCTCGCGGAGACGAGCCTGCGCGACGCCGCGATGAGCGCGAACGGCGATTTCTCGGTGCTGGTGAGCGGGCCGATCACGATGGCGCTGTACGGACTGCTGCTGCTCGTGCTCGTCTTCGCGGTGCGGGGGCGGATCGTCGGTCGGCGCCGCGCGAAGGCGGCCGAGGCGGCCGATCGGCAGTCGGTCGGGGCGTAGGCGCTCGGGCGCGGTCTCCGTGAGAGGTCCGGCTTCGGTGGGACGCTCGGACGACGAGTCGTCCCACCGAAGCCGGATCTCTCACCGAACATGTGGCGCCGGGTCAGGAACGCCGCGAGGAACGCCGCAGCGCTCGCACGGCGATACGATTGCAGTCATGCCGATCTCCGCTCAAGACCGAACGTATCTCGACCTCGCCATCGAACAGGCGCAGCTGGGCTGGGACGAAGGCGGGGTGCCCATCGGCGCCGCCCTCGTGCGCCACGGCGCCGACGGACCCGAGGTGCTCGCCGTCGGCCGAAACCGACGTGTGCAGATGGGCAGCGTGATCCGCCACGGCGAGACCGACTGCCTCGAGAGCGCGGGTCGCCTCCCGGCGAGCGTCTACCGGGAGTGCACCCTCTACACGACGCTCTCGCCGTGCACCATGTGCGCCGGCACGGCGATCCTGTACGAGATCCCGCGCATCGTCATCGGCGAGCACCGCAGCTTCGAAGCCTCCGAGGCGTGGCTCGCGAGCAACGGCACGGAACTCGTGATCGCCGACGACGCGACCTGCATTGACCTGATGGATCGCATGATGCGCGAACGCCCCGAGATCTGGGCCGAAGACATCGGCATCGAGACCGACGAGCTCGCCGGCGGCGCCCGGGTCGGCGAGTGAGCGCAGCACCCGAGACCGAGACGGTCATCGACCGGGACTACCCGGTCACCCCCGTGCCGCAGCACGCACGCAAGGGATTCTTCTCGCTCATGGTGGTGCTGCTCGGCTTCACCATCTTCACACCGACTATGCTCGCGGGCGCCGCGCTCGGGCAGTCGTTCGCGCTCAACGATCTGCTCGTCGTCATCCTGCTCGGCTCCGCCGTGCTCGGCGCATACGTCGCGGTGCTCGGATGGATCGGTGCGCGCACCGGACTCACCACGGTGGTGATGGCCCGGTACACGCTCGGCAGCCGCGGCTCGAAGCTCGCATCGATCCTGCTCGGCGGCACGCAGATCGGCTGGTACGGCGTCGTGATCGGCACGATCGGCGAGCTCACCGCGCAGGCGTTCGGGTGGGAGAGCTTCGCCGCGAAAGCCGCGGTCATGGTGGTGGTGAGCGCGCTCATGTGCGCGACCGCCGTCTACGGCTACCGCGGCATGTACTGGGTATCGCTGATCTCGACTCCGCTGATCCTCATCCTCGCGTTCTGGGTGATGTTCCGGTCGCTCGAAGAGGTGGGCGGCTGGGCCGGTCTCGCCGCCGTGCAGCCGGATGCGTCGATGTCGATGCCGATCCCGGTCGCCGTCACCACGGTCGTCGGAACGTTCGTCTCCGCTGGCACGCAGGCGCCCAACTGGACGCGCTTCGGGCGCACGGGCCGCCAGGCGGTGCTCGCCTGCGTCATCGGATTCTTGGTCGGCAACGGGCTGATGATCTTCTTCGGCGCGGTCGGCGCGATCACGTTCGGCGAAGGCGACTTCGTGCTCGTGCTCTTCAACCTCGGCCTCGTCGGCTGGGGGCTCTTCCTGCTCTTCGGCAACCTCTGGAAGTCGAATGCCGACGCGGCGTACTCATTCGGCGTCGCCGGTGCCGAGCTCTTCGAGAAGCCCAGCAAGACCCGGTTCGTGATCATCGGCTCGATCATCGGCACCGTGCTCGCGCTCTTCGGCGTCAACGAGCACCTGCCCCAGTACCTCGGGCTGCTCGGCACGTTCATCCCGCCCCTCGGCGGCGTCATCATCGGCGATTACCTCGCTCGGTGGCGGCGCACCCAGATGCCAGAGGGGGAGGCGCTGCCGCGCGCGAACTGGGTCAACCTGGGCGTCTACGCGATCTCGTGCGCGCTCGCCTGGTTCGCCGGCGAATTCGGGATCGGGATTCCTCCGATCATCGGTGTCGTCGCAGCCCTGGTGCTGTCATTCGCCCTGGCGCGGCTGTCGCCCCGGCGGCCGCTCGCGGGCTGAGCGGGTCAGCCGGCGAGCGCGGCCAGCAGTGCGTCGACGTCCGCCTCGGTCGTGTCGAACGCGCACATCAGGCGGTAGAGCCCGGGCTGCGTCGGCCACGCGCCGAACACGAACGCGGACTGGGCCCGCGTTGCGGCCTCGGCGGGCAGCTCGACGAATACGGCGTTGGACTCGACGGGGTGGGCGATCCTGACCCCGGGCACGGTTTCTCCGAGGGCGCGCACGCCCGACGCCAGGCGCTGCGCGAGTTCGTTCGCACGCGTTGCGGAGCGCAGCCACAGGTCGCCCTCGTACAGTGCAACGAGCTGCGCTGAGATGAAGCGCATCTTCGAGGCGAGCTGCAGGTCGATCTTGCGCAGATAGCGGATCCCGTCAGCAGCTTCCGGCCGCAGCACGACGACGGCCTCCGCACCCAACAGGCCGTTCTTCGTGCCGCCCAGGCTCAGCAGGTCGACGCCGACGTCAGTGGTGAGCTCGCGCAGCGACGCGCCGAGGTGCGCTGCCGCATTGCCGAGCCGGGATCCGTCGACGTGCAGCACCAAGCCGAGTTCGTGCGCCTGATCCGCGAGGGCGCGGATCTCATGAGGGGTGTAGACGGTGCCGAGCTCGGTCACTTGCGAGATCGACACCGCGCCCGCCTGAGACCGGTGCTCGCTGCCGAAGCCCCACGCCTCGCGAGCCACGAGTTCGGGGGTGAGCTTGCCGTCGGGCGTCTCGATGCCGAAGAGCTTGAGACCGCCGGTCTTCTCCGGGGCGCCCGCCTCGTCGGTATTGATGTGCGCGGTGCGAGCGCAGATGACGGCGCCCCAGCGGGGGAGCGCGGCCTGCAGTGCGAGCACGTTCGCGCCGGTGCCGTTGAAGACGGGGAACGCTTCCGCCTCGGCGCCGAACAGCTCCCGAGCCACCTCTTGGAAGCGGGCCGTGACCGGGTCGCCGCCGTACGCGGGGACGTGGCCCGTGTTCGCGAGCGCGAGCGCCTCGATCACCTCTGGATGCGCGCCCGACCAGTTGTCGGAGGCGAACGCGCGGGAGACTGGCGCGGTGGCTGCTTCTGGCGATGCGGCGTGCTGGCTCATCGCTCCAGCCTACGCTCGGCGAGCCCGCGGCGGGAGCGCGGACCCCACGCGGAACCCGGCGCGGGTCCTCCGATCGGTGGACTGCAGGTTCACCCACCCGGTCGTTCCCCGCCGCTTCGGCACCGGGCAGTCTGGAAACATGAACAGCACACTCAGCTCCGCAGCCGTTTCGGTGCGCGGGCTCACGAAGCAGTACGGATCGCGACGGGTGCTCGACGGCGTCGACCTCGACATCGCCCGAGGCGAGACGTATGCGCTGCTCGGGCCGAACGGCGCGGGTAAGAGCACGGCCATCGAGGTGCTCGAAGGCGTGCGACGAGCGACGAGCGGCGACATCTCGGTGCTCGGCGAGCACCCCCTCTCGGCGCCGCGCGCGTGGAAGTCGAGGATCGGCATCGTGGCGCAGTCGACCGGGGACGCCGGCCCCTACACCCCGCGCGAGCTGATCGCGCACTTCGCGACGCTCTACCCGAACCCTCGCGGCGTCGACGAGGTGCTCGATCTCGTCGGACTCACGGAGCAGGCGAAGACGCGGGCGACGAAGCTCTCGGGCGGACAGCAGCGGCGGCTCGATGTCGCACTCGGCATCATCGGGCGGCCGGAGCTCGTCTTCCTCGATGAGCCGACCACCGGTTTCGATCCCGAAGCGAGGCGTCACTTCTGGGCGATGCTCGACGGCCTGACGGGTGAGGGCGCTGCGGTGCTGCTCACCACCCACTATCTCGACGAGGCGGAGTACCTGGCCGATCGCGTTGGCGTGCTCTCCGGCGGGAGGATCGTCGCCGAGGCGACGCCCGAATTGCTCGGCGGCGCCGAGGCTCGCACCCCGGTGGTCAGCTGGCGCGACGCCGCGGGGGTGCGTCACGAGGAGCGCACCGCTGTGCCCGGTGTGGTCGTCGAACGGTTGATGCACGAGGCACGAGAGATCGGCATCCCGACCGGGCCGGCCGAGCTCGAAGTGCGACGCCCGGCACTCGAAGACATCTATTTGAACCTGATCGGCGCGAACGGAGCGGAACGATGACGACGAACGATGCGAAACGGGGGGCGGGTCCCGCTCAGGTGGCAGGGCCAGCGCGAGCGGCAGGAACGGAAGACTCGGGGCCCCACTCGAACGGCGTCGCACGCCGGCTCCCCGGGATCCTCCGCTCGGGGTGGAACAACATCGGATTCGAATTGCGCGGTTACTTCCGCACGCCCGATGCCGTCTTCTTCACGTTCCTCTTCCCGCTCGTGATGCTGGGCATCTTCGGGGTCGCCTTTCAGACGTCCGGCGAGGTCGGTGCGCGGGCAGACGGCACCGGGGGCGTGACGATGGCCGCCTACTACCTCCCCGGCATGGCCGCTGCAGGATTGCTCCTCATCGGAGTGCAGAATCTCGCCACCGATATCGCCCGCGAGCGGAGCGACGGATGGTTGCGGCGCTTGGGCGGCACTCCGCTGTCGCCGGTGAGCTATTTCATCGGCAAGATCGGCATGATCCTCGTGACCGCCCTCGCTCAGCTGCTGCTGCTCATCGCGTTCGCCGTGGTCGCCTTCCAGGTGGAGCTTCCGACGGAGCCGGAGCTGTGGGGGCGATTGGCCTGGCTGTTCGGGCTCGGGATCATCGCGATGGCCCTCCTCGGCGTCGCGCTCTCGGCGCTGCCCCGCTCGTCGCGCAGTGCGACAGCGGTGATCCTGCCGGTGGTGCTGCTGCTGCAGTTCATCTCGGGCGTGTACCTGCAGTTCTCGATGCTGCCGGAGTGGTTGCAGCAGCTGGCGAGCCTGTTCCCGTTGAAGTGGTTGGCGCAGGGGATGCGCTCGGTGTTCCTGCCCGATCATTTCCAATTGCAGGAGCTCGGGGAGTCGTGGGATCTCGGTCTCGTCGCCCTGAATCTGGTGGCCTGGCTCGCAGCGGGCCTCGCGCTCAGCCTCCTCACGTTCAGATGGCAGCGGCGGTCATAGGCGAATGCGTGAGCATTCGCGACCGCCGCTGGTGCCGCCCACGGCGGCAGCCCACGGAGCGGAGCGCGGGGTGAGCGGCGGTCATAGGCGAATGCGTGAGCATTCGCGACCGCCGCTGGTGCCGCCCACGGCGGCAGCCCACGGAGCGGAGCGCGGGGTGAGCGGCGGTCGTGAGAGAGTGATGCCATGAGTCAGCTGGAGACTCCGGGGATCGCGTCGGGGCGCTTTCCGCTGCGCTGGTGGGATGCCGGCGTCGTGGTCACCCTCGTCGCGATGGCCATCGTCGGCGGTCGCGAGCTGCAGTTCGACGGTGCGCCCGCGGCGCCGTATCGGGTGGCCTGGACCTTCGCGCCGCTGGCGGCGCTCGCGCTCTGGTATCTCGCGGTCGGGCGGCGCGTGATGCTTCGAGCCGTGCGCGATCTGCCTGCGACCGCTGCCGATGCGCTCTTCCTGGTCGGGCTGGTGCTGCTGGTGGGGGTTGCGACGTTCGGGGTGACCTCGTACGCCACGCTCCAGACCATCGGGTATCCGCTGGTCTGGACGGTCGCGCGCCGCTATCGCGAAGCGGTCGCGTGGAGTGCGGCACTCGCGGTGGCGGTGTGCATCGGTTTCGTCGGCCCGGGTGATCCTTTCGGTCGCGCCGGCGGCTTCTGGGGTGCGTTCGCCGTCTCGGCCCTCTCGCTCGTCTTCGCGCTGGTCATGGGAACGTGGATCACGGGCATTCACGCGCAGGGGGAGCGTCACCGCGAACTCGCGGAGGCGCTGCGGCGCTCGCAGCACGAAGTGGCCGCGCTCTCGGAGGCCGCCGGTGCCTCTGCCGAGCGGGAGCGGATCTCGCGCGACCTGCACGATACGCTCACGCAGACGCTCACCGGTCTCGTGATGCTGAGCGAGCAGGTGGATCGCGCGCTCGCCGCAGGTGATGCCGCTGCCGCGCGGGAACGGCTCGAACGGGTGCGCTCAGCGGCCCGAGAGTCGTTGCAGGAGGCGAGGGTGCTGGTTGCGACGACCCAACCGCTCGGCGACGGCGGCCTGGAGGCATCGATCGAGCGGACGGTGACCCGCCTCAGGGAGGATACGGGGCTGCTGGTGACGTGCGAGCTCGAGTCGTTGCAGCTGGA
The DNA here is from genome assembly GCF_039530485.1 of Leucobacter alluvii. Taxonomy (NCBI): domain Bacteria; kingdom Bacillati; phylum Actinomycetota; class Actinomycetes; order Micrococcales; family Microbacteriaceae; genus Leucobacter; species Leucobacter alluvii. The sequence goes on along the minus strand of NZ_BAAAOP010000009.1, from coordinate 38,621 downwards.
CCGCGAGCGGCAGGTGATGCTGCTGCGGGCGACTCAGGAGGGCCTGGCGAATGCGCGCAAGCATGCGCAGGCGACGAGGATCTCGGTGATGCTGGTGCGCGGTGATGACGGATCCGTCGTCCTCCGAGTCGATGACGACGGGGTGGGGCCGGAAGCCGCGGGCGGCGGGGCCTCTGTCGGCGGGTACGGCCTGTCGGGCCTTGCCGACCGCATCCGAGGAGTGGGCGGTGAGGTGCGGTTCGGCGATCGGCCGGGGTGCGGTGCGCGCCTGGAGGTGCGACTGCCGGCGACCGTTGCGGCGGCCGCGCCCGGTCACGAGCGAGAAGGAGTTCGTTGATGGTGCGCATTCTGGTCGTGGACGATCACCCGATCGTGCGTGCTGGTATCGCGGGTCTGCTTGCGACCGAGCCTGATTTCGAGGTGGTCGGCGAGGCGGCTTCCGGGGAAGCCGCGCTCGACCTGGTGTCGGCCGCGCGTCCGGACGTCGTGCTCATGGATCTCCGGATGCCGGGAATGGGCGGCGTCGAGGCCACCCGACGACTCACCCGCCTCACGGCGTCGCCTCCGCGCGTGCTCGTCTTCACGACGTACGAGGAGGATGATCAGATCCTCGCCGCCATCGAGGCCGGGGCGAACGGGTATCTCGTCAAGGCTGCGCCCGCAGACGAGCTGGCGGCCGGTGTGCGCGCGGTTGCCGCCGGGCAGACCGTGCTCGCGCCGTCGATCGCCGCGCAGCTGGTCGCTCGGGCTCACGCCGGCCCTGAGGATCGCGCGGAGCGGGGCCCGCGGCTCACTCCTCGGGAGGTCGAGATTCTGCGGTTGGTCGGGGATGGGATGAGCAACCCGGAGATCGCGGGGCGGCTGTTCATCGGCGAGTCGACGGTGAAGACTCACCTGCTGCGAGCGTTCGAGAAGCTGGGCGTGTCGGATCGCACGCGAGCGGTGACGCGCGCGATGGAGTGCGGGATCCTGTAGCGCTGCGCCGCGCCTGTGGATAACTACACGGGTGTGATTCACACTGTGGATGGTCGATGCTTCCGCGGAATCACGGCGTTCTTGAGGGTTGGTGCGCGCTTCCCTGAGCGGCTCTCGGGATGGTTGTGCACAGGACTGTAGCGGCACTGTGGAGAATTACACCGTTGTCATTCGGGCCGGGATCGGTCCGTTCCAGAGCTCTAACGCTGCCGCCAGTATCCGCAGAAATCGACCGCCTGCTTGGCGACGCCGCACTCGTTGACGAGATGACGGCGGCCGCCGGTTGCGAGCTGCTGCTCGCCTGCGACGAACGCCGAGACGGGGCCGGCCGTGGCTGATGCCGGGAGCGCGCGAAGCGCATCGAGGGCCGCGGATCCGGGGTGAGCGCCCGGCTCGCGAACGATCCACTGCACGTCGACGCCGCTCGGGGCCTCGACCGGTTGGCAATCCGCAGCGTTGGGCACCTCGATGATCGCGTGGCCCGTGCTCTCCGGTCCGATGTCGCGCAGGATGCCGAGCACCGCGGGGAGCGCGCTCTCGTCGCCCGCCAGCACGACGCGATCGGCGTCCTCGACCGCGCGGTATCCGCATCCCTGATCGATCAGCGCCACCCGGTCGCCGATGGGGAGCGACGTGGCCCAGGGCGCGGCGACGCCCGCGTGCGCCGGATCGTCCGATTCGTGCGCGACGAAGTCGATGTCCATCTCGTTCGTCTCGGGTCGGAACGCCCGCACGGTGTAGTTGCGGATCTCGGGCCGCGTCGCCTTCGGCAGGGCCAGGTACTTCAGGTACCCGCGAGTATCGAATCGATCGGACATGCGATCGAATCGGGTCGCTTCGCCGGCAACGGGCATGGCGAGTCTGAACCACTGATCGAAGCCGAGGTGACGCCAGCGTGAGAAGTCGTCGCCGCCGACGGTGAGGCGCACGAAGCCGGGGGATATGCGATCGGCGCGCAGCACCTCGGCCGTGACGAGACCGGTCTCCGCGTGGGCGACGACGATGTTGCTGGAGGGCATGGCGGATCCTTCGGTTCGCGGGAGTCGGCGGCATGACGCGGCCGGAGCACCCCAACGGTAGTTCATCAGATGAATGCTCCGCAAGTGCTCGTTGACAGACTCGGCGGCGGTATGTAGGTTCATTAGTGAAGTAACTAACCAAGGAAGCTGCGAGGCGAATCCGTCCGAGTCAGCGACCCCGACTGAAACGAGGTGAGGAGTGTTCGATGACAACCGTCCGATCTTCCTCCAGCTCGCCGACCGCCTCGCAGACGACATCCTGCGCGGCACGTACGACGAGGACGAGCAGGTTCCCTCGACGAACGAGCTCGCCGCGCACATGCGCATAAACCCCGCGACGGCGGGCAAAGGGCTCAGCCTGCTCGTCGATCAGGGGATCCTCTACAAGAAACGCGGCATCGGCATGTTCGTCGCCGCAGGCGCGAGGGCGCGTATCGCTCAGGAGCGTCAGCACGGCCTCACCGAGCGATTCGTGCGGCCGCTGCTCCATGAAGCCGCCGCCCTCGGCCTCACCCACTCCGATGTCATCCGGCTCATCGAACAGGAAGCGGAACAATGACCCAGATCGCTATTGAGACGCACGGGCTCACGCGGCGCTATCGCGGCGCCACCGCGCTCGACGACGTCACCGTGCAGGTGCACGCGAACACCATCACCGGGCTGCTCGGCCGCAACGGCGCGGGCAAGACCACCCTCATGTCGCTGATCACGGCGCAGGATCGGCCGAGCTCTGGCTCGGTCAAGGTCGGTGGCCACGATCCCTTCGAGCGCGCCGAGACCATCGAGCAGATGTGCTTCGTGCGCGATAACCAGCGATACCCCGACGACTACACCCTGAAACTCGCTACCCGAGCAGCACGATTCTCGTTCCCGAACTGGAATCAGGAGGTCGCGGATCGCCTCATCGACGCGTTCCGCATCCCGTCCAAGCCGATCATCAAGAAGTACTCGCGCGGACAGATGTCGGCGCTCGGCATCGTGCTCGGACTCGCCTCCCGGGCGCCCATCACCTTCTTCGACGAGCCCTACCTGGGTCTCGACGCGACGGCGCGGGCGATCTTCTACGACGAGCTGCTGCGCGATTACGCGGAGCGCCCTCGCACGGTCGTGCTCTCCACCCATCTCATCGATGAGATGGACCGGCTGCTCGAGCGCGTGATCGTGATCGACCAGGGGCGCATCGTGCGGCACGAAGACGTCGATGCGATGCGCGGGAGCGCCTTCCAGGTCGCGGGCAAGGCGAGCGAGGTCGACGGCTTCCTCTCAGGACTGCCGGTGCTGTCGCGCCGACGCGTCGGCGGCCTCGCGACAGCGGTCGTCAACACGCCGATGACGGCGCAGCATCGAGCCGAGGCCGGCGGGCTCGAACTCGCCCCCGTATCACTGCAAGATCTCGTCGCCGCCTACGGCCTCGGCGACACCGTCGCGGACGACGGGGCGGACACGCATATGGAACGGAGCGCAGCATGAACCGCATCATCAATGTGACTCGCCTGCACATGAACAAGATCGGGAGCTTCGTCACAGTTCCGATCGTCATCCTCGCACTGGTCATGGTGATCTCGATCGTCATCGCGCTCGCCATCCAGCGCGCGACGGGAGGCGCCGGCGGTGCCGAGTACGTCGACGGAGCGCGGCAGAACGGCGGCGTCGTCTGGTCGCTGCCCGGATTCCTCGTCTACTACGGCGTGCAGGCCGTGGCGACGACCTATCCCTTCGCGCTGACCCTCGGAACCACGCGCCGCAACTTCATCCTCGGCACGATGCTATCGAACGTGCTGCAGGCCGCGTACATCGCGCTCCTGCTGGTGCTGCTGCTCGGCATCGAACTCGCCACGGACCACTGGTTCATGTCGGTGTACGTGCTCGACGTGTATCTGCTCGGCGCCGGCGACCCGTGGGTGCTCGCCGTCACCGGCTTCCTCGGAGTGCTCTTCTGCCTCACGATCGGCGGCTTCTTCGGTGCGATCTGGGTGCGATTCGGGGCGAAGGGCCCGGCGATCGTGGGATCGGCCATCGGGCTCGTGCTCGCGATTCTCCTCCTGGTGTTCGCACCGCAACTGCCGGAGATCGTGATGGGCATCACCCGGGCAGACATCGCTCTGGGGGCGATCGTCACGATCGTGCTGGCGCTCGTCGTCACCTGGTTCGCGATGCGGCGCGCAGCGGTGCGATAGCGGCCGCGCATCTCCTGCCGTACGACGCCGAGCGGGCGCCGGTCGGGTTCGAATCGGAACCCGACCGGCGCCCGTCTCCGATGCTCAGCGCATGATTCGGGAGGGCCGAGTGTCAGCCCCGGCGCAGCGTCGCTTCGCGCTCGTCTCGCGACGCCTCCTCCGACGCGCGGTGCTCCTCGACGTCGGTGTTGTCGAATGCGAGCCCCTGACGGGGCGCGTTGTACAGATCGAGGTCGATGATTCCCTCGCGCTTCGCGACGATCGCGGGAACGAGCGCCTGACCGGCGACGTTCACGGCCGTGCGACCCATGTCGATGATGGGGTCGACTGCGAGAAGCAGCCCGACGCCCTCGAGCGGAAGCCCGAGCGTCGACAGCGTGAGCGTCAGCATCACGGTCGCGCCCGTCGTGCCCGCGGTCGCCGCGGAGCCGACCACCGAGACGATGACGATCAGCAGGTACTGCACGATCGTGAGGTCGATGCCGAAGAACTGCGCGATGAAGATCGCCGCGACTGCCGGGTAGATCGCGGCGCACCCGTCCATCTTGGTCGTCGCTCCGAGCGGCACGGCGAAGGAGGCGTAGCCGCGCGGCACGCCGAGGTTGCGCTCGGTGACGCGCTGGGTGAGCGGCAGTGTGCCGATGGACGAGCGGCTCACGAAGCCGAGCTGCACGGCCGGCCACACTCCTGAGAAGTACTGCTTCACGGAGAGGCCGTGCGACTTCACGAGAATCGGGTAGACCACGAAGAGCACCAGCGCGAGTCCGAGGTACAGCACCGCGACGAACCACGTGAGCGTGCCCATCTGGTTCCACCCGTACTCGGCGACGGCGTTGCCGATGAGGCCGATCGTGCCGATCGGGGCGAGGCGGATGATCCACCACAGGATCTTCTGGATGATCGCGAGCGCTGATTCCGTGAGCACGATGAACGGTTCGGCCTTCTCGCCGATCTTGAGCGCTGCGATGCCCACGGCGGCCGAGATCACGATGACCTGCAGCACATTGAAGCTCGGGCTCGCAGAGAGCGCGCCGCTGCCGGCATCGACGCTGCCGGAAACGCCGAGCCCGAGGAAGTTGGCGGGGACGAGGCCGGTGAGGAAGTTCCACCAGGTGCCGACCGAACCGGGCTCTTCGGGGGTCAGCGCGGTCTGCGATGCGGTCGAGCCGGGTTGCAGCGTGACGCCGAGCACGATGCCGATGGTCACCGCGATCAGCGCGGTGATGGCGAACCAGAGCAGAGTCTGGCCCGCGAGGCGAGCCGCATTCGTCACCTTGCGCAACCCGACGATGCTCGAGACGATCGCCGTGAAGACGAGCGGGATCACTGCCGCGCGCAGCAGCGAGACGTAACTGTCGCCGATGGTCGCCAGCGTGGCGTGCAGGCCGTTGGGGTTGTCCTCGGCGTCGGGGCCGAGCGACATGGCGACGCCGCCGAGCACGAGGCCGATGACGAGGGCGGCGAGGATCTGCCACCCGAACGACGTCATCCAGCGGGGGAGGCGGCGAGCCCGATGCGGGGCGGCCTGAGTTGCAGACACGGTGAGGAGTCCTTTCGAGTGCGGTGCGGCGTGCGGAACCCAGACAGCTTAGCAAATCATTCGTTCAGCGAATACGTGTCATCACTTTTTGTAGCTCCTCGTGCGACCCGGATCCGGAGGGGGTGGCGGCGCTGCCCCTCGGGTACGCTGGGGGCATGGCTGATTCTTCGTTTGACGTGGTGAGCAAGATCGACTCGATGGAGGTCGAGAACGCGGTGAACCAGGCGCGCAAGGAGGTCGAGCAGCGCTACGACTTCAAGGGCGTCGGCGCCGACGTCTCGCTCTCCGGTGAGAAGGTGCAGATCAAGGCGAACACGGAAGAGCGCGCGAACGCCGTGCTCGACGTGCTGCACTCGAAGTTCATCAAGCGCGGGCTCTCGTTGAAGGCGCTCGACACCGGTGAGCCCTACGCCAGCGGCAAGGAGTACCGCATCGACGCGCAGCTGAAGGAAGGCATCGATCAGGCCACCGCGAAGAAGCTCAACAAGCTGATCCGCGACGAGGGCCCGAAGGGCGTGAAGTCCCAGATCCAGGGCGACGAGTTGCGCGTCTCCTCCAAGAGCCGCGATGACCTGCAGGCGACGATGGCGCTGCTCAAGGGCGCTGACATCGACGTCGCTCTGCAGTTCGTGAATTACCGCTGACCACTCGCGTCAACGGAACGGTCGGCGCTACGGTGAGCGCATGCGAACGATCCTCACCTGCGCTGCCGCGGTGCTGTGCAGTGCGATCCTGCTGACCGGGTGCGCGACCGGGCCCTCGACTGCGCCCGGAGCGACGAGCACTCCGTCCACGTCCGATCCCTCCGCCACTCCGACCGAGACATCGGAACCGGCGCCGACTCCGGAGCCCACCACGCCGCCGGAGCCCACCCCGGAGCCGTGGGATCGCGCAGGTGACGCGGCCGGTCCCCGTGAGCTTCGAGCTGCCCTCCGGGTGGTCGTTGGTGCGCCTGCCCTCCGCCTATGACGAGATGGGGTTCTTCCAAGCGCAGATCGTGGACCCGGACGGTGCTGCACAGCTCTACTTCTCGAACCGGGTCACCGGGCTGGGCGGTGCATGCACTCCGGAAATGGCCACCCTGCACATCGAGGAGCTCGACGCGGAGCCGGTCGAGATCGCGGGGTTCGTGCCCGAACCCACCGATGAGGCAGGCGCGCCGACCACGGACGCGCGGTTCGTGTACCGGGTCTCGAACCTCGGAGACGGCGCCGTGGCCAGCCTGTCGCTCGCGAACTTCACCCCGCGCGACAGCTGCATGTATTACAACCGGCTCCTCGGCGGCAGGGGGGCGACGCCGTCGAATTCCGTTGTCGCCGCCGACTGGATGCAGGTCGACAGCACCTCGAGCGGGCGCGCATTCGCGAGTCGAGCGGAAGCCGAAGCCTTCATGCAGACGGAAGAGTACGCGACGCTCAAGCGCATCCTCATGTCGATGCGGCTGCAGGCGTGAACCGGCGTCTCCTCGGAGCCGCATCGCTACACTGACAGGATGATCGGCGCGAATCTGCTCGAACCAGAACCCACTCTCCTGGCTGCCGACACCGCGGTGTCGCAGGCGCTCGACTCGGAGCGCGACCTCGACGCCGTCGTGCGCGAGCACCCGGAGTCGCCGCTCGTCTGGGCGCTGCTCGCCGACGCAGCCGACGCCGAGGGGCGCGAGATCGAGGCGTACGCCTTCGCGCGCGTCGGCTATCACCGGGGGCTCGACGCGCTGCGCAAGGCCGGATGGCGCGGGGCGGGCCCGGTCCCGTGGTCTCACGAGCCCAATCGTGGAGTATTGCGCGCACTGTACGCGCTGCGACGCGCGGCCGAGCGCATCGGCGAGACGAGCGAGGTCGAGCGGCTCACGGAGTTCCTCGACGGCGCCGACCCGGCGGCGACCGCCGCGATCGAACGGGAGCGCTGACCGTTCCGCCCCGGCGATTCGTCGCCGGACGGCGGGCTCCGCCGGGAGACGGCGGCCCTTCGCTAGACTGGGCCGGTACGTGCCGTTGCCGAAGGAAGGGGCTGAAATGCCCGCAGTGCTCATCACCGGTGCCCAGTGGGGCGACGAGGGGAAGGGTCGGGCCACCGACCTCCTCGGCAGCCGCGTCGACTACGTCGTCAAGTTCAACGGCGGCAACAACGCCGGCCACACCGTCGTCGTCGGGGCGGAGAAGTACGCGCTCCACCTGCTCCCGTCAGGGATTCTGACCCCCGGCGTGACCCCGGTGATCTCGAACGGCGTCGTCGTCGACCTCGAAGTGCTCCGCGGTGAACTCGAAGCGCTCGGCGGCCGCGGCGTCGATGTCTCGCGGCTCAAGGTCAGCGCGAACGCCCACGTCATCACGGCGTACCACCGCACGCTCGACAAGGTGACGGAGCGCTTCCTCGGAAAGCGTCAGATCGGCACGACGGGTCGCGGCATCGGTCCCGCGTACGCCGACAAGATCAACCGCGTCGGCATCCGCATCCAGGACATCTTCGACGAGGGCATTCTGCGGCAGAAGGTCGAGGCCGCGCTCGAGTTCAAGAACCAGGTGCTCGTCAAGATCTACAACCGCCGCGCCATCTCCGCCGACGAGGTCGTCGAAGACCTGCTCAGCTATCGCGAGATGCTCGAGCCGATGGTGTGCGACACGGCGCTGCTGCTGCACGAGGCGATGCAGGACGACAAGACGGTGCTGTTCGAAGCCGGACAGGCGACCATGCTCGACATCGACCACGGCACCTACCCGTTCGTCACCTCCTCGAATGCGACGGCCGGCGGCGCGAGCACCGGTTCGGGGCTGCCGCCGCACGCGCTCGACCGCGTGATCTCCGTCGTCAAGGCGTACACCACGCGCGTGGGCGCCGGACCCTTCCCGACCGAACTGTTCGACGAGTCCGGCGACTACCTGCGCAAGCAGGGGTTCGAGTTCGGCACCACCACTGGGCGGCCGCGCCGCTGCGGCTGGTACGACGCGCCCATGGCCCGCTATGCCGCACGCATCAACGGCGTCACCGACTTCGTGCTGACGAAGCTCGACGTGCTCTCCGGCCTCAAGACGATCCCGGTCTGCGTGGCCTACGACGTCAACGGCGTGCGGCACGACGAGATGCCGGTGAACCAGAGCGACTTCCACCACGCGAAGCCCGTGTACGAGGAGTTCCCGGGCTGGAACGAGGACATCTCGGGCGCCCGTCGCTTCGAGGATCTGCCGAAGAACGCCCAGGACTACATCATCGCACTCGAGGGCATGAGCGGATCGCGCATCTCGGCCGTCGGCGTCGGCCCCGAGCGCGAGCAGGTCGTGGTGCTGCACGACCTCCTCGGATAGGCGGAGGACCGCGTGAGCGATCCGACCCCCCTCGAACGCCTCGAACGGCTGCGATCGAGCATCGACAACATCGATGCGGCGCTGGTGCACATGCTCGCCGAACGATTCCGCTGCACGCAGGAGGTCGGGCAGTTGAAGGCGGAGCACGACATGCCGGCCGCCGATCCCTCGCGGGAATCGCGTCAGATCGACCGACTCAAAGGGCTCGCCGTCGACGCGCACCTCGACCCGGAGTTCGCCGAGAAGTGGTTCAACTTCGTCGTCGCCGAGGTGATTCAGCACCACACGCAGATCGCCGACGAGCACAACGCGTAAGTCGGCCCCGACGCAGTGATGCGCGGTGCACGTCGATGAGAACGCGCACCGCGCATCACTGACGCCGCTCGGGGCTACGACACCATGCCGTCGGATCGATCACGAACTTCTGCGCGGCGCCCGCGTCGAACTGGGCGTAGCCCTCGGCCGCCTGGTCGAGGCTGATGGTCGTCGCTCCGACCGCCTGGGCGATGTGCGCGCGGTCGGCGAGGATCAAGTTCATCAACTGCCGGTTGTACTTCTTCACCGGGCACTGACCTGTCACGAGGCGGTGCGACTTCGCCCAGCCGAGGCCGAGGCGCACGCCGATCTGCCCGTGCTTCGCCGCCTCGTCGACGGCTCCGGGGTCGCCCGTGACGTAGAGCCCCGGAATGCCGAGCGATGCGCCGGCTCTGGCGACGCTCATGACGTCGTTGAGCACAGTCGCCGGAGCCTCTGCCGCATCATGACCGTGCCCTCGCGCCTCGAACCCGACGGCGTCGACGGCGGCGTCCACCTCGGGCTCGCCCACGATGTCGGCGATGATGTCGGCGAGTGCGTCGCCCTTCGAGAGGTCTGCCGCGGCGCAGCCGAAGCTCTCGGCCTGCCGCAGGCGGTCGGCGTTCATGTCGCCGACGATGACCGTCGCGGCGCCGAGCAGTTGCGCGGAGTACGCCGCTGCGAGGCCGACCGGCCCGGCACCCGCCACGTAGACGGTCGATCCGGTGGTGACGCCAGCCGAGACCGCGCCGTGGTACCCGGTCGGGAAGATGTCGGAGAGCATCGTGAGGTCGAGGATCTTCTCCAGAGCCTCATCGCGGTCGGGGAACTTCAGAAGATTGAAGTCGGCGTAAGGGATCATGACGTACTCGGCCTGACCGCCGAGCCAGCCGCCCATGTCGACGTACCCGTAGGCTGCGCCCGCACGCGCGGGGTTCACGTTCAGGCAGATCCCGGTCTGGCCCTCGTTGCACATGCGACAGCGGCCGCAGGCGATGTTGAACGGCACTGAGCAGATGTCGCCGACGCTGTGGAAGAGCACGTCGTCGCCGACCTCGACGACCTCGCCCGTGATCTCGTGCCCGAGCGTCTGGCCGACGGGCGCCGTGGTGCGGCCGCGCACCATGTGCTGATCGCTCCCGCAGATGTTGGTCGTGACGAGCTTGAGAATCACGGCGTGCGGGGCGGATCGCTTGATCCCGAGCCCCTCAGCGACTTCTTGCGGCAGCTCCAGCGTCGGGTAGTCGAAGTTCTCGACCGCCACTTCGCCCGGGCCCTTGTAGACGACGATCCTGTTGCCTGACATGGAGACTCCATTCTGACGAGGCGCTGCGTTGCGCCGCTGCGTACCGTGTCGCATCACCGGTAACACCACGGTATGGCACCGAGTGCCCGTCGGCATGTGCCGCCTCTGCAGGAGCATTGGCAGTATCTGCGCGAGTGAGCGGCGCTGATCGGGTGCGTGATGGCGGATTGCAGCAAGGCAGTGTCGAAGCGCCGGGGGATGCCAATGGAGCCGATGAGCGTGCACGGGATCGAAGCGTGGCAGCGCCTGGCCAGTCGCATGTTCGTCCCGCTCCGCTGCCGTGCGGATGGGTCCAGTTTCTCGGCCAGGATCGCCCAGCGCCGCATCTCTCCGTCGATGTGGGTGAGTCGCGTGGCGTTCGACGCGCACGAGGCCGAGCGTCCGCGCGCCCTCGTCGACGCCGACGCCACCGATCACCTGCTCGTGATGATGCAGCTGCGCGGATCCTGGACGCTGACGCAGCGCGGCCGCGGCGCGCGGCTCGGCGCCGGTGCGCTGGCGTTCGTCGATGCCGGGGAGCCGTATCGCATGTCGGTGCCGACGCAGGGGCAGGATCTCATCGTGCTGCAGCTGACCCGGGAGTCGCTGGGGCTTTCCGACCGCGCGATCGGCAGTTCGGTCGCGCGGTTGATGGAGTCTTCGGTACCGGGCCAGGCGGCGCTGCGCGCGCTGCTGTTCAGCCTGCAATCGCGGCAGCTCTCGCTCGACGCCCACTCGGGGGCGGGTATCGCGCGGGCCGTGAGCGACACGCTCGCTGTCGTGATGCGAGCCCTCGCGCAGGAGGGGGCGCCCGATGAGGATCGCCGGGCGCGCCTCGCGGTGCTGCAGCGCTGGCTGCGAGAGCACTGCGGTGATCCCGGTGTCACCGTCGACCGCCTGGCGGCGCATCACTTCCTCTCGGTGCGTCAGGTGCACGCGCTCTTCGCCGAAGCGGAGGACTCGCCGGCGGCGTACCTGCGGCGCGTTCGCTTGAGTCGTGCGACGGAGCTGCTCGATGAGCGGGTTCGCAGCGGCATGACGGTGCGCGCGATCGCCGGAGAATCGGGGTACTCCGACTCCGCGACGTTCATCCGGGCGTTCACGCGCAGCTACGGCTGCTCGCCGACGCAGTGGCGCCGCGGCGTGGCGGGCGAGTCGCACGGATAGCCGTCGGCTGGCGATTCACTTGCAATCCATTCGAACATATGTTCGAATACTCGCATGAGGTGGAGTGGGCAAGCGGTTGCGGCATCCGAGGACGGGGCGCTGGCCGGTCTGTCGATGTCTCAGGTGGCCGCAGTCCCCGGGCACCTCCGCACCGTGCGATCACCGGAATACGCTGGCATGGCGTTCCATGAAGTGCTCGCGAAGAGCGCGCTGAATCGTGTGCCGGGCGAATCGTCGATGCCGTTCTCCTGGACCATCAACCCGTACCGGGGGTGCTCGCACGCGTGCGTGTACTGCTTCGCCCGCGGCTCGCATCGGTATCTCGATTTCGACACCGGCAAAGACTTCGACGCGCAGATCGTCGTGAAGGTGAACGTGGCCGAGGTGCTGGGCCGCGAGCTGGCGAGGCCCGGATGGGGGCGCGAGTGCGTCGCGCTCGGCACCAACACCGACCCGTACCAGCGGGCCGAGGGGCGGTACCGTCTCATGCCCGGCATCATCTCAGCGCTCGCCGCGAGTGGCACGCCCATGTCGATCCTGACGAAGGGCACGTTGCTTCGGCGGGACCTGCCGATGCTGGTCGACGCCAGTGAACGGGTGCCCGTCGAGCTGGCGATGTCGATCGCCGTCGGCGACCACGAACTGCAGCAGTCGATCGAACCGGGCACTCCGACCACTCGCGCGCGGCTCGACACGATCGCGGCCGCCCGGGACGCGGGCCTCGCGGCTGACGTCTTCATCATGCCCGTGCTCCCCGGTCTGACGGATGGGCCCGACCAGCTCGAGCGCTTGATCAGAGACATTCGCGATGCCGGGGCGCGATCCGTCGTCTACGGAGCACTGCACTTGAGGTCGCACGTGAAGCCGTGGTTTCTCGAATGGCTCGAACGGGAGCACCGCGAGCTTCTGCCGCTCTACCGATCGTTGTACCCGGGCGCATCGAGCCGGGCGCCGCAGGCGTACCGCGTGGAACTCGCCGCACGCATCAGGCCGCTCATCTCGAGATACGGCCTCGAGCGCACGGGCACTTCGCGCACGCGCACGCTCGCGCAGAACGCGGCGGCGGAGGCGACCCCCGGCGTGCCCGCGCCCACACTCTTCTAACGCTGCGCATCGGGCGCGACAGCGGCGCGAGCCGCCGCGATCGCGTCGAGCACACGTCGACGCAGCGCATCGCCGCGTTCGGCGAAGCCGCGCTGGAGGTGCGCGTACTCGCGCTTCCCCGCTGCGGTTTCGATCGCCACCGCGGCGAGCGGCCGTCCGTCGATGCCCGCGTACGCGCTCACATCGTAGGGGGAGGCTCGCATGTCGACTTCGCGAATATCGCGGGCCAGCACGAAGGCGTCGAGCAGAACCTCGCCGGGGACGATGGGCCCGAGCTTCGCCGTCCACTTGTACACGTCCATGCCGGCGTGCAGGCAGCCTGACTGCTCGGTCTCCGGCTGCGTCTCGCGCGTCGGGCGCATCGTGTTGAGCGGCGCCGCATCGGGGGTGAAGAAGCGGTACGCGTCGAAATGGGAGCACCCGATCGGGTGCGTCTCGACGACGTGGTCGGTCGCCGCGTGCCCGATGCGGAGGGGGAGCGAGGTGTGCCGCAGTTGCTCGGGCGGCATGCGGTAGACCATCGCCCACTCGTGCAAGCCGAAGCATCCGAAGCGCGGCGGCCGGGAGAGCGTCTCGCTCAGCAGGCGCTCCACGTAATCGACCGTGCCGCCGCGGCGCGCGAAGAACGCACCCGCATCAACCTCGGCAGCGCTGACGCGACGGTCGGCGTTGCCAGCACTGATCGGATCCGTGCCGACCGCGCGGTAGTGCTTCCACGTGGCGCGATCGTGCGCCTCAGCGAGCCGCACCCCGGCGCCGGGATGCCACTTCGCGAGCTCGGACGGCTTCACGGAGTAGTAGGTCCAGAGGAAATCCTCGACCGGGTGGCGCTCGTGCCGGAGCCGTCGGTCGAGGTGTGCGGCGGTGAGTGCGCGGGCCCGGCTCGCATGGGATTCCGCACGTGCGCACCACTCGGATGACGCGAGAACAACGGGAGCCGGCACCCAGCGAGTGTAACGCTCGGAACCCGCACGCTTATGATCCTGCTGCTCACCGGGGCGGGAGCGCTGCTGATCGTGCGACGACGACGTGAGGCGGAAGCGGTGGTGGCGGGCTAGCCCTCGCCGTCGCGGCCCCGCAGCCGGTCGATGTCGCGCCGTTCGCGCTTCGTCGGCCGGCCGGCGCCGCGATCGCGCACGATCTCAGCCGGCCGCTCCACTCGGGGGAGCGGAGGCGGCGTGAGGTCTTCGAAGTGCTTCGCCGCCTCATCAGCGCTTCCGCGGCGCACCGGGAGGCCGGTGACGCGGTAGACCTTGTCGAAACCGTGCTGACGCACGCGCACCTCGTCTCCGAGCCGCACCGCCTGCGACGCCTTCGCTGTCGCGCCGTTCACCCGGACGTGGCCGGCGCGGCACGCAGTCGTGGCCTGGCTCCGAGTCTTCGCGAGGCGCACGCCCCAGACCCACGTGTCTACCCGTACGCTTTCACCGCCCATAGACTCGATGGTAGTCGGGGCGGGAGCGAGGCCCCTGGTCGGAGCGAGGGCGATGGAATACGAGACGATCGCGGCCCCGGTGGACGCCGAGCAGGAGATCTCCCGCTCACGATTTCTCGTGCGGCTCGAGCGCGTGGAGGACGAGCACGCGGCGCGCGCGGTGATCGCCCGCGTGCGCGCAGAGCACCCGCGCGCACGGCACCACTGCTCCGCGTTCGTGCTCGGGCCGGACGGGCGGGTGCAGCGCTCGAACGACGACGGCGAGCCGAGCGGCACAGCTGGAGCCCCGATGCTCGACGCCCTGGTATCGGCCGGGCTCAGCGACGTGGTAGCCGTGGTCACGCGGTACTTCGGCGGCGTGCTGCTCGGCGCCGGAGGGCTGACGCGCGCCTACCGGTCGAGTGTCGCGATCGCGACGCAGCGGGCGCGCCGGCAACGACGGGCGATGCGGCGATCCGTCACCGTGAGCTGCGCGTACGACATCGCGCCGCAGATCGAGGCCGAGGCGCGTCGCCGGGGATGGGCGGTGGGAGCAGCGGAGTACACGGATCGGGTGCTGCAGCGAATCTCCGTCGCCGAGGAGGAGGTCGCCGTGCTGGCATCGCTCGCCGCGGAACTCAGCGCGGGAGCGGCTGCAGTGGAAGCGGGAGCCGCCGAGTACGTCGATCTCCGCTGAGCGGGCACGAAAAAGCCCCCGAAATCCTGGGGGACAGGTTCGGGGGCGTGTCTCCCGTGCCATATGGGGAAACACGGCTCGGGAGCGTGGTCTGAACTCGGGGGAACGAATCTTCAACCACTGAAGAGCATATGCCCGGGGTGCGGTCTTCGGGAGGGCCCGACGCACTATTCACCCGCGGTTTCACCCTCGGCCGGGACGCGGGCGGTGCGAGTGCGGGACGGGTCGAGCGATTCGCACCGCCGAGGGGAGGTCACCCATCGCGGTGTCGGCGGGGCGCGATACGATTCCGGGGTGGAGTACTGGGCGGAGATCGTGGGTCAACCGGAGGCGGTGCGCACCCTCGACGCCGCCGCAGCCCTCGATACGACGCCGTCGCACGCGTGGCTCATCACGGGTCCCCCGGGTTCCGGTCGCTCGAATCTCGCGTTCCGCTTCGCCGCGGCACTGATCGCGCGCGGGCAGGATCGCGACGCGGTCTTCGCCCAGGTGCGCGCCCGCACGCACCCCGATCTCGGCGTCCTCACGACGCAGAAGCTCCTCATCGACATCAAGGCCGCACGCGATATCGTCACGACGGCCCACTACTCCCCGGCTGCAGGCCGATACCGGGTCATCGTGATCGAAGACGCGGACCGGATGCCGGAGCGCACATCCAATGTGCTGCTGAAGGCACTCGAGGAGCCGCCCGAGCGCACCGTTTGGATTCTCTGCGCGCCGAGCGAAGCCGACCTGCTCCCCACGATTCGCTCCCGCGCCCGATCGCTGCGCCTCGTGACGCCTGGCGCCGCCGACATCGCGCGACTGCTGCACGAGCGCGATGGCATCGATGCCCGAGTCGCGGAACGGGCGGCGCGGCTCGCGCAGAGCCACATCGGCATGGCCCGACGACTCGCGAGCGACGCGGACGCGCTGGCGCGCCGAGAGCGCACGATCGACGTCGCCCTCAGCGTTCAGACGCTGGGGGACGGCATGCGCGCCGCGGCGACGCTCGTGAAGATCGCAGAGGCCGACGCTGCCGCGCTCACCGAGACCCTGGACCAGCGCGAGCGCGAAGACGCGTTGCGCAGCCTCGGCCTCCCCGCAGGGGCGGCGATCCCCCCGCAGATGCGCAGCCAGATCCGCGCGCTCGAAGAGGACCAGAAGCGCCGCGCGACGCGAAGCCTGCGCGACGGCATCGATCGGATCCTCACCGATCTGCTCTCGCTCTTCAGAGACGTGCTGCTCACCGCACTGCGCGCATCACCGGAGCTGATCAACCTCGAACGCGAGCCGGCGATCGCCGAACTCGCCGACCGATGGGGCGCGGAGCGCGCGCTCGCCGTCGTCGCCGCAGTGGAGGTCGCTCGGGAGCGCCTCGGGCGCGGCATCACGCCCGGGTTGGTGCTCGAAGCCCTCTTCGCCACCCAGAGCACCGCCGACATGCTCGTGCTCGGGGCGTCGGAGAACGGAGCGCTTCGATGAACCGCCCGTTGCGTCGCTTCGCGAATGATCGTGAGCGCGACTCGCGCTCGACCCGCGCCCGTCGCGTCCTCGGATTCGCCGCACTCGCCACCGTCGCGGCCCTCACCGTCACCGGCTGCGCACCGATCGCCGCACTCCTGCAGCAGGCGACGGCACCGGAGCCCGAGCTCCCCGCCCTCCCCGACGGCACCGTGGCCGGCTTCGGCGCGCAGCAACCCGAATGGGTCGGGTGCGAGGACGGCCTCGAATGCGCCGTCGTGCACGCCCCGCTCGATTGGAATCAGCCGTCGGGGGAGACCATTGTGCTCCGGCTCGTGAAACAGGAGGCGCTCGGGGGTGAAGCCGCCGGCACGCTCTTCGTGAACCCCGGCGGCCCCGGCGCCTCGGGCGTCGACTACCTCTCGGGCGGCGCCGACGGCGCCGTGCAGCCCGACGTGCAAGAGGCCTACGACGTCGTGGCGTGGGACCCGCGAGGGGTGGGGGCCTCGTCGCCGGTGACCTGTCTCGACGACGCCGGAATGGACGAGTACCTCTTCGGCGTCGACCCAGCCGAGGCCGACCTCGACGTCGGCAGCGACGCATGGATGGAGGCGGCGCTCGCGCACGAGCAGGCCTTCGGGGATGCCTGCCTCCAAGAGACCGGAGACCTGCTGGCGCACGTGAGCACGGCGGAGACCGTGCAAGATCTCGACATGCTGCGCGCGATCGTCGGCGATCCGAAGCTCAACTACCTGGGGTACTCCTA
This sequence comes from Leucobacter alluvii, assembly GCF_039530485.1. Classification (NCBI taxonomy): domain Bacteria; kingdom Bacillati; phylum Actinomycetota; class Actinomycetes; order Micrococcales; family Microbacteriaceae; genus Leucobacter; species Leucobacter alluvii. The sequence goes on along the minus strand of NZ_BAAAOP010000009.1, from coordinate 21,438 downwards.
CGGCACCTACATCGGTGCGCGCTACGCGGACGCCTATCCCGAGCGAGTGGGCCGCCTGGTGCTCGACGGTGCGATCGACCCCGCGGCCAGCCTCTCCGATGTCGTGCGCGAGCAGACACGCGGCTTCGAGACGGCGCTGCGCACCTACGTCGCCGATTGCATCTCGCGGCAGGACTGCCCCTTGAGCGGACCCGTCGACGTGGGCATGGCGCAGATCAGCGCACTGCTCGACCAGGTGGACGCGAAACCCCTGACCGGGTCTGACGGCCGCTCCTTCACGGCATCGACGATGCTCACCGCGATCATCACTCCGCTCTACGCGCAGAGCAACTGGGGCTACCTCGACGAGCTCTTCTCGTCGGTGGCGCAGGGGGATCCAGACATCGGGCTCACGCTCGCAGACTTCTACTACGACCGGGAGAACGGGACGTATCGGAGCAACTCCACCGAGGCCTTCACTGCGATCAACTGCCTCGACTACCCGGCCGGAGACGTCGACCGCGATCAGATGCGCGCCGACGCCGCCGAGCTCGCCGAGATCGCGCCGACGATCGGACGGTTCCAAGGCTACGGCGACCTCGCCTGCGCTGCGTGGCCCGAGCAGCCGGCGGCCGAGCGCGGGCCCGTCACGGGCGCCGGCGCCGATCCGATTCTCGTCGTCGGAACCACCGGGGACCCCGCAACGCCGTATCGCTGGGCCGAGTCGCTCGCGGAGCAGCTCGAGAGCGGCGTGCTCGTGACCTACAACGGCGAGGGGCACACCGCCTACGGCGAGAGCGCCTGCATCAACGGCGTGATCGACGAGTACCTCCTCACCGGGGCGGTGCCGAGCTCCGACCCGCAGTGCTCGTGAACGACGTGTGCGAACCGGGTGCCAGAACGTGCTAAAGTGATCTCTCGTGTGCGAGAGCGTTCTCGCACTCCGCCGACTTAGCTCAGGGGTAGAGCAGTTCCCTCGTAAAGAACAGGTCTCGGGTTCAAATCCCGAAGTCGGCTCCACAAGGCCCTCGCTCCGGCGGGGGCCTTCTGCGTGGGTCGCCGGCGCGTCATCGCCTCGTCAGCTCGCGCGAGATCCCGTCCGAAGCGTGCTGCACCTCTGAGACGAGTGCCGCATCTCCCGGGCGCTCAGGATCCAGCCACTCGTCGTGCATTTCGCGGGGCAGCACGAGCGGCATGCGCGGCCAGACCTCCGCGGCCTCACCCACGGCGTCCCGCGTCACCATCGAATAGCTGATGAGCTCCGAGCCGTCTTCGAGCGTGACCGTCGACGTCAGTGCGGCGATCCCGAACGCCTCGTCACTCGGAAGACGGAAGCGCCCCTGTTTCTCGACGTACCAGGTCGCCGGCAGTATCGCACGGTGCTGAAACGGGCGCTTCCACGAACGCAGCAGCCGATCGTCGCGAGAGTTGAACGCCGAGAACTTCACCGGGCCGCTCGCATCGAGCCAGAGCCACCACCAGGCGAGCTGCACGTGGCGCTCGCCCGACGCATCGGCGGTGATCACCGGATTCAGGTTGCGCGCGTTCTTGCCCGTGATCTTCGCGTTGCCCGACCGCTGCTCCAGCCACGCATCGATGAGCGCTGCACTGCCCGGTTCGCTGAGCGGCTCGAGATCGAGTGGGAGCGAGCCGCCGAGGCCGTAAGAAGCGCACATGCGGTCAGGATACGCCGGGGGGCGTCGCTAGGCTACAGAAATGAGTTCTCCGACGACGGCATCGGCGGCCCGACAGGCGGGGGCGCCCCGCGTTGCCTTCTGGGACAACGCCCGCTTCGCGCTCATCGCGCTCGTCGTCGTCGGCCATACGATCTCCACCGTTCGTCACGAAACGGCCCTCGCCTACGGCGTCTACACCTACCTCTACCTGTTCCACATGCCGGCGTTGATCCTCCTGAGCGGCTACTTCTCTCGCGCGAACGCCTCGTCGAAGACGATCCGCGCGACGGTGCAGCTCATCGTGGTCTGGGTGCTCTGGGAAGGGATCTGGGCGGTGATCGGATTCGCCGTCGTCGAAGAGACACCAGCCGAATCGTTCCTGATCTCGCCGTCGTGGACGCTCTGGTACCTCGTCAGCATCGTCACGATGCGGATCATGCTGCCGTACCTCGCCCAGCTGCGTCGCCCGCTGGTCGTGTCGGTCGCGATCGCGCTCTTCGGCGGTGTGATCCCGGTGATCGGCACCGAATTCTCTGCGGCCCGCACGCTCACGTTCCTCCCGTTCTTCGTCCTCGGCTGGCTCGCGAGAAACCGGGGATGGCTGAACGGCCAGTGGTTCGCGCTGCCCCACCGGTGGGTGCGCACCGTGTCGTGGGGCATCCTGGCGCTCGTCGCCGCGATCCTCATCGCAGTGCCCGGCCTGCGGTCGTGGTGGCGCGTCGATGATTGGCTGACCTGGCGCGACGGCTACGGCGCGCGCTTCTCCGAAGCGCCGATCGGTGATTGGGCGCCGCACCACTGGCTCGAAACCTCACTGGGGGGAGTCGCCGTCACCGCGGCGCTGTTCGTGATCGCGGCAGCGATGACGTTCGCGGTCCTCGGGGTGACCCCGCGTCGCCGGCTCGTCATCACCGACTGGGGCGCGCGCACCCTCTCCGTCTACCTCCTGCACGGGCCCATCGTCTGGGCGCTGCGCCAGACCGGGGTGATCGATACGATCGGCGGCCTCGGCGCGTCCGGCGTCGTGATCCTGATCGCCGGAGCCCTTTCGCTCGCGGCGGTGCTCGCGCTCGCGCCCGTCGAACGCGCCTTCCGCTGGATACTGACGCCGAATGTCGACTGGCTGTTCGGGAGCGCGCGTCAAGACGTTGATCGCGGCGGTCCCTGACGCCGCAGCTGCAGGCGTCGTTCAGCGATCTTCGGGCACGAGCAGCTGATGCTGCGCGAGCTCGCGATACAGCGGGGTGCTCGCGATGAGCTGTTCGTGCGTGCCCTCGCCGATGACGCGTCCCTCGTCGAGCACCACGATCTTGTCCGAGTCGACGACCGTCGACAGTCGATGCGCGATCACGACGAGGGTGCGCCCCGTCGAGACCGCGTCGAGCGCCTCCCGCATGAGGCGCTCGTTCACGCCGTCGAGGCTGGCGGTCGACTCGTCGAGCAGCAGGATCGGCGGAGCCGTGAGCAGGGCGCGCGCGATCGCGAGTCGCTGCTTCTCACCGCCCGAGAGCATCACGCCGTTCTCGCCGACGGGCATGTCGAGCGCAGTGGCGAGCGCAGCACTCGCATCCCCCGTCTTCCACGCGCCTCCGCGCTCGAGCAGGCCGCCCAGGTTGACGGCGCGCAGCACGCGCTCACAAGCAGCGTCGCTCGCCTCGGGGGCAGCCAGCAGCAGGTTCTCGCGCAGCGTTCCCGCGAGCACGGGCGCATCCTGTTCGACGTACCCCATCTGGCGGCGCAGCTCGCCCCGATCGAGCGTACGCACATCGGCGCCGTGCAGTGCGACGGTTCCCGCTTCGGGGTCGTAGAAGCGCTCGATCAACCCGAGGATCGTCGATTTGCCGGCACCGGAGGGGCCGACGAGAGCGACCCGCGATCCGCGGGGCACCGTGAAGCTCACCCCCCGCAGCACCTCGGTCTCGATGAGTGCAGCGGGAGCGGCCTCAGCGTCGCGGCGCGCACCTCGGCCTCCGCGCACGAGCTCGCGCGCGTCGGCGCGCTCAGGTGCGGCCGAACGGTAGGTGAAGCGCACATCGGCGAGCTCGATCGCGGGCGCGTCGTCGTCGCGGACCTCGGCGAGCGGCACGAGGCGGCCGAGCGGGGAACGGGTGACGTCATGCTCCGCCTCGGTCTCCAGGCTCGCGATCTCCTGGATGCGGCCGAGCGCTCCGAGTGCCTGGTTGACGGCCGAGATCGCCCCGAACGCTTGGGCGAGCGGCGTCACCATCAAGAACAGGAAGATGATGAACGTGACGAGCTGGGCGATGGTGATCGCTCCCGTGGCGACCCGGAACCCGCCGAGCCCGAGCACGATCAGGAACGAGAGCTGCAGCGCGAGGAACGACACGGGCACGATGAAGGCCGAGATGCGAGCGACCTTGATGCCGAGCAGATACGCCTCGGTCGCGTCGCGCTCCGTCGCGGCCTGCTCGCGTTCGGCGGCCCCCGCCGCCCTGATGGTGCGGATCGACGAGATGGACCGGTCGACCTGCGCGGCGAGGTCGCCGACCTTCTCCTGCGCGCGAGCGACCGCCGGGCGGATCCGGGAGGAGACCGCGACGACCACCACGAGCGCGACGACGATCACGCTGAAGGTGATCCCGAACAGCGCCGGGTCGATCACGAGCATGCCGACGAGGGCGCCGACGAAGATGAGGATGCCACTGGCCGCCTCGACGAGGCCCTGGGTCAGCACCGCGCGCAGCAGCGTCGTGTCACTGCCGACGCGTGAGACGAGATCGCCGGTGCGGCGGCGATCGAACTGCGCGATCGGCAGATGGAGGATCTTGGCGATCAGGCGCTTCCGGCTCGTGAGCACCACGCCCTCGCCCATGCGCTGCAGTACGTAGTGCTGCAGACCGCTGAGCACGGCACCGACCACGACGATCACGGAGAGCAGGTCGAGCAGGCCGGCCAGGGGCAGGCCCTCTTGGACGCGGGTGATGATCTGCCCGAGCAGGGGCGGCTGCACGAGCGAGGCGACCGCGGCGACGAGGCCGAGCACCAGGGCGACGACGAGCAGTCGGCGCTGCTCGAAGAGATAGGGGAGCAGCTCCCGCAACGAGGCCCGCGGCCCGCGGGGTGCGGCGGTGGTCGTCGCGCTGCCGGCCGATGCGGTGTCGTCTGCGGCGGAATGTTCTGCTGATGCTGCTGGCCGGGTCACCCGCCCAGCCTACGCCGTCGCGCTGATCGGCAGCGCCGAGCGACGCGCCCTTGCCTTGCGGACCGCCTCTCGCGAGCGGGGTCACTTTCGGAGCGTGTTGGACCCGTGCCCGGCCGCAACACCCTCCGAAAGTGACCCGGCTCGCAGAAAGTGGGTAGGGGAAGAGGGACGTGACGCGGCTACGCCGAGATGCGGCGGAGGGCGACCGCGAGGTGCAGTGCGGCCTCGGCGGCCTCGCGACCCTTCGACTCTGGAGCGCCCGGGCGGCCGGAACGGTCGAGCGCCTGCTGCTCCGTGTCGGTGGTCAGCACGCCGAACCCGATCGGCTTTCCCGCGTCGAGCTGCACGCGCGTCAAGCCGTCCGTGACCGCGGAGCTGATGTACTCGAAGTGCGGGGTGCCGCCGCGAATGACGATGCCCAGGCACACGGCAGCGTCGAACCCGCCGCCCCCCGCCTCACGGGGCGCCAGGGCGACCTGGGCCGCGAGCGGCAGCTCGAACCCGCCCGCCACGGTGAAGGTCTCGTGCTCCGCTCCGGCTGCCGAGATCGAATGCTGGGCGCCAGCGACGAGGTGCTCCATGATCTCGGCGTGCCAGCTGCCGGCGATGATGGCGACCCGCAGGCCGGTGGCGTCGACGGTGAGATCCGGGGCTCCGGCTCCGCTCATGATGTGCTCCTTCGAATCGGGGGTGTGGGTGGGGTTGGTGATCGAGCGCTGGATCGCCGCCTACTGGGCGTCCCGCACGTTCTCGGGCAGCTGATGGCCCATGCGGTCGCGCTTGACCGCGAGGTACGCGAGGTTCTCCTCCGTGACGCCGACGAGCAGCGGCACGCGCTCGGTCACGGCGATGCCGTGCGCTTCGAGCTGGGAGACCTTCTCGGGATTGTTCGTGAGGAGGCGTACCCGGTCGATGCCGAGGTCTGCGAGGATCTCCGCCGCAGCCGTGTAGTCGCGGGCGTCAGCGGGGAACCCGAGCTGCAGGTTGGCGTCGAGCGTGTCGACGCCCTGCTCCTGCAGCTGGTAGGCGCGCAGCTTGTTGGCCAGGCCGATGCCGCGACCCTCCTGCCCCCGCAGGTAGACGACCACGCCGCCGGTCTCGTGCACGCGGTCGAGCGAGGCGTCGAGCTGCGGGCCGCACTCGCACTTCAGGGAGCCGAACGCCTCGCCGGTGATGCACTCGGAGTGCACGCGCACGAGGGTCTCGCCCGAGGGCAGTGAGCCGTCGGGCAGCGGCGCGACGAGCGCGATGTGGTCGATGCCGGCTCGCCGGTCGCGGTAGGCCATCGCGCGGAACTCGCCGTGCTCGGTCGGCAGCAGCGTGTCGGCGCGCAGGCTCACGCCGCGGCGTTGCTGCTGCACCGCGGGAGCGCCCTCGGGATCGTGGGCGTTGAGGTACGCGATGAGCTGCTCGATCGTGATGACCGGCACGCCCTCGCGGTTGCCGAGGGTGATGAGCTCCGGCAGGCGCATCATCTCGCCGTCGTCCGCGACGATCTCGGCGATGGCCGCGACCGGCCGCAGGCCCGCCAGCTGCATGAGCTCGACGCCGGCTTCGGTGTGCCCGTCGCGGGCGCGCACCCCGCCGTCGACCGCTCGCAACGGCAGCACGTGGCCCGGGCGGCGCACGTCGGTCGGCTTCGCCTCGGGGTTCGCGAGCGCGCGGAGCGTGGTGGCGCGGTCGCTCGCGCTGATGCCGGTGGTGACGCCGTTGGCCGCGTCGACGGTGACCGTGTACGCGGTGCCCCGCACGTCCTCGTTGCGTGAGACCATCATGGGCAGGTCGAGCTCGTCGGCGATCGCGTTGGTCATGGGGGCGCAGAGCAGACCGGACGACCAGCGCACCGTCCACGCGATCCACTCGGAGCTCGCGAGCTCGGCCGAGATGATGATGTCGCCTTCGTTCTCGCGATCCTCGTTGTCGGCGACGATCACCGGCCGGCCGGCGCGGATCGCCTCGATGGCCGATTGGATCGTCGAGATCCCGGGGGTGCGGGGGGCTGCGGTGCGCGGGGTGGCCGCGGGGTCGGTGGTGCTCATGCGCGGGTTCCTTCGGTGTTCGGATGGGCTGATGCATCGGTGACGCCGAGGCGCAGCATGCGGGCGACGTGACGGGCGAGGATGTCGGTTTCGACGTTGACGCGGTCGCCGGGTTCGAGGTCCCCGAGGATCGTCGCGGTGAGCGTCTCGGGGATGAGGGAGACCTCGAACCACTGCTCCGGCTCCGATTCGGGGGCGATCGCCGAGACGGTGAGGGATACCCCGGAGAGCGTGACCGATCCCTTGTCGACGAGCAGGGGAGCGAGCGCTCGGTCGAGCGAGAACCGGAGCACCCGCCAGGCCTCGTGGGGCGTCGCGGAGATGAGGGTGGCGGTACCGTCGACGTGCCCCTGGACGATGTGGCCGCCGAGGCGTGTGTCGACGCGCACCGCGCGCTCCAGATTGACGCGGGCGCCGGCAGCGAGGTCGCCGATGGTCGACATCGCGATCGACTGGGCCATGACATCGGCGGTGAAGGTGCCGCGGCCGTCCTCCGTGGTGCCGCGATCGATCACGGTGAGGCATACGCCCGACACTGCGATGGATGCGCCGTGGGCGGCGTCGCTCGTGACGAGCGGCCCGGCGATGACGAGTCGCAGTGAATCGTCGACGGGTTCGACCGAGACGACCTCGCCGATTTCTTCGATGAGTCCAGTGAACATCAGGATCCTTCCGTGGCGGAGCCGGGAGCTCGGGGGATGAGGGGCGCGGAGCGGAGTGCGGGGAGCGCGGCGGTCACGAGTACGTCGCCGCCGAGGGGCTCCAGACGAGCGTCGGCGAGGCGCTGGATGCCCGACATGCTCGGGATCCCGAGGTCGCCGATCGCCAGCCGCCCGCCTCCGAGCAGCGCGGGAGCGACGTACACGAGTACCTCGTCGGCGAGGCCCGCCGCGATGAGCGCGCTCGCCACCGCGGGTCCGCCCTCGACGAAGACGCTGCGCACGCCCCGCGCGGCGAGCGAGGCGAGGTCGGCGACGAGATCGGTGCCGCTGTAGTGCAGCGGCTCGGTCAGGCCGTTGGCTGCCAGCGCTGGGTGGGCGCGAACACGTGCGCCGTCCGGAATGGCACGTCGCCCGAGCACGACCGGAATCGGCTGCTCGACCGCGGGTACGAGCAGGTCGCCCGAGGCGGCACGGGCGGTGAGCGCCGGATCGTCGGCGAGGAGCGTGCCGGTGCCGATGAGGATCGCGTCGGCTGCCGCGCGTCGGTGATGCACGTCTGCGCGAGCCTCGGCTCCCGTGATCCACTGGCTCGACCCGTCGCTCGCGGCTGCGCGGCCGTCGAGGGTCTGCGCCCACTTGACGATGACCTGCGGGCGCGCGGAGGCGTCGGCGGGGGGACGTCGAGCCGCCGCATGCGGTGCGGCCGCGGGATCCTGCTTCGCGAGCCACGTGCGGAGCAACTCGCGAGCCTCTGAAGCGAGCACGTCGCCGTGCACCTCGACGCCTGCCGCGCGCAGCGTGTCAGCTCCGCCGGACGACTCCTGACCCGGATCGGAGAGCGCGTACGCGACGGCCCCGACACCAGCGGCGATCAGCGCTGCGGCGCACGGGCCGGTGCGACCGGTGTGGTTGCAGGGCTCGAGGGTGACGACCGCGGTGAGTTCTCCCGCTCGATCGCGCCACTCGCCGGGGAGCCGGGAGATCGCGTCGACCTCCGCGTGCGGAGTGCCGGCGCCGCAGTGCCAGCCCTCGGCGACGATGCGGCCCGCCCGGTCGAGCAGTACGCAGCCGACCTGGGGATTCGGGGTGTCGGAGGGCCCGCGCCGTGCGATGGCGAAACCGCGGCGCATCCCATCCTCGATGAGGCTCTGCTCGAGCATCCCCGGTCCACCGTTTCACTCAGTGCCGGGTGCGCAAGGGTCCACGGACGTCCGTGACTCACGCGTTCCTCTCATCCGGACTCGAACGCACGAGGCGTCCATCACCGTCGGTACCGGAGTTCCACCGGTTCAACATCGCTGGAGCGACGCTCGCGGACTCTCACCGCCGGTTCGGAATCACACCGACCCCGGAACACGATCCTCATCGTAGTCGCCCGCACGATCCAGCGCGCACTCGATGGCGGATATTTCGCCCGGGGCGCAACACTCCGCAACACTCCGCAACGCTCCGCAGTGTTCCGCGCCAGCTCTCAACAGCCTTCCGCGACGGGGTCGAGGGACGCGATCAGGATGCGCCGTGCGACGAGATGCCGACCGCGGACGAGACGAGGTCGCGCATCGACGCGTCCGGCAGATAGGCGCGCGTGAGTGCGATGCCGATGCGGGGCAGATCGCCCTCGTCGCGGTAGAGCAGGTACAGCGGCTCGGAGCGCGGGTTGAATTTCTGCTTGAAGCGGTGCAGCGACTTGAACCCGTAGAGCGGCTCGATGAGCGCGCCCAGCTGGTCGAGCACCTGATCGACGGGCCCCGCCTGCGCGTCCTCGGGTCGCACCAGCGGCGCCCCTGAAAGCGAGACGAACTCGTAGCCCGCCTCCGAGAAATGCAATGCCGACGAGGCGATGAGAAATTCCATGACCGGTCCGAAGCCGCCGTCGCGGCGTCGCATGAGGTCGAGCGTCCAGCCCACGATGCGCGGCTCGGTCTCGCCCGAGCCGTCGTCGCGCGCCACCGCGGGCCCGTAGACCGGGAGCCACGAGGTGATCCCGTGCAGGTTGCCGCCCGCGTCGACGGCGAGGCCGACGTAGACCGCCGGATCCAGCGCCTCTTCGACCGTGCCCAGTGTGAAGCGCATCTCGGGCAGGCCCTTGTCGCCGGTCCACTGCTCGGAGATCGCACGCACCTGCGCCAGTACGTTCCACGGCTGCTCAGCGAGACGCACCATGCGGAACGAGATATCCTCGCGGCCGGCGCGGTTGATGGCGGTGCGCACCGCGCCCCAGGCCTTGCCCGTGAACGCGAGCCCGGGCAGATCGACGATCGTGTCCTCGGCGACGATGACCGAACGCCACCCATCGGGCTTCGCCGCGGCCGAGACTCCGCCGGCCGAGAACGCGCACGGTATGAGGCCGGCCTGCTGGGTGGCGTTCGCGAACTGCTCCAGGGCGTCGGCGTGGCCGCCCTCCGGGACGATCGGATCGCCGAGCATGATGGCGACCTCCGCGTGCGACTGGTAGGCGATCGCGCCGGTGCCGCTCGCGATCCGCTGATTCGCCTCCCACGTAGACATCCAGGAGATCGTGCCTCCCCCGAAGCGCTCGAGCCGGTGCACGAGCTCGTCGCGAGTGAGCGCCGCTGCGGGCAGCACGCGTCGCGACTGGCGCAATCTGACGCGGAACGCACCTCGACCGATGACCAGGAAGACGAGGATCGCGGCCCAGAGCAACGCCGGAGCGAGCAGCAGCGCGAAGACCTGCCGCGGTGAATCCAGTGCTCCCGTGTCGACGAGCGCGGGGAGCAGAGCGAACCCGAGCGCCGCGGTCAGCAGGTTGAACCCGCCGAGCACGAGCGCGCCGATCCAGGCGACCCGGTAGCCCTTTCGAATGCCGTTCGCGACGAGCGCGATCACGATCACGTCGATCGCCACGTCGATCAGCGACGCCGTCGGGTGGTTCTCGCCCAGCGGCCCGTTGAAGGGGACGATGAGATCGAACACCTGAATGACGCCGACGGCGACCAGCCCGGAGAGCCCGATCAGGCGCCACTCGCGCTGGGTGGGGCGCCCCACGGGGTGCCGGAAGGCCGGCAGCCATCCGCTCACCGCGAGGCCGGCGGTCATCGCGACGGCGTGCTCGAGATCGTAGAGCTCGCCGAGGTAGAGCACGGAGATGCCCACCCACAGCGCGATCGCGATGCGCGCGCGCAGGCGCCAGGGGGCGGGGAGCGTGGCGATGGCGAACACGAGGGCGGTGAACGCCGCGCACGACGGCCCGACATCGACGGATTCGGTGAGTCGTACGGCCCAGTGCCACCCGGTCGACGAGACGAGGAGGAGGATCCCGGCCGCGCCGAGCACTCCGACGATGTGGCCGCCGAGTGCGATCGCCATCGTCCGCAACGACCCGAATCGCCACTCCGCCCAGCCGAGCCCGCCTACGACGAGGGGGAGCAGCGTCAGGTAGACGAGCGGGTGATCGACGAAGAACGGAGATGTCAGCAGCGTCCACCAGCGACCGTCGGCGAACGACGGGATGCCCGTGGCGACCTGCGAATACCAGCTCTGCTCCGCGGTCGGTCTCCAGAGCGTCCCGGTGGCGAGCCCGACGGCCAGGAGAGCCACGATGAACGACGCGGTGAACGGCGTCCTGCGAAGCACGTACCCCACGCGTGATCGAGTGCGTGCAACGGGCTCGTCGGCGCTCTTCGGCACCACGGGGGCAGTCATGGGCTCAGTCTAAAGAGCGGACTGCGAGGCGGCTAGCGAATGAGGCCGATGCGTTCGTAGACGAGGTCGAGGGTGCGATTCGCCACTTCATCGGCCCGTTCCGCAGCGCGACCGAGCAGCCGGTCGAGCTCAGCCGGGTCGGCGAGCAACTCCTCGGTGCGCGTGCGCACGGGCGCGAGGCTCTCCTCCACGACCTCGACGAGGCCCTTCTTGAGGTCGCCGTAGCCGCGGCCTGCGTACTCCTGCTCGAGCGACGCGATCGGGCGGCCGCTCAGCACCGAGTAGATCGTCAGCAGATTCGCGACGCCCGGCTTCGCCTCGCGGTCGAAACGGATCTCGCCATCGGCGTCGGTCACCGCTCGCATGATCTTCTTCTTCGTGACGTTCGCGGGGTCGAGCACTTTGATGAGGCCCGCCTCCGACTCCGCCGATTTCGACATCTTGGCGGTGGGCTCCTGCAGGTCGTAGATCTTCGCGGTGCCCTTCGGGATCTGGGCCTCGGGAACCACGAACGTGTCGCCGAATCGCGAGTTGAAGCGGTTCGCGAGATCGCGCGTGAGCTCGACGTGCTGGCGCTGATCTTCACCGACGGGCACGCTCTCGGCCTGGTAGAGCAGGATGTCGGCGGCCATCAGCACGGGGTATGTGAACAGCCCGACCGAGGCGGCGTCGGCGCCGTTCTTCTGCGACTTGTCCTTGAACTGCGTCATGCGGCTGGCCTCGCCGAACCCGGTCACCGTGTTCAGCACCCAGGCGAGCTCCGCGTGCGCCGAGACCTGCGACTGCACGAACAGCGTCGATTTCTCCGGGTCGATGCCGGCGGCGATGTACTGGGCCGCGGTGCGTCGGGTGCGGGCGACCAGCTCTGCCGGGTCCTGGGGGACCGTGATGGCGTGCAGGTTCACGACGCAGAAGAACGCGTCGAAGTCCTCCTGCATCTGGGTCCACTGGCTCAGCGCGCCGATGTAGTTGCCGAGCTGGAGCGAATCGCTCGAGGGCTGCATGCCGGAGAAGAGGACGGGCTTGGAGTGTGCACTCATGGGAGTTCCTTGCGGGAGATGCTGCGAAGCGTGGGTGGGGATGGAAGAGGCGCGTGCCAGGGCCGGATCGGCCGGAGGTGCTCGCGCCTCGCGTCAGACGCGGTAGTCGACGACGACTGCTGCGTGATCCGACCATCGCGCGTCATACGACGCGGCGCGATCGACCGTGTACGACTCGACGCGCTCGGCGAGCGCCGGCGTGACGACCTGGTAGTCGATGCGCCAGCCCGTGTCGTTGTCGAACGCCTGCCCGCGGTTCGACCACCAGGTGTACGGCCCATCGACCTCGCCGTGGAAGCGGCGCCCCACATCGACCCAGCCGTAGCCGACGCCGTCGGTGCCGTCGACGCCGACGACGGGCTCGCCCGCAGCGCCGAAGAAGCGGTCGAAGTAGGCGCGCTCTCGGGGGAGGAAGCCGGCGCGCTTCACGTTGCCCTTCCAGTTCTTGATGTCGAGTTCGCGGTGCCCGACATTGAAATCGCCCACGATCGCGACGAGTTCGCGCTCTGCCGCGAGTTCGTGCATGCGCTGCCCCATCGCGTCGAGGAAGGCCCACTTCGCCTCCTGGCGCGGGGTCTCCACCTCGCCGGAGTGCGTGTAGTTGCTGACCACCGTGAGGGGGGTGCCGCCGAGATCGAAGTCGGCCTCGAGCCACCGACCCGACGACTGGATCTGCTCCTGAGCGGCGAGCGCCCCGAGTCCGACGCGGTGCGCGGTCGCAGGCACGCGGCTCGCGATCGCGACTCCGGCGCGGCCCTTGATCTGGCAGGGGTCGTGGATGAAGTGCCATTCGTCGCCGAGGAGCTCTGTCAGGTGGGCGTCATCCGCCCGTACTTCTTGCAGCGCGAGCACATCGACACCGCGGGCATCGAGCCACTCGCCCATGCCCTTCCGGAATGCGGCCCGGATGCCGTTGACGTTGACGGATGCGACGCGCAAGGTTTCAGCCATACCCGCCAGTCTACGTCGGGAGCGGCGGCAGCATCGAGAGCCGCCGGTATTCGACCCGGCCGGGCCGTGAGGCGCCGAACGCGTCAGAACACCATCGGGCGGTCGTCGTCGTCGTCGAAGGTGCCGCCGAGCAGATCGACGTCGATGTCGCAGACGACCGGAACGTGGTCGCTGGGCGCATCGCCCTTGCGTTCGTCGCGTTCGATCGACGCGCCGGTCACGGCGTCGGCGAACGCGGGCGATCCCAGGATGAAGTCGATGCGCATGCCCTGGTTCTTCGGGAACTTGCCGGCCTGATAGTCCCAGAAGGTGTAGCCCTCCGGCACGATCGGGCGCACGACGTCGGTGAGGAGCGTTTCGAAGGAGGCGAACATGGAGCGCTCCTCCGGGGAGACGTGCGTGGAGGCTCCCGGACGGAACGAGGGATCGGCCATGTCCGTCTCGAGCGGCGCGATGTTCCAATCGCCCATGAGTGCGAGCGGCAGCTGCGGATCCTCATCGAGCCAGGCGCGCGTGTCTTCGCGGAGCGCCTCGAGCCACGCCAGCTTGTAGGCGAAGTGCGGATCGTCGAGCGAGCGGCCGTTGGGCACGTAGAGACTCCACAGGCGCAGGTCGCCCACCGTGACGCCCAGCGCACGGGCCTCGTGCGGCAGCTCGTTCGGGCCGAAGCCCTGCACGGCCTCCTGGCCCTTCACCGGCTTGCCGAACCCGGGCATTCCGTCGAACTCTCGCGCCACGTCCGTCATCTCGTGACGGCTCGCGATCGCCACGCCGTTCCACTGGTTGAGCCCGTGGATCTCGACCGAGTAGCCGGCCTGCTCGAACGCGGCGATCGGAAACTGCTCGGGGCGGCACTTGATCTCCTGCATCGCCAGCACGTCGATGTCTTCTCGCACGAGCCAGTCGACCACGCGGCCGAAACGAGTGCGGATCGAATTGACGTTCCAGGTGGCGATGCGCATGCGAATCAGCCTACCGCTGGGCGCTTGCGCAACTCCGCTTCCCGAGTCAGACTCTGGGCAAGGCCCGCGAGGATTCGGGGCGCGGAGGGAGCGTCATGGCGGCGCGGGGGCAGGGCGGTCCGGTCGGGGAGCGCATCGCGGTTCCACGACGCAGGCTCCGAGACGTCGTCGAGACCGCGCGCGCCGAGGGTTCGGTCACGCTGCTGCTCGGAGAAGCGGGGAACGGCAAGGGATACCTCGCGGAACAGGCCGCGCTGGCGCTCGCCCACGAGCATCCGGGCGTCGTCTCGGTGCACGTGCTGCCGCGGCCCCCGCGCCCTGCCAGCGGCATCGCCTCCGTTTTCGCCGCGGATGCGTCTCAGTCTGCGGGGGAGCACGCGCTCGGAGACGCCTCGCCCGCCGACCGAGTCGAAGAGGTGCGCGCCACCATCGGGCGCGCGGATCCGGCGGCGCCCGTGATCCTCGTCGCGCCTGACATCGACGAGTACTCCCCGCAGGATCTGCGCATCCTCACCGAACTCGCGCGCACCCGCGCGTTGCGCATCATCGCCACCGCGCGTCAGCTGTCGAGTGCGATCGAACGCGTGGGCAGCGGGCCGCAGGTGCGTCGCCTCACCGTCGGACCCCTCGACCTCGAAGAGAGCGCTCTGTTTCTCTGCACCATGCTCGGCGTCGACCGCATCGACCCCGATACGCTCCGCCGGTGGCACACGGTCTCGGGCGGCAACGGGTACGCGCTCGCGGTGCTCGCGCTCGCCGCAGACCGGAGCGGGGAGCTCCGCCGCAGCCACGGCACGGCGTGGGCGGCACGGCTGCACGACGTCGTGACGGGGGAGTACGCCCACCTGCTCGCCGACTCGTGCACCGACGAGGAATGGCGGGCGCTGGAGTTCATCGCGCAGGCGGAGCCCATCATCGAAACGGCGCTGCTGCGCAGCGTCGATGCGGGCGCGCTCACGGCGCTCTTCGAACGCGGCCTCGTCGTCACGCAGTCGCGCTCGGGCACCCCCTCGCTCACGCTCGGGCATCCATTGCTCGCCGCATCGTTGCGGGCAGGCATATCGCCGGTGCGACGCATCGAACTCGACGACCGCATCTTCGCCCTGCTCAACGAGGATCGCGCGGGCGTCGACCCGGTGCTCGACACCGAGCGACTCATCCGGCTCGTCGTGTTCGGCACGGCCGCGGGCCGGAACGTGCCGTTCGCCTGGATCTGGCGCGCATTCGAATCCATGGCCACGGGCGGCGACCCGCGTCTGCTGCTGCGTCTCGCGCGCGTCATCGCCGCGCACACGGATGCCGACGGGGCGCAGGCCGGAAGCGCTGCGCTTCGAGCCGTGCGCATCGCTCGGCTGCTCGGCGACGAACCCTCCCGACGCGCCACGCTCGACCGCATCGAGGAACTGCTCGACGACGCCCAGCGCCGCGATGAGATGCCCGCGACGCTGGAGATCGGGCTCGCGACCACCGTCGCACGGGAACGGGTGAGAGACGGCGGCGATCTGGACGCCGTGCTCCGCGATCTCGACGCGCTCGAAGTGCGAGCGTCGAACGACGCCGCCATGGCGATGCTCGGGAGCACCCGCGTGCACGTGCTCGCCTACACCGGCCGACTGCGCGAGGCGGCGGACGCATGCCCGCCGCTCGAACTCTCGCCTGATCTCGGCATCGAGTGGGCCAGATCCCCCGGTCGTGCGATGGCCTCCCTCATCCTGGAACAGCGCGGCGCGTTCGAGGACGCCGTGGCGAGCGCCGAGCATGCGCAGGCGCTGAGCCGCCTCGGGCCTCGTTCTCGGAGCGATCTGGTCGACATCCACGGTTTCTGCACCTTGCTGGGCTACTGGGTCAGCGGCAGCCGCGAGAGCGCGCGGCGCGTGTACGAGGAGCTCTCCGGTCAAGCGTCGGCCGATGCGCACGCGGAAGCGCACTACTCCGGGCTCGTCGAGGTCGGAGCGATGCTGCTCGCGGTGCAGGAGGGGCGATGGACCGAGGCGGCCGCGAGCGGTGATCGACTGGCGGATCGCCTCGGCGCGAGCGACCCGTACTCCCTCGCGCCGCTTGTTCAGGCCGCCATCGCGCTGGCTCTCGCGGTGCTGGGGGAACGCGACCCCGCACTGCGCGCGCTCGCCGCATCGGAGTCGCCGGAACGCGGGGTCGCGCTGGCGCTCAGCGGACACCGACGGATGTTCGCGCTCCGCGCCCGACAATGGCTGCGGGACCCGAACGCGGTCACCGGCGCGGCCGACATCGCCGAGTGGGCTGCGCAGGAGCACCTGCCGTACATCGAACTGCTCGCGCGGCACGCGCGCGCATTCGAGTCCCGCAGTGCGACATCCGATGAACTCGCGCATGCGCGGCACCTGGCGTCCCGTGTCGATGGTCCCCTCGGGGCGGCGCTCGTCTCCCACATGCAGCGGCTCGCTCGCGCGGACGGGGCCGGATCAGCGGCCGGAGGAGGTGTACGCTCACGAGCGGGCACCGCTGCCGAGCAGCAATCCGCCGGGCAGGACGAACCCGAGATCCGGTTGCTCGCAGATCTCGGAGTCTGGCTTCCGCTCCCCCCAGCCGGTGGGTTGACGCCCCGCGAACGCGAAGTCGTGCTGCTCGCAGCGCTCGGATACTCGAGCCGATTCATCGCCGAGCGACTCTCCATCTCCGCCCGCACCGTCGAGACGCATCTCTCGCACGCCTTCGGCAAGATCGGGGTCGAGAACCGCGATGAACTGCGCGAGTGGGTGGCACGGAATCGCTCCGTGATGGCGCCAGCGAAAAGTACGTAATTCCCCCGGATCCGCCCCGGAAATCGCGCACGTAGCCTGCGATCAGGTTGACCGAAGTCGCGCGGCCCGGGGGAATTCTCAAGTGCCATGCGCACCTGAGAAGCGAGACGAATCATGCATACATCGATTCGGGGCAACGGCGATGGAGCCGCACCCCGTCTGCAACGCAGTCGCTGGTTGATTGCTCTCATCGGCGCCGTCGCGCTGACGCTCGGCCCCGGTATCGGCGCTGCCGTCGCGGCAGAACCGCTCTCCCCGGTCGACGGCACCGTCGAGGTTTCCGCCGCCGATGCCGGCGCGGTGACGGAGCCGGAATTACAGATCGCGCAGCCCGCCGCGGTACCCGTTCCAGAGCCGGTGGTGGAGCCGGTCGTCGAGCCGGTGGTCGAGCCCGTGGTGGAGCCGGTGGTCGAGCCCGTCGTTGAGCCGGTGGTGGAGCCGGTCGTTGAGCCGGTGGTGGAGCCGGTCGTCGAGCCGGTCGTCGAGCCGGTCGTGGAGCCGGTGGTGGAACCCGTGGTCGAACCTGCCGCAGAGCCGGTCGCACCCGCGGCGGCACCCGAGCCCGCTCCAGCGGAGGACGCCAAGACGAAGACCGGCAACGGCAGCGAGAACCCGCATAACAAGGTCACGCTGTGCCACGCCACCGGCTCGGAGAAGAACCCGTACGTCTCCCACACCGTGAACGCGAACGGCACGGCCAGCGGACACATCGGCCACCAGGGCGCCCGCGACATCATCCCCCCGTTCACCTACAACGAGCACGGCTCGGAGATGTCATACGGCGGCCAGAACTGGGATGCAGCAGGTCAAGCGATCTGGGCGAACGGCTGCAAGCCGGTCAATCCTGATCCCGACCCCGGTTCGCCCGTGCTCACCATCGATCCCATTGCCTGCGTCGCAATCGATGCCCCGCTGCCCGAGACCGTCGCCGTCACGGTGTCCGGCCTCACCGAAGCCGGCAGCTGGACGCTGACCGTGACCGGTGGAGCCAACGGGAGCAGCTCGGTCGACGTGACCGGGAACGGCGTGTACGCGGTTCCCGTCAGCGGTGTCGGCAGCTACTCCGTCACCATCGGGAACGGCGACACCGTCGCCGGTTCAGCGAGCTTCGTCATTGCTCGGTGCCCCGACCCGCGCGGAACCGATAAGCCTGTCATCGAGGTGCCGGACCTCGCCTGCGTCGAGGTCGACGCGGAGCTGCCGGGCACGATCTCAGTGATCGTCAGCGGACTCGTCCCGCCGGAGGACGGCGCAGCACTGGCCGACGAGGGCGGGTACCTCCTGCAGATCAGCGGCGGATCGGGTGAGACAGCCTCTGTGCCGGTGGACGGAAACGGAAGCTACGCACTGCCGCTCAGCGGAACAGGAACCTACACCGTGGAACTGCTGAGGGGCGGCATGACCGTCGCTTCGGGCTCCGTGGTCCTCGAGCGGTGCGAGCCGGTGACTCCGGTGACCCCGCCGGAGCCGCCTGCACCGCCTGCACCGCCTGCGCCGCCTGCACCACCGGCCGTGCCGGTCGAGCCGAGCCTCGTCCAGCCACCGACCGTCCCGTCGATGACGCATCAGCCCGCACCCGCGGCGCCGATGCACGTGACGCAGCAGCAGCCGTTGCTCGCAGTGACGGGAGCGTCCGGTGACGCCGCCCTGCTGGGAGCGGCAGCCCTCGCGCTGATCGTCGGGAGTGGGCTGATGGTATCGCTGACGCGTACTCGTCGCTCGTAGTCGCGACACGAGGCACTGGAGGCATCGGGGATCTCCCCCGATGCCTCCAGTGCGTCGTGCAGCGGCATGCCCAGCTGAGTTTCCAAGGGCACACCCAGTGCCACCATGTACATTGAATCGTTATGTCGGGCGCGATCAGCGCTGCCCGCGCGATCCTGGGAAGCTGAATGACACAGAAACCTGCTGGAGCACTCGAACGGCACTCGTTCGTGCGACATGGCAAGCTCCGTCGTTCGAGCGCATGGGGCAACGCGCTCCGCGTGCTGCTCACCACCGCAATCGTCGTGGTGCTCAGCGGTGTCGCGACCGTCTCGTACGCCGTCTGGGGCCTGGTGCAAGACATCGACACGGTCGAGCTCGGCAACGAGTCGACCGCTGTGGGCGTGGGCGATGCCACGATCGACGGGCCCCTCACGATTCTGCTCGTGGGCTCCGATTCACGGGCCGGCCAGGAGATCGACGACGGCGAAGAGGGCGAGCTCAACGACGTCACGATGATGCTGCATGTGTCAGCCGACCACAAGAATGCGACGGTCGTCAGCTTCCCGCGAGACCTCATGCTGCCGATTCCGAGCTGCCCCGGACCGAACGGCGAACCCGACTACTTCTCGGCGATGAGCGAGCAGCAGCTCAACTCGACCCTCGCAAACGGAGGACTGCCCTGCGTCGCCGAGACGGTGTCTGAACTCACCGGCATGGAGATTCCGAACGCTGCGCTGATCACGTTCGACGGCGTCATCGGCGTCTCGAACGCGATCGGCGGCGTCGAGGTCTGCCTCGCGCAGCCGATCGTCGACGAGCACACCGATCTCGACCTCCCCGCCGGTGAGAACACTCTCGTGGGGCTCGAGGCGCTGCAGTTCTTGCGCACCCGCCACGGCGTCGGCAACGGCGGCGATACCAGTCGCATCAGCAACCAGCAGGTCTTCATGTCTGCGCTCGTGCAGAAGATGAAGAGCGCCGACACGCTCTCCGATCCGGTGAAGGTGTACGGGCTCGCGAAGGCTGCGGTCGAGAACATGACCATGTCGAAGAACATGGCGAGCGTGCAGTTCATGCAGCAGGTCGCGAACACGGTGAAAGACATCGACCTGCAGAACATCAACTTCGTGCAGTACCCATCGTTCGACCACCCCTACGAGTCGGGCCGGCTCACGCCCGACTACACGAGCGGCAATGCGCTGTTCGAGGTCATCAAGAGCGGCCAGCCGTTCGCGGTGAACGGCGTCGGCGAAGGCGTCGAGGTCGAAGGGGCCGACGACGGCACCGTACCCGAGACGGGAGCCGAGACTCCGGCGACGGAAGAGGCGCCCGCGATCGACCCGAATACGGGCGAGCCGATCCCGGACCCGGCAGTCGAGGATCCGGCAGCCGACCCGGCTGCTGAACCGACGGACCCGGCGACAGGGGGCGGCACGGGGGAGACTCCGCTGCCCGACAACGTGACCGGCGTGCAGGCGGACAAGTCGGTCTGCTCCCTCGGTCGCACCGCGTACTGAGCTCGATCGATTTCCACCGCGCCCGTTCGTTCGGGTAGAGTGGATGACGTTGTTCGTGTATGGAGACGTGCCAGAGCGGCCGAATGGACTTCACTGCTAATGAAGGGTCGGGGTTAACTCGACCGGGGGTTCAAATCCCCCCGTCTCCGCCAATTGAACAACACCGAGAACCCCCGAACATCATTGATAAATCAACGGAGTTCGGGGGTTCTGGTATTTCGTCCTCGCGGATCTGGCAACAGATTGGCAACATGCTGGGAAGCGATCGCTCGATCGAGGCGCTTGGTAAGCGCTTCGAGGTCGTCATCGAAAAGGTCGGAATAAACGTCGAGGGTCATTGCCGCAGACGCGTGACCGAGCATTCGTTGAACCGCTTTCACGTTTGCTCCGGCGCTCACAGCAAGCGAAGCTGCCGTGTGCCGAAGGTCGTGGAGCACCATCCGATCCACTCCAGCATCGTCTAACGCGCTTTTCCACCACGATTTCGATCCTTTACTGGCTCGAACCCGCTTCATAAATCCGCCGTAGCCGTTATCGAAGACGAGGTCCACTGGCTGTTTAGTCGCGCATCGGATTCTGAGTCGCTCGAGCACTTCCGCGGGAACGGGTACCGCGCGAGTCTCATGAGTCTTAGGAGTGCCTTCATGAAATTTGCCATATACCTCGACTACGTTCCGTGCGACATGGACGCGGCTCTTGTTGAAGTCGATACTTGATACTTGGAGTCCAATGAGCTCGCCCCATCGCAGGCCGCAATAGCCAAGCGTAAGCACGAGCGCGTGGTGTTGGCCTGCTGCCGAAGCAACTTGCCAGAGCTCTCGATGTGTTAAGTATCGTCGTCTTCTCTGAAGCGTCTTTCGGGGGAGTGAGATGCCGCGGGATACGTTGCTCGCGACGCGTCGATCCCTCTCAGCCGAATCAAGAATGCTCGCGAGAATTCCGTAGGCCCTTGCGACGACCGTTGAGCTCATGCCGATGCTGGATACCCATGTCTGCACCTCAGAATGACGGATGTCTGCGATCGCGCGCCCACCCCACTTTGGTTCGACGTAGTTCTTCCACGAGGCTTGCAGAGAAGCAAAGCTCGAAGGCTTTAATACGCCTTTCTTGGAAGCAAGCCAGGTAGCACCAAGTTCGCGCACCGTGACTCTACCTTCGCTGGCCGTGACGTACTCGCCACGGGCCTTTGCGATCTCCACTTCAGCGAGCCGCAGTTCGGCAGGGTCTGCTGCAGGGTCTGCTGCACGTGTAGGTGACATCTGAGTTGGCTTGCCCGGGAGGGTGGGCTGGAAGGATGTC
>NZ_BAAAOP010000008.1:0-9061 GCF_039530485.1 Leucobacter alluvii | reverse complement strand
CGTTAGAAGCGTTACTCTCAGAGACACCACACACGCTGGGTGTTGCAACGACCACATGAAACCGCCGGCCTGAACGTCTCACGGACGCCGCCTCTCGCACGTTCCCGGAGCCTGCATCCGGCTGACGCCTCGGCGGTGCTTCGCCTGCCGCCCCGCCGGGCCATGCAGCGCCCTGGCTCAGGCCCGCCTGCACGCTGACGGCCGTTTTGCGCCCCGGATCGCCAAGCCGCCGTGCCCTAGACTGGGGTGCGGCGGGCACGGCCCGCCGCACCCTTTGCTTGACCCGGCATCCGACCCCTTCAAGGAGCGCATAGTGGCATTTATCGACGCAGTGATCGCCCGAGAGATTCTCGATTCGCGTGGCAACCCGACCGTCGAGGTCGAGGTCGGCCTGACCGACGATTCTGTGGGCCGCGCCGCCGTTCCCTCGGGCGCTTCGACCGGAGCATTCGAAGCGTACGAGCTCCGCGACGGCGAAGATCGCTACCTCGGCAAGGGCGTCACCCGCGCCGTCGACGCCGTCTTCGACGAGCTCGCGCCCGCGATCGAGGGCCTCGCCGCCGACGATCAGCGCATCATCGACGCGACGCTGAAGGAGATCGACGGCACACCCAACAAGGAGCGCGTCGGGGCGAATGCCATCCTCGGCGTGAGTCTCGCCGTGGCGCACGCCGCCGCCTCCGCGGCTGAGCTGCCGCTCTACCGCTACCTGGGCGGCCCGAACGCGAGCACTCTCCCCGTGCCGCTCATGAACATCATCAACGGCGGCGCTCACGCCGACACGGGCGTCGATATCCAGGAATTCATGGCGGTGCCCCTCGGCGCCGAGACGTTCTCGGAGGGCCTTCGCTGGGGCGTCGAGGTCTACCACGCGCTGAAGGCGCTGCTCAAGGAGCAGGGTCTCGCAACCGCGCTCGGCGATGAGGGCGGATTCGCGCCCGACCTGCCGCACAACGCCGCCGCGCTCGACCTCATCGTCGAAGCCATCAAGCGCGCCGGGCTCGAACCGGGCCGTGACGTGGCGGTAGCGCTCGACGTGGCATCGACCGAGTTCTTCGAGAACGGCGTCTACACCTTCGAGGGGCAGCAGCGCAGCGCCGCTGAGATGTCGGCCTACTACGCCGACCTGCTCGAGCGGTACCCGCTCGTGTCGATCGAGGATCCGCTGGCCGAAGACGACTGGGAGGGGTGGAAGCACCTCACCGACGAACTCGGCGATCGCGTGCAGCTCGTGGGCGACGATCTCTTCGTCACGAACCCCGAGCGCCTCGCCGACGGGATCGCCCAGGGCGCGGCCAACTCGCTGCTCGTCAAGGTGAACCAGATCGGTACGCTCACCGAAACGCTCGACGCCGTGCAGCTCGCGCAGCGCTCCGGGTACACGGCGATCCTGTCGCACCGCTCGGGTGAGACCGAGGACGTAACGATCGCAGACCTCGCCGTCGCGACCGACTGCGGTCAGATCAAGACCGGTGCGCCGGCCCGCTCCGAGCGCGTGGCGAAGTACAACCAGCTGCTGCGCATCGAGGAAGAGCTCGGCGGTGCGGCGAAGTACGCGGGTCGCGGTGCCTTCCCGCGCTTCACCGCGTAACCCGACCACCACTGAAAGACGACGACACGGTGAAGCGCTGGATCGATGATGTCGGAACGTGGGCCTCGAGCCTGCGGTTCAGCGGCTTCACCGTGGTCGTCGTCGTGCTCGTGCTCGCCGGAATCGTCATCGTGAGCCCGAGCCTCTCCACGTTCGTCCAGCAGCGGCGCGAGATCGCCGAACTCCGCGAGAGCGTGCGGCAGAGCCAGGAGGCGGTCAACGAGATCGACGCCGAGCGCGCGAAGTGGAAAGACCCGGTCTACGTCCGATCTCAAGCGCGAGACCGCTTGTTCTACGTCATGCCGGGGGAGACCCAGCTGAACGTCATCGATGACATCGTCATGCCCATCGAGTCGGACGAAGAGCCGGATCCCGAGCTGTCCCGCATGCCGAGCAACTGGGCCCGGAGCCTGTCAGCATCGTTCCTGAGCGCTGGCACGACGGATGCTCCTCCGGTGGAAGCGACCGCTGACGCCCAGAACGAACCCGAATCCGACGGCGCCGACTCGACGACTGAATCCGTCGATCCCGCATCGCCCGAAGCCCCTGCCGAGGAGACACCGCAATGACCCGCCCGCCCTATCCTGAACCGACCGCAGCAGACATAGCCGCAGTGACCGAGCAACTCGGGCGCGAAGCGCGCGGAGTCGTGGGCATTGCGGCGCGCGCGTCAGACGGCAGCCCGGCGGTCGTCGCCACCGCGCCCCGGCTTCCCGACGGGTCTCCGTTCCCGACCTTCTACTACCTGTGCCACCCGGAAGCGGTCGCGGCCGCATCCCGCCTGGAAGCGGCGGGGGTGATGAACGAGTTCAACGAGCTGCTGGCCAGCGACGAGGCAGTGCGCGAGCAGTATCAGCGCGCGCACGAGCAGTTCATCGCGGATCGCGACAGCGTCGGAGAGGTACCGGAAGTCGCGGGCGTGAGCTCCGGCGGCATGCCGACACGGGTGAAGTGCCTGCACGCGCTCATGGGCCACGCCCTCGCTGCCGGGCCGGGGGTCAATCCCATCGGTGACCTCGCGCTCGAGCGCAGCGGATGGACTGGGTGACGAGCACATCGGCGTTCTCGGGAGCTGAGAAAACGCGGTAAGCTTTCGATGCGGGTGTTTTGCCCGCTATTTTCTGTGCCCGCGGTGCGGGTCCGACCCTGATTGCTGCAAGGAGATCGCTTCGTGGCGAAGAAGATTCTGATCGTTGGTGGCGGCTATGCCGGCTTCTACACCGCATGGAAGCTCGAGAAGCTGCTTCGTGCGGGCGAGGCCGAGGTCACGATCGTCGATCCGCTGCCGTACATGGCGTACCTGCCGTTCCTTCCCGAGGTCGCCTCGGGATCGATCGAGCCGCGTCACGCGGTCGTGGCGCGCCGTCGCCACCTGGAGAGCACCGCGAACATCGCCGGTAAGGTGACCGCGATCTCGCACGCGACGAAGAGCGTGACCATCACGCCGAACGTGGGTGTGCCGTTCGAGTTCGCCTACGACCACATCGTCGTGACGACCGGTTCGGTCTCGCGCACCTTCCCGATCGCCGGCATCGCCGACAACGCGATCGGCATGAAGACCATCGAAGAAGCGGTCGCCGTGCGCGATCGTCTCGTGGGCAACTTCGAGCGCGCCGCGACCCTGCCGAAGGGTTCCCCCGAGCGTGCTCGTCTGCTGACGGTCACGGTCGTCGGCGGCGGATTCGCGGGCATCGAGACGATCTCGGAGCTCCGTTCGTTCGCGACCGCATTGCTGCGCCGCTACCCCGAGATCTCGTTCGACGAGACGGTGTTCCACCTGGTCGAGGCCATGGGGCGGATCATGCCCGAGGTGTCGCAGGAGACCGCCGACTGGGTCGTCAAGGATCAGACGCGTCGCGGGGTGCAGATCCACCTCGATACGCAGCTCGCCTCGGCTCTGGATGGCAAGATCGAGCTGTCGACCGGTGAGAACTACGAGTCCGACCTCATCGTCTGGACCGCCGGCGTCATGCCTCGCCCGTTCCTGCGCGGAACGGATCTGCCGATCGGCCCCCGCGGGCACGTCATCGGCAGCCCCTCGCTGCGCATCACCACGGAAGACGGCGTCGCGCTCGAAGGCGCCTGGACCGCTGGCGACACGTCGCAGACCCCCGACATCTCAGCGACTCCCGGCCCCGGCGGCTTCTGCGTGCCCAACGCGCAGCACGCGGTTCGCCAGGGCAAGCTGCTCGCGAAGAACATCGTCGCCGACCTCCGCGGCGAGGGCATCGCAGAGTACAACCACAAGAACATGGGAGCCGTCGCCGGCCTCGGCGTCAACACCGGCGTGTTCCAATCGGGCAAGTTCGCGATGAAGGGCTACTTCGCGTGGCTCGCTCACCGCTTCTACCACGGCCTCGCGATCCCCTCGTGGGAGCGCAAGTGGCGCGTGTTCGGCGGATGGGTCGGCCATTTCTTCCTCGGACGCGACACGGTCAACATCGAGGCCGTGCAGCAGCCGCGGGCGGTCTTCGAAGAGTTCGCCTCGCGACCCAAGGCCTGATCGAGCGCTCCACAACGAGAACCCCTGCAGCACGCGCTGCGGGGGTTCTCGCGTTCCGAGGGCCAGGCGCTGTGCGCCCGCGCGGGACGGGAGTACCGGAGAACCGGACGAACCGCCAAAAGAGTGCGCCTACGAGGCGATAACTGCACTGAATGGGAGGTTCATCAAGCCTCCGGGCCCTGTAGGGCCCGCGCCGGAGGCAGCGAAAGCGTCGCTTTCGCCTCAAGCCTCCGGCGCATGCTTCGCCAGGAACTGGTACATCTCCGTGTCGTCGACGCCCGGGAACGTTCCCGTCGGCAGCGGAGACAGCACGTGAGCGTGCATGCGGGCGCTCGGCCACGCCTTGCCCTCCCAGCGCGCCAACAGCTCGGGTTTCGGCGTGCGGCAGCACGCCGGATCCGGACACGTCGACACCTGGCGCTCCGTCGTATCCCGCCCACGGAACCACTTCGCATCATCGAAGGCGACTCCACACGCGATCGCGAACGGGCCCTGCTCGGCATCCCCGGTCTGCACGCTCGACCAGAACGTGCCGGCAGGCGTGTCGGTGTACTGGTAGAACTCGCTCGTACGGTTCGTGCGATTGAACGACGTGCGGCCACCCCACTTGTGGCAGAGCACTTCGCCCTCGATCGACCCGGTGTCGTCCGCGGGGTACGGCAGGCCATCGTTCTGGTAGCCGCGCACGATCGCCCCGGCTCCATCAGCACGATAGTGGTGCGCTCGCAGGCCGAGATGCTGCGTCGCAAGGTTGGTGAATCGGTGCGAAGCGGCCTCGTGCGTGACGCCGAATGCGTCTCTGAAATCTTCGATCGCAAGGTTGCGATTGCGCTTGGCCTGCTGCAGAAACTCCACTGCCCCGGCCTCGGGGATCAGGCAGGCCGCTGCGAAGTAGTTGATCTGCAGCCGTTGCTCGAGAAACTCCGCGTAGCTCGCCGGTTCGGAGTGGCCGAGCACGCGGTGCGCCATCGCCTGCAGTGCCAGCGACCTCAGGCCGTGACCGCCCGGAATCGAGGCCGGCGGCAGATAGATGCGCCCATTCTCGAGGTCGGTGATGCTGCGAGTGTTCGAGGGCAGGTCATCGACGAAGATGAGGTCGAAGCCCAGCAGCTCGGCGAGCATGGCGACCTCGCGGTGCGTGACGGCGCCGAGCGAATGACCGATGCGTCGCATCAGGTCGGACGCCACGAGCTCGATGTCCTGAATGTAATTGTCGCGCGCCTGCATCTGCATGCGGATCGCAGTGTTCGCGCGCCGGGCCTCCTCTGACGTGGTCGCAGCCGCTCGGGATCGCCGAGCGAGTTCGCGGTGCAGTCCGACGAGGGCCTCCAACGTGTCGTCCGGCAAGGCGCGAGGCGTGCGCACGTGGGGGAGCCCGAGGCGGGTATACGTGGGAGCGGCCTGCGCGCGTTCGAGCTCGACCTCCCACGTGCTGCGGCGATCCGGAGCCTCGCGTTTGAGGAGCTCTGCGACTTCGATGCCCAGTTCGCGGGAGACGCTCTGCAAGAGCCCGAGCCGGGGTTCCCGCCGGCCGTTCTCGATGAGGGAGAGCTGGCTCGCGACGACGCCCACGCGCTCACCGAGCTGCTCGAGGGTGAGGCCCGCCTGGGTTCGGAAGTGTCTGATCCGCTTTCCAAGAATCAGGCGATCGAGTTCGGCCTCGTCGAATCCGGCGGTCACTGGAACTGGCTCAGCGTTCATCTCTTGACTATATGTCAAAAATGGCCAAATTTTCCAGCCGAAAGAGTGAATGCGACGTGAGCACCCCATTCACAATGGAGATGTCGCCGCTTCTTCACCCGGCGGCGGGAACTCCGAGGAGAACGACATGGCACTCACGCAGACCATTGAGACCGAGCTGACCTTCGCTGAGATCGTTCGCGACGGCGCGACCACGAGCAATGAAGAAGTGCTCGCATGGGTGACCGAGGTCGCTGAGCTCACGGAACCCGACGAGGTCGTCTGGTGCGATGGTTCGCAGGCCGAGTGGAACCGCATCACCACTGAAATGGTGGAAGCCGGAACGCTGATCCCGCTCAACAAGAATCTGCGGCCCGGGAGCTTCCTCGCCCGTTCGCACCCCGACGACGTCGCCCGTGTGGAAGACCGCACCTTCATCTGCTCCGTCGACGAAGCGGACGCCGGACCGACGAACAACTGGATGGCTCCGGATGAGATGAAGGCCGAGCTCATGCCCCGCTTCAAGGGATCCATGCGGGGCCGAACGATGTACGTCGTTCCGTTCTCGATGGGTCCGGTGGGCGGCGCCATCACGCAGCTCGGCATCGAGATCACCGATTCGCCGTACGCGGTGCTGAACATGCGGATCATGACCCGCATGGGGCAGTCGGCTCTCGACGGCATTCTGCCCGGGAGCGAATGGGTGCGTACGGTGCACTCCGTTGGCGCTCCGCTCGAGCCCGGCCAGAGCGATGATGCCTGGCCCTGCAACGAGACCAAGTACATCACCCACTTCCCCGAGACCCTCGAGGTCTGGTCGTACGGGTCGGGATACGGCGGAAACGCCCTGCTCTCCAAGAAGTGCTTCGCCCTGCGCATCGCCAGCGTGATGGGTCGCAACGAGGGCTGGCTGGCCGAGCACATGCTCCTGCTGAAGCTCACGAACACCGAGAGCGGCAAGTCGTACCACCTCTCCGCAGCGTTCCCCTCGGCCTGCGGCAAGACGAACCTCGCGATGCTCCAGCCGACCATTCCGGGGTGGAAGGTCGAGACCATCGGCGACGACATCGCCTGGCTGCGCCCCGGCACCGACGGGCGCCTCTACGCCATCAACCCGGAAGCCGGCTTCTTCGGTGTCGCCCCGGGCACGGGGGAATCGACGAACCCGGTCGCGGTCGAGACCCTGTGGGGAAACACGATCTTCACGAACGTCGCGCTCACCGACGACGGCGACGTCTGGTGGGAGGGCAAGACGGACGAGGTTCCCGCTCACCTGATCGACTGGCAGGGCAACGAGTGGACCCCCGAGAGCGGTCGCGTTGCAGCGCACCCGAACTCGCGCTTCACGGTGCCGATCCAGCAGACCCCCACCCTGGCTCAGGAATGGTACGAGCAGAACGGCGTTCCTCTCGACGCGATCCTCTTCGGCGGGCGTCGCGCGACGAACGTGCCCCTCGTGGCTCGGTCGCTCTCCTGGGAGCACGGCGTCTTCGTCGGGGCCACGATCTCCTCCGAGAAGACCGCAGCCCAGGAGGGAACGGTCGGCGAACTGCGACGCGATCCCTTCGCGATGCTGCCGTTCTGCGGATACAACATGGCTGACTACTGGGGACACTGGCTCGACATGGGCCGCACCCTCGGTGACCAGGCGCCCAAGATCTTCCAGGTCAACTGGTTCCGCAAGGGCGCCGACGGTCGGTTCCTGTGGCCCGGCTTCGGAGAGAACTCGCGTGTGATCGACTGGATCATCCGCAGTGTCGAAGGCTCCGTCGAAGGGCGCGAGACCGCGGTGGGCACCATTCCCGCCGACGGTGAGCTCAACCTCGACGGCATCGAGGTGCCCGAGAGCGATCTCGCCGAACTGTTCTCGATCGATCCGGCATCGTGGCTCGCGGAAGCCGATCTGACGGAGGAGTTCTTCGCTCAGTTCGGCGATCGTCTGCCGGCTGCGCTGAGCGGACAGCTCGAAGGTTTGCGCCAGCGCCTCGGCGCCGCGTGATCGCGCCGCGTCGGTGACCGCCGACGCCCCATAGACCGTAGGCCCCGCCGTTCTGCCCAATGGCGGGGCTTACTCTTTTCTGTTCTGTTCTGTTCTGTTCTGTTCTGTTCTGTTCTCGTTCTCTTCGTGTTCGCGTGCTCGTCGCCCTGCGCGGCCATCGGTGCGCATCAGGCGCTCAGTGACAGCCTGGCTCCCCACACGGCCGCGATCTGCGAGAATCGAACGGCCCCCCATAGCCCAACTGGCAGAGGCAGCCGACTTAAAATCGGCACAGTCAGGGTTCGAATCCCTGTGGGGGGACTGCCTAGAATCGGCTCAATTTCAACGCTGAACGGGGTTAATTGGCCTCTGGCCGCAACATTCCCGCAACAACTTGCGAACTAATGGCCTGATCGAGATCGTCCGCAACGTCCTCAAGGTCACTGTCGAACAGATCCGCGTACACATCGAGCGTCATCGCCGCACTCGCGTGCCCCAGCATCCGCTGCAACGCTTTCACATTCGCACCAGCAGACACCGCCAATGACGCTGCGGTGTGCCGAAGATCATGAATGGTCATCTTCTCGGCACCCGCCCGGTTCAGCGCGTTCGCCCACCATGTCGATTTCTTCGAATCGAAGTACGTCTTCCGCTCGAAATTGCCATACAGATTCGGGAACACGAGCGCGTCTTTGCTCTTCCCCTCGCAGTGCGACTCAAGTAGCTCGGAGATCGTCGCGGGGACGTACACGTGCCTCGCTTCGTGCGTCTTAGGTGTTCCCTCGTGGATCTTCCCGCCTACTTCGACTGCGTTGCGCGTGATGCTGATGCGTCGACGTTCGAAGTCAAGATCAGAGACGCGGAGCCCGATGGCCTCTCCCCAGCGGAGACCGCAGTAACCCAGCACGAGCACGAGTACACGGCGGCGGCCAGCGTTGTTCGCCACCGCCCACAGCTGTGAGTGGGTCAGGTATCGACGTTCTCTGCTCGACTGCTTGCGGGGAAGGTCGACGCCTCGAGCCGCGTTTGCGCTGACGCGCCGATCGCGGCCGGCGACATCGAGAATGCCAGCCAGAACGCCGTGCGCGCGGATGACGACTGTGGGGCTCTTCTTGATGCCAGACACCCAGGCCTGCACATCTGAATGTCGAATGCTCGACACTGGGTAGTCGCCCCAGACTGGCTCGACGTATAAACGCCAGGCGGTTTCCAGTGGAGCATAGCTCGACGCCTTCAGACTCGAGGGTCTGCTGCACGTGTAGGTGACATCTGAGTTGGCTTGCCCGGGAGGGTGGGCTGGAAGGATGTC
>NZ_BAAAOP010000007.1:0-201491 GCF_039530485.1 Leucobacter alluvii | reverse complement strand
CTGCTGATACGAGGCATAGCGGGTACATCCCTTCGAATGAAGGGTGTTGCAACGACCAAATGAAACCGCCCGGGCTCAGCTCTCACCGAAGCCGAATCTCCCACCGAAGCCGGACCCGCTCATCCCGAGCACACGAAAATGGGGACCGGCGCCGAAGCACCGATCCCCATTTCACCGCGCGCCTTCGCGCCGAACGCACTAGGCCAGACGGGCAGCCAGGTTCTCGTCGATCGAAGCGAGGAACTCCTCGGTCGTCTGGTAGCCCTGATCCGGGCCGACGAGCAGCGCCAGGTCCTTCGTCATCTTGCCCGACTCGACGGTCTTGATGACGACGTCTTCGAGGGTCTCGGAGAAGGCGATCAGCTCCTGGTTCTGATCGAGCTTGCCGCGGTGCGCGAGGCCGCGCGTCCAGGCGAAGATCGAGGCGATGGGGTTGGTCGACGTCGGCTTCCCCTGCTGGTGCTGACGGAAGTGGCGAGTGACGGTGCCGTGGGCGGCCTCCGCCTCCACCGTCTGCCCGTCGGGGGTCATCAGCACGGAGGTCATGAGTCCGAGCGAGCCGAAGCCCTGCGCCACGGTGTCCGACTGCACGTCGCCGTCGTAGTTCTTGCAGGCCCAGACGTAGCCGCCCTCCCACTTCATGGCCGAGGCGACCATGTCGTCGATGAGTCGGTGCTCGTAGGTGAGGCCGCGCTCTTCGAACTGCTCCTTGAACTCGGCGTCGAAGACCTCCTGGAAGATGTCCTTGAACTGGCCGTCGTACGCCTTGAGGATGGTGTTCTTCGTGGAGAGGTACACCGGGTAGTCGCGTGAGAGACCGTACTTGAACGATGCGCGAGCGAAGTCGCGGATCGAGTCGTTGAAGTTGTACTGGCCCTGGATCACGCCGCCGTTCTCGGGCAGCGTGACGACCTCGAACTGCTGCGGCTCGGAGCCGTCGGCGGGCTCGTAGGTCAGTGTGACCTTGCCCGGGCCGGCCTTGAAGTCGGTCGCCTTGTACTGGTCGCCGTGCGCGTGGCGGCCGATGATGATCGGCTTGTTCCAGCCGGGCACCAAGCGGGGAATGTTCGAGATGATGATGGGTTCGCGGAAGACGACGCCGCCGAGGATGTTGCGGATCGTGCCGTTCGGGCTGCGCCACATCTTCTTCAGGCCGAACTCTTCGACGCGGGCCTCATCGGGCGTGATCGTCGCGCACTTGACGCCGACGCCGTGCTTCTTGATGGCGTTGGCCGCGTCGATCGTCACCTGGTCGTCGGTGGCGTCGCGGTGCTCCATGCCCAGGTCGTAGTACTCGAGCGTGACGTCGAGGTACGGGTGGATGAGGCGGTCCTTGATGAACTGCCAGATGATGCGGGTCATCTCGTCGCCGTCGAGTTCGACGACCGTGCCTTCAACCTTGATCTTCGCCAACGCTTCTCCCGTTTTTCGTCGTATATGAGCCGGGATTCATTCTACCCGAGTCCGTTTGAGTATCTCGACATCGAGATATATTCGCTCCGCTGCCGCCCCGTTGCGGCCCTCCTGCCGCCGCACATCGCGTGCGCCTCGCCCGTAGCGCATGGCCCCATCGCTCCCCTAATGTGGGTCTCACCCGAACCGGGTACCGACGGCGATGCAGCCGTCTTCCACTGCAACGGATCGTCCGGCACGTGCCTGCCGGCAGAGGAGTTCATCATGGCAACAGTTACGTTCGACAACGTCACCCGGGTCTACCCGGGTGCTTCACGCCCATCGGTCGATGCGCTCGACCTCGACATCGGGGACGGTGAGTTCCTCGTGCTGGTCGGCCCATCGGGTTGCGGCAAATCCACCACGCTGCGCATGCTGGCCGGGCTGGAGGAGATCGACGGCGGTCACATCCTCATCGGCGAGCGCGACGTCACCGACGTTCCCCCGAAGGATCGCGATATCGCGATGGTCTTCCAGAACTACGCGCTGTACCCCCACATGACGGTCGCCGACAACATGGGCTTCGCCCTCAAGATCGCCGGCGTCTCGAAGACGGAGCGCGAGGAGCGCGTGCGCGAGGCCGCCCGGATGCTCGACCTCGAGGAGTTCCTCGACCGCAAGCCGAAGGCGCTCTCGGGCGGCCAGCGGCAGCGCGTCGCGATGGGCCGCGCCATCGTGCGCCAGCCTCAGGTCTTCCTGATGGATGAACCGCTCTCGAACCTCGACGCGAAGCTGCGCGTGCAGACCCGCACGCAGATCGCGTCCCTGCAGCGCCGGCTCGGCGTGACCACGGTCTACGTGACGCACGATCAGACCGAGGCGCTCACCATGGGCGATCGCATCGCTGTGCTCAAAGAGGGGGTGCTGCAGCAGATCGGCACTCCGCGCGACCTGTACGAGACCCCGAACAACGTGTTCGTGGCCGGCTTCATCGGGTCGCCCGCGATGAATCTGCTGCCTGCGACGATCACGGGCGACGCGGCGCGATCCGGCTCGCTCGATATTCCCCTGGAGCCCTCCATCCGCAGCGCCGCGGCGAGCGGGGCGCTCACCATCGGCATGCGGCCGGAAGATCTGACGGTCGTGCCGGAGGGAGACGCCGGGATACGGGTGGAGGTCGATCTCGTCGAGGAGCTCGGCGCCGACGGCTACCTGTACGGGCACGCCGACGTCGACGGAGTGCGCACCGAGGTCGTGTCGCGGGTCGACGGGCGCGTGCACCCGGAGGCCGGCGAGACCGTCACCCTCGCCCCCAACCCCTCGCGCGTGCACGTATTCGACGGGGAGTCGGGCGCTCGCCTCTCCTGACGCTCGCGCCCGCTTCCGGATCGGGGTCGATCTCCGGGCACTCGCCGACCCGGCGACGCCCCGAAACCGACCCCGATCCGCGTCGGGCCCGCCGCCGGCGCCGCGGAGCGGCCGCCGAAGATCCTGCACCTCCTCCTTGCGCGAACGGCGCGAGGCGCTAGCCTTGATTCATGAGCGACCTGAGACTCGAAGAGCTTTCCGCAGCGACCATCGTCGCGGTGAATACGCTGGGCTTGAAGCGGGGCCAGGAGCAGTTCATCACGCCCGTCTCCTACGCTGCTGCGGCGGCGGTCACGCCCGCGCACACGGCGTGGCAGCGCGTCGTCCTGCGCGATGACGAGGTCGTCGGGTTCATCCACGGCAACTTCGATCCCGACGCCTCGCAGGAGGAGTTCAAGGCAGCGCTCTGGCGCATCAACGTCGACGCCGAGGAGCAGGGAACGGGCGTCGGCACCTTCGCCGTCAAGGCGCTCATCGAAGAGGCTCGGCGCCGCGGGTTCGAGCGCGTCACGGTGCTCTGGGAGCGCGGCGAGGAAGGGCCGGAGGGGTTCTTCCTGCACATCGGCTTCGCCCCGATCGGCGAGACGCCGTACGGCGAGGTCATCGGCGCAATCGATCTCTAAGGAGTGACCGGCTCGCTGAGCCGCGACTCGAGAGGGGCGATCGTTTCGGTCGCCTCTTCTGTGCTGTTCGCGGGAATCTACTTCGTCACGCCGCTGCTCGCCCCGGCCCCGGCTGAGGCGATCTGGGCGCTGCGCACGCTCTGCGCGATTCCCATCATCGCCCTCGCGCTCCTCGCCGCACGGCAGTGGGATCTCGTCGCCGAGCTCGGCCGCAGACTCCGGCGCACGCCGCTGCTCGTGATCGGAGTGATCGCATGCGGCGCGCTGATCGCCGTTCAGCTCTGGGTGTTCACCTGGGCGCCGCTGCACGGGCGCGGCCTGCAGGTCGCCCTCGGGTACTTCCTCCTCCCCCTGATGCTCGTGCTCGTCGGCAAGTTCTTGTACCGCGATCGCCTGCTGTGGTGGCAGTGGGCTGCCGCGGGCATCGCCGCGATCGGCGTCGGCTTCGAACTCGTGCGCGCCGGTGGCGTCTCCTGGGAGACGCTGCTCGTCGCCGTGGGCTACCCCGTGTACTTCGTGCTCAGGAGGGCACTCGGTTTCGCGCACCTGGGCGGCATGTTCTGGGAGTTCCTCGCGATGACACCGATTGCCGCGATCCTGCTGGCGCGCGAGCTCGTCACGGGCACGTCCCTCGCCGTCAACCCGAATCTCCTCTGGTTGGGACCCGTCTTCGGCATCGGCACCGGCATCGCGCTCGTCTGCTACATCCTCGCCTCTCGACTGCTGACGATCAGCGTGTTCGGGCTGCTCAGCTACCTCGAGCCGGCACTCCTCGTCGTCGCATCGATGCTCAACGGGGAACGCATCGCGCCTGAGGAGTATCCGCTCTACCTCGCCATCTGGGCGGCCGTGCTCGTGCTGATCGGCGGGGGTGTCGTCGGGTTGCTGCGCCGTCGGCGAACGGACGGCTGAACCCGGGTACAGTTCTCGCATGAGCGAAGTCATGGATGCTGCCTGCGCTGAGCACACGCACGGCTACATCGAGCACAAAGACGAACTGTTGAAGCGGCTGCGCCGCGCCGAGGGCCAGGTGCGCGGCGTCCAGCGCATGGTGCAGGAGGACGAGTACTGCATCGACATCCTCACGCAAGTCTCGGCGGCTACGAAGGCCCTGGAGCGCGTGGCGCTCGAGCTCCTGGACGATCACCTGCGTCACTGCGTCGCGTCTGCCGCTGCGGAGGGCGGGGCAGTGGCCGCCGAGAAGCTGCATGAGGCTTCGGCTGCGATCGCCCGGCTGGTGCGCTGACCATCGCGGCCGAGTCGCCGCCCCTTGCATCCCTCGCCTCCGGCCACCACGATGGAGGCATGAGCGAACTCGGAATCGATCCCGCAGCCATCCCTTCTGAAGCGCTGGAGAGCGGCGTGCCTGAGACCACGTTCTCGCTCTTCGCGGCGTTCCGCGTGAGTTCGTCGCACCCGGTCGTGCTCGACGGTCGTGACGTGCCCGGCATCGTCCGCGAGCTCGAAGACGTGTCGCGGGAGATCGATGATGAGGGCGTCGTCGTCCGCGGCTGGTACGACGTCAGCGGAGTGCGCTCAGACGCCGACGTGCTCGTCTGGCTGCAGGGGGCCGCACCTGAGGATCTGCAGTGGTCCCTGCGTCAGTTGCGGCGCACGGCGATCGTGCAGCCCCTCATTCGCACCTGGAGCACTCTCGGCGTCGTCGTCGATGCTGCCGCAGCCGATGAGGCGCCGAAGCAGTGGCTCTCCGTGAGCGGGGCGAGCGACCGGCCGGGCCTGGCCGGCGCCTCGGCGGCCGTCTCGGTTCAGTCGGCTGCCACCTGCGGGATCGGCGACACCGACTGGATCGTGACCAGTGAGGCCGACGAGCTCGTCTGGATCGTCGACCATCTGCGCGACGCGGGCGACCGCTCGGGCGTCACCGGCGGCACGATCGCGGGCCGCCTCATCGATCCGGCGGAAATGGTCGAGGTGCTGCAGTAGCCCATCGGCGCACCGCCGCTGGTCTCCCGCTTACAGGCCCGAGTAGGCGTGCAGCCCCTTGAAGAAGACGTTGACGATCGTGAAGTTGAAGATGACCGCCGTGTAGGCGATGACCGACAGCCATGCTGATCGCGTTCCTCGCCAGCCGCGCGTCGCGCGGGCGTGGATGTACCCCGCGTAGAGCACCCAGATGACGAAGGTCCAGACTTCCTTCGTGTCCCAGCCCCAGTAACGGCTCCACGCGGCCTCCGCCCAGATCGAGCCGGCGATGAGCGTGAACGTCCAGAAGACGAACCCGATGATCGCCAGGCGGTAGGCCAGATCTTCCAGGCGCACGGCTGCGGGGAAGGTGGAGAGGAACCGCATGGTCGGCGTGGCGCCCTGCGCATCGCGCGCTTCCCGTCGGGCTTGGAGCAGCTGCAGCACCGACAGTCCGAACGAGAGGGTGAGGAACCCGACTGCGAGCACGGCGACGAGAATGTGGATCACGAGCCAGTACGAGTCGAGCGCCGGCTGCAGCGGGACGATCGCGACGTAGAAGTTCACCTTCGTGACGCCGAGGAACAGGATCGTCATGCCCGTGATCAGCGCGCCGAGGAAGCGCAGGTCGACGAAGAACTGCACGACCAGGAAGATCAGTACGATCGCGCAGGTCGCGGTCAGCGCGAACTCGTACATGTTCGCCCACGGAACGCGCTCCGCCCCGATGCCGCGCAGCACGGTCGCTCCGAGGTGCAGCAGGAACCCGAGGACGGTGAGCGAGAACCCGATGCGCAGCGAGCGTGATCGCCGAGGCTTGATCACGGTACCGATGGCGCGGCTCGGCGGCGCCGTCCGCACCATCGTCGCGACGCCGCCGCCGGCCGTCGCCGCCTCAGCGTCGGCGGCCGGCGTACGGACCGCTGCGGCGTCACCGCTGCGGTTCGCGAGATCCACCGCGTAGAACACGAAGGCGATGGCGTAGACGATCATCGCCGAGTACAGGGCGATGGTCGAGTAGTTTTCCAGTTCCGTCAGCAGCACAGTCCCCTAGAGTAGCCGCTCCCGCTGTGAACGGGGCCCGTCGAGCCCGTCGTTCGCTCAGCCTGCGAGCACGACCTGCTCGAGACGCTGGTAGCCCGTCTCCATGCCCTCGGCCATGCCGGTGGCGAGCACCGCCTCGCGCACCGTCGCGTCCGGGTACGTGATGACGTAGGCGAACAGTGTGCCGCCGTCGACGGGAACGAGCGTCATCTCATTCAGGGTCTCGGGGCTGCCAGAGCCCTCGGGATCCTGCGGCGAGATCATCCGCTCCGTCGTCACGAGCCGATGCGGTGCGGCTGATTCGACGACGACCCCGGCGAAGCCGAAACGTTCACCGCTCTCGTCGTTCTGCCATTCGGTGCGCAGGCGCTGGCCGACTCCGGCGCCGTACTCGCAGACGGGCATGCTCCAGCCGTCGGGCCCCAGTTGCCAGCGCTGCAAGAGGGAGGGGTCGACGTGCGCCTGCCACACCTGCTCGACCGACCCGCGGATGATGCGGGAGACCCGCGCCTGCGTCTCGCCCAGCAGCTGCACTTCGGTCTCGCGCCCGGCGGCGAACGATCGGAGGTCCTCGACGACCGCGTCGATCTGCCCCATCGCAGCGCGCATGCCCTCTTCCATTCCCATCGCCTTGAGCTGTTCGAGCGCTTCGAGCGAACCGAATCGGGAGACGGTGGTGAGTCTGGAGCCGAGAGCCGACTCGGTGAAGGCGAACTCCATGCGCACGGTGGGGAACTCGGTGTTGGGCGTGCCGTCGTCGTTCGCGAAGCCGTCTCGCACCGCGAACGAGTGCGGTGCGTCGACGGACTCCCATTCCCAGTATCCGCAGCTCCGGTCTCCGCCCGGGCCCGTCATGATGTAGTTGCTCACGCCGCCCGCGACCGCGTCGTGCCGGGTGAACGTCGAGGGGTACTCGGGCGGCCCCCAGAAGCGTTCGATCTGCCTGGGATCGACGTAGGCGTCCCAGAGGCGGCGCACCGGGACGGTGAAATCGGCGACCACGGTGAGGGTGTACGCCTCGGTATCGGTCGTGACGGAGGTGATGGGCATGATGTCGACCTTTCTTCGCGTGCCGGGATCGCTGCGTCGGTGCAGCGCCGACGTGGGTTACTCGGGGCGTTCGGAGAGGAACACGTCGAGCCGATCGATGCGCGAGCGCCAGATCTGCTCGAAGTGGCCCAGGAGTTCCTGGACCCGACGGATGGTCTCGGGGTTGCCGCAGATGATGCGCTCCCTTCCCTTGGGGGTTCGTGCGACGAGATCCGCTGCTTCGAGCACGCTGACGTGCTTCTGCACCGCCGCGAACGACATGTCGTAGTCGGCCGCCAGCTCGGAGATCGAGGCTTCTTCGGTCAGGGTGCGTCGCACGATGTCGCGCCGTGTCGCGTCGGCGAGGGCGCGGAAGACGCGGTTCACCTGCTCGTCCGTCAGCCCGAGCGCGGGCTCGGCGCTGGCGTCAGCGGACTGGGGCGAGATTTGTGCAACCATTTGGTTGTACTTTAAGGCAGGATCAGCGCGCCGTCAACCGGCGAATGCCGATCGTACGCCGAGCGCTCTACGAGGCCCGCTTGCGGCGCGCGTTGCGCACCAGTCGGGCGATCACGAACCACAGGAAGAGCGCGACGATGATCACGATGATGGCGTCGGAGAGCACGCCGCTCCACTGCTCGAGTATCGGCTTGATCGCCGGCCCGAACGCGTACCCCAGTCCGATCCAGATCCCGTTCCAGACACCGGATCCGAGCAGCGTGTACATGCTGAACTTCGCGATCGACATGCGCTCGATGCCCGCGGGAATAGAGATGAAGGATCTGACGAGAGGGACGCAGCGGCCGAGGAGCACCGCCGTGCCTCCCCACCGCGAGAAGAACACTTCCGCACGATCGAAGTCGTCGTGGTCCATGAGCGGGATCCTGCCGACGACCCGACGGGTCCGGTCCCGGCCGAAGGCGGCGCCGATCGCGTACCAGACCCAGGCGCCCACCAGAGCCCCGAGTGTGGCCATCGCCCACGCGAACCAGAAATTCAGCCGCCCCTCGTACGCGAGAAAGCCGGCGCCGGGAAGCAGCGCCTCCGAGGGAATCGGAGGGATGAACGTCTCGAGGAAGACGGCGAGCCCGACCCCCCACTCGCCGATGCGCTCCATCAGCGTCAGGATCCAGCCGATGAGGCCCTCGTACTCGCTGCCCGGGTGCGTATTCATCTGTCTGCGCGCCCGCTTCAGGCGATCTCGTCGCCGTCGCGCGAGACGGGCGCCGCGACCGGAGCCCCGCGCTTCGCACGCCAATGCGAGAGGGCGCGGAAGAGTTCGATGAGGATCGGGATGCCCGGGATCAGCACGAGGACGATGATGAACACCTCGCTGTACTCGCGCACGAAGGGGATCTGCCCGAGGAAGAACCCGAGGAGGGTCACCCCGACGCCCCAGAGCAGGGCGCCGATCGCGTTGTAGAGGACGAAGTGGCGGTACTCCATCTTGCCGACGCCGGCAGCAGCCGGCACGAATGCTCGGAAGATCGGGAGGAAGCGCGCGATGATGATCGCCTTCGGACCGTGCTTCTCGAAGAACGCGTGCGTACGCGCGACGTTCTCGGGGTTGAAGAGGCGGCTCTTCTCCCGGTTGAAGACCGCAGGTCCCAGCTTCCGCCCGATCATGAAGCCCATCTGGTCGCCGGCGAAGGCGAAGAGGAAGAGGAGGGCGCACGTGATCCCGATCGGCACATCGATGATGCCCGTCGCGCTGAAGAGCCCGACCGTGAAGAGGAGCGAATCGCCGGGGAGGAACGCCAGCACGAGCACGCCCGTTTCCAGGAACACGAAGGCGCACGCGAGCACCAGCGCGATCCACCCACCGGCCTCCAGCAGGGTCTCCGGATCGAGCCAGTCGATGCCGAGCAGCGCAGGGACCGTCGCGGTCATGGAGAGTGCGGTGGTCGTCGATGTCACGTGCGGAGCTCAACTTTCGTCGGGATGGGCGGCGGGCACGACGCACACCAGTATGCCGCGCCCGCCTGAACGACCAGTCCGGGGGAATGCGTCAGGCCCGTTCCGCCATCTCCACGACGTTCTGCAGGAGCAGCGCACGCGTCATCGGCCCGACGCCGCCCGGATTCGGTGAGACCCACGCCGCGACCTCGGCGACCGAGGGATCGACGTCTCCGACGACACGGCTCTTCCCCGTCACCGGATCAGTCTTGCGCGACACTCCGACGTCGAGCACGATCGCGCCGGGCTTCACATGCTCGGCGCGAACGATGCCCTCGGAGCCGGCCGCAGCGACGATCACGTCGGCCTGCTGCAGGATGCTGCCGAGATCCTGCGTTCCCGTGTGCGTCAGTGTCACCGTCGCGTTGTACTCGCGACGCGTCAGCAGCGGACCGATCGGTCGCCCGACGGTGACACCCCGGCCCACCACCACCACGTGCTTGCCCGCCCATGAGATGCCGTTGCGCTCCACGAGTTCGATCACACCGCGCGGGGTGCACGGCAGCGGCGACTCGATCGGCCGGTTCGCGTTGAGCACGAGCCGCCCGAGGTTCGTCGGGTGCAGCCCGTCGGCGTCCTTGTCGGGATCGATGCGCTCGAGGATCCGATCGGTGTCGATGTGCTTCGGCAGCGGGAGCTGGACGATGTAGCCGGTGCACGCCGAGTCGGCGTTCAGCTCATCGAGCACGGCCTCGAGCTCCTCCTGCGTCACCGACTCCGGGAGGTCGCGCTTGATCGACGCGATGCCGACCTCGGCGCAGTCCCGGTGCTTGCCGGCGACGTACCACTGCGATCCGGGGTCGTCTCCGACGAGCACCGTCGCGAGCCCGGGCACGATTCCGCGCTCGCGCAACGCCGACACGCGGCCCGTGAGCTCCTGCTTGATCGCCGAGGCAGCTGCCTTCCCGTCCAGGAGTTCAGCGGCCATCGGTTACCACTCCTCGAGACCGGGGTACAGCGGGAACGCGTCGGCGAGCGCCGTGACGCGGGCCGAGAGCGCATCGACGTCGCCCGACTGCTGCAGCGTCAGTGCGATGATGTCGGCGACCTCGGCGAACTCGGCGTCGCCGAATCCGCGGGTCGCGAGCGCGGGCGTGCCGATCCGCAGGCCCGACGTGACCATGGGCGGGCGAGGATCGAAGGGAACGGCGTTGCGGTTGACCGTGATGCCGACCGAGTGCAGCGCATCCTCCGCCTGCTGCCCGTCGAGCGACGAGTCGCGCAGGTCGGCGAGCACGAGGTGCACGTCAGTGCCGCCCGTCAGCACATCGACGCCGGCTCCGCGCGCTGCCTCGGTCGTCAGCGCCTCGGCCACGAGCTTCGCTCCCGAGAGGGTGCGCACCTGGCGGTCGGCGAACTCCTCCGTCGCGGCGAGCTTGAACGCGGTCGCCTTCGCGGCGATCACGTGCATGAGCGGCCCGCCCTGCTGCCCTGGGAAGACGTTCGAGTTCAGCTTCTTGTGCAGGTCGAGATCGTTGGTGAGGATGAAACCAGAACGGGGCCCGCCGATGGTCTTGTGCACGGTCGACGAGACGACGTGCGCGTGCGGCACCGGGTTCGGGTAGAGGCCCGCAGCGACGAGACCCGCGAAGTGCGCCATGTCGACCCAGAGGGTGGCTCCCACCTCGTCGGCGATCTCGCGGAACTTCGCGAAATCGAGCGTGCGGGGGTAGGCGGACCACCCGGCGATGATCACCTTGGGCCGGTGCTCGAGCGCCTGCTGGCGCACGACATCCATGTCGATGAGGAACGTGTCGGGGTCGACTCCGTAGGAGGCGACCTTGTAGAGCTTGCCGGAGAAGTTCAGCTTCATGCCGTGCGTGAGGTGCCCGCCGTGCGACAGCTCGAGACCGAGGATCGTGTCGCCCGGCTCGGCGATCGCGGAGAGCACGGCGGCATTGGCGGACGCGCCGGAGTGGGGCTGCACATTGGCGTACGCGGCGCCGAAGAGCGACTTGGCGCGCTCGCGCGCCAGATCCTCGGCGACGTCGACGAACTCGCAGCCGCCGTAGTAGCGGCGGCCCGGGTACCCCTCTGCGTACTTGTTCGTGAGCACGGAACCCTGCGATTCGAGCACGGCGCGGGGCACGAAGTTCTCACTGGCGATCATCTCCAGCGTGGAACGCTGGCGGTTGAGCTCGTTCTTGAGGACCTCGGCGATCTCAGGATCGACGACTTCGAGCGGCTCGTTGAAAAAGGCTGACTGGGTGGTCATGCAATGCTCCTCGGTGGTGATTCGCGCGCGAGCGCGGCAACATTTCCGGATCCGACCCAGGCGAGCGGCCGTCCCATGCAAGCAGTGTGTCGTTTCCCGATGGTGACCATCTGTACGCCAGTCGCGACGGGCTCAGCTTAGCAAGCCGCGACGGCGGCGGCGAGCGGTCGGGCCTCGCCCGCTCGCCGTATCGCGGTGCGCCGCCGGCTCGTCGGTCAGCAGCAGCGCGCGCCGGGGTTCCGATCCTGCTCGGCGTAGTGCTCGCGCCAGAAGGTGCGCACGTCGGGCACCGGCGCGTCAGGGTGCGCGACCCGAAGATGCGCAACGTAGCGCTCGTACTTGGCGTCGCCGAAGAGCTCGCGGCAGAACCAGCGCAGACGCGCCCCGCCTGCCCCGATCGCGCGCACGAGCCGACGCACTCAGTGCCCCCTCGCGCGCGCCGCATGCGGCTGGTCGTCGGCCCATCGGCGCTCGAGCCTGCGCTCGTTCGGAGTCGCCAGTATGCCGGCAGGAGCATAGGTGCGGGATGCGACCGGCGGATCGCTCGTATCGACGGCCTCCGGGCTTCGGTGCGAGCGGAGTACCGCCAGTACGGCGGCGATGATGACGATGATCGCGAGCGTGACGAACAGGATCGAGAGCGTCGCCTGAATCGCGGTGTTGCGCACGACGGCGCTCATCGCCTCGACTCCCTCTGCCGTGCCGTGCGACGTCTCCCCTGCGGCGAGCGCCTCGCGGAATGCGACGTGATTCGCCCAGTAGCCGATCGCCGGATTGGGCGAGAAGATCTTGAACGCCGAGGCCGTGATCGTGACGACGGCGGTGAGGGCGAGCGGCACGACGACCACCCAGAGGTACTTGAAGTTCTTCTGCGCCGCGACGATGGCCATGACGACGGCGAGGGCGATGGCCGCGAGCAGCTGGTTGGCGATCCCGAAGAGCGGGAAGAGCGTGTTGATGCCCCCCAGCGGGTCGGTGACTCCCATGATCAGGATCGATCCCCATGCCGCGACCATGATCGCGGTCGTGATCCACACCCCTGGACGCCACGAGTTGTCGCCGAACTTCGGCGCGACGTTGCCGATCGAGTCCTGCAGCATGAAGCGGGCGACTCGCGTGCCGGCGTCGACGGCGGTCAGGATGAAGAGGGCCTCGAACATGATCGCGAAGTGGTACCAGAAGCCCATCATGGACGTGCCGCCGATGAGATCTTTCATGATGTTCGCCAGGCCGAGCGCGAGGGTCGGGGCGCCGCCGGTGCGCGAGACGATGCTCTCCTCGCCGACAGCGGCGGCCATGTCGGTGAGCTGCTGCGCTGAGACGTCGACTCCGGCGAGGCCGAGACCCATGACGAAGTCGACCGCGCCCTGCACGGTGCCGCCCGTTGCTGCTGCGGATCCGTTCATGGCGTAGTAGATGCCCTGATCGAGCGTCACTGCGGCGACCAGCGCCATCAGCGCCACGAACGATTCCATGAGCATGCCGCCGTACCCGATGACGCGGGTCTGCCGTTCCTTCTGCACGAGTTTGGGGGTCGTGCCGCTCGCGATGAGCGCGTGGAATCCGGAGAGGGCGCCGCACGCGATCGTGACGAAGAGGAACGGGAAGATGCTGCCGGTCACGACCGGAGCGGTGTCCGTGAAGGCGAACTGGCTGAGCGCCGGGGCCTCGACGTTCGGCATGACGAGGATCACCGCCGCGGCGAGCAGCAGGATCACGCCGATCTTCATGAAGGTCGAGAGATAGTCGCGCGGCGCGAGCAGCAACCAGACCGGCAGCACGGCCGCGATGAAGCCGTAGATGATGATGCACCAGGCGAGCGTCGTCTTGTCCAGGGTGAACAGGGCCGCGCCCCACTCGGTCTCGGCCACCCATCCGCCGGAGATGATGGCGGCCATCAGCAGCACGAATCCGATGATCGACACTTCCGTGATGCGCCCCGGGCGCAGGTAGCGCAGATACACC
Organism: Leucobacter alluvii; assembly: GCF_039530485.1. Lineage (NCBI taxonomy): Bacteria > Bacillati > Actinomycetota > Actinomycetes > Micrococcales > Microbacteriaceae > Leucobacter > Leucobacter alluvii. The sequence continues at coordinate 187,976 of NZ_BAAAOP010000007.1, read as the reverse complement.
CCCATGAAGAGCGCGATGGGGATGGTGAGCCCGACGGAGAAGACGCCCCACGGGCTCTCGGCCAGCGCGTTGACGACGACGAGCGCGAGAATCGCGACGATGATCACCATGATGACGAGGGTCGCGAGAATCGCCGCCGTCCCGCCGATCCGGCCGAGCTGGTCGCGGGCCATCTGCCCCAGGGAGCGGCCTCCGCGGCGCATGGAGAAGTACAGCACCAGGTAGTCCTGCACGGCGCCTGCGACGATCACGCCGACGACGATCCAGATCGTTCCGGGGAGAAAGCCCCACTGCGCCGCGAGGATGGGACCGACGAGCGGCCCGGCGCCGGCGATCGCGGCGAAGTGGTGGCCGTAGAGCACGCGCCGGTCGGTGACGACGTAGTCGCTGCCGTTCGCCCGGTACTCCGCGGGTGTCGCACGGCGGTCGTCCGGTCTCGCGATCTTCCACTCGATGAACTTCGAGTAGAAGCGGTATCCGATGAGATAGGTGCAGACGCCCGCGAACACGAACCAGATGGCGTTCACCGTCTCGCCTCGCGCCAGGGCGAGCATGGTCCAGCCCACCGCTCCCAGGATGCCGACCGCGATCCAGATCGCGATCTTCAGACCGCGGTGCCTGCCCGCGTCCTCCGCGCGCTCGTCATCGCTGAGCGCGACCGGCGGAAGGCCGGGGTCCTGCTCGAAGATCGGGTCAGACGATTCGCCGGTACGTAGCTGCGACATCGATTCACTCCTTTGCGCTGATGCTCGCCGCCCGGTTGATGCTCTGCGCGCAACTCCGGGCGCCGCCCCCTGGCGTCACTGTAGCAAAATTGGGCCGATACGGCGCACGCACTACCCTGGAGACCGTGACTACGCTCTCCGCACCTCCCACCGCTTCCGACACCCAGTGGGTCCTGACCCTCTCCTGCATCGACGGACCCGGGATCGTGCACTCGATCAGCGGCGCCATCGTGGCGGCCGGCGGCAACATCGTGGAGAGCCAGCAATTCGCCTCGGCGGATACCGGCCGTTTCTTCATGCGGCTGCAGGTGGAGGCCGTCGCCCAGCCGGAGACGTTCGATGAGCGGTTCGCCGCTGCGCTCGCCCCGGTCACGGAGCGCTACCACATGACCTGGCGCCTGGATCGTGCGGACCGGCCGGTGCGCACGCTGATCCTCGCCTCGACGGCGACGCACTGCGTGAACGACCTGCTCTACCGTCGCCGCGCCGGCCAGCTCGCCATCGACGTCCCCCTCGTGCTCTCGAATCACGAGACGGTGCGCGACATCGCGGAGTTCTACGACGTGCCGTTCGAGCACCGCGCCATCGCCGGCGGCGATGACAAGGCGGCGTTCGAAGCGCGCGTCTTGGAGACGGTCGCCGAGCTCGACATCGAGCTCGTCGTGCTCGCGCGGTACATGCAGATCCTCTCGCCCGAGCTCTGCGCCGCGCTCGAGGGACGCGCGATCAACATCCACCATTCCTTCCTGCCGGGGTTCAAGGGCGCGAACCCCTACAAGCAGGCGCACCAGCGGGGCGTGAAGCTCATCGGGGCGACAGCGCACTTCGTCACGACCGATCTCGATGAGGGGCCGATCATCGAGCAGGACACGATCCGCGTGGATCACGGCTACACGGTGCGGTCGCTGACGCAGTTGGGCCAGGACGTGGAGGCGCGCGTACTGCGCCACGCCGTGCGCTCCTACGCCGAGAACCGCGTGCTCGTCGACGGCGATCGCACGATCATCTTCTAGGAGCGTCGCCGATCGTCGTTCTTCTGCGCTGCGAGAGCGGCGTACTCGGCGCGGAGGCCCGCGAGCATCGCACGCAGGCCGATGCCGAACGCGTCGTCGGCCGGGCTGGTCCCGGAGGCCTCGAGCGCCTCGCTTCGCGCGCGGTAGACCTCTGAGAAGGCCGGCACATCGCCCCGCCGCCCCGGATCGAGCATGGCCGGGTCCGCCGCGAGATCGAGCGCCGCCCCGAGGATGAAGCACTCGAAGGCCACGATCACCGAGAGCGCCCGCTCCTGCGGCCATCCAGCGCGCACCAGGCCGGCCGCGACCGCGTCGTACATGAACGACGTGCTCGAATCGGGGTCGAGTGGTTGCACGGCGAGCAGCGCGATCGTCGGCGGGTGCGACGCGAAGGCGAGCCGGTACCCGAGCGCCCACTGCTCGAGCGCCGCATCCCACGGCAGCTCGACGAACGGGGCGGTGGGGATCCGTTCGCTCACCAGGTCGCGCACGCCCGCGATGAGTTCGGCTTGACCGGCGACGTGGTTGTAGAGCGATGAGGGCCGCACACCGAGCTCAGCCGCGATCGCCCGCATTCCCGCGCCCTCGACTCCGTGCCGGTCGATGAGGCGGAGTGCCGTCTCGTGGATCAGCCGAGGCGACAGCACGTTCTGCTTGGGCCGGCCGGCTCGCCGCCGCTTCGCAGACTCCTCGCTGGCCATGCCACTCCTTCGTGCTCGCCGATACGGATTGCGCAACGAATCCGTGCGTTCGCTCGCTCTGCCGGAGAATCCGTACTATTCTCGACCCGCCGGTAAACGAACCCCGTTCGTTTACCACTCTAGACCTCCCGCCCTCCGGCACCGAGCAGCAAGGATGCAGCATGAGTGAAGCCTCGCACGTCACCGTCTTCGTGAACGGAACCGTCGTCGTCGATCCGATGGGGGGCGCGCACCGTGCGACGAGCGACGCGATCGCCTTCCGGTCGGGCAGGGTCGCCGCGATCGGGGAAGACGCGCGGGCGCTCACCGCTGAGGCGACGACCGTGATCGATCTCGCCGGGGGCGCGCTCGTGCCCGGCATCGGAGACGGCCACGCTCACCCCGTCCTGGGCGGCGTCGAGGCGCTCGGTCCGCAGGTGCGGCAAGCCGCCGACCTCGCAGGCATCGTCTCCGCCGTCGCAGCGTGGAAGGCCGAGAACCCCGACGCCGAGTGGATCGTGGGTGCGAGCTACGACGCGACCTTCTCCGAAGGCGGTCTGTTCGACGCGCGCTGGCTCGACGAGGTCACCGGGAGCACCCCCACCATCCTGCGCGCCTGGGATTACCACACCGCGTGGGTGAACAGTGCGGCGCTGGCCGCCGGCGGCATCACCGCCGACACCCCCGACCCCGAGCTCGGCCGCATCGTGCGCCGGGCCGATGGCGCACCGCTCGGCACCCTGCAGGAGGCGGCGGCCAACGATTTCATCGCGGACGTGGTGCCCCCGTTCGCGTTGGATCAGCGGCTCGAAGCGCTCGAACGGGCGACCCGGGGCTACGCGGAGCAGGGCACCACCTGGATTCAGGACGCCTGGGTGGAGCCGGCCGACCTCGAGCTCTACCTCGAAGCGGCGCAGCAGGAACGGTTGCACACGCGCGTCAACCTCGCATTCCGCGCCGACCCGGCGCGCTGGCGCGAGCAGGTCGCCGAGTTCGTCACGAACCGCAACCGCGTCAGGTCGCTGGACCACCCGCGACTGAGCGGAGAGACGGTGAAGCTCTTCCTCGACGGGGTCATCGAGAGCCACACCGCCGCACTCATCGAGCCGTACGCCGACCGGCCCGATGATCGCGGGCTGCCGAACTGGAGCGACGCCGAGCTCGCCGAGGCCGTGCGCGCCTTCGACGCGGAGGGATTCCAACTGCACCTCCACGCGATCGGCGACGCCGCGAACCGCAGCGCGCTCGATGCGCTCGCGCACGCCCGCGCGACGAACCCCGCCAGGGAGCGCGCCGACGTCATCGCTCACGTCGCGCTGCTCGATCCCGCCGACGTCCAGCGCTTCGCCGAACTCGGGGTCATCGCGAACTTCGAACCGTACTGGGCGCAGTGCGACGCGGTGATGCGCGACCTCACGATCCCGCATCTCGGCCACTCCCGCGAAGGATGGCAGTACCTCATCGGGTCGGTGCATCGCAGCGGAGCCACTGTCACGTTCGGCAGCGACTGGCCGGTGACGACACGCGACTGGCGGCCGGCGCTCTCCACGGCCATCACCCGCCACAGCCACACCGAGCCCGACGCCGACGCCTGGCTGCCGGAGGAGCGCATCAGCGCCGCGGCCGCGCTCGGCGCCTACACCACCGGCATCGCGCGGCAGGCCCTCGCGAATGATCGCGGCACCCTCGAGGTGGGCCGCGTCGCCGACGCCGCCTGGCTCTCGGCCGACCCGTTGACCATCGCCCCGGAGGCGATCGCCGAGATCGTCGTCAACGGCACCTGGCTCGCCGGCGACACCACCTTCCTGAGCACTTCCATCACCACCTGACCCGTTCCTCGACGTTGCACGAATCAAAGGAGACCATCGTGAGCGACACCCAGTCCAAGCCCCGATTGCAGCGGGCACTCGGCCTCACCGGCCTGACCCTCTTCGGGGTCACCTACATGACGGTCATCACCGTCTTCACGACCTACGGCATCGTCAATCAGGTCACCGATGGGCACCTCCCCGCGGCCTACGTCGTCGCGGTCATCACCATGCTCTTCACGGCGGCGAGCTACGGGGCGATGGTGCGCAAGTATCCGGTCGCGGGATCGGCGTACACCTATTCGCAGCAGTCCTTCGGGGGCGCGGCCGGGTTCCTGACCGGTTGGGTCATGCTGCTCGACTACCTCTTCATCCCGATGATCAACTTCATGCTCATCGGCATCTACATGAACACCCAGTTCCCGGCCATTCCGATCTGGGTCTTCACCCTCGTCGCGCTGGTGCTCGTGCTGGTCTTCAACATTCTGGGCATCACGCTCGTGAACAAGGTCAACTTCGTCATCATCGCCCTCTCCGTGGTGCTCGTGGTCGTCTTCGTCGCGCTCGCATTCAAGCAGTACCTCGGCGGCGACCAGTCGGTCGGCCTCATCGACCCCTTCACCTTCGGTGAGGGCGGCATCGGCGCGATCGCGTCGGGAGCCGCGATCCTCGCGCTCTCCTTCCTCGGCTTCGACGCGGTGTCGACGCTGTCCGAGGAGGCGAAGAACCCGCGCCGCGACATCCCTCGCGCGATCCTGCTCGCGACGATGCTCGGCGGCTTCTTCTTCATCCTCGTCTCGTGGGCCGGCGCCCTGGCGTTCAACCCCGAGTGGTCGACCCTCAGCAGTGCTCAGATCGACGCTGCGGGAACGACCGTGATGGACAGCTTCGGCACGAGCTGGTTCACGTCGTTCTTCGTCGCCATCTACGTGGTGGGCGCCTTCGGTTCGGGTATGACCGGCCAGGTGTCGGTTTCGCGCATCCTCTACGCGATGGGCCGCGACGGCATGCTGCCGAAGCCGCTCTCGCGACTGCACTCCCGCTTCGGCACTCCCGTGATCGCCGCGGTGGTCGTGTCGGTATTCGCGCTCTCCGCGCTCTTCCTCTCGCTCGACACCGTCGCGTTCATGATCAGCTTCGGCGCGCTCGCGGCGTTCGCGATGGTCAACCTCTCGGTCATCCGCACCTACCTCTTCCCGAAGCACGGCAAGCGACCGGAGGGCGCCTGGGCCCTGATCCGGTACGGCGTCATGCCGCTCATCGGGTTCGTGCTCACGATCTGGCTCTGGAGCTCGCTCGAGGCCCTCACCTGGCTCGTCGGCGGGATCTGGCTGGCCGTCGGCGTCGTCATCATCGCGCTCGTCACCGGCGGCTTCCGTCGGCCCGTACCGAAGATGGACTTCTCGGAGAGCGATCCGAGCACCGAGCAGATCGATCAGTTGGCGGAGGACTACCCGCTCGACCCGCGATAGTCACTGCGGCCGCGCGCACAGCGGCCCCCGCCCGCACGGGTGGGGGCCGCCATGCGTTTATGCATGCGCTCGCGCTCGTGCTCGCGCTCGTGCTCGCGCAGTGGATCCGCGCTGTTCAGCGCGGATCCAGCTGGGCCCCCCGTTCGCGCTGCTCGGATCGGAGGCCGCGCAGCAGCAGCTCGAGGCCGGCGGCGAAGGCCTGGTCCGCGGGCCCGGTGCACGTGTCCGAGCCCTGCCGATCGCGCTCCTCGTACGCCGCCGTGAAGTTCGGAACGTCGTCGCGGTCGCGCGCGTGCATCATGTCGGGCGCGGCAGCCGCGTCGAGCGCGGAGCCGAGGATGAAGGACTCGAAGGCGACGAGGATGTTGAGGGCAGCCGCCCGGCTCCACCCCTCCGAGGTCAGCAGCGCGACGATGCGATCGTACGAGGCGAATACGTGCGAGCCGGGGTCGAACGGCATGACGGCGAGCAGTGCGATCGTCGGAGGGTGCGCGGCGAATGCGTCTCGATACGATCTCGCCCAAGCGGCGAGGGCCACGTCCCAGGGCTCGTGCTCCAGTTCGCGCTGCGACACCCGGCCCGCGATCACCTCGCGGATGCCGCGGAAGACGTCTTCCTTGTTCTCCACGTGGTTGTAGAGCGCTGAGGGTCGCACCCCGAGTTCGCGCGCCAGGTCGCGCATGCCGAAGCCCTCGCCGTGCTCGTCGAGCAGATCGAGCGCGGTCTCCACGATCCTGACCCGCGAGAGCACCTGCTCGCTCGGGCGCCCCACGCGTCGCCGCACTGACTCAGTCACGCGCATCACTCCTTCGCTGACGCTTCGCGGCGCGAACCAGATGCACTCGACTCGCGCTCCCGACGATCTCCGTCTAGTCTAGTCACGTCAAAAAGAACCTTGTTCATTTTGGTGGTCGTTCCGCAGACGGAATCGGCGCACGGCACCGGCACCAGCCGCCACATCACAGGAGATTCAGTGAGCGAAGCAACCGGGGCGCATCTCAAGCGCACTCTTGGCCCCATCACCCTCACACTGTTCGGGCTTTCGTACATGGCGGTCGGCACCGTCTTCACGACCTACGGCATCGTGAACCAGCTCACCGAGGGCCACCTCGTCGATTCCTACATCGTCGCCCTCGTCGTCATGCTGTTCACCGCGGCGAGCTACGCGGCGATGGTGCGCCGCTATCCCGTCGCCGGATCCGCCTACACGTATTCGCAGCAGGCCTTCGGGGGCACGACCGGCTTCCTCACGGGCTGGGTGCTCATGCTCGACTACCTCTTCATCCCGATGATCAACTTCCTGATTCTCGGGCTCTACGCCAGCACCCAGTTCCCGAGCGTCCCGACGTGGGTGTTCACGCTCGCCGCGCTGATCGCCGTGTTCGTCTTCAACGTGCTCGGCATCTCGCTGGTCGGCAAGATCAACACGGTGATCGTCGTCGTCTCGCTCGCCGCCGTCATCGTCTTCGCGATCCTCGCCATCAAGGCAGCGATCAACGACCCGAACGCGCCGTCACTGCTCGAACCCTTCATCCCCGGCTCCGTCGGCTACAGCCCGATCTTCACGGGCGCCGCCATCCTCGCGCTCTCGTTCCTCGGCTTCGACGCCGTGTCGACCCTGTCCGAAGAAGCGAAGAACCCGCGCCGCGACATCCCACGCGCCATCATGCTCACGACCATCATCGGCGGCCTGATCTTCATCGTCGTCTCGTACGTCGGCGCACGCGCGTACTACCTCGACGATTGGAGCACCGCGTCGACCGAGCTGCTCGACGCGGCCGGTGCCGTGCTCTTCAGCCATGTGGGAGGCGAAGTGCTCGCAGCCATCTTCGTGATCATCACCGTCGCCGGCTGCTTCGGCTCCGGCCTCGCCGGCCAGGTCGCCGTGTCGCGCATCCTCTACTCGATGGGCCGCGACGGCATCCTCCCGAAACCGCTCGGCATCCTCTCGAAGCGCTTCGGCACCCCGATCGTCGCCGCGACCACCGTCTCGATCGTCGCCCTCGCGAGCCTCTTCGTCAGCCTCGACCAGGCGGCGTTCATGATCAGCTTCGGCGCGCTCGCCGCATTCGCCATGGTCAACCTCTCCGTCATCCGCACCTACCTCTTCCCGAAGGGCGGCCGCACCGAGCCCGTCTCGGCGTGGGGCTGGTTCCGGTACGGCGTGATCCCGCTCATCGGATTCGGGCTCACCATCTGGCTGTGGACCTCGCTCGAGGGCCTCACCTGGATCGTCGGCGGCATCTGGATGCTCATCGGCGTCGTCATTCTGGCGCTGAAGACCGGCTTCTTCCGCAAGCCCGTGCCGAAGCTGAACTTCTCTGAGGAGATCCCGTCGACCGAAGCGATCGACGCCCTCTCGGCGGAGTACCCGCTCGACGCGGCAGAGGCGCGCTCAGAGCGCTAGCCCGTGCAGGGGGCGCCGCACGAGCGCGGCGCCCCAGATCCCCCCATTCACCACCTGACCTCCGGAGGCCACCGTGACGACCACCCTGTACCGCAACGCCGTCGTCTTCACCGCCGACCCCACCCCCGAGCAGCCCACCCCGATCGCCGAGGCCTTCGCCGTCGAGCACGGACGGTTCATCGCCGTCGGGTCGATCGACGACGTGCGCACGGCCGTCGGAGGGGTCGCAGGCGGCGCCGGATCGCGGGAGGTCGTCGAGGTGGACCTCGAGGGGCGATTCGTCGCTCCCGGCGTCATCGATTCCCACACCCACCTCGTCGGGTTCGGCGAATCGCTCGCCCGCGTGCAGCTGCGCGACTGCGCCTCGCTCGCCGAGATGCACGAACGCCTGGTCGCTGCGCGAGCCGCCGACCCGGCCGGGGCGAGAGTGCTCGGCAGCGGCTGGCTGTTCGACGCGATCGGCGACGGCATGCCGACCGCCGAGATGCTCGATCGGGTGCTGCCCGATGTGCCCGTGTATCTCGACGCCAACGATTTCCACTCGGTCTGGGTGAACAGTGCGGCGCTCCGAGAGATGGGCATCACGCGCGACACCGCGAATCCCGTCGGCGGCGAGATCGTGCGAGACGCCGCGGGCGATGCGACGGGCTTGCTGCTGGAGACCGCCGGTACGCAATACGCCTCGGCGTTCCTGCTCTCCCAGACGACTGAAGCCGATGTCGTCGCCGCGCTCGATCGCGCGTTCGCGAGCTATCTCGAGGCCGGCGTGACCGGAGCGACCGAGATGTCGCTGAATGCGGCGGAGATCGACGGGCTGCGCGCCATCATCGACCGGGACGGCCGTCTCCCCTTCCCCATCACCGCCCACTGGATCCTCGAGCCGACGGGTGACGCGGCGCGCGACGTGGCAGGCGCAGCGCGCATCGCGACGCTCCGAGATGAGATCGCCGCGAGCAGTGCGGCCGACTGGCTGCGGGTAGCCGGAGTGAAGTTCATCATGGACGGCGTCATCGACGCGTGCACGGCCACAATGCTCGCGCCCTACGCGAACGGCAGCAACGCGGAGCCGATCTGGACAGCTGAGCGCATCCTCCCCGTCGCCGAGGCCGCCGATCGAGCCGGCCTGCAGATCGCCATGCACGCGATCGGCGATCGCACCAGTCAGATCGCCCTCGATGTGGTCGAGCACTGCGTGCGCATGAACGGGCCCCGCGCTCGTCGCCACCGGATCGAGCACCTCGAGAGCGTCGCGGACGACACCATCATCCGCATGGGCGAGCTCGGCGTCATCGCGTCGATGCAGCCGGTGCACTGCGATCCCGCCGTACTCGACAATTGGAAGGCGCAGCTCGGCGACGAACGCCAGGAACTCGGGTTCCCCTGGCACAAGTTCCGCGCGGCGAACGTTGCGATCACCCTCGGCACCGATGCGCCGACGGCGCCGCACGAGGCGATTCCCAACCTCTACATCGCGCTCACCGGCGCTTCAGCGCTCGATCCCGAACGGGCCCCGTACCACCCGGAGCGCGCCTTCAGCCCAGCGGACGCGCTGACGGCGATCACCGCAGGCGGTGCGTTCGCCGGCGAGATGGATGCGACGACGGGCCGAATCCGACCGGGCCTCGGCGCCAATTTCATCGTGCTCGACGTGAACCCGCTCGAAGCGGCACCCGAGGCGCTGCTCACCTCGCGCGTTCGCAGCACCACGGTGCTCGGCGAGGAGCTCTACCGGGCGGAGTGACGCGGCGCGACGCCGTCACCTGAGGTGCTCGACGTCACCAGCAGACACGGTGAGTTCGCCACCGGTGGGCAGATCGACGACGAGTGACCCGTCGGCGGCGAGCGCCCGGGCGCGCCCGTCCACGATCCGGTCACCGGGCAGGTGCACCCGCACCTCGGTGCCGATCGTGAGCGAGTGGCGGGCGATCCGCGCCCGTGCGGTCCCCGGGTCGTCGGCGGCGAGGCGCACGAGCCGGAGCAGCTCTTTGGCGTACTCGGAGAGCACGCGGTCTGCGAGATCCCGGCCCGCGGCGTCGGCGAGACTCTCAGCGCCACCCGTGTCGGCGCCCGCTGCGAGCAGCGAGGTCGCGCGGTCGGTGGGCAGCTCCCACTCGGGGATCAGCAGATTGATGCCAGTGCCGACGATGACGGTGTGCCCGCCGGTCGTGTCGCCCGGCAGCAGTTCGCACAGGATCCCGCAGAGCTTCTTGCCCGGCCTCCCGGCGATCGCGTCCTCCTCATCGCGCACGTGCACGTCGTTCGGCCACTTCACCCCGACGCGCTTCGCCTCGCCGCCTGCGGCCTCGGCAGCTGCCGTGAAGCACGGCTGCAGCGCGGTGACGATGGCGGAGCCGGCGAGCAGGGGAAGCCAGCTCACCCCCAGTCCGCTCGCTCCGAATCCGCGCACCAGCAACGAGGCCGCGATCGAGGTGTTCGGCGGAGTCACCCACCCGCGGTCGAGACGACCCCGGCCAGCGGTCTGATCACTCGTGGCCACCAACGTGCCGTGCGGAATGCCGGCAGCGTCTCGACCCGTCTCAGTCACCACGAGAGCGCGGAGCTCGGCGTTCGTGGAGGGCGAGGTCTCTGCCCATCTGACGTCGGGCAGTGCCGCACGCGTGCGAAGGAGCTCCATGAGCTTTACGTTAGCGCTTGGAAAACAATTGGACCCGGATGCCGAGGCACGAATACACTCCGATTGTGGAGCACTCAGGCTTGTCCCCCCGTCCGCATCCTCATCGGCCGCGCATCGGGCGCTGGTGGGCGAGCGCGCTGATGGGCGCCGGATTGCTCGCGCTCGGCGCGTCGAGCGCTGCTGCTGTCGCTCCCGGCTCCCTCGGCACCGAGTACGTGACCGACGCCGTCGACGTGCTCGACCCCGCTGAGGAGCAGACCGCGAACGCTCGTCTCGCCGCCGCCTTCGACGAGACGGGGCTCGACCTCTTCGTGGTGTTCGTCGACGAGTTCACCGATCCGGCTGACAGAATCGCGTGGGCCGACGAGACCGCGCAGCGCAACGGTCTCGGAGATACGCAGTATCTGCTCGCGGTCGCGACCGAGGGCCGCCAGTACTACATCTCCTCGCCGGAGAACGGGGCGCTGAGCAACGACGCGCTCGACAGCATCGAGCAGCAGCTGCTTCCCGAGCTCCGCGACGAGGACTGGGCGGGCACGATCGCCGCCGCCGCCGACCAGCTTGAAGCGGAGCAGGCGGCTCCCGGCCGCAACACCGCGGTCGCCGTCGGGATCGGCGCCGGAGTGCTGGGTCTCGGTGGAGCCGCCTACGGCATCACGCGCGTCGCGCGCAAGCGCCGCACCGAGGAGGCAGCCGAGCAGGAGCTCGCGGAGCTCGAGCGCGTCTCGGGCTCCGCCCTGGTCGCCGCCGACGATGCCGTGAAGAGCAGTGCGCAAGAGCTCGAGTTCGCCCGCGCTCAGTTCGGAGATGCCGCGGTCGCGGCCTATGCCGCATCGATCGAGTCGGTGCGAGCCCGCCTGCTCGAAGCCTTCACGCTGCGTCAGCAACTCGACGACGCCACTCCCGACACCGGCGCTCAGCGGCGGGAATGGCTGGAACGGGTCATCGAGCTCTGCGCCTCCGTCGACGACGAGCTCGACGCGCAGGCTGAATCGTTCGAGCGGCTGCGCGCGATCGAGCAGAACGCTCCGGCTGCGCTCGCCGCTGCGGCGGCACGCCGGGAACAGGCGGCCGCGCAGGCGGCGCAGACCGCTGCCGAGGTCGCCAGCCTCACGGCGACGTTCGCCCCGGAAGAGCTCGCCGCCCTCGAGGGCGCCCCCCAGCAGGCGGAGGCACTGCTCGCCTTCGCCGCGGAGCGGGAGAACGCCGCGGCCTCCGCGCTCAGCGCCACGCCACCGGAATCCGGCGCTGCCGCCGTGTCGATCCGCGAGGCAGAGGCAGCGATCGCGCAGGCGGAGACGATCCACCAGTCCATCGCGGCGCGCGGCCCGGAACTCGCGGGCGTCGAAGCGCGATGCGCCGAATTGATCAGCGAGTTGGAGGCCGACATCGCTGGGGCCCAGTCCGTCCCGGATGCGGATGGCGCCGTCGCGGCGGCGATCGCTGCGACGCAGGGGCGCATCGCCGAAGCACGGGACGATCTCTCGGGCGCCGGGCGCCGACCGTCGCGCGCCGTCGCAGCCCTCGAGGCCGCGAACGCGCACATCGACGGCGTCGTGCAGTCCGCCCAGCAGGCGGCGCGCGCTCGACAACTCCTCGACGCGCAGCTCATCCAGGCCGATGGCGACGTGCGCCAGGCCGAGGCATTCATCGAGGCGCGTCGCGGAGCGGTCGGCTCGATCGCGCGCACCCGGGCCTCCGAAGCACGGGCAGCGCTCTCCCGTGCCGGGGCGGCGCGCGGCGCCGACCCCGCCGCTGCGCTGTCAGATGCGCAACGCGCGAGCCAGCTGGCCCACCAGTCGCTCTCCGCCGCTCAATCCGACGTCTCCGGCTTCGGGTACGGAGGCAGAAGCCCGTCAGCATCGGGCGACCTCGCCGCCGTCCTCGGAGGGATTCTCGGCAGCGGCGGGGGCTCCAGCTACGGCGGCTCGGGCGGAGGCTTCTGGGGCAGCGGCTCCGGCAGCTCCTGGGGCGGCGGTTCCTCCCGCCGCTCGGGCGGAACCTCGCGACGCTCGAGCGGATCGTCTCGGCGCTCGGGTGGATCCTCGCGCCGCTCCCGCGGCGGCCGGTCGGGTCGCAGCGGCGGGGGCCGCTTCTAACTCGGCGCTTCCCCAGTACTGATCCCTACACTCAATCCAAACCGCTCCGCCGAAAGGAACTCACATGTCGAAGCAGTCCATCCTCGGGCGCATCACCACACTTGTCCGCGCAAACGTCAACTCGATGCTCGACTCGGCCGAAGACCCCGAGAAGATGATCGACCAGCTGATCCGCGATTTCTCGACCAACATCTCGGACGCCGAGACGGCCATCGCGGAGACCATCGGCAACCTCCGACTGCTCGAGCAGGATTACGACGAGGACGTGCGCACCGCTCGCGAGTGGGAGCGCAAGGCGATTGCGGCGAGTTCGAAGGCCGACGAGCTGCGCTCCGCCGGGAACTCCGTCGACGCCGACAAGTTCGACAACCTCGCGAAGGTCGCGCTCCAGCGCCAGATCACCGAGGAGAACGAGGCTCGTGCCGCGGAACCCACCATCGCCGCGCAGCGCGAGGTCACTGCGAAGCTGAAGGACGGCCTCAACGGGATGCGGGTGAAGCTGCAGCAGCTGCAGACCAAGCGCTCTGAACTCGTCGCCCGCGCCAAGACCGCAGAGGCGCAGAACCGCGTCGCCGACGCCGTGAAGTCGATCGACGTGCTCGACCCCACGAGCGATCTCGGCCGGTTCGAGGACAAGATCCGCCGTCAGGAGGCGCTCGCACGCGGCAAGCAGGAGATCGCGGCGTCGACGCTCGATTCGCAGTTCAACGAACTCGAGAACTTCGAAGCCGTCACCGAGGTCGAAGCGCGGCTCGCCGCACTGAAGGCCGGCCGCACGCCGCAGGCGCTCGAGCAGTAACCACGGAGAACCGAGCGGAGCGGACCGAGGCGGGTTCGCTCCGCTCTTCCATCGAACCGCAGTAAGCCATCGCACGAAGCAGACAGGACACACCGTGGCATTTTGGGGACGCCGAGACCGCGAGTCGCAGGAACGACAGCACGCCTCCGACGCGCAGCAATCGCAGCGCGCCCGCAGTGCGATCGTCGCCGCCGACGAGCGGATCCGCGCGACGAGCGACGAACTGGCATTCGCCACCGCGGAGCTCGGCGAAGACGCCACCGCCGAGTTGCGGGCCGGCCTCGACTCCGTGCGCGAGCACCTGAGCGAGGCGTTCCAGCTGCATCAGCTCAACCACGATCACATCCCCGATACGCCCGACGAGGTGCGCACCCGCAACGCGCGCATTCTGCAGCTGTGCGAATGGGCCGAGTCGGTGCTCGACGAGCGCACGACGGCGCTGCAGGCGAGAGTGGAGCGCGCCCGCCGCGCGCCGGAGATGGTGGAGCGCGTGCGCGCCGACGCCGCGGCCCTGCGCGCGCGGGTGCCGGACGCGCAGCGCGCTGCCGCCCGGTTGGCCGAGCGCTACAGCCCGTCAGCGCTGCAGCGCGTGCGTCTGCAGTCGGAGGACGTGGAGCAGCTGCTCGACTTCGCCGAGCACTCCGCCGATCTCTCGGATCGTCGCCGCACGGCCGGCGCACTCGCCGACGCGAACCTCGCGCTCGAGACTGCGACCGAGACCGTGCGCCGGGCGGCCTCCATTCTCGACGGCGTCGACAGCTTCGAGATCGAGGCGCTGCGCGCGCAGAACACGCTCGCCGACGTCATCGACGACTCGCGGGGCGACATCGCATCGGCCCGCACCGAACCCCGCAATGAGACGGTGGACGCCGCGATCGAGCGGCTCGAGCAGGCGCTCGCGGAGGTGAGCACGGGCCGCCAGCGCGACCCCTTCGCCGACCTCGCCCTCGTATCATCGGCCAACTCCGCGCTCGACGCCGCTCGTGCGCGCGCGGCGAAGCCAGTGCCGTCCGCCGCGCAGGTGCAGCACGGGGTCTCGGCAGCGGACCACGCCATCGGCATCGCCGCCAGCCTGATCGAGGGACACCGCGGCTGGATCGGCGCCGACGCCCGCACACGGCTCGCGGAGGCGCGTCGCCACCGCAGCGAGATCGCTGCACTGCCGGTCTCCGAAGACACCCGCGAGCAGGTGCTGCAGCTCGCACGCCGCGCCTCCGATCTCGCCGACGAGTCGCTGCGGCTGGCCCAGCGCGACATCGACTCGTCCCGACCCGACGACGACGACTGGGGTTGGGGCGGCGGAGGCGGAGGCGGCCAGTGGGGCGGCGGAGGTCGCGGTCGCGGCGGCGCGGGCGGAGGCGGTGGCGGCATGCTCGGACCGGTGATCGGCGGCGTACTGCTCGGCGGGCTGCTCGGCGATATCTTCGACTGAATCGTAGGTATCGCACCAAGGAGTTTCGATTCCGTTGGAGAGGTTCGGAGGGTCAGGGGTGGTGCTCCGCGCTAGGCTGGCAGGCGTGACTGCAGAGAACATCGCACCCGCGACGACCGCCGACCGCATCGCGGATCATCGCCGCAAGTACCAGGAAGCCGTGGGTGACCGCGATGCAGCCGCCGCGG
Organism: Leucobacter alluvii; assembly: GCF_039530485.1. Taxonomy (NCBI): domain Bacteria; kingdom Bacillati; phylum Actinomycetota; class Actinomycetes; order Micrococcales; family Microbacteriaceae; genus Leucobacter; species Leucobacter alluvii. Next base: position 172,718 of record NZ_BAAAOP010000007.1, on the reverse strand, counting down.
CGAAGCAGCATGCGCGTGGAAAGATGACCGCGCGCGAGCGTATCGCGGCCCTCCTCGATGCCGGCTCGTTCGTCGAGTTCGACAAGTTCGTCAAGCACCGCTCGCAGGGCTTCGGCATGGAGCAGTCCCACCCGTTCGGCGACTCCGTCGTCACCGGCGCGGGAACGATCCACGGCCGCCAGGTCGTCGTGTACTCGCAGGACTTCACCACCTTCGGCGGATCGCTCGGCGAGGTCGCCGGCGAGAAGATCGTGAAAGCCATGGAGTTCGCGCTGAAGACCGGCGCTCCCGTGCTCGGCATTCTCGATTCCGGTGGCGCGCGCATCCAGGAGGGCGTCGTCGCACTCTCCAAGTACGCGAGCATCTTCCGGCTCAACACCATGTGCTCGGGAGTGATCCCGCAGATCTCCATCGTGATGGGCCCGTCGGCCGGAGGCGCCGTGTACTCCCCCGCGCTCACCGACTTCGTCATCATGGTCGACAAGACGAGCCACATGTTCGTCACCGGCCCCGACGTCATCAAGACCGTCACCGGCGAGGAGGTCGGCTTCGAAGAGCTCGGCGGCGCGCTCACGCACAACAAGACGAGCGGCGTCTCCCACTATCTCGCGAGCGATGAGCACGACGCGCTCGACTACGCCCGTGCGCTCATCAGCTACCTCCCCGACAACAACCTGGCCGAAGCGCCGATCTACGACACCGACACGGCGCTCGAGATCACCGACGCAGACCGTCGGCTCAACACCCTGATCCCCGACAGCGCGAACCAGCCCTACGACATGCAGACGGTCATCAGCGCGATTCTCGACGGCGGCGACTTCCTCGAAGTCCAGCCGCTGTTCGCCCCGAACATGCTCATCGGCTTCGGTCGCGTGGAGGGCCGAACCGTCGGCATCGTCGCGAACCAGCCGAACCAGATGGCGGGCACGCTCAACATCGATGCGAGCGAGAAGGCGGCGCGCTTCGTGCGCTTCTGCGACGCATTCTCCATTCCGATCCTCACGCTCGTCGACGTGCCCGGCTACCTGCCCGGCACCGACCAGGAGTTCCAGGGCGTCATCCGTCGCGGCGCCAAGCTGCTCTACGCCTACGCCGAGGCGACGGTGCCGCTCGTCACCATCATCACGCGCAAAGCCTACGGCGGCGCGTACATCGTGATGGGGTCGAAGCAGATGGGGGCCGACTTCAACATCGCCTGGCCCACCGCCGAGATCGCCGTGATGGGCGGCGCGGGAGCGGTGAACATCCTCTACCGCAAGGAACTCGCAGCGGCCGCCGAACGCGGCGACGACGTCGAGGCGTTGCGCGCCGAGCTCACCGCGAAGTACACCGCCGATGTGACGTCGCCCTTCCTCGCCGCAGAACGCGGCGAGCTCGACAACGTGCTCGAGCCCGCCGGAAGCCGCCTCGCCGTGATCAAGGCCCTGCGCGGGCTTCGCGGCAAGCGCACCGAGCAGCCGGCGAAGAAGCACGGCAACATCCCGCTGTGAGCGGGCCGTCTCCGAGCACGAGCACCGAGAGCGAGCACCACGTGGCCAAGCACGCTGCACCGCCCACCGACGTCGAGACCGACATCGACCGGCCGATCCTGCCCCCTGATGCCTCCGAGCGCGATGCGGCGAAACGAGATGCGGCGCTCGACGACGTGCTCCACGGCGACGACATCCGCTTCGTCACCGGGAAGGTCGACGAGACGGAGCGCGCTGCGGTGATCGCTGTGCTCACGCAGGTGCGGGCTGAGGAGTCCGACCAGGTGAAGCGCGTCGCCCGACGCGACCGTGAGCCCTGGGCGCGCTCCCAGCGCGTACCGGACAGCATCTACGACCTGCTCGCCGACGCCTGACCGTCCGCGAGCCGAGCGGGCGGTTGTAGGGTGACGGGTATGCCGCGAACCGTTGCCGACGCCGAAGGCGAGCTCCGCGCGCTCCTCAGCCGCCGCGTCGCTGTCTCGTACGAACCGCAGGCCCCCCGCACCGACCGGCCGCTCCGGCGGTCGGCGGTGCTGATCCTGTTCGGCGCCCTCGACCGTCGCCCCGCCGAGCACGGCGCCCGCACGGTGCCGCCGGAGCTCGACGTGCTGCTGACTCGCCGCGCCGACAGCATGCGGCATCACGCGGGCCAGATCGCATTTCCGGGCGGAGGCAGTGAGGCTCAGGACCGCGATGCCTCAGAAACTGCCCTTCGGGAGGCCGCGGAGGAGACGGGGATCGACCCATCGGGCGTCGAAGTGCTGGGATCGCTCCAGCCCGTGCACATCCCGGTGAGCAACAATCTCGTCACTCCGGTCGTGGGGTGGTGGCGCCGTGCGAGCGCCGTCGCCGCCGACCATGCGGAGTCGGTGGAGGTGTTCCGAGCTCCCGTCGCCGAGATGCTCGACCCGGCCGCACGCGGCACATCGGTGCTGCAGCAGGGCGCTTCCACGTATCGGGGCGCAGCGTTCGCCCTCGGCCCGCACCTCGGTGGGCACCTCGTGTGGGGGTTCACCGGGATGACCCTCGCGAGCCTCTTCGACGAGCTCGGGTGGGCGGAGCCATGGGACCCCCGGCAGGAGTTCCCGGTCGCCCCGTAGCCGCCGGCCCCGCCGAGCCCGGCTCCCGGTCAGGCGTGCGTCGCCCCGTCCTCCGGGAACGCGGTGGTGGTGTCGCCGAGCTGCACGGCCAGGGCGGTCGCCTGCGCGGCGTCCTCGAGGTTGAGCGCCCTGCGGTACGCCATCTGCACGGTGTCAGCGACGACCGAGCATCCGTGATGCTGCATCACGACGCAGTTGTGATCGCGCAGGGCCTCGGCTGCCGTGTCGGCGAGTTCGTCGGTGCCGTTGTGGTAGAACGGGACGACGGCGATCTCGCCGAGGTAGTAGGCGTGATCGAGGGTGAGCCGACGGATGGGAGTGCCGACGCTGGCCAGCACCACAGCCGTTCGCGGGTGCAGGTGCAGCACGCACTCCGCGTCGGGCCGCGCCAGGTACGCCCGGTGATGCAACTTCCACTCGCTCGACGGGCGCGGCCCGCCAAGCGCTGCGTCCCCCGACACGGAGGCATCGAGCGAGAGCACCGCAAAGTCTGCGGGGGTCAAGCGATCGAGCCAGGTGCCCGACGCGGTGACGACGAATTCCCGATCCGAGATGCGCGCTGAGAGGTTGCCGGCACTCGCGAGCACCAGCCCCCGCCCGACGGCGTCGCGGCCGACTTCGATCAGCTCCTCGACGAGTCGGTCCCGATCCCGCAACTGCTCACTCACTGGTCACTCCTCCGGTCAACGCACGATAGGTGGTCACGGCTTGCTGGTCGCTGAGCGAGGCGACATAGTCGAGGATCGCGCGACTGCGCCCCTGTCGCCGCATGCCGGCGTCGCTCGTGTCGCCCATCAGCAGCTCGGGTCGGTCGCGGCGCACGGCGAACCCCGCCTCGGTGGCCTCGTCGGCCCATTCGAGGAGGCGGCGGGGCGCACGACCGGCGTCATCGGGGTCGGCGAGCCAGGCGTCGAACCCGATGGCGAGCTGCTCGACCATCTTCGCCCGCCCGCGCTGCGGCTGCGCCAGTTCCGGCCGCTCGAGCACGAAATGCGCGTGGACGAATTTGAGCACCATCACCTCGTGCCAGGCCTGCGTGTTGAGTCGCACGTGGCCGCTCCGCACGTGGGGAGACTCCTCGACGACGATCGAGGTCCGCAGGTGGTCGATCCAGCGTCGGGTGAAGTCGGAGACGGATCGCTCGCTGTCGATGCCGCCGTCGTAGGGGGCGGCGAGGAGGGTCTGCCCCACCTCTTCGCTCACTCGGCGCACCGCGGCGCGGAATGCGTCGCGATCCGCGATCCAGCTGTCTTTCGCGTGCAGCCTGCGCCACAGCAGTTCCAGCGAGCGCCCCGGGGTGCGCCACTCCGCCGCCACAGCGTCATCCGCTTCGGTCGCGAGCGCCCCCGCGTGATCGAGCCAGGCGCGGAACTCCCCGGCGACCGACGATTGCTGCAGCACGCCCGCCCGGGTGAAGTCGTCGAGGTCGTGCACGGCGTAGGCGATGTCGTCGGCGAGATCCATCACGGCGCACTCGACCGTCTGCACACCGTCGGCGATGCGCCCGAACGGAGCGAGAGCGGTCTCCATCTCCGCGACGTCGAGCGCGTACACCGAGAATTTCTCGGCACCACCCGCGACATCGACCCCGACGCCGCGGGGTCGATCCGGCGCCGGTCGCGTGCTCGTGGGGACCCCGACCCATGCCCCGCGCGTCCAGGGGTACTTCAGGGTCGCCGCTCGCGTCGCCGCGGTGAGGTTGAGCCCGGGGAAGTCGCGCCCGAGGGTGTCGAGCTGCGTGAGGATGCGGAAGCTCTGGGCATTCCCCTCGAACCCCTCGGCCAGGCCGAGGCGCTCCCGGGCGACACGATCGAGCACGCGTTCGCCGAGGTGCCCGAACGGCGGGTGCCCGAGGTCGTGGGCGTGAGCCGCGGACTGCGCGACGATCGTGTCGCAGCCGCCGAGGCGCGCGATGATCGCCCCGATCGCGTCATCCTCCCCGCGGTTGCCGCGCATGAACTCGGCGTGCTGCGCGGCGCGGCCCGCGAGCTGCGCCGCGATCACCCGCGCCACCGCGCTCACCTTGAGCGAATGCGTGAGCCGGTTGTGCATCACGGGGCCGACCCCCGTCTGGGGCACGACCTGCGTCACATCGGAGAGGCGGGCGAAGTACGACGAGAAGCGGATGCGCTCGAGGTCGACCCGGTACTCCTGCGGTTCGACCGACAGCCCCTCGACGTCGGCGGGCCACTGCGAGTCGGCGATTCCGGCCGGGCGGTGCTGCGACGAGACGTGCTCCACATAGCGCCGGTGTTCGCGCCCGCCCCCCACTCCCTGCATACCCCTTATTCAAGCATGCGCGGCGCCACTACACTGATCGCAACGGCGAAAGGGGTCTTCCATGAGCGATGCAGCCGGATCCTCAGACGTCGCTCCGAACGAGTCCGGGGCATCGGCGACGGGGTCGAACCGCACCCGCGCCGAGAGCATTCCCGGCATCGAGCGGGCGACCGGGCGCGAGTGGAGCGCCTGGGTGACCCTGTTCGAAGCGCAAGGTGCCCCCACGCTGCAGCACCCTGCGATCGCGAAGATCGCTCGCGCAGCGCTGACCGACGAACTGCGCAATCCCGACTGGTGGGCGCAGGCCATCGCCATCGCGTACGAGCAGCACGCCGGCCTGCGCGTGCCGGGGCAGTCGTCCTCGGGAACGTTCCGCGTGAGCGCGAGTCGCACCCTGCCGTTCGATCGGGATGCGGCGATCGAGGCGTGGCGCACGGCGCACGGCTCACGCATCCAACATCTCGGGCACGCGGTGATCGATGCGCGAGCGTCGCGCACCGAGAAGCGCAGTTTCTGGCGGTTCGGCCTCGAGGGCGCGGGCAGGGTTGAGGTGTCGGCGTCTCCGAAGGGCGAGAAGGTGACCCTCGCGATCAGCCAGGACGGCCTCGCGGACGGTGAGCGCATCGAAGTATGGCGCGCTCATTGGAAGTCGCTGCTCGCGGCGCTCTGATCGCACCGCCCAATGGGGAATGAGGGAATGCAGTATGTCTGCTGAACGCATCGGCATCGTGTGGAACCCGTCGAAGGTCGCGGAGCACGAGATCCGTGCCGCCTGGGAAGCGGCGGTCTCCCGCGTGAGCGGGCCAGCACCGGAGGCCCTGTGGTTCGAGACCGATCCGGAAGACGCCGGACTCGGTGCGACCGCATCGGCTCTCGAGCAGGGGTGCGATGTCGTGATCGCCGCCGGCGGAGACGGCACGATCCGAGCGGTGGCGGAGGCACTGGGCGATTCGGGATCATCGAGCGCACAGCTGGGCGTCGTCCCTCTCGGTACCGGCAACCTGCTCGCCCGCAATCTGGGCATCCCGCTCGCGAATCCGCGCGCAGCGTTCGCCCGGGTGCTCACGCAGCATGCGTCTCCCCTCGACCTCGGACGCGTGACGTTCACGAACGCCGCCGGTGTCGAGGAACGACACGGCTTCGTCGTGATGGTGGGATTCGGCATCGACGCGCAGATGATCGTCGAGACGGACGACGAGCTCAAGGCGAAGGCCGGCTGGCTGGCCTACGTGGAGTCGCTCGGCCGAGCGGCGTCGGGTGCGGAGGTCGTGGAGTTCTCGCTCCAGCTCGATGATGCGCCGGCCGAGACGGTCGCCGCGCACACGCTGCTCATCGCCAATTGCGGATCGATTCAGGGCGGCATCACACTCCTTCCGGATGCCCGCCCCGACGACGGCGACCTCGATCTGCTCGTACTGCGCGCCGATGGCGTGGCGGCGTGGCTCGAGACGATGCACAATCTCGTCTGGCACAACGGTCTGAAGCGGATGCTCACGCGATCTGAGACGGCGGAGAGCGCCGACGCGATCGAGCATCTCACGGCCAGATCCGTTTCGGTCGCATTGCCGCTGCCACTCGCCTTCGAGGTCGACGGGGACGAGGTGGGCGAGGTCACGGCGTTCACCGTGGAGATCCTGCCCGGAGCCCTGCGACTGCGCTGAGCGCAGGCGCAGGCGGGAGAGAAACCGGGGGTTCCCAGCTTCTTCACCGGGTTCCCCGGGGGTGCTCCTGGGACGCGCTGCCATGGTTGAGGTCCATCGAACGCAGCGCACGGGCAGCCCCCACCCGCTCCAGGCCCCAGGAGACACTGTGAAGAAGTCCCAGAAAATCCTCATCGGCGTCGGCGCGGGAGTCATCGTGCTGGCCGCGGTCGCGGTCATCGCCGGACCGACGATCTATCGAGACCTGATCGCAGCCCCCGCCGCTGATGCTCCATCTCTGGCGTCGGATGAGGCCGACGGCGGCTCCGGGAACACGGATGATGCGGTCGCGGAGCTCGACCCCCGGTTCCTCGTCGGCGACTGGAACGTCGCAGAAGACTCGGAGGCCGGATACCGCGTGGACGAGGTGCTCAACGGCACCGACGTCACGGTGACCGGGCGCACCGATGACGTGACGGGCTCATTCACCATCGGCGACACCGGGCTCACGCTCGAGGCAGCCGACCTCACCGTCGACGTCGCCACCATCGCGACCGACAACAGCAACCGCGACCAGTACTTCCGCAGCGAGGCGCTGCGGACCGACGAGTTTCCAGAGGCGACGTTCGTGCTGAGCGAGCCGGTGACGCTCGACGGCGCTCCGGCCCTGGGCGATGTCGTGCAGACGGAGGCGACGGGTGAGCTGACCATCGCCGGCGAGACGCAGACCGTCACCGCTGAGATCGAGGTGCGCAGCGACGGAGAGACCGCCGAGATCGCGGGCTCGATCCCCATCACCTTCTCGGACTTCGGCGTCGAAGCACCGAACCTCGGATTCGTGTCGGTGGAAGACAGCGGCGCGGTCGAGTTCCAGCTGACCGCCGTACCAGCGCAGCGGTAGCCGGTGCCGCTGCTCGCCGGCTACCCGTCGGCGAGTTCGCGCGCGGCCTTCGACAGCTTGCGCACGCGCGTCCGGCGACGCCGACGCTCGGGGAGCATCGATCGCATCTCCTCGAGCTTCCCGAAGCAGAGCAGTCGGTCTTCGGCTTCGAGCACGAGGCTCTTGCGAGGATTCGGGATCACCTGCACGCCCCGGTGCAGCGTCAGCACCGTGACGTCGCGATCCCAGAGGCCGAGTTCGCCGAGCGTCTTCCCGACATATTCCGAGCCGTGCATGGTCAGCTCGGCGACCCCGTACGCGGTCGAAACGCTGAGGCGCTGCCGCAGATCGATCTCGGGGAAGTTCACCTGGTTGGCGATGAAGTCGATGATCGCACCGGCGATGTCGAGACCGGTCGCGCTCTCGATCCCCTGCAGGCCAGGCGAGGAGTTGACCTCCATGACGAGCGGTCCCTCGTCGCCCTCGAGCATGTCGACCCCGGCAACGCGCAGACCCATGATCTGCGCCGCGCGCACGGCCGTCTGCTCGTACACCGCGTCGAGCTCGACGGGCTCGACGGTGCCGCCGCGGTGCACGTTCGACCGGAACTCGTCTCCACCCGCGGTGCGCCGCATCGCAGCGACCACGCGATCGCCGATCACGAGAGCGCGCACGTCGCGACCGCGACTCTCCGACACGAAACGCTGGATGAGCACGTTCTGCCTGGTCGAGTGCAGCGTTTCGATGATGGCTTCGGCAACCTTCACCTGCGGGGCGAGAATCACGCCGATCCCCTGCGTGCCCTCGAGCAGTTTGATCACGACCGGCGCGCCGCCGACGCTTTCGATCGCGGGCCGCACGTCCGCACGATTGCGCACGAACGCCGTGGCCGGCATCTCGATGTTGTGGCGGGACAGAATCTGATTCGCCCGCAGCTTGTCCCGCGCATTCGCAATGCCGTTCGAGGTGTTCGGCGTGTACACGTCCATCTGCTCGAACTGCCGCACGACGGCCGTGCCGAAGTAACTGATCGAGCTGCCGATGCGCGGCAGTATGGCGTCGTAGTCGCTGAGCTGCTTGCCGCGGTAGAGGAGGTCGGGCGCCTCGCCCGCGAGGTCGATCGCAAAACGCAGGGTGTTGAGCACGCGCACGGTGTGCCCGCGCTCGAGAGCCGCGGACTGCAGGCGCTGGGTGGAGTACGCCTGCGGGGCGCGCGAAAGAATCGCGAGTTTCATCGTGATTTCCTGCCAAGATAGATGCGTGACCGTACCCGACCATTCAAGCACTCTCACGGGGTGGCGTGAATGGGTGAAGCTCATCGGAATCGGCGTGCCGTGGATCAAAGCGAAGATCGATACCGGAGCCCAGACATCGGCGATGCACGCGACCGAGATCACCGAGTTCGAACGTTCGGGCGCGTCGTGGGTGCGTTTCCTCGTGCAGCCCTGGCAGGTGACGGATGACGACGCGGTCGAGGTGGAGCTGCCGGTGCACGACCGTCGCACCGTGCGCAGCTCGTCGGGGCATGCTCAGCTGCGCCCCGTCGTACTCATGACGATCACGCTCGCCGGCCGCAGGATCAAGGCTGAGGTGACCCTGACCGATCGCGAGGAGATGGGCTTCCGCATGCTCATCGGCCGTGAAGCGCTCCGACAGGGGTTCGTCGTCGATTCGTCGGCCTCATTCCTCGGCGGCAAGCCGCCCCGGGACACTCGACGCCGCAATCGCGGGAAAGCCTGAAGCCGCGGCGCCAGCGCCGGGACTTGCCGCCTGCGAGACCACTACGCTGGTGCCATGGACGCGCATGATGTCGATCTGATCCCTGCCGGCACGGCGTTCTCGCCGGCCGACATCATCCACTACGCCGATCCCGACATGCGGGATCTGGCGCAGGCGATCTCGGACGCCGATGTGCTCGTGACCGCTCCGCATGCCGGCGCCGCGATTCCGGAGGAGCTCGCCGGCTTCCTCTCACCTGACCTCACCCGTCGCCTGCAGTACGACTTCTCGGACATCGCGACAGCGGCCGTGGTCAAGCGGTGGGCCGAGATCGATCCGCGCATCGTCGCCGTCATCAATCCGCATCCGCGGCTCGTGCGCGACCCGAACCGAGTGCAGCCGTCCGATCTGCGCGCCGTCGTGCGGGAAGCCTTCGATCGCGTGCGCGCGGCGGGCCCTCGCCGGGACGTCGACCTCACGGGGGTCGATGCGGTGCGGCCCGTCACCTATTCGTCCTTCCCCATTTTCTCCGCCCCTCGGAGTGACGTCGAACTCGCACGGCTCGTCGAGACGCTCTCGCACGTCGCGTCGCAGGGGCTCGACGTGTACGAGGCCACGCGCGAAGAGCTCACCGATCTCTTCATCACGAAGGTGCTCGCGCAGGGCGGCGCGTTCACGCGTCTGTCGTTCCACGATTCGATGCACGCGCCCATGCGCGCAGACGGCGCCCTCAACGACGATCCGGCGGTGCAGGCCGAGATGCCCGCCGTCGTGGCGCTGTCGAACCACGGCGACGAGGCCGGCGAGCAATGCGGTGCTGCCGATCCCGTGACGATGGCACCCGTCGAGTTGCGACGTCTCGCCGAGGCGCACCGCCGGGAATTCGAGGTCGCCGAGCCGGAAGCCGTGACCCTCAACCGGCCGTACCGCGGCAGTCACGAGATTCTCGACGCCGCCGAGCGCTTCGCCCGCGTCTCCGCCGAGACGGGACCCGCCGACGCTTCATTCGCCGCAGTGCAGGCCGAGTTCTCCCGCGCGTACGTGCTCGGCCCGCGTGCGTTGGAGGAGCTCTCCGAGCCGGGTGAGGCATGGGTGGAGGAGGATCACGAGCGCATCGAGTTCCTCGCGTATGCCTGCAAGCGAGCCTGGGACGCGTTCCGCGACCGGAGCTAGCTCTCTCGCTGCAGGGTGCCGATCTCGGCCCCCGAGCTGTTGAACACCTGGAGCTCGTCGCCCGAGAGCTGCACCTCGCGCACGCCGCGCAGCCAGTCATCGACCCCCGGGCAGGCCATCATCGTCGAGACGAAGCTCTCGATGAGCACGCGATCGCCCTCGACCTTGTACGTGGAACCGATGCCGTTGCACCCGTCCGTGCCCGAGACCTTCCCCGCGTCGTCGAAGGTCAGCGTCGGCTTGCCCTTCTCATCGGAGGTCCACGTGCCCACCACATCTGACTGCGCAACCATCTCGTCGTCCCCCGCTCCCGAATCCGTGCCTGCACCGCCGCCGTTCAGCGCTGCGCATCCCGCCAGAAGCGCGATCGCGCCGGTCATCGCGAAGACGCCGGCAGCCATTCTCATGCGTCGCTTCATCGCTCTCCCCCGCTTCGACCACGTTGCTTCCGTACCTATAGCGGTATCGTAACGACGCGAGATGCGCACTCCATCCGAAATTCTCAAATCGGACGGGCACCTGGGGTTTATAACGAATTGATACACTACCCAGAGGTCTCGCCCCTTGCATGGTGCAAATTATCAGGTTACGTTTACCGAGGCCCCTGGTGTCGGACCAGGGTGCTCGCGCAGGGGTAACGCGCGTGCATCCGACCGACTTCCACGTTAAACCTGCTCCAGTGGCCTCTTTTGACCATTCGAACACATAGGGGAACACACGTGACACAACGTCGCCCACTCGCGCTTGGCGCGGCCGCGGTGCTCGGTTTCGGCAGTCTCTTCATTGCCGCACCGGCAATGGCAGAGGAGACGCCGACCGTTGACACCACTGCTTCGGCAATGGCAGCAGTTACTGAGATCAACAAGGAGACCGCAGGGGACCCTGCGGTGGGTGCGGGGACCTCCACGAACGGCGAGCCCGTCGTTTTCGTGAGCGACGCAGACGCCATCGACGCGGAGGTGCTCAAGAGCATCAGCGCAGAGCACAACGTTGACAAGGTCGTCATCACCGGGGAGATCGAGGCGCAGGCTTCGACCGACATCGTCGGCGGCGCTGGCTACTTCGGCCCCGTGGCCGGCCAGCCGGAAGGCACGGTCGGCACGTGCTCCGTGGGCTTCACCGGCTTTGATCCCCAGGGTAACCCCGCTCTGATCACCGCTGGCCACTGCTCGAGCGACGGTGCGGTCACCGACATCGCGTTCTCCGATCCGTCGAACGACGTCGAGAACCCGGATTCGGTGCAGGACGACGGCAACGGCATCGCCGGCGCCTTCGGCTTCAGCCAGTTCGGCGGCGCGAACAACTCGCCGGGCGCAGAGAACGACCCGACGTCGACCGACATCGCTGTGATCGACATCACCAACGAGGCTCTGGATCTGCTTCCGGCGGTCACCGACTGGACGACCGCAGCGCAGGACGACCTGGCTGCGAGCGCCACTCTGATCAAGAACGTCGGGCTGCCCCAGTCGGGCACCATCTCGAAGTCGGGAGCCACGACCGGGCTGAGCAGCGGCGGAACGCGACTCAACATGCCGGTCCGCTACACCGACGGCTCCACCGGCATCGAGGAGATGGAGATCCTCGACGGCTACATGCAGGTCTCCGGCCGCTTCGTCCACGGCTTCCTCGGCGGGGCACTGACCAGCCCCGGCGACTCGGGCGGTGCGGTGTTCCAGGGCGAGACCGCCGTCGGCGTCGTCAGTGGCGGACCGGAAGAGGTCCCCTCAGGCGCGGACGATTACGCCTGGTACACCCTGCTCCAGCCGGCACTCGGCTTCACCGACGGCTACACCGTCGCACTCGACATCGACGAGCCGGTCGTCAAGACCGACGTCTCCGCCCCCATCAACGGTGGCAGCGACATCGTCGTGACGGTTCCGAGCAACGCCAAGGAGCTCTCCGTCGGCATGGGCAACATGGGTGACACGATCCCCGTTGAGGGCGCCGAGGTGTCGATCCCCGCGCCGAGCGAGCCGGGTGACTACTCGTACACGCTGGTTGCCCAGAACGGCTTCAGCAAGTCCGAGCCCGTTGAACTCAACTTCGAGGTCGTCCTCGGTGCACCGAGCGTCGACGACATCACCTCTGAAGAGTCCGGCGTTACACTGACGGGCACCGGCGTTCCCGGGGCCGAGCTCGACATCACCGTGACCCGCGAGGGTGCGGACCCCGTCTCCCTCACCGCCACGGTGAATGAGGATGGAACCTGGTCGGTACCCACCGAGCTCGAGTACGGCACGTACACCGTTTCCGCAACGCAGACCTTCGAGGATCAGACCTCGGCGGCCGGAACGGGCACCGTGTCCGTGGTTCCTGCAGCCCCGGCAATCACATCGGTGAAGCCGGGTGCTACCTTCGAAGCCGCTGATGCTCCCTCCTCGATCTCCGGCACGGGTATCGAGGGCGCCACGGTCGTTGTGAAGCTCAACGGCGAAGAGGTCGGCACCGCAACCGCAGGTGGCGCGGCATCCGAGTCCGGCGTGTCGGCTGAGGCCGCAGTCGTCGGCGCGGACGGCACCTGGACAATCGATCTCGGTGCTCAGCTCGGTGCAGGCGCTTACACCGTTGAGGCCACGCAGGCGATCAACGGAGCGACCTCGAGCGCAACGAGCCTCGTCTTCAACGTGGCCGCTGCACCTGTCACCCCGGTCGCACCGGTTGACCCGGGCGCACCGGCTGATCCCTCCAACCCGGCTGCCCCGGGTGGACAGGGTGGCACCGGCGGAGCAGAGCTCGTCAACACCGGTACCGGCTTCTCGATGCTGCCCTTCGGGCTCGCAGCACTCGGCATGCTGATCCTCGGCGGCGGCGCGATCGTCTTCACCCAGCGTCGTCTGCAGGCCACCGCCGCGGAGTAATCCGCGCATCGGCTGACGCAGTCGCGCAGCACAGCGGGCCTCGATCTTCGGATCGGGGCCCGCTGTCGTGTTTCCACCCGGCGACCGCACGGCTTCAGGTCAGTGGAAGCACCCATGACGTCTCGCGGGTAGATGACGGCCCGTTACTTCGCGGTTCGCGCCCGGAAGCGGCTCCGCGAGACGATGGGGGCATGAACGACGCAGACTGTGCACCGAGCCCGACTGCCGTCGACCCGTCGGTGCCCCCGTCAACCGAGGCCACTGCCGATCCTGCAGGCGTCCCCTTCGCGGCACTCGATCCTCGCCTCCTCCGCGAGCAGCGCACGAGCCTCAAATGGACGCGTTTCGCCCCGGACGTGCTGCCGCTCTTCGTCGCCGAGATGGATTTCGCGATCGCGCCCGAGATTCAGCGAGCGATGATCGAACGCGTGCAGGCATCCGATCTGGGGTACGTGGACGGCGCAGGCTCGCTTGCTCCGGCATTCACCGCATTCGCCCTGGACCGCTGGGGCTGGCATGTTCCGGACGAGCATGTGCATCTCGCCACCGATGTCGCGACGGCCGTCGTCGAGGCCCTGCGCGTCGGGCGCCCGGCCGGTGGGCGTCTCGCGATCTCGACGCCCACCTACCCCGGGTTCTTCGAAATGCTGGAGGAGGTGCCGTTCGAGGTCGTCGAGGTGCCGCTCACGAGAGATGCAGGCGCGGGGACCGGTGCCCCAGGCCGCGCCACGAGCGGCTCGGCCGTGCTCGCCCCGCCGGTGCGTCTCGACCTCGCGGCGATCGAGCACGCCTTCGCAAGCGACCCTGGGATCGACGCCTTCATCCTCTGCAACCCGCACAACCCCCACGGCCTCGTGCATACGCAGGCGGACCTGGCCGAGCTCGCTCGTCTCGCCGCCGCGTATGACGTGTTCGTGGTCTCCGATGAGATTCATGCCCCGCTGACCTTCCCCGGCGCGCGCTTCACCCCGTTCGCTCCGCTCGCGGCCGAGGCTGGAGCACTCTCCGTCTCGACCCTCTCGGCGAGCAAGGGCTGGAATCTCGCGGGCGCGAAGTGCGCGGTGCTCGTCGCCGCCGATGCGTCCGCCAACGAGCTGCTTCGCCGGCTGCCTCCTGAAACCGTCACGCGTGTGAGCATTCTGGGGTTGCACGCGAACGCGGCCGCATTCACCGCGGGGCGAGAGTGGCTCGATCGCGCCATCGCACAGGTCCAGGCGAATGTCGCGCTGCTGACGGACCTCGTCTCACGGCGCCTCCCCGGCGTGCGTCTCGTCGCCCCCGAAGCGGGGTACCTCGTCTGGCTCGATCTGCGGGGGGCCGGGCTGGGTTCGGACCCGTACAGCCGGATCCTGCACGACGCTCGCGTCGCCCTGAACGACGGCGCCGCTTTCGGTGCTGGTGGGGCCGGTTACGCCCGCATCAACGTGGCGTGCGCGCCGCAGACCATCCATGCGGCGGTGGATCGCATCGCGTCGATCCTGCCGCCCTTCGACGGCGGGGCCTCACCGGAGACCCGCTCGCCCAATCTCGATCTGGAGGAATCCCGATGAGTGAATCAGCCAACGACACCGCCCAGCCGGTCACGGATTGGGAGGGCTACTCCTTCGACACGCGGCAGGTGCACGCCGGGGAGTACCCCGACCGCAACACCGGTCTTCGCGTGCCCCCCATCGCCATGTCCGCAGGGTACGTCTTCGACGACTTCGACGATCAGGTCGACCGGTTCGCCGGACGATCGATCGACCCCATCTATTCGCGCCAGGGGAACCCGACGAATGCGGTTGCCGAGGAGCGCCTCGCGTCGCTCGAGGGCGGAACGGGTTCGGTGGCCGTCTCGAGCGGGCAGGCAGCCATCTCTTCTGCGCTCTTCGCGCTGGCGCAGCACGGCGACCACATCGTCTCGACGGCGTCCATCTACGGCGGCACACGCATCCTGTTCGGGCGCAGTTTCAAACGGTTCGGCATCGAATTCGATTACGTCTGGGACGCGGATGACGACGCGGAATGGGAGCGCGCGATCAGGCCGACCACGAAGGCGATCTTCACGGAGACGATTCCGAACCCGCGCAACGACGTCACCGACCTTCGACGCATCGCGGAGATCGCGGCCCGCTACAACCTGCCGGTGGTCGTCGACAACACGGTCGGCACGCCAGCGCTCATCCGCCCGTTCGAGCACGGTGCCGACATCGTCGTGCACTCGACCACCAAGTTCCTCACCGGGCACGGCGCCGCCGTCGGCGGTGCCGTGGTCGACGGGGGCCGCTTCGACTGGGCGGCGGCCGAACGGGCTGGGCGCGCGTACCCGCTCATCACGGCCGCGCCCCGGCCGGGTCTCGGGTCCATGCTCGACCGGTTCGGCACGGGCGCGTATGCACGCGCCGTTCGCGAAGCCGTCGTGAACGACATCGGCCCCTCTCTGTCGCCCTTCAACGGCTTCCTGCTCCACCAGGGCATGGAGACGCTGTCGCTGCGCATGGAGCGGCACGTCGACTCGTCGCTCTCCATCGCCGCGTGGCTCGAGCAGCAGCCGGAGGTCGAGTCGGTCGACTACGCCGGTCTCCCCTCGAACGCATTGCACGGGCTCGCGCTGCGAGACTACGACGGCCGCACCGGCTCCGTCTTCGGGGTCGCCGTGCGCGGCGGCATCGACGGTGCCCGCGCGTTCGTCAACGGTCTGCGCGTCTTCTCGCGCATGACGGGCATCGGCGACACCCGGTCCATGGTGATCCATCCGCTGTCCTCGACCCACGCGACGTTCCCGCAGGAGATCAATGATCGGCTGGGCATCACTCCGGGTCTGCTGCGCCTCTCGATCGGTCTCGAAGCGGTCGACGACTTGAAGCGCGACCTTCGCGCCGGGCTGGATCGCGTCGCCGCACTCGCGACGCCCGCGGTCTCTCTCGCGGGCTGATCGTCACACGCCGAGTTCGGCGCGCGCCGCGGCGAGCGCTTCGTCCGTGGCGGCGTAACGGTGCTCGGGCGCCGGGAACGCGCCGGAGCGCACGTCGGCCGCGTACGCCTCGATGGCGGCGGCGGAATCATCGCCGATGCTGGCGTACCGTTTGACGAACTTCGCGGCCCGACCCTCGGTGATGCCGAGCAGGTCGTGCGCCACGAGCACCTGGCCGTCGGCGTCGCCGGCCCCGATGCCGATGATCGGGATGCTCAGATGCTCCCGCAGGAGCGCCGTGATCTCCGCCGGCACCGCCTCGATCACCAGGCAGAACGCTCCGGCCTCCTGCACGCCGCGCGCCTCGCGCACGAGTCGCGTCGCGGTCGCCTCGGTGCGCCCCTGAGCGCGGAGCCCCCCGAGGGCCGTCGCCGTCTGCGGGGTCAGGCCCAGGTGGGCGACCACGGGGATGCCTGCGGCGACGATCGCGCGAATCCGACTCAAGCGCGGCTCAGAGCCGCCCTCGAGCTTGACAGCGTCAGCTCCGGCCTCCTTCACGAACCGCACGGCCGTGTCGACGGCCTGCGCGTCGGAGACCTCGGTCGAGCCGAATGGAACGTCGCAGACGAGGAACGCCGTTTCGGTGCCGCGACGCACCGCTCGTGCGAGCACCAGCATCTCGTCGGTGGTCACCGGCACGGTCGAGCCGTACCCGAGTACCACCTGAGCCGCAGAATCGCCGACGAGCACCATGTCGACCCCGGCACGCTCCGCAGCGCGCGCTCCCGGGAAGTCGTAGGCGGTCACCATCACGATCGGCTCGCCGGCCGCGCGCTTCTGTGCGAGCGCGGGAATCGTCACCTGTGGCATGTCAGTGCTCCTCGATCACATCGGGCGGGGTCAGCAGGGTGTTGTCGATGAGCCTCACCGCACCGACTCGTGCCGCGATCGCGCAGAGCACGGGCCCGGCGATCTCTGCGACGGGCACGAACGAGTCGGCGTCGACGAACGCCACGTACTCGGGGGCGATGCCGCCGGCGGTGAGCACGGCGACGACTCGCGCGTGCACGTGCTCGACCCGAGTCTCCCCCAGCGCGAACGCCGTTTCGGCTGCTTCGAGCGCGCGCGGGATCGCTGCGGCCTGCGCTCGTTCCTCGGCGCTGAGGCGCACATTGCGGCTCGACATCGCCAGGCCGTCGGCGTCGCGCACCGTCGGGCAAGCGACGATCTCGGTGGGGATGCTCAGATCGGCGACCATGCGGCGCACCACCATCACCTGCTGAGCGTCCTTCTGCCCGAAGTAGGCGGTGTCGGCGTCGACGGCCAGCAGCAGCTTCGCCACGACGGTCGCGACGCCGTCGAAGTGCTCGGGCCCTCGGCCCGCGGCTTCGAGCGTCTGCGTCAGCGGTCCGCCCACATGCACGGTCGTCGCGAAGCCGTCCGGGTACAGCTCGGACGGCTCCGGCGCGAAGAGGATGTCGACTCTGGCGGCCTCGGCGAGTGCCGCGTCCGCGGCCTCCTGACGCGGGTACCGCTCGAGGTCGGAGAGTTCCGTGAACTGCTTCGGGTTGACGAAGATCGACATCACGACGAGATCGCTGCCGTGCTGAGCGGCGCGCACGAGCGAGAGGTGACCGTCGTGCAGCGCCCCCATGGTCGGAACGAGCCCGACACGGGTGACTCCGTCCGTGCGCGCCAGTCGCACCGCTGCACGCGCTCCGCTCACGCTGCGTACGATCTTCATTCGGCCTCCTACGCCGGCGCAGCGGGCTGATCAAGCAGTCGCCGGCTCGCGTCCACCATCGCATCGTACAGGGCGACACTCGCCGGATCGCGCTCCCCGATCGCCGCGCGTTGCAGCGCAAGCGTCTCGTTGTCGCCGCGGACGACCGGGCCGGTGAGCGCTTCCGCTGGCCCGAGTCGCGCCCAGTTCGCCAGCGACCGTTCGGCGAGCGGGATCAGCGCTTCCCGCGGGACGCCGGCCGTCGCCGCAACCCGCTCCGCAGTCGCCGCGAGCACGACGAGGAAATTCGCCGCGATCGAGGCGGACGCATGATACGCCGCGCGATCCTCGTCGCGCACGCGGAACACTCGCAACCCGAGCAGGCGAGCGACCTCGGCCGCGGCGTCGACAGCGCGCTCCGTCGATCCGTCGATCGCCGCCCACGCCCCTTCGAATCGCGTGCGCGAACCTGCAGCTGCGAGCAACGGGTGCACGCTGCAGGCTTCATGCCCGACCAGAGGTGCGAGCGTCGTGATCCCAGACAGGTGGCCGACGATCGGCCCCGGCGCGATCATCGCCGATGCTTCGGCGATCGCAGCATCCGGAACGGCGAGGAGCACGAGATCTGCACCCGCCCCGTCGGCGCCTCGACCGCCGATCGGAAGCATCGCGGCTCCGGCCGCTCGCAGGGCGCCATCGATCGCTCGGCCCATGCGGCCACCGCCGACGACCTGAATGCGCATCGCCGCCTACAGCTCGAGACCGTACAGGTTCGGCTCGGGGGCCAGGATCACCCCGAACTCCTGCTGCACCCGCTGCACGACGAAGCGCGCGAGCTCGGCGACGTCGCCCGCACTCGCCCCGCCCTGATTCGTGATCGCGAGGGTGTGCTTCGACGATATCGCGGCACCGGATCCCGGCAGCCGGAACCCCCGCCGCACCCCGGCACGATCGATGAGCCAAGCGGCCGAGAGCTTCACCATGCGCTCCGGCGGCGGCGGCGGAACGCGCACCGGCAGCCCGGCCTCGAGCTCGGCGAACGTCGTGATCGCGTCTTCGGGCTCGGGCACCGGCTGCGGAAACCTCGGAGCGCTCTCCGGCAGCTCGCGCGCGAAATGCTCGGAGACGATCGGGTTGGTGAAGAAGGAGCCGCAACTCCAGGTGTCGTGATCAGCGGCGTCGAGCACCATCCCCTTCGATGCCCGCAGCCGCAGCACGGAATCGCGCAGATCCCGGATCGGCACGCGTTCGCCGAGTTCGACGCCGAGCGCACTCGCGAGCTGCTCGTAAGCGATGGGCTCGGAGAGCACCTCTGGTGCCGCGTGCGCTCGCCGGCCCGGGGATTCCTCCCCCACGCTCAACACGATGTCGATCGACAGAACGACGCCTTCGAGCCCCTGCTTGATCGCCGAGTCGCGATAGGCCAGGCCGAGCGCGTCGGCCGGGATCCGGCGGGCGTGCCCGCGCTCGCGGTCGAGGAACTCGATCGAGTGGAGCACGTCCGAGAGCTCCTGGCCGTACGCTCCGATGTTCTGCACCGGCGCGGCTCCCGCCAGACCGGGGATGCCCGAGAGAGCCTCGACGCCAGACCAGCCGTTGTCGACGCAGGCGGCGACCAGGTGGTCCCAGTCGTGCCCGGCCTGCACGCGCAACCGGATCTTGCCTTCGGGGAGCGCGTCGTCCGCGACGGGTGCGATCCCGTTCGTGCGCACGAGCAGCACGGTCCCGGCAAAGCCGTCATCATGCATCACCGTGTTCGAGCCGCCGCCGAGCAGCATCCACGGCTCATCCGTATCCCAGAGGCCCTGCGCATAGGCGACGAGCTCATCAACGGCGTGCGCCACGAGCACGCGCTCTGCCGGCCCGCCCACGCGCATCGTCGTGAGCTCCGAGAACGGGGTGCCGTCACCCGCGGGCTCCGGTCCGATCTCGGGAAGCATCACGCGAACGCCGCCACGAGCTGCGCCTTGCCGAGCACGGTCGCCCCGTCGAACGTCACCCGGAGGTCGATCCGCGCGGTGCGCGCATCGGCGTCCACCGCGCCGACCGTCGCGGTCACCGTGACACGGGCGCCGTCGACGGCATCCACGGGCACGGGACGAGTGAATCGGGACTGGAAGTCGCGCACGCTACCGCTCGTGCCGAGCCAATCGGTCGCGACCGACCCCGCGATCCCCATGGTCAGCATGCCGTGCGCCAGCACGCCGGGAAGTCCGACCGAGACCGCGATGTCGTCGCGGTAATGGATCGGGTTGAAATCTCCCGAGGCTCCCGCGTAGCGGACCAGGCGATCACGCGTCAGCTCGAACTCTCGCTCGGCGACGACGTCGCCGGTCGACAGGGATGCGAAATCAGGCGCGGTCATGCGGTCCCCTCCTCAGCAGCACGTACGACGAGCGTCGAGGTCGCCGTGACCACGTGCTCACCCGCAGCATCGACGACATCGCTCGATGCAGTCACCATCGAGTGGCCGCCGAGCTGCTTCACGGCGGCGATCGTCAACGTCGCGGTCAATTCATCTCCGGCGACGATGGGCCGCGTGTAGGTGAACCGCTGGTCGCCGTGGACGACGCGCGAGAAGTCGACACCGGCTGCATCATCGGCGAGGAGCTGGGCGAGCGTCGCCTCCTGCACCACGACCGCGAAGGTCGGCGGTGCGACGACATCGGCGTACCCGGCAGCACGAGCCGCCTCTGCATCATGGTGCAGCGGCGACGCACTGCACACGGCGCGCGCGAACTCGCGCACCTTCTCGCGCCCCACGAGATAGGGAGCGGTCGACGGATACACCCGGCCTGCGATCTCTGGATTCACCACGGTGCAAGTGTACCGAGCGGTGCATCTGACGCGCATACAGGCTGATTCCGGTAACGAATCACGAAAAGGTTTGTGCCATATATCCAAGGCTCCGCCCCGGCCCTCGAATAGGCTGTACCTCATGTCGCGCATCCGTAAAGTGCTCATCGCCAACCGCGGTGAGATCGCCGTCCGTATCATTCGAGCTGCTGCTGACAGCGGAATCGCTTCGGTGGCGGTGTACGCGGATCAAGATCGGGACGCGATGCACGCGCAGCTCGCCGACGAAGCGTACGCGCTGGGCGGCACCACGAGCAGCGAGACGTACCTCGTCATCGAGAAGATCCTCGGCATCGCACGGCGTTCCGGCGCCGATGCGGTGCATCCCGGATACGGCTTCCTCGCAGAGAACGCCGATTTCGCGCGCGCCGTCATGGATGCGGGCATGACCTGGATCGGGCCGGGCCCCGACGCGATCGAGCGTCTCGGCGACAAGGTCTCGGCACGCCACGTCGCGGAGAAGGTCGGCGCACCGCTCGCCGCCGGCACGAGCGACCCGGTGCAGAACGCCGACGAGGTGCTCGCCTTCGCCGACGAGGTCGGTCTCCCGATCGCGATCAAGGCGGCGTTCGGCGGAGGCGGCCGTGGTCTGAAGGTCGCATACGAACGAGACGAGGTCGCAGAGCTCTTCGAGTCGGCGACCCGTGAAGCCGTGGCCGCCTTCGGTCGCGGCGAATGCTTCGTCGAGAAGTACCTCGAGAAGCCGCGCCACGTCGAGACGCAGTGCCTCGCCGATCAGCACGGCAACGTCGTCGTTGTCTCCACCCGCGACTGCTCGCTGCAGCGTCGGCACCAGAAGCTCGTCGAAGAGGCGCCCGCCCCGTTCCTCACCGATGACCAGAACACCCAGCTCTACGCGGCGTCGAAGGCGATCCTCGCGGAGGTCGGGTACGTCGGCGCGGGTACCTGCGAGTTCCTCGTCGCGAAAGACGGTACGGTCTCCTTCCTCGAGGTCAATACGCGCCTCCAGGTCGAGCATCCCGTTTCCGAAGAGGTCACCGGGATCGACCTCGTGCGCGAGCAGTTCCGCATCGCAGAGGGCGGCACCATCGACTACGCCGACCCCGAACCCCGCGGCCATTCCTTCGAGTTCCGGCTGAACGGGGAGGATCCCGGGAACGGATTCCTCCCCGCCCCCGGGCCGGTCGCACTGTTCAAGCCGGCCGCCGGGCCGGGCGTGCGCATCGACACGGGCGTCGCGTCGGGCGACGTCGTCTCCGGCGCCTTCGATTCGATGCTGGGCAAGCTGATCGTCACCGGCGCGACCCGCGAGGAAGCGCTGGAGCGCTCTCGCCGCGCGCTCGACGAATTCGAGATCCAGGGCCTGCCAACGGTGCTGCCGTTCCACCGCAAGATCGTGCGCGATCCCGCGTTCACCGCGCCCGACGGCACGTTCGGTGTCTACACCCTCTGGATCGAGCGCGAGTTCGAGAACGACATCGAGCCCTGGGAGGGCGAGGTGCCCCCGATCGGTCAGGACGCGAAGCGCCGCAGCGTCACCGTCGAGGTCGAGGGCCGCCGTGTCGAGGTCACGATGCCCGCCACGCTGCTGCCCCTCGTCGACCAGGAGGTCACCCGCGGGCCCGCACCCCGCCGCGCCAAGGGAGCCGGCATCGCCGCTTCGGCCGGCGACGGCGTCGCTGCGCCGATGCAGGCCACCGTCGTGAAGGTGACCGTCGCAGACGGCCAGGAGGTCGCAGAGGGCGATCTGCTCCTCGTTCTCGAGGCCATGAAGATGGAGCAGTCGATCTACGCGCACCGTTCGGGCGTCGTCGCGGGCGTCGATGCGCCGGTCGGCCAGACGGTCTCGAACGGGCACCTGCTGCTGTCGATCATCGACCCGGCCTGAGTTCAGCTGACGGCGTACGCCTGAGGCCGCCGCCATGGAATAGGCGCTGATCGAGCGGGGTTGCACTCACCATGACTGCAACCCCGCTTTCGATTCTGGATCTGGCGACTGTCGAAGCGGACGGTACGATCGCCGACGCATTCCGGCACTCCGTCGACGTCGCACGACTGGCGGAAGCCAGCGGATACCGCCGCATCTGGTACGCCGAGCATCACAACATGCCGTCCATCGCTTCGAGCGCGACGTCCGTGCTGATCGCCCACATCGCGTCGCAGACCGCGTCGATCGGCCTCGGCGCGGGCGGCGTCATGCTCCCGAATCACTCCCCGCTCGTCATCGCCGAGCAGTTCGGCACGCTCGCCGAGCTCCACCCCGGGCGCATTCATCTCGGCCTCGGTCGCGCCCCCGGAACGGACGGTGCGACATTCCGCGCGCTCCGCCGCACCTACGAGGCGGCGGAGAGCTTTCCGAGCGACGTCGCGGAGCTGCAGCGGTACCTCTCGGACGAGCTGCCGCGCAATGCGGTGAACGCATACCCCGGGCGCGGAACGCGGGTGCCGTTGACGATCCTCGGATCCAGCCTGTTCGGCGCGAGTCTTGCCGCGCAGTACGGCCTCCCCTACTCGTTCGCGTCGCACTTCGCGCCGCAGGCGCTGAAAGCGGCCATCGAGCACTACCGCTCCCAGTACGTGCCCAGCGAGGCCCACCCCGAACCCTACGCGAGCGCGGGCATCAACGTGGTGGCGGCCGACACTGACACCGCAGCGGAATCCCTGTTCGCGCGGGCCGAGGTCGATCGTGTGCGGCGCTTCCTGTCGCGCGGCCGTGAACGCGAGCTCACCTTCGACGAGGCGTCGCAGCTGATCGAGACGCCCGCCGGGCGGGAGATCCGCGGCATGATGCAGTACACCGCCATCGGCGGCCCCACTCGCGTGCACGAGGAACTCGAAGCGTTCGCGAAATTCGCCGATGTCGATGAACTCGTCACGGTGCACATCGCGCCGACCCGGGCCGAGCAGCTCGAATCCGTGCGCATCGCCGCAATCGCGTCGCAGGCCTAGGCCGGTCGGCTCGACTCGGTTCTCCCGAGCCGCCCGCACCGCCCGCTCCTCCCGCTCCGCCCGATTCGTCCGAGCCACCCGCTCCGTCCGATCCTCCCGCTCCATCCGAGCCGGGTCACTTGGGGAGTGTGTCCCCCGTCGACCTGGCGCAACACACTCCCCAAGTGACCCGGCTGCGGTGGGGATTGCCGCGGAGCCGCGGAGGCGCGGAAGCGCGGAGGCACAGCAGCGCTGCCGATCGGCGGCCCGGCCTCACTCCGCCGCGGCGCTCGACTCCTCGATGCGCTCGTCGATGCGCCCCAGCATGCTGCGGAGCGCGAAGACGATGGTGCCGAAGCCGGACTCGGTCTCGGCCCGCTCGAACACGTCGCCGACATCCTGCACTGCGGCGGCGTACGTCTCCCGCGCCTCGTCGACGTCCACGTCCGTGTTCCACGCGCGGATGTACTCGGCGAGTGCGCTCAGCGCTCGACCGAGCGAATCGATCGCCTCGTCGGGAATCGTCACCGCCACGGGCTGATGCCAGATCGCACCCCCGAGCGCGTCTGAGATATCGGCGAGCCTGAGCCCGACGTAGCGCAGCGCCTCGATATCGGCGTCATCGCTCGACGCGTCGAACCGCCGCCACAGGTTGCGCGGATTGCCGCGACCGCTCTCCTTCGCCTCCCGCACCATCTCCTCCGCGTCGTCGACGGAGCGCTGACGACGGCGGGCGTCGTCGAGCCAGTCGGCGCGATCCGGCGGCCACGCCGTCGTGAGCACCGTTGCGAGGTCTTTCGCGGCGGCAGCGAAATCGCTCTTCAAGTCGGCGATGCGCGATCGGGCGTATCCGTACATGAGCGGCGGGATGAACACGAGGTTGACGACGGTGCCGACGAACAAGCCGATCCCGAACTGCGCGACGTACCCCGCGACGTAGGAGTCGGGGTCGCCCGCGCCGATGATCACGACGAACACCGCGGCGATAGCGACGTACGATCGGCCCTCGCCCAGCTTGCGCACGCCCGCGATGAGCATGCCGAGGCCGGCGGCGACTGGCGCGCGCACGTACCAGGGACTGCCGGTCGCGACGAGCACCCATCCGATGCCCAACCCGATGACGATGCCGGTGATGAGTTCGACGCTCGTGCGCACCGAGCTCACGATGGTCGGCGCCACCCCGAGCAGCGCGCCCAGCGGGGCGTAGTACGCGTACTCGTTCAGTTCGCCCGGGAGCACCCGCCCGATCAGCCAGGCGGCTGTCACCCCGATCGCGGCTTTGAGCGCGAGGAGGAGGCGAAAGCGCGTGAAGATCGGTCGCGCGGTGTTCAGCCCGCGGCGCAGCACGACCGCCACGCGCGAGGTCTCGGTTCGCTCACCATTCGGCACAGGATGAGCATGCCCGGGCGTGGGCGGTCGCAGACACCCCCTTGGTCACCGTGGACGGACGTGCTAGCCCCCGTTCCGCCGTCATGCTCCCGTCGTCAGTCCTCCCGCAGACGTCGCAGCCGCTCCTCCGCTCGCGAGACGCGGTCGCCCTCGTCCATCTCCCACCATGCGGTGCCGCGTTCTCCGAGCCCCTCCTTGGCGAGCTGCACGCGGTCCCTGAGGGCGGCGCGCCCTGCGTCGTCGGGGGCGGTGCGAATGCGTGAGCGCGCGCTGCCCAGTTCCGACTTCAGCGGCGCTGTGAGGCGTTCGGGCAGTGCCGGATCCATGGCTCGCCATCGGCGTCCGCCGACGATGATGTGCCGACCGTCTGGGGTGCGCTCGGGTCCGCTGGTTGCGTTCATGGTTTCGATGCGGGATCGCGTGCGGCCGGGTCGCTACGCCTGGTCCGCGGTTCGCTCCGGGAACAACTCGTCGAGGTCGAGATCCGGGTTCGTGTCCTGTCCTTCCACGAGTGCGGCCGCTTCTGCATCGGTGCCGACGCTGGGCATGGCGCCGGGAAGCGGGCGCCGTGCGGATTCCTTCAGCAGGGCGACGGCTACGAAGCCCGCGATCGAGGTGCCGATCACGTAGAACGCCGGCGCCAGCGCGGACCCGCTGAGCTGCACGAGCGATTCCATGATCACCGGCGCGGTCCCCGCGAAGAGTGCGACGGAGAGGTTGTACGAGATGCCCATTCCGCCGTATCGCGATGAGGTCGGGAAGAGCGCGGGCAGCGAAGACGCAAGATTGGCGACGTAGAAGGTCACGGGTACGGCGAGCAGGGCGAGCCCGAGAAGCGTCGACCACGTCTCGCCGTGCATCATGAAGAGGAAGGCCGGAACGGCGAGCACGATCGCGGTGCTCGAGCCGATGAAGAGCACCTTGCGTCGACCGATCCGGTCGGAGAGCTTGCCGGTGAGCGGGATGCACAGTGCCATTCCCACGAGCACGGGCAGCGTCAGGAGATTGCCGTGCACTTCGTCGTAGCCGAGGGTCTGGGTGAGGTAGGTCGGCATGTACGACGTGAGCGCGTACCCGACGGTGTTCGCGGCGGCGACGAGCACGAACGCGGTGAGCAGCTCGCGCCAGTACGCGCGGACCAGCGCGAGCACGCTCTTCGGGGCTTCGGGCGATGCCTCGGCGGATTCCGTGGCGCGCTCCGCCGCGTCGCGCGCCTCCTTGAAGGCTGGCGTGTCTTCGATCTTGAGGCGGAAGTAGATCGCGATCAGGCCGAGCGGCAGCGCCACGAGGAACGGGATGCGCCAGGCGAAGCCTTCCATGGCCTCTGCCGAGACGGTCAGCTGCAGGATCGAGACGAACGCGGCGCCGATCGCGAAGCCCAGGTACGAACCCATGTCGAGCAGCGAGGCGTAGAAGCCGCGCGTCCGATCGGGTGCGTACTCGGTGATGAAGGTCGTGGCCCCGGCGTATTCGCCGCCGGTCGAGAACCCCTGCGCGAGCTTCAGCACGATGAGGAGGATGGGGGCGAAGACGCCGATGACCGAGTAATCGGGCAGGACGCCGATGAGGAAGGTCGCGGCCGCCATCATGATGAGCGTGAACGCCAGCACCTTCTGCCGACCCATTCGGTCGCCGAGCTGGCCGAGCACGACGCCGCCGAGCGGGCGGGCGACGAAGGTGACGGCGAAGACGCCGAGGGAGAAGAGCGCCTGCGCCCCTCCCGAGGCGTCGGGGAGGAACACGCGACCGATGATGACCGCGAGGTACCCGTAGATCCCGATGTCGTACCACTCCATGAGGTTGCCGACGACCGTCCCGGCGATCGCGCGCTTGAGCATGGGGCGATCGACGATGTGGACATCGTCGACGGTGAGCCGCCTGGGTTCAGCGCTCTTCGCCTGGAAACGAGCGAACCATCCTCGCCAGAAGGCTCCGGCGCCGTTCGAATCGGGTGGGATGTGCATGCGCTGCTCCTTCGATTTCCGCATCGATGGAAGGCGAATGCGAGACCACGGTGATGGAAGGTGGTGGGAGGGTTGAGAGGTCAGTCGAGTTCGTCGAGCGCTCGGGTCAATCGTTCGAGCACCCGCGCCGCCGTGCCGGCATCCGCCTCGTCGATCTCCTCGATCTCGGAGACGAGCGCGGCGTGGTGACGCATGAAGATCGCCTCGACGTTGGAGATCGCCGTCGCGGTGGGCCGCAGGTAGTGGGCACGACGATCGCTGGGGTGCTCGACCCGGGCGACGAGGTGCCGCTTCACGAGTCGATCGACCACGTTGGTCACGTTCGCGCTCGACGTGCCGAGCATGCCGATGAGGTCTTTCGGCCCGAGGTTTCGCTCGTCCCTCGTCGCCTGCACGAGGTATCGGAGC
Source organism: Leucobacter alluvii (assembly GCF_039530485.1). Taxonomy (NCBI): domain Bacteria; kingdom Bacillati; phylum Actinomycetota; class Actinomycetes; order Micrococcales; family Microbacteriaceae; genus Leucobacter; species Leucobacter alluvii. The sequence goes on along the minus strand of NZ_BAAAOP010000007.1, from coordinate 145,477 downwards.
GCACGCAGGTCGAGATCGGAGAGACCCGAGAGCCCGAGCGCGCTGGCTTCTTGGCGCTGCTCCGCCCGGCGCATCCGCAGCAGCGCGGCCGAGAGCGCCCGTCCGGCTTCCGAGGCGGGCTCGGGCGCGTACAGGTGCTCCGATTCGTTCAAGATGATGTTCTGCGGCATCGTCACCCCTCCAGCAGGCGCCACTCCATTTCGATACTCAGCATATTACACAAGTTATATGCAGTCTAATTGCTGAATCAAAAGGTCGTCTCAGCTATCAGCGCCACGACTGCGCTCCTCCTCCGCCAGACCGACGATGCGCGCCACCATGCCGCTGAAGATCAATCCGTGGAAGGGCAGCATTGCGAGCCAGTACAGCCGGCCCGCGAGTCCGCGCGGGAAGAACACCGCGCGTTGCCGGTACACGGAACCGCGGCCCGTCGGCTCGACGGACAGTTCGAGCCACGCCAGCCCGGGAACCCGCATCTCTGCACGGAGTCGCAGCAGACGGCCGGGCTCGATCGACTCGACGCGCCACACATCGACGGCGTCGCCGACGACCAGCCGAGTGCGCGAGCGCCGCCCGCGCTGCAGCCCCACACCCCCGGTGATGCGGTCGTACCAGCCGCGCAGCGCCCAGAGCCGCGGTGACGAGTACCAGCCGGTCTCACCGCCGATCTGCGTGATCACCGACCACACCGCATCGGGGGACGCCGTCGACTCGCGCTCGCGCTGATCGGTGAAGACGGTGCGCCCCGCCCACTCGGGGTCGCTCGGCAAGGGCTCGCTCGGTGCAGCGACGCGAGCGTCGACCCAGCTCGTCTCGACCCCGTCGACTTCGATCCGGCCGAGCGCGAGCCGCACGGCTTCGCGATAGGGAGTCAGGCCGTGCTCCGGTTGCGGCAGGATCGCATCGACGTCGTGGTTCTGCATGACGCAGCGATGCTGCAACGACTCGACGAGCGGCCGGGCGATCGACGTCGGCACCGGCGTCACCAACCCCACCCAGTGCGAGGCGAGCCGGGGGGTCAGCACCGGCAGGGATGCGATTCCTCGCTGCGGCAGACCCGCCTCGACGGCATACCCGTTCATCATCTGCCCGTACCTGAGCACGTCTGGCCCGCCGATGTCGAGCGCTCGATTGACGTCGTGCTCCACCCGTGCCGCGGCGAGCAGGTAGTGCAGCACATCCCGCACCGCGATCGGCTGGATGAAGTTGCGCACCCATTTCGGGGCCGGCATGTACGGGAGCACCTCCGTGAGATGGCGCACCATCTCGAACGATGCGGATCCCGATCCGATCACGACCCCGGCTTGCAGTTCGAGCGTCGGCACTCCCGAGGCGAGCAGAATCTCTCCCACCTCTGTGCGAGACGCGAGATGGGGAGAGAGCCGCACCCCCTCGGGGTGCAGGCCCCCGAGGTAGACGATGCGCGACACCCCGGCCTCGCGCGCCCGTGCGGCGACATTCTCGGCGATCTCGCGATCCTTCTCGGCGAACTCCGCCCCACTCGACATCGAGTGCACCAGGTACACGATGATGTCGACGTCGCGCACCGCCCTGGCCATCGCCTCGGCATCGCCCGCGTCGCCGACCTCGATCTCCGTCTCCTCCGACCACGGATAGGCGCGGATGCGCTCTTCCGAGCGAGAGAGCGTGCGCACGCGATATCCCGCATTCAGCAGACGCGGCATGAGCCGCCCGCCGAGATACCCGGTCGCTCCGAGCACGAGCACTCGCGGCATCTCCCCAGCGGGGCGAGGGATCGCACGAAGCACTTCTTCCTGCCCGGTCGGGGCGCTGAGGCCCTCTTCGCCCCCTGAACGATCTGCGCTGCTCTTCATCCGCTCCCCCACACCATCGGCCGAGACGGCACCCGTCTCGCGCTCCACCCCATGATCCGCGACTTCCCGCACGACCGCGATGGTCTTGACATTGTCGAGGACGCGAAAGTGCCCTCCCGTGTCGATCGGCACGTTGCGCGCTCCCGCGAGTTCACTGCCCTCGGGAATGTGGGGGTCGAACCGGGCGTAGACCGAGACGATGCGCGCATTCACCTCAGGAGCCTCGGCGAGGAGCACGATGGTCGGGTCGACAGGGGAGAACGCACGCAGGGTGCGGCCGAGCAGGTATCGCGCGTACCGGGATCCGCCGAACGGAGCGGCGACGGCCACCATGGACCGCACCCGGTCGGCGTGCCGCCCGAACGCCATCACGTGCTTGCCGATGAGCCCGCCCTTGCTGTGCGCCAGGAGCACGACGTCGGCCAGCCCGGCCGCGGCGAGATACTCGTCCACGATTCGCGCCCCCTCGACGACCGGAACACGGTTGTTGCGCAACGGGTCGAGCACGTGCACGGGGTGCCCGTCGCGATGCAGCCGTCGGATCAGCGGCAGCATGAACCGCCAGGGCTCGTACACGCCGGGAATCACGACGACCGGCGATTCCGAGCCGTTCAGGAAATCGCGCGGACCCGAGCGATCCCAGAGCGCGCGAGCCTGCCGGCGCACCGCGTAGACATAGTCCGCGGCCCACCAGGCCAGGCGACGCACGGTGCTGAAGCGGCGCTCGGCCGGGGCGCTCGTCAACGCGCGAGGCGCTGGGACTGGCGGCGCGTTCGTGTTCGTCGTTTCCCCCCGAGATCGTCATCGCACCGCGGCCCGAGGTCACTTGGTCGCCGTGGCAGTACGTTCCTGCTCGCGTGCGACGGTATCGCGCTCAGGCCCGCGTGACAAGCGCCGTGCCTCCCACGTCGCGGCCCACACGGAGTCATGGCGCGACCCATCCTGTCGGCCGCGGTACGTGAGCGATAAGATTGCTGCGGGCGACTCGCGTCACCCCCTCGCTGTGACCCATCGCGTTCTGTGCGACTTCGTGTCGATGGCATTTTTGAAAGGTACGCAATGAACGTCAGTACGAGCAGCCTCGCGGGAGCGATCACGTGGGCGAGAATCGAAGACGATTTCTTCGTCGGGAGCAGGGACGGCGAGTTCCTCGGCTTCATCGATATCGAGGAATCCGGCGTGTACGTGGTCTGCAACCAGTTCTCTCGTCCGGTCGGGCAGTACTCGGAGCTCGACAGCGCGATGGCCGCGCTGAGCGACGCATCGCTCGCCGCTCTCGAACAGACAGGAGTCGCCTGACATGCAGACCAACATCGCATCCACCGAGACGCGCACCGAGACGCTCAAGTCGCTCGTCTATTCGAGCGTCGCCGTCGCCCCCTTCAACGATGCCGAACTCGACGCCCTGCTGCTGCAGGCGCGTGCGCGCAACGAGGCACTGGGTGTGACTGGCATGCTCTCGTACCGCGGTGGCAGCTTCATCCAGTTCCTCGAAGGCTCCGAGGAGCACGTCGCGGAACTCATGGCCGATATCGAGGCCGACCCGCGCCACACGGACGTGCGCATTCTCATCGACGAGCGCATCTCGGAGCGGCAGTTCTCCAGTTGGACCATGGGGTATCAGCGCATGCGCACGACCGAGACACCCGTTCCCGCGGGGTTCCGCGATACGTTCACGGACCTCGAGCAGGGGGCAGATGACGTGATCACCGCTCGCGCGGCGAGCGAGCTCACATTCTGGTTCAAAGTTCGATCCGCTCGCTGACCAGTCGGAAAGCCGCTGTCGCAGGCGACCGGAAGCTCGCAGGCACTGGAATAGTCGTATTCTGTACTAAAACCTGACTTAAAATGGTCAGGGGACCAAGAATACGCGCGTGAAGGAAGTGTCGTGAGGAGCATCATCAGCAGCGAAGAGGAGCATCTGTACTCCACGGAGCCCATCACGGACTCCGCGCGCGCGCTCATCACCGCGATGCAGCAGTTGCGAGGCGCCCAGCAGCGCCAGGAGGCCCGGTCGCTCGATCAGTCGGGGTTGCACAGTCAGGACCTGCGCGCGCTGCGCTACATCGTGCAGGCCGACCGCAGCGGGCAGCCGATCAGCCCGAAGGATCTGATCACCATGCTCAAGACGTCGAGCGCGAATGTGACCAACGTCATCGACCGCCTCGTGAAGAAGTCGCTGGTCACGCGTGATCCGCACCCGACCGACCGGCGCGCGCGGTTCTTGAAGCCGACCGGGGTCGCGATCAATGAGGTCGATGCCGCGTTCGAAGAGCATCATGCCGCACTGATCGCCGCCGCGAACGGCATTCCGCAGAAGGACGTGGATACCACGATTCGCGTGCTCGGCGAACTCACCGCCGCACTGAACGACGTCGCTTGACCGCTGAGGCCGGGGGTGGCCGGCCCGAGCTACCGATCGAGGAGCCGCGGTCGCCGACCCGCCCGGCGGTCGAAGTGACTGCGCACTTCGAAGTGCGCCCGCACGGCATCAGCCATCTGCTCATCGAGCACCCAGGGCTGGTGGCTCGGATGATCGGGGTAGCGGAGGCGCAGAAACTTGCGCACGCGATGCCCGGGATGCACCCCTGGGGTGTGGCCGAGTTCATCGGCCAGTTCGCTCGGGCTCATCGGGTACTGCAACGCTGGTCTCCCCTCGGGCGCACGGCTCACTGAGGCTGTGCCGGTGCGCCATTGATCGGTCGCCGCGCACCCGTTCGAGGGGTCCGCGGATCAAAGTCGCCGTCACCGACTCCACCGGTAGCGTGTCAGGAGATCACAGTTCGGTCACGCGGCGCGCCGCGAAAGGTAAGAAGCTGACTTTAATTCTTTCTTAAACCAAATCCAATTTTCGCGAGGGGCCACGCTCTCCCGCGAGTGTCGAGCCGCCGCTGCATCTCGCGAACACGCGAGCGCAACGGCGGCTCAGATCACCGCGCTTAGGGCTGCAACCCTGCGATCGCCGGTTTGAAGCCGAGCCGCGGGTTCTCGCAGCACCCGGGGCGGCAGACGTCGAACCACGGACCGATCGACGTCGCGTTCGCACGCTCCTCGACCGGCCGCCCCTCGATGCGCTCCTGCACCAGATCGACGAGGGCTTCGACGAACGCGGCGTGCACCCCCGGAGTGGGCACGCGCGTCACCCAGAGCCCGCGCTCGGTCGCCGTCTCCGTCGCCTCCTCGTCGAGATCCCACATCACCTCCATGTGATCGCTGACGAACCCGAGCGGAACGATGACCACAGCCGTGCGGCCCTCGAGCGCAGTGATCGCGTCGTTGATGTCGGGCTCGAGCCACGGCTGCGACGGCGGGCCGGAACGGGACTGATACACCAACTGCCACGAGAACTCCGGGGCGGCCTGAGCGATGATCTCGGCGGCTGCGGCCAGGTGCTGCGCGGCGTACCCTCCGCCATCAGAGTCAGGGAAGAGACCGGCACCGGACAGCTCGGCGTCAGCGGTCGGAATGCTGTGCGTCGCGAACATGATCTCGACCTGATCCCCGCGATTCCCGGCGGCGAGCGCCTGCTCGACGCCGGCTCGCACCCCCTCGACGAACGGCTGCAGAAAGCCCGGATGGGAGAAGAACTGCCGCACCTTGTCGATGCGGAGCGCCTCCTGCAGGCCAGCGCTCTCGAGCGCATCCGCCCAGTCCTCCCGGTACTGACGGCACGACGAGTACGAGGAGTACGCGCTCGTCGGAATCGCCAGCATCGTGCGCACCCCGTCCGCGGCCGCTGCCGCGAGCGCCTCATCGAGATACGGCGCCCAGTTGCGGTTGCCCCAGTACACGGGCAGATCGATGCCCGCGGCGCTCAGTGCCGAGCGCAGCTCCGAGAGCAACTCCCGGTTGTGATCGTTGATCGGGCTCACGCCGCCGAAGTGCCGGTAGTGGTGCGCCACCTCTTCCAGACGCTCATCCGGGATTCCGCGCCCGCGTGTGACGTTGCGCAGGAACGGCAGCACGTCGTCCTGACCCTCCGGGCCGCCAAACCCCGAGAGCAGGATCGCGTCGTAGGCGAACGGCACGGTGGTGTGCTCTGGTCCGTCCTTCGTCGCGGAGGTCGCACTCGGCACGCGTGCGCCCGGGTCGAGATGCACCCGAGTCGCTGCGGGCGGCTTCGTCTCCCGGCGACCCGTAGGCCGGTAGCCCGTTTCCCCTGGAACGCTCTCGGTCAACGATGCGTCACTACTGTCCATCACGGTTCCTCCCATCACACCTGCTCCAATCAGCATAGATCTGATCTATGAGCATTCTTGCCAGGCTTCTCAGTAGCAGGCGCCGGCTCACGGGATCGACGCCACTCAGCAAATGAGAAAGAAACTGTGTTACAAAGTGAGTGTTGGAACGCGGTGGTGCCATCGCAAGCGGGCTCCGGCCCGAACCAACCGACGAAAGGGGATCATCATGGGACTCGACGACAAGATCAAGAACGCAGCTGAAGATCTCGGCGGCAAGGCGAAGGAAGCCGCTGGCAAGGCGACGGGCAACGAGAAGCTCGAAGCTGAAGGGCGCGCCGATCAGGCGAAGGCCGATATGAAGCAGGCCGCCGAAAAGGCGAAGGACGCCTTCAAGAACTGATTCTTGGGAGTACGCAGGTGGGGCGCGGAACGCGAGTTCCGTGCCCCACCTGTGCGTGAGGCCCTTCTTCGAGCGACTGCCAGCACCCGGCTACTCTGGCACTGGTTCGAGATGCACGACCTTCACCGTCGACATCTCGTCCAGCAATTCCGGCCCGTACCCGAACCCGGCACCGCTGCGGCCGCGAGGCTGAGCGGCCCCTCCGGGAGCGCCGCCGAAAACATTGTTGATCTTCACGGTACCCACCGCCAAGCGATCGATCGCGGCGTGCGCGTGCCCCAGGCTCGGCGTCAGCACCGACGCCGAGAGACCGTACTCGTCTGCTGCGGCACGCTCGAGCGCCTCCGCGAAATCATCGACGATCATGACCGGAGCGACGGGTCCGAACGTCTCCTCCCGCATCACGGCCATGTCGGGTGTGCACGCTTCGAGCACCGTGGCGGGATACCGACTCCCCGGCCCCTCCGGCACCACACCTCCGACGCGCGCTCGCGCCCCGCGATCCATCGCCGAGCGCACCTGCTCATGCACCTCGTCCCGCATCCGATCGTCGACGAGCGGAGGAACACGCTCTTCGGCGTCCCATCGCTGCGCCTCGGCGGCGAGCGCATCGATGAAGTCGGCCGCGATGTCGCGATGGACGAAGATGCGTTCGACAGAGGTGCAGATCTGGCCGGCGTTCGTGAACGCCCCGATCGCCGCCTGCTCGGCAGCCCACTGCACGGGAACGCCGGAATCGACGATCAAGGCGTCGTTTCCGCCGTTCTCGCGCACCAGGTGGGCTCCGGTGAGCGCGACGCTCCGCGCGATCCGCTCACCGGCATGCGTGGATCCCACGTGGGCGACGAGGTCCACCTCTGCAGAGCCGACGAGCACCTCGCCCTCTCGGGCGCCGCCGGTGACGGTCGAGAGCACGCCGTGCGGGAAGTGCTCGGCGAGAATCTCACCCAGCAGCACTCCCAGGTGCGGGCAGCGCTCGCTCGGCTTGTGGACGACGGTGTTCCCCATCGCGAGCGCGGCTCCGAGCAGACCGGCGCTCACCGCGACCGGGTCGTTCCACGGCGTCACGATCGCGGCGACCCCGCGGGGCTCTGGGCGCATCACGTCGAGCGACGTGCCAGAGCCCAAGAGGCTCTTCCCCCGGTGCACGGGTGCCAGTTCGGAGTACTGCAGCAGGGTGTCGACAGCTGCCCGCACTCCGCCGAGCGCGCCTTCGAGATCCTTCCCCGTCTCTCGGCGGTGGAGCTCGGCGACCTCCGCTTCACGTTCTGCCAGCGCGCGACCGGCTGCGCGAAGCATCTGTCCTCGCTCGCCCGCTGAGGTTCCCCGCCATCCGGGAAACGCCTCCCGCGCACGCTGAATGGTCTCGCGGATCTCAGCCTCCCCGGTCTTAGCGATGCTGCCGACGCTCGTGCCGTCCGCCGGATTCGTGATGTGCAGTTCGCTCTCGGCGGCTGCGTTCGTGTCGCTCTGATGCACGCGCATCCCTTCTGTACTTGGATCAGTGGTTGGTGGGGAGTTCTCGGTGGTCTCTGCCGCAAGCGGGCTGTGCGCCGTTGCCAGCGCGGGCCTCACTGCTCAGGGGCTGCGGCAATGTGCTCGTACGCTTCGAGGAGACGAAGCGCCTCGGTGCCGCGAGCGCCTTCGGCATCGAGGCCGGCCCGAACCGACGACAGCTTCTCCTCCGCCCCCGGGAACGGCGGCAGGAGCGGAACGTGCTGGGACACTGCCGCTTCGATGACGACCGGGCGCTGCGCCTGGAACGCCTCGTCCAGCGCAGATCCGAGCTGCTCGGGGGCTTCCACCCGGATCCCCTCCAGGCCGAGCAGCTTCGCGTACTCGGCGTAGGCGAACTCGGGCAGCTCCTGGGACGGAACGAAGCGCGGCTGCGCCCCCATCTCGCGTTGCTCCCAGCTCACCTCTGCGAGATCTCGGTTGTTGAGCACCAGCACGATGAACTGCGGGTTCTTCCAGCTCTGCCATCGCTGCGCGACGGTGATCAGCTCAGTGTTTCCGAGCATCTGCATCGCACCGTCGCCGGCCAGTACGGCGACAGGCCGACTGGAATCGGCTTCCTTCGCAGCGACGCCGTACGGTACGCCGCAGCCCATGCTGGCCAGCGTGCTCGACAGGTGCGCCGGCACCCCGCCTGAGAGCGGGATCTGCCGCGCGTAGTGGTAGACGCAGCTGCCGACGTCGCAGGCCAGGCGCATCGGCGGCGCGAGGCGCGACCCGAACTCCCGCACCGCGAGCTCCGGGTTGATGGGAGGAGCCGGCACCTCGGAGCGCAGTCGCGCCGTTTCGCGCCACTGCGTCACGCTGCCTTCGACCTCGTCGCGCCACGGCGTCCGGTCGCGCGGCTTCACTCGAGCAAGCAGCACCTCGAGGGTTTCGCCGGCATCGCCGACGAGACCCACTTCGACCGGGTATCGGTTGCCGAGCACGGCTGCGTCGACGTCGATCTGCACCGCCCGAGCGCTGCCGGGGGCGGGGTAGAACTCCGTCCACGGGTCATTCGAGCCCACGATCACCAGGGTGTCGCAGTGCTGCAGTGCGAAGGCCGACGCGTCGGAGCCGAGGTGCCCCATCGTTCCGGCCACGAGCGGGTGCGACTCGTCGACGTACGGCTTCCCGAGCAGACTCGTGGTGACGGCCGCTCCGAGGTGATCTGCGAGGCGGAGCAGCTCCGACTGCGCATTCGCGACTCCCCGCCCGGCGAGGATCGTGATGCGCTCCCCCGCTTCGAGCACGTTCACGGCGGCATCCAGATCCGCCGCGAGCGGGCGCGGCGTTCCTCGCGTGGAGAGCGGCGCGGTCACCAGGTGGCCGTGCTCCTGTCCGAGGTCGGGGGCGGGGGCCTCCTGCACGTCGTGGGGAAGGATCACCACGGTCGGCTGCGATCGGGCGCGCGCCGACCGGAAAGCGCGGTCGATCGCGAGGTAGATCTGCTCGGGAGAGCTCACGAGCTGCACGAACGGCGCGGCGACGTCGTGGAAGAGGGTTTGGAGGTCCACCTCCTGCTGGTAATCCGATCCGAGCACGCTGCGGTGCTGCTGCGCGACCAGGGCGACGACGGGAACGCTGTCGAGCTTCGCGTCGTAGAGCCCGTTGAGCAAGTGGATCGCCCCGGGGCCCTGCGTCGACGTGACCACTCCGACTCCGCCGGAGTATTTGGCGTCGCCGACGGCCATGAATGCCGCGCTCTCTTCGTGCCGGGCTTGGATGAACCGCGGCGCACGGTCACTCCGATCGAGCGCTCCGAGGAGCGGGTTGTTCCCGTCGCCCGAGTAGCCGTACAGTCGCTCGACTCCCCAGGCCGACAAGCGCTCGACGATCGCGTCTGCGACGGTGCCGCGTTCTTCCTCTGACTGTCCCATTACCGTTCCCTCCGTATTCGACGTGCTCGTCCCACCGCGGCGCGGCCCTACCAGCGCAGCAGCGCGAACGGCGGGCGCGGCTCGCGGGCCTCCCGGGCCGCGTCATCGGCCTCGGGTTCGTCTTCGATGATCCGAATCTGGGCATCGGTGAGCACCGCGGCCCGCGCGAGCGCTTCGGCGACAGGCACTCGCGCGATCTCGTGCGCCGCCGCGAACGTACCGCTCTCGGAGGCGACCCACGGCTCCGCATCCAAGACGCAGAGCGTCGCGGCCGAATCCTCGGTCGGACCCGGGATCAGACGCGCGTCGAGGAAGAGCTGCGCGACCTGAGCCTGCTGCAGCGCGGCGACGACCGCTTCCACGCCTTCCGCTCGGAGGCGCCCGCCTTCGGCGTGGGATGCGTCGATCGCTCCCGCCGTCTCCTCCGCGATGACGCGATCGAGCGCGGTCTCGATCGCGTCCGTCAACGCCGCATCATCCGCGCCGTCTGCTCGGGTGTTCGCGTCGACTTCGACGACGAGCGCCGAACTGTCGGGTGACAGCTGATCGCGCAGCAGCTGACGCGCCCGCACGTCGCCGGAGAGCGCGATGAATGCCGGCGATGCCTGCCGCGTCAATCGCTCAACGACCTCCGCCACTTCTGACTGGGTGTGCTTCCAGATCTCCTCCGAGTGGCGTTGCCAACGCGGCTGAGACCATCCGCCTGCCTGCACCTTCGGAAGGGAATCGGTGCGCCCCTCAACGCTCTCAGCTGCTTCGACGCCGCGCTGCCCGGCGGTCTCGAGGCGCACATCGGCTCCGTCGCGAGCGGTCTCCACGATGAGATAGCGAAGCATCGTGCCTCGGTGCCGGATGAGCGGTACGAGCTGGGGAAGGCTCCCGTACGCGAAGACTTCCGGGCCGCGGCGGGGGCCCGCGATCGCTTCGCGGATCACGATGCTCCCGTCGCGCACGAGGAGAAACAGCGTTGTCGGGTCGGGCGCTCCGGTGCGATCGCGAAGCACTTCGCGGATCGCCTCCACATCTGCGTCGGGCGCGCCGGCGGCCGCCACTCCGCGCAGCGTCCGCTCCTCGCGGGCCTCTGCTACGACCTGGGGCTCATCGCTGGTTCCGTCGGTGTACACCGTCGTCCACGGCCCAGGCGCCTGCGCTGCGTCCCGAAGTTCTCTTCCTGCGGTCATCACATCTCCTCTCGGTGATCGAAAGGCCTCGGCATCGAAGCTCCACTTCTAACCTGGGGCGTCGGGGTCGTCTTCGCGACGGCCTTGAAGCAATGCCCGAGTCCCCCTAAACTCCCCCATCACCGGCTCATGAGGCCGCCGCACGAGGCGGCGGCCAGACTCCGCTGATGCAGCCGGCCAGGATCGGCGCCGGCAGGCGCAGCGATCCGCACCGAGAGAAAGGGAATCCGATGGAAGACCAGAATCCAGAAGTGATCCGCGACAGCGCGGACAAGGCCGAAGAGGACGTCGAGACCACTCAGGAGAGCGACACTCCCCAGCAGGCGGAATCCGAGCACGCCGAGGAAGACGGGGGGCAGCAGGTGCTCCCGGAGACCGACCTCGGATAGCCGGACCGAAGCGCCGCCCCGCCCAGAGGATCTCACTGCTCAGTGAATGCGCGGCTCGCCGGTCGCGGTGATCGTCCTCTGGGCGACGCGGGTGCGTCTCCCGGCGCGGAGTGATCCGGCGTCGGGAGGCGCACGTCGCGACCCGGTTCGAGCTGCGCCTCGTCACCGAAATGCCGGATGCGGAGCGGTGGCCCCTCGCGCAGGCGATACGTCGTCGCGTCCCGGGTGATATCCAGTTCGATCACGGAGCCGTGGAGGCGCACCGCGAAGCTGAGACGGCTGAGGCGCGCAGGCAGCCGCGGGCTCAAGCTCGGCGCTGCAGCGCTGTCGCGGAGGCCCCCGAATCCGCACACGAGCGCCGTCCACACGCCTGCGAGCGCCGCGACGTGGAGGCCCTGGTCCGTGTTCTCGTGGAGGTCGTCGAGGTCGAGGGTCGCGACCTCCGCGAGATAGTCGTACGCGAGGTCGAGGTGACCGAGTTCTGCGGCTACCACGGCTTGGGCGGCAGCGGAGAGCGAGGAGTCGCGCACGGTGAGCGCTTCGTAGTAGGCGAAGGCGCGATCCTTCTCCTCGTGCGAGAAGTGCTCGTGCGCGAAGAACAGCGCGAGTACGAGGTCCGCCTGCTTCACCACCTGCTTGCGGTAGAGATCGAAATACGGGAAGTGATCGTGCAGCGAGTACTGCTCGGGATGCGTCGACTCGAAGTCCCAGCGCTCGAGATCCGTGTACCCGGCCGATTGCGGATGCACCTCGCGCTGGGCATCGAACGGGATGTGCATCGCATCTGCCGCAGCGTCCCATGCGGCGACCTCGTCGTCCGCGATGCCGAGGCGGCGTGCGACGTCGGGGTGCGCCCGTGCCGCCGACACGGCTCCCCGCAGATTCACCTGAGCCATCAGGTTCGTGTAGACGTTGTCGTTCATGACGGCTGAGTACTCGTCCGGGCCGGTCACGCCATCGATGTGGAAGGCGCCCTGGCCATCGGTACGGCCGAGCGAGAGCCAGAGCCGCGCGGTCTCGGCGAGCATCTCCACCCCGCACTCGCGTTCGAAGTCGATGTCGCCCGTGGCGCGCACATACTGCACGACGGCGGCCGCGATGTCGGCGTTGATGTGGAACGCCGCGGTGCTGGCCGGCCAGTACCCCGAGCTCTCACGCCCATCGATCGTGCGCCAGGCGAACGACGCTCCCCGCAGATGCAGCAGCTTGGCGCGCTCGCGTGCGTGGTCGAGCGTTGCGTACCGCCAGCGGAGCGCCTGCTCGGCAGCGCCGGGCATGGTGGAGATGAGCACCGGAAGCACGAACGCTTCGAAGTCCCAGAACGTGTGCCCCTCGTACCCCGACCCGGTGAGCCCTTTGCCCGGGATCGAGCGCAGCTCCAACCGCGCCGAGGCCTGGTGCATCTGGAACAGGGCGAAGCGCACCGCCTGCTGCAGCCGTGGCTCGCCTTCGACGCGAACGTCGGCGCCCCTCCAGAACTCGTCGAGGCGCTGCCTCTGGCTCTCCAGCAGGCCGTCCCAGCCCAGGCGCACGGCGCCCGCGACGGCTGCAGCCACCTGTTCCTGCAGTGTGGCGTCGGATGCTCTCGCGGACCATTCGTGGCCGACGAATTTGACGAACTCCAGCGTCTCTCCCGCACCCAATGAGGCTCGGATCGTCGTCCGCGCAACATCGCCCTCGGCGTGAGAGCGCAGGGTCGCTCCGACACCCCCGGCCGTCCGTCCGCCGCAGAGCACGTGATCCATGGAGGTCGCGACCGTCAACCCGCTCTCCCTGGTGCGGTGCACGACGGTGGCACAAGTACCGGCGACCGCACTGGAGCGGCCGATGAGCGGCTGGGCGAGCAGATCCTTCACACGAGGATCGCCATGATCGGTCGGGAGCGGTTCGTTGGCCAGCACTTCGGATTCCACCGTGATGTCGACGGGCGATTCCAACGCCCGAACGGAGTACCGCACCGCCGCGATGGATCGGTGTTCGAACGAGACCATTCGCGTGGAGCGGATCTCGACAGCTTCGCCCGCCGGCGTCGTCCAGGTCAGACTCCTGCTCAGCGTCCCCTCCCGGAAATCGAGGCGTCGCACGTGGTCGTCGACCGTTCCGTGTCGCACGGTGAACGGCTCCCCATTCACCGTGAGCCGGATGATCTGCCCGTTCGGCACGTTGATGACGCTTTGGCCGGTCTCCGGGTACCCGTAGCCGTCTTCTGCATACGGCATCGGATGCTCTTCGAAGACGCCGTTGAGATAGCTGCCGGCGACACCGCGAGGGTCGCCCTCGTCGAGGTTCCCGCGCCACCCGACGTGACCGTTGGACAATCCGAAGATCGTCTCCTCGTGCGCGAGGTACCCCGCGTCGATCCCGCCGGTGCTGAGGCCCCACGGGTCCACGTCGAACTTCGGTGCCGTCACAGGATCCTCCTCAATTCGGGCAGCAACTCGGTCTCGCATCGCCTCAGAAACGTCAGCTGATCGCGCCCCACGTGATGCAGGTACACGTGATCGAAACCAGCGGCGAGCTGCGCGATGCGATCGGCCATGTCGATCGCCGAATCGGAGATCACCACTGCGTCTTCGAGCGCCCCGTCCGACAATCGGGCGACGGCCTCGTAGTCCTCGGGATCCTCCAGATCCCACATGAGCTCGCTCGAGACGGTGCTGTGCGCCCACTGCTCCTCGGCTTCGCGCGTCGCCTCCTCCGCGGTCTCGCCCAGACTGACATGCACCTGCAGCCGGGCACTCCCCTCAGCGTTCCCTGCTCGAAATCGTTCGAGGATGCCCTGCGTCTCCGCTGGCGTCGACGCCACCGTGATCAGCCCGTCCGCCCAACCTGCCACCCACTGCGCCGTTTCGGCGCTCGCCGCGGCGCCGAGCAGCGGCACACGTTCGTCCGGGCGACTCCACACCCTGGCGTTGTGCACGTGGGTGAGGTCGCCGCGAACACTCACCCGTTCTCCGTCGAGCAGTCGTCGGATCACGTCGTGGCACTCCCGCAACCGGTCCTGGCGCGCAGACTTCACGGGCCAATCTTCGCCGGTGACATGCTCATTGAGCGCCTCGCCGCTGCCCAGCGCTGCCCAGAAGCGGCCAGGGAACATCTCGGCGAGGGTTGCGATCGCCTGGGCGACGATCACCGGATGGTACCGCTGCCCCGGCGCGTTCACGACGCCGAAGGTCAGGTCGGTCGTCGCCATCGCCGCTCCCAACCAGCTCCACGCGAACCCTGATTCGCCCTGCTGTCGTGTCCAAGGCGCGAGATGATCCGAGCACATCGCCGCTTCGAATCCGGCTTGCTCGGCGAGGCGGACCGTCTCCAGCAGCTCTCTCGGAGAGTGCTGCTCGTGCGACGCGTGGTAGCCGATCACTGCCATCTGTCAGACCCCTTTCCGGCCGGGCACGGGCTCGGCCGCTCGCGCCCGTGCGCACGACTGCGCACTGTTGAAACACGAGGCTACTGAGGCCCGCCGGGGTGCATCAACGGCTTGCGCTCGGCCCACCCGATTCCCTATGCGGCGGTTCCGGCCAGTGCCACTGCTGCCGCGGCCCCGTCAATCCCCCTGCGCCCGGCTCGTCGGTGCGTCATGCTCAGACCAGAGAAGCGGGGGGGGAGGAGAGAAGGCGAGGACGCTGTGCGCCAGCATGAACGCAACAACAGAATCTCCCAGGCGGTTCCGTTCTGGGCGTGGATGACGATCGTGGTCGTCGGCCTCGTCGTCATGATCGCACTGCCGCTGATGGGGCGGTGAGGCGTGATGCGGGAGTTCATGCGGAGTACACGACTCAGCCTCGTGTTCCTGATCATCTTCTTGCTGACGCTCATCGGGCAGTCCGTCGTGGGGTTTCTCTACAACAACGAGGAGCTCACCCAGCACGGCCAACCGGAGATCGGCTACTTCGAATTCGTGACCACCTCGGCGTTCCTCGTGGACGTCGCCGAGAACTGGCAGTCCGAGTTCCTGCAGTTCTTCCTCTTCATTCTGGCGACGATCTGGTTCATCCAGAAAGGGTCGCCGGAATCGAAGAAGCCTGGTGACGAAGGGCTCGGCTCGGATGAGGATCAGCTCGTTGGAAGTCATGCGCGGCGCGATTCTCCGCGCTGGGCCCGCGCGCACGGTGTGCGACTGTGGATCTATTCCAATTCCCTCCTGCTCACCATGGGTGCCGTGTTCGTGCTCTCCTGGTTCGCCCAGTCGCTGGCCGGGCACATCGTGGCGAACGATGAGAACATGCAGCACGGTCTTCCGCCCGAGAGCTGGGGCGCATACGTCGTGTCGGCGGAGTTCTGGAACCGCACGCTCCAGAACTGGCAGTCCGAGTTCCTGGCTGTGGGCGCGATGGTGGCGTTCTCGATCTACCTGCGTCAGCGCGGGTCCAGCGAGTCGAAGCCGGTGGGCATGCCGCACCACACGAGCAGCGAGGAGTCGCAATAGGGGGCTCGCGATGTGCACCCCTCGCGGGGAACGCACGCCCTCCTAGACTGACGACCATGTCTGCGCCGCTGAACTTCGTCGGTTCCATTCGCATCTCAGCGGATCCCCTCACCGTGTACGGCGTGGTGTCTGACGTGACGCGCACCGGCGAGTGGTCGCCGACGTGCCGTGAGTGCTGGTGGGATGAGGATCATGGCCCGCGCCGGGGCGCCTGGTTCATCGGGCTCAACGTCACGTCCGAGCGGGAGTGGAAGACCCGCAGCCAGGTCGTCGTCGCCGACCCCGGGGTCGCGTTCGGCTGGAGCGTCGGCCCGGGCCGCGTCGTATGGACCTACCGCATGGAGCCGTCGTGTGACGGGACCCTGCTCAGCGAATCATGGGAGTTCACGCCGGAGGGGCAGGCGTACTTCGCCGAGCGTTTCGGTGAGCACGCCGCAGAACAGGTGGCGGTGCGCAGCGCGGCGGCGCGCGAGGACATCCCCGCGACGCTCGCCGCGCTCAAGCGCATCATCGAGCAGTAGGCCAGCCGCAGTTCAGGATGTGAGGCGGCAACGAGACGCACTCGATGACCACTTGCTCGCGCATCTGAAATAGACCATATATTCCGGTCACGTTTCACTTCTGTGGCAGCAGGGAACCGCCGATGAGTGAAGCGTGGGTGCACTTCTCTGAACGGCTCCCCATGTGTCCCGCGACCTCGTCGTGCTGAGTGGCGCAGTAGCCGAGCAGTACGTCAAGAAGAATGCTGATCTCATGTGAGTGATCCTCCTTCCAAGGACGAAGCCTGGCCCACTGTCCTCAGAGGTCCCGTCAGAGATGCATGACTACCGGTCGCGGCGCGCAGAGCACTCAATGTAATCGAGCGAATACGGCTTTTATGCGGGCGAGTGCGCAAATGTGCACCAACGCTGCTGCATGAGCGTCGGCGAGTGCTGTACTTATCGGCGAAACGCTTGAGCGCCGGTGTGCCGTATCCGCGGCACCGCCAGGGCTCATCGAAGCCAGGACGCGCTCGACCTGCAGACGCATGTGGTCGCCCGCCAACCGAACCGTTGCACGAATACGTCGAGAGTTAGATCGCATGCTGGTAGAGAGCTGCCCCGATGGGGAAGCCGCGCGTCGGATTGCAGCGGAGAACCGGGTCGACACTGAGTCGTTCGCTCCACCGTGGGCCGACGCATCTCGCGTGCTCTTTCAGGGCACCTTCGACCAACTGTGGGAAGTGCGTTGCAAGTCCATTCTCGAAACCGTCATCGACCTTCGCGCACTCGAACCACTCGTACTGCTTCCCGACGACATCCAGTTCGACCACTACAGGAGCCGGTACGAGACGCTCTACGGCGATGCCGCGCTCGATGTACTGGCCTCGCTCACGATGGGCGAAACGGACATCGCCCGTGGTCGCTTCATCTTCATCGATCTCGAGCCCGTCATGCTTGCGCTCAGCACCGAGTTCGACATCGCTCTGCACCGACTGCTGCACAGTGGACGGCTTGGCCTCCCGATGGTCGGTGTCGCCACGTCGCGTCCGGAGTGCATTGCCGTCACCGGCTTTGACCATCTCACCGACCAGACGATGCCGGGGCGTGACAGCGGCACGGCCCATTCTTCGACTGCGCAGTGACCGGGATTTCGAGCGCGTAGCCGCCATCGTTCCTGCTGCCGTGCACCGGGTTCCCTGGATCGCGCGCCTCGCTGAACTGGAAGCCGGTCCCCCGGCCGAGGCGAAATAACCGGAGCGCGTCGGCCACCTCCTCCGGGAACCAAGAAACCCCCTCCGAAGAGGGGGTTTCTCAGAGACTCTCTGTAGCTGAGGCGGGGCTCGATCCCGCGACCTCACGATTATGAGTCGTGCGCTCTAACCAGCTGAGCTACTCAGCCAAACTGGCCCGCACGAGTGCGAGCCAGAGAGTCAGAGCCCCGACCGGGATTTGAACCCGGGACCCCTTCCTTACCATGGAAGTGCTCTACCACTGAGCTATCGGGGCGTGGCCACCGTGCGATGACAACCGTTAGAGAATAGCACTGTTCGCGGCACAAAGTGAAATCTGGTTGGCTAGTACTGCGCACCCGGGCGGGTCTTCTGCCGGAGGTGCTGAGCACAGGTGAGGAGCAGGCGTGCGGAGCTCGGTCGTAGTCGTCGTCGGAGTGGTATTGGCGCTGTGGATGGCGGCCGGCCGCTGGCTGTTCGGCATCGGTGGCAGCCTGACCTGGTGGTACCTCCCGACAATCGGGTTGGTGTTCATCTGGTTGCAGGTGTGGCAGGCGCGCCGGCTGCGCGTGACCGCATCCCGCGGGCGTCGCACGAGCCGGAGCACGATCGTCACGCTGATCCTCGCGTGGGTCTGCGCGATCGGTTTCGGCCTGACCGTTCCCGACCGCGTTGGCGATGACCTCGTCTCCATCCTCAGCCTCGCCGGGGGTTCCGCGTTCTCGGCGGAGATGTCGCTCGCGCTCTGCAACCCGTTCGGCATCCTGGCGTTCACGCTCGCGATCGCCTCGCTCGCATTCGCGTATGCGGATGCCCGCGACCCGAAGCCGGAAGAGGACGAGCACCTGGACGAGCACCCGGGTGGCAGCACTGCCATGATGGCGCACCCGCTCGCCTGAGCATTCCCCTCCCGCGAGCACGAGGGTTCCCGTCGACCGTGCACCGAGAAACGCAGCTCAACCCCTCGGAGTCGAGAGGAACCCTCGGTGTCAGCGCTAAGACGCGGGCAGTGCAGCCTCGATCGCCGTGAGCGACCGGGCGAGCGCGGGCCGGGGGTCGATCGCGTAGCTTCCGTCCCCGAACAGTTCCACGGTCATCCACCCCGAGTAGCCGTGCCGGTCGAGGGCCGCCAGAATGTCCTCGAGCGGAAGCTCGCCGTCGCGCCAGGCGAGGTGCCCAGTCGGCGTGCCGTCGATGAGGTGCACGTGACGCACACGGTCTGCGAGCAGCGCGAAGTATCCGTCCACCGTGTCTCCCGCCGCCGCCATCGCCACGGTGTCGAGCGCGACGCCGAGGTTCGCAGCGCCCACGTCTTCGAGCGCTCGAGCGGCGTCTTGAGCGGTGTTCACGAGGTTCGACTCCACCCGCTGCAACGGCTCGAGGAGGCACTCGAGTCCGAGCGTCTGCGCGTATGCGGCGATCTCCCCGAGTGCGTCGATCGATCGCCGCCACGCCGATTCTCGAGCCTCGCTCTCGAACCCGCGGCCGGGGGTGAGAAAGAGCTTCGGTGCGCCGAGCTCGACGGCCAACTCGGCCGCACGTCGGAACGTTGCAACGCTCGTCGCACGCATCCGGGGATCAGGGGATGCGATGTTCACGGGGTACATCACCTGCTCGGGCGTGAAGCAGACGATCTCGAGACCGCGCGATGCCGCAGCACGACGCATCGCCCGAGCATCGGCGCCACTCATCCACGGCACGTGCAACTGCGGTGCGACGCCCCACAGCTCGACGCCGGTGCGGCCGAGAGCCGCAAGATCGTCGAGGCACTGGTCGAGCGGGTGGTGCTGATACGAGAAATTGGATCCACTGACCTGCGTGAGCGCGAGCGACACGATGCGTCTCCTTACTTTCCGACCCCGTCGGCGAGGCCCTTCACGAAATAGCGCTGGCAGGCGAGAAACAGCACGACGACCGGCACCGCCGCGATGACCATCCCGGCGAAGACCACCGGGTAATCAGTGCCGTGCTTGCTCATCAGGCTCGTCAGCCCCACCGGCAGCGTCTGCGCGCCGACGCTGCTGGTGAAGACCATCGCGAAGAGGTATTCGTTCCATGCGAAGAGCACGTGCAGCAGCACCGTGGAGACGAGAATGGGTTTGCACATCGGCAGAATGATCCGCCAGAACGTCGTCCAGCGGCTCGCGCCATCGATCTGCGCGGCCTCGTCGACCTCCATCGGCAAGTCGATCATGTAAGAGCGGATCAAGAACGTCGTGAAGGGAATGCGGAAGGCGGTGTAGAGCACCATGAGCGCCCAGAAGGTGTTGTAGAGCCCGAGCGCTTGGAACATCTTGACGAGCGGTACCAGTGCGACGGCGGGGGCGAGCATGAGCCCGCCGAGAATGATGCCCGACCAGAATGCGCTGAACGGGATCTTCACGCGAGTGAGCCCGTATGCGGCCCAGGCGCTCACGAGCACCGTCGTGACCGTCGAGACGACCGTGACGAGCAGGCTCGTGGTGAGGAAGTCGCTCACGCCGCGATTCCAGGCGTTCGCGTAGTTCTCCCAGCTCCACTGCTGCGGCAGGGCGAACGGATTGCCGAACAGCTCGGTGTTGGTCTTGAAGCCGTTGAAGATCATCCACAGCAGCGGGTAGATGACGATCACCGCGAGGCCGATCAAGAAGGACCAGGCGAAGACACGACCGATGATCCCGAGAAAACCCGCTCTGCCGATGCGAGCTCGCTGCGGTCGCACCGTCAGCAGTACTGCCGTCTCGGTACTCATACCTCGACCCTCCGTTTCCGTGTGTACCAGAGCTGTGCGAGGCCGATCCCGAGCGATAGCAGGAAGATCACGACGGCGATCGCCGCCGCGTACCCGAAGTCGTTCCTCACGAACCCGTTGCGGTACAGCCATGTGCCGAGCACCTGCGTCGAGTTGTTGGGTCCGCCACTCGTCATCACCATGACCTCGTTGAACACCTGGAATGCGCCCGAGATGGTGACGATCATCATGAGCCCCGACATCTCGCGAACGAGCGGGAGGGTGATGGTGAAGAACCGCCGGAACGGGCCGACGCCATCGATCTGCGCCGCCTCGTAGAGTTCGGTCGGGATCCGCTGGATCGCGACGGTGAAGAGCAGGGCGGAGTAGCCGAATCCCTGCCACTGGCTCATCGCGATGATCCCGAACATCGCCGTGCTCTCCTGCCCGAGCCAGGGTTGCGCGAGGGCGTCGAGGCCGAAGAACCCGAGGGCGCTGTTGAGCATGCCGATGTTCGGCTCGTAGATGAAGTAGAAGAGCAGGCCCGAGACCGTGATCGAGATGGCCGATGGGATGAAGTAGATCACCCTCAGTGCGTTGCGCACCCGGGCATTCCTGACGCTCTCCACCATGGAGGCGATGACCAGCGCACCACCGACCTGGAAGATGATCGAGGCGGCAGCGTAGAGCAGGTTGTTGCCGAGCGAGCGCCAGAAGATCGGATCGTGCAGCAGCTTCTCGAAGTTCTTCGCTCCGACGAACTCCTGCGTTCCCGAGTAGATATCCCACTCGCCGGTCGCAAAACCGAAGTTCTGCACGAGGGGAAGATAGACGAAGGCGATGAGGATGAGAATCGCGGGGGCCAGCCACAGCAGCCCTCTGAGCGATGCGAGGCGCTTTTGCATGTCAGTCACCTATCCGTTCAGGATCCGGCGGGGCGGCCGAGCTGCAGCACTCGACCGCCCCGAGCAGGATCACTGCGCCATCGAATTCGCGTTCTGCACGCTCGCGAGGATCTCATCGGGTGACGTATCACCGCTGATCAGCGCCTCACCGCCCGCGAGCCACGCGTCGGCCACTTCCGGAACGGTGACGGTGTCGAGCCAGACCACGAGCTGCGAGGCATCATTGACCTGCTCGATCCCGCTGAAGACCGCTGCGCTCGAGGTCTCCTCGGTCACCGCTCCGATGACGGTACTCGGCTGACCGTAGGGCGGAGATGAGAGCGTCTGGGCGTTGGCCTGGTCGGTCGCGAACTTCATGAAGTCCACGGCGAGCGGAGCACGAGGAGACTTCGCGTTGATGAGGTAGCCCTCGGGCGACCCTTGGATGGCGTCGGTGTCGCCCTTCGCCCCCTCGGGAACCGGCAGCTTGAAGATGCCGAAGTTCTCGGGAGTGAGCGCTGCGCCCTCGGCGGTCACCGTGTCGAATTCGAGGATCTCCTGGTAGTACATGGCCGCTCGGCCCCCGGAGAGGGCCTCCTGCGCGGTGGTGTACAGCACCCCGTTGGTTCCCCTGCCGGAGTCCGTGCACTCCGTGACCAGCTGATCGAACTGCTCGAGCGACTCGACGTAGCCCGGGTCGCTCCACTCGGCCGTCGCGGGGTCGAAATCGGCGTGCAGGGTATCGGATGGCACGTTGTACCCGAACAGCTGCTGCAGGTAGTGCAGGGCGGGCCAGCCGTCCTTGTTTCCGAACGCGATCGGCTCGTACCCGGCCTCGCGCAGGGGCCCGCAGGTATCGATGAGCTCCTCGAACGTCGTCGGCACCTCCACGCCGGCCTGCTCGAATGCCTCGACGTTGTAGCCCATGAACTTGCCATTGTTGTAGAGCGGTACGCCGAAGTACTTGTCATCGAACTTGAAGGCGTCGAGCGAGGCTTCGCCGAACTGCCCGCCCCACTCCGTTCCCGGCGCGATCACTTCGCTGAGGTCTGCGGCGAGCCCGCCCTCCACGAAGTTCTGAGCCCATGTGCCCGCCCACGTGAAGTAGATATCGGGGAGCGCCCCCGAAGCCGTCAGCGTTTTCGTCTTGTCCTTGACCGACTGATCCGTCTCCTGGATGAACTCGAACTCCACGTCCGGGTGCTGCTTCTGGTATTCCTCGGCGACGTCGAGAAAGTACGGCTCGAGTGGTTCGCCGGCGAACTTGGTGAGGACGCTGAGCGTGCCAGAGTACTCAGGCTCGGCCGTGACGTCGACGGCTTCACCGCCGCCACCGCCGCCCCCGGTGCATCCGCTGAGCGCGATCGCCGCCGCGGCGGCCATCACCATGACCGATGTTGTCTTCCGATGCATATTCATGCCCTCCTCGTTGAGAGCGCCGCTGTGCGCGACGGCCCGCCAGGTGTATTGAACGGCGTCGGCAAGTTTTCGTCCGGCGTACTGATACCGGTCCCACCTGCCTGAAAAGTATTGTGACCGAATGGCGGCGGCACCGCAAGCCCCGGTCACGCGAGTACTCAGTATT
The DNA here is from genome assembly GCF_039530485.1 of Leucobacter alluvii. NCBI lineage: Bacteria > Bacillati > Actinomycetota > Actinomycetes > Micrococcales > Microbacteriaceae > Leucobacter > Leucobacter alluvii. Next base: position 122,795 of record NZ_BAAAOP010000007.1, on the reverse strand, counting down.
TTCGGGCATGAAGCCGCGTGTAACCGGAAGTGTGTTGACGGGGTCGCATTCGTCATGGCACGATACTCGAACGTGATACCGGTATCAGGCCGGGTCAAGGAAGCGTCACGAAAGGAACGTCACCATGCTCGGTTTCAACGAGGAAGAACTGCGTGAGCAGCTCAGCAGTGCGGTCGCCCTCCGCCCGCAGATCGAATCACTCGTCGATCAGCTGCAGAACATCGACAACGTGCTCCTCATCGGCTCCGGAGGCACCTACGCCCAGATGTGGCCCTACGAGTACCTGGCCCGCCGCCACTCCAAGCTCCCCGTGCGCGCCGCCATCTCCCGTGAGCTCATCGAATCGGGCGACGCCTGGCTCGGCACCGGCACGCTCGCGGTCTTCGCCTCGGCATCGGGCACCACCGAGGACGTGCTGCTGGCGATCGACTATGTGAAGAGCAAGGGAGCGACCACGGTCGCGTTCACCGGCATCGGAGACTCCCCGATCGCGCAGAACGTCGATCATGCGCTCGTCTGCGCGCCCAAGACCTGGCCGTTCGATCCGCAGCTGCTGCTCCTCGTGGGCCGCATCATGCACGTTCGGGGCGAATTCGACGGATACCCGTCGCTCGCAGACGAGCTCGTGCACCTGCCCGACGCCGTGATCGAGGCCGCCAAGGCGACGGAGGAGAAGGCCAGGGCATTCGCGGAGGCGCACAAGGACTCCGACTACTACTTCCTCATCGGCGGCGGCCCGCTCTGGGGGCTCACCTACCTCTACTCGATGTGCGTGCTCGAAGAGATGCAGTGGCTCCACACCACGCGCGTGAATGCTGCGGAGTTCTTCCACGGCTCGCTCGAGCTGCTCGAAGAGGACACGCCGGTGCTCATCTTCCAGGGAGAAGACGAGACGCGTCCCCTCACCGATCGCGCCGAGGCATTCGCGAAGCGGATCTCGAAGGACGTCACCGTACTCGACAACCGCGATTATGAACTCGCCGGCTTCAGCCAGGAGAATCGGGCGCTCATCGCGCCGATCGTGCTCGACATCGCCGTCGGGCGCTTCAGCAAGCATCTCGAGCGAGTTCGGGATCACTCGCTCGACCTCCGCCGCTACTACCGCGTCATGGACTACTGACCCGGATTCCCACCCGGGCCTGCGCAGACCTCGCCGCGCAGGCCCGGGTCACCCCTCCCCTCCGTGCGCGACGCCCGTTCCGCACGACTATCGCGCTTGAGAGGAACGCTCAGTGAAGATCCTCGGATTCGGCGACAACATCGTCGACCGCTTTCTCGATCGCCGTCTCGACTACCCAGGCGGCAACGCCGTCAACGTCGCCGTGTACGCTCGTCGCCTGGGCGCGAGCGCCGGGTATCTCGGAGCCTTCGGCGACGATCCCCTCGCACGCTTTCTGCAGGCCGCGCTCTCGAACGCGGGTGTGGACCATTCCCGCTCCATCGTGCGTCACGGCGAGACCGGCATCTCCACCCTGAATGTGATCGACGGCGAGCGCGTCTTCCTCGAATGGAACGACGGCGGCGTCACCGTGCGGGAGCCCATCGATCTGAATGAGGGCCGGTCTGAGTATGCGGCAACCTTCGACCTCGTGCACTCCAGCGTGTATTCGCGCACCGAACCCGAACTTCCGCGTCTGCGCCAGACCCCCGCGCTCGTGAGCTTCGACTTCTCCTCTGAACCGGAGTTTCGCACGAACGCGTACATCTCCCGTGTCGCGCCGCACATCGACCTCGCGCTCGTCTCGTGCTCCGATCAGAGCGTCGCGCAGACGCACCAGTTGCTCGACCGACTGATCTCGGCCGGCGCCGGCATCGCCCTCGCCACTCGCGGCACCGACGGGGCGATCGTGACGGATGGAACGCAGCGCGTCTCGGCGCCCGCCGCCATCATCAGCGATCCGGCGACCATCGTCGACACCATGGGCTGCGGGGACGCGTTCGTGACCGGATTCATGGTGGAGCTGCTCGAACGCGGGTGGAGCCGTCAACACGCGCCGAGCCACGACGCGCTGCGCGCCGGCCTCGACGCCGGGAACGCATCATCACGCGCGCAGTGCTTCGTCGAGTCGGCGTTCGGCGGAGGCCGGGCGATCCCCGACGAGGAACTGCAGCGCTACGCTTCGACCGGCGACGCCGTTCGCAGCGGCCCCTAAACTGGAATCTTCGGCATCGAGGAGGTAGACCGTGGGCAAGCCTCGCCCTTCCGCCCCGACGATTTCAGAAGTCGCAGCCGCCGCCGGCGTCGGGCGGGCCACCGCAGCGCGCACACTGGGCGGGTACGGCTATGTCAGCGCCGAGATGCGAGACCGCGTGCTCGCCGCGGCCGATGCCCTGGGGTATCGCACCAATCAGCTCGCACGAAGCGTCTCCACCGGCGTCAGTCACACGATCGGCGTGGTCGTCGCCGACATCTCGAATCCGTTCTTCGGCGGCGTCGCGCTCGGCATATCCGAGGTGGCGAGCGCGCGCGGGTTCGACGCCCTGGTGCTGAGCACCGCAGAGCACCTCGAAGAAGAGATCAACGCCGTCAACGTACTCGTGGACAAACGGGTCGACGGCATCATCCTGTCCTCCGCGGCGTGCGCCGCCGATTCGACGGCGCACCTCCAGCTGCCGAACGAGCAGGGCATCCCACTCGTGCTCCTCGACCGACTGATCCCGGGGCTCGACCTCGACGCCGTCGTCATCGACAATCGCGCTGCCGCTCGGCATGCGACGACGGAGCTGATCGCGGCGGGACACTCGCGCATCGGCTTCATCTGGGGCCCGCCCGTGCCCGAGCGGATCGAGTACCGTCGAGAGCTCGTCGAGGCCGCTGGCCGCAATCTCTGGTCGGACGGCGAGCGACTCACCGGGTACCTCGACGCCCTCGACGATGCAGCGATTCCGCTCGACCTCGACCACATCATGCTCGGCGAGAAGACGGAGATGAGAGCGTACGAGGCGGTGACCCGCATGCTCGCACTCGATGCAGCGCCCACCGCGTTCTTCTGCACCGAGACCGATGCGCTGACCGGCACTCTGCACGCACTCCGAGATGCCGGCCTCGCGATCCCGAGCCAGGTCTCGATCGTCGGGTTCGATGACAGCTCCTGGGCTGCGGTGATGAACCCTCCGCTCACGATGGTGCGTCAGCCGATGCTCGAACTCGGCCGCCAGGCCGCCGAATTGCTGCTCAGGCGCATCGACTCGGGAGCGGGCGATGCCGAGCCGCCGATGCAGCGCGAGCTCGAGACGGAGTTCATCGAGCGGGAGTCGGTCGCCCCCGCTCCCACGCACAGGTGAACGGCTGAACAGCTGAACAGCTGAACAGCTCGAGGGTCAGCGCGACTATCGCTGGCGCAGCACGGTGAACGATATCTCGCTCCCGCGATGGTAGTCCTTCGCGTGCAGCACGCGGCGCCCGGAGATGCTGAGTCCCACCTCGGTGACCAGCAGCCACGGTCCCATGCCGGAGAGATTGAACTGCGCTTCCCAGTCGGCCGGCAGTTCCACCGCTGAGAGGGTCGCGAGCGCGGTCTGCACGTACTCCCCGTGCGCGGCGAGGGCCGCGGTCAACGAACCGCCCCAGTCCCGATGCTCGATCGGACCGGGGAGGAGCTCTCTGGGTACGATGTTCTCGCTCACCACGAGCGGGCGGTCGTCTCCGAAGCGAATCCTCACGAGCCGGATCACAGGCGCACCGATCTCGACTTCGAGGGCAGCGGCCGCTTCGGCGTCCGCCTCCGTTTCAGAGACGCTCAGCACGGCACTCGTCACGCGGTAGCCGCGTGCGGTGAGCACCTCGGTGATGCTCTCGTACTTCGTCACCGGCCGCTCGACGCGCAGTCCGCCGGAGGCCGAGAGAAAGCGCCCCTGCCCCTGCACCGCGACGACGATGCCGCTCTGCTCGAGCTGACGAAATGCCTCCCGTACCGTGGAGCGGGACGTCTTCAGGCGGTCGGTCAGGGCCGCCTCGGTCGGGAGACGCTCGCCCGGCCGAAGGGCGAGCTCGTCGATGAGCGCGGTGATCTGCGATCGAGTGCGGTCGACGGCACTCTCCCGAGCCCCGCTTCCCGCGGTCGTGTCGGACAAGGCTCCTCCTCTGACAGAACATGCTCGGCGGCCCAGTGGTGAGTCGCGCATCTCCGCTTCAGCTTAACGAGATTGCGCATGGCATGGAGAATGCGGAGCTTGCGCGGATGTTGTTGCACTTCTAGATTAGTTGTCAGACAATTATTGTCATCAACAGACAGGAGCAATGATGCTGAAGTTCGATCCCGAGTCCTATCTCGCCGTGCAGCGCGGAGCCGTCGCGCTCGCCCCCGAGATCCGCACCGCCGTGCGCGCCTGGCTCGACGACGGAGGCAGGAATCTGTTCTTCATGGGTGCAGGTGGAGTGAACTTCCTCATGCTGCCGGCGGCTCGCCTCCTGCAGACCCGATCCACCCTGCCGGTGCACATCGAGATGAGCGCCGAGATCGTGCACTCCGGCAGTGCGCACCTCGGTCCCGGATCACTCGCCGTCTTCCCCTCGGTCTCAGGCACCACGAAGGAGGCGGTGGCCGCGCTTCGATTCGCCCGGTCGCGCGGCGCGACGATCCTGAGCCTCACCTCTCACCCGTCCACCCCGATCGCGGAACTCGCCGACATCGCATTCTCCAACGCCTGCGCCGATCCGACCTCGAGCGAGAACTTCCACCTGCAGTCGCTGCTGCTCGCACTCGCCATCATGGATGCCCGGGGCGAACTCGAAGACTACGACGCCGTCGTGGCAGAGCTGCGCCGACTCCCCGATCTCCTGGTCGCGGCGAAGCAGGCCTTCGAGGCGCGCGCCGAAGCGCTCGCGATCGAGATCGCCGACGAACAGCATCACATCATGACGAGCGCGGGCGGCTCCTGGTTCGAGGCGATGTACTACGGCATGTGCATTCTCGAAGAGATGCAGTGGATCTGGACCCGCCCCGTGCACGCGTCGGACTTCTTCCACGGCACCCTGGAACTTCTGGAATCAGACACGAGCGTGTTCATCCTCAAGGGCGAAGACGAGCAACGACCGTTGACGGATCGAGTCGAGCGCTTCGCACGCACGGTGACCGAACGCGTCAGAGTCATCGACACGCTCGATTTCGAACTCCCCGGACTCAGTCCGCGCGCGCGGGCACTCGTCTCACCGATCGTGCTCGCCGCCGTGCTCGAACGCCTGAGCACGCACTTGGAGCGCGTGCGCGGCCACGACCTCACGATCCGCAGGTACTACAAGAAGGGAGACTTCTGAGCGACACCACCACCCTGCCGAACCCGAGGGTTGCCGCCGCAGCACTCAGCGCACGCAGCCGCAGCAGCCGGTCAGGCGGTCGTCGGCGCCGCCTCGGACTCGACGGGATGGCGCTTTCGCCCGATCTCGTTGAACAGCAGGTTCAGCAGTACCGCGGCGATCGCGGCCGAGCTGATCCCCGAGTGGAAGATCGTGCTGAACCAGGAGGGGAACTGATCGAAGAAGTCGGGTGCGACGACCGGGATGCACCCGATGGCGAGTGATGCCGCGACGATCAAGAAGTTGAAGTTGTTCTCGTACTGCACCTTGCTCAAGGTGCGGATGCCCGACGCGGCGACCGTGCCGAAGAGCAGAATCCCCGCCCCGCCGAGTACGGCCATCGGCAGGGTGGCGACGACGCGGCCGAGCACGGGCAGCAGGCCGAGAACGAGCAGGATCCCGCCTCCCGTCGCGACGACGAATCGGCTTTTCACGCCGGTGATCGCGACGAGCCCGACGTTCTGGGCGAACGCGCTCTGCGTGAACGTGTTGAAGACGGGGGCGACGACGCTCGACAGCATGTCGGCGCGGAGTCCGTCCGCGATGCGACGCGAGTCGACTTTCGATCCCGTGATCTGCCCGACGGCGAGCATGTCGGCCGTCGTCTCGGTGAGGATCACGAGCACGACGATGACCATCGAGATGATTCCGCTGATCTCGAAGACGGGCAGCCCGAAGGCGAAGGGCTGCGGAATCGCGAAGATCGCTCCGTCACCGACCGACGAGAAGTCGGTCTTGCCCGCGATGAAGGCGATGACCGTGCCCAGCACGAGGGCGAGCAGGATCGCCATCCGGTTGATACCGAAGGCTCGCACGCGAGAGAGCACGAGCGCGATGAGCAGCGTGGCCCCGGCGAGCGCGATGTTCCCCACACTGCCGTAGTCGTCGGCGGTCGCCGATCCTCCCATCGCCCAGCGCGCCGCGACGGGAATGAGGGAGATGCCGATCGTGGTGATCACGACGCCGGTGACCACGGGCGGGAAGAACCGCACGATCCTCGCGAAGAAGGGTGCGATCAGGAGGCCGATGGCGGCGGCGCCGAGCACCGCTCCGAACACGGCGGGCATGCCTCCGCCGCCTCCGACGATGGCGACGAGAGTCGCGACCGAGGCGAAGGAGGTGCCCTGCACGAGCGGGAGCTGGCTGCCGAAGAACGGGAGGCCGATGGTCTGCAGGATCGTCGCGAGCCCTCCGATGAAGAGGCAGCTCGCGATGAGCACGCCGATCTCCGTGCTCGACAGGCCCGCGGCGGTGCCGATGATGAGCGGTGGGGCGATGATGCCGCCGTACATGCTCAGCACGTGCTGCATGCCGTGGGCGAGGTTCTTCGTCCAGTGCAGTCGTTCATCCTCGGGACGAGGAGCTCTGCGGGAGGTTCGCGTATTCACAGCCGATGACTCAACTCTCGGTAGAGACTGATGCAGAGACGGAGCCGATGCCGCTTCCTTACCCGTCAGATGGTGACTTACCGCGACAATAGCTTAGAATTTGTGTAAAACACATCCAAGCTTAAAATCTAAGCAATTATCGACAGGACGTGGGTGCGGCATGACAGTGGAATCGCTGCTGCGAACGATGCGCGAAACGGGCAGTCTCACCCAGGTGCTCATGGCGTCCGAACGGCTCTCCGACGCGGCGCGAGACGAGCCGACGTCCGTCGATGCCCTGACCGCGGCGATCGAGGGCGAAGATCAGGCCGTCGCAATCGCGGCATTGCACGCCGTCGCGCACATCGAGCACGACGGGCCCGACCCGCACGGAGCTGCCGGTGCGGCCGACGCGGTACTGGCAGAAGCACTGCGCGATCCTCGAGCGTTCATGCGCACGCACGCAGCCTGGGGCGCCGCGCGGCGGCGCCCGCACCTCCCCTCCATCGCCCCGCTCGTCGCCCTGCTGACTGCGGGAGGTCTGGACGGCATGCTCGCTCAACGAGCGCTGGAGGCCTGGCGCACCGACGCGAGCGACGCCATCGTCGACCATCTGGCCGTCGCACTCCAGACGCAATCGGACGCACCCGTGCGGCGCCGGTTGACGGAAACCCTCGGGCTCATGAGCGGCCCGAGCGCGATCGCAGCACTCGAGAGCATCGCACTCGATACCGACGAGGCCGACGCAGTGCGCGAAGCCGCACGAGACGCGTTTGACGACGCCCGACGAGGCGACGCCGCACCCCGCGCAACCACACCCGTGGACCCGGGCGCGGACGAAGCGCTGACCGTCGCCCAGCTCTTCCTCGGCGCCGACATCGACTCCGGCCTGCGCACCGTGGGGAGCGGCAACAACGGGGGCATCGCCACACTCCTGGTCCGGCTCGGCGATGCCCTCCTGGCCGGCAGCGATGCGGGTGCAGAAGCGCACTCCGAGAGCCCCGCCATCGGCCGTGTACTCACGATCTCCCGAGGCAGTGACGCGGCGGCCGACGGCGACGCGAAGGCCGCCCCGGGCGGTCACGCCTACTCGCAGATCGGGCTCCCCGTCGCCGTCACGCGCGCCGAAGACGCCTGGTCGAACTACGTCGCCGCGCGACGCGGCATCGCCCGGGCACTGGCCGCGCAGAGCACCGTCCACGCGATCCACCTGCGCATGGCCGACGTGGGAACGCTCGCGGCATGGGATGTCGCTCGTGCAGCCGGGATACCGGTGATCTTCACCGCTGCGCCCGATCCGCACGCCCTCATCGAATCACTGGAGCTCGCAGGCGCCCTCACCCGCGAGAACTTCGGAGATCACGACGCGCAGGATCGCTACTGGTTCCGCGCACAACTCGTCCGAGAGCTCGCGGAAGCCGCCGCGCACACCGTGCTCATGCCGCGCGAGCACCTGCAAGCCGACCTGCAGCGTCTCGTCGGAATCGACATCGACGACCCCGCACAGTACACGCCCGTCGCCGAGGGGATCGACGTGTCCGTCATCGACGCCGCCGTCGCCGAGGCCCGCGCAGCCGCGGCGGGTGCGCCTGCCGGCACCGCACTGCGGGAGCTCACCGGCCTGCTCGAGGAGCTTCCGCCGCACCGCCGCGGCCTCCCACTCCTCATCAGTGTGGGGCGCCTGCACCGCGTCAAGGGCATGTCGACGATCGTCGACGCCTGGGCCGACCCCGCACTGCAGGAGCGCTGCAACCTGCTGATCGTGGGAGGCAACCTCGCGCGTCCATCAGCCGACGAAGCCGACCAGCTCGCGCTGATCGACGCCGTGGTGGACCCGCAGGCGCGTGCAGCGCGCGGCCTGCTCATCGTTGGGCACCGCCCGAATCAGGTCGCCGCCCAGTGGATCGCCGCCGCCCGCTTCGGCATTCCGGGACTCGCAGCGCCGCACGGCGTGTACGTCTGCGGCAGCATGAAGGAGGAATTCGGTCTGGCGATCCTCGAGGCCATGGCCGCAGGGCTCTTCGTCATCGCCCCGCGCCGCGGCGGCCCGGCGACCTACATCGAGCCGAGACGCACCGGGATCCTCACTGACACGACGGACGCCGGGAGCCTGCGAGCCGCGATCGTGGAGGGACTCGGCCTGGCTGCGGAGCGCCCCGACGATCGCGCCGCCGCATCGCGCACGCTCGTATCCGACCGATTCTCCATTCACACGATGGCCCGCACGCTCGCGGGCATCTACGCAACAGCTCATCGACGTCGCACTGCTGCTGGGCTCCCCAGAGACTTGGAAACGAACGCATGACCCTCCTCATCATCAGTCCCGACTACGCATCGCACCTGTACCCCTTGGCAGCCATCGGCCAGGCCTGGCGGGATCACGGGCACCGCGTCGTCGTCACCACAGGCCCGGCGACGGCGCCCATCGTGCGGTCATTCGACTACGAGCACGTGCCGCTGAGTCTCGGCAAGGGATCCAACCCCGGAACGATTCGCGCCGAGCAGCAGCCGAAAGGTGAGGACGACGTGCTGCGCGGCTTCTTCGATGCGACCCGCGCCGGGATGATCGAGACGCTCGCCTTCCAGGCGCGTGCGCGGCTGCACGACCTCATGTGGCAGCCCGTCCGAACCGCGCGCCGTGTGCTCGACATCGTCGCGGAGGTGCAGCCCGACGAGATCGTGGTGGATCACCTCGCATTCAGCGCGCGACTCGCCCTGCGATCGGCCGGCATCGACTCCATCGACATGGTGCTGGGGCACCCGACGGCGCTGCCGCTGCCCGCGTTTGGCGAGCTCTACGGATACCCGTCGGCGTGGCCTCGGGCGTTCTCGCCGAGCGATCACCAGCTCGACGAGCTGCGCGAACTCTGCTCCCGTGTCAGCGCGTCGTTCACCGCTGAGTGGAACCACGCGCTCGCGGAATTGGATCCTGCACTGCCCCCCTCGCGCGAGGCGTTCGCCGAGCACGGCGACTTCTTGGTCTTCAACTATCCGGCAGAGCTCGTGCCCGAGGAGCGCCGCGAGATACTGCCGCCGCACACCTTCATCGGCTCGTCACTGCGACCAGAACAGCCCGACGCCGCAGTGCAGCGTTGGCTCGATGCGAGCGCCGAGCCCTTCGTGTACGTGAGCTTCGGCAGCTTCCTGTCGGTGCGGAGCGACGTCCTGCGGAAGATCGTCGAAGCACTGCGCCTGCTCGGCGTGCGGGCGGCGATCGCCCACGGCTCGTCGGATGTCGACTCACTCGGGGAGCTGCCCGCCGACTGGCTCGTGCAGGAGTTCCTGCCGCAGGTGACGCTGCTCGAACGCGCGGCAGGCGCGGTGTCGCACGGCGGCAACAACAGCGTGACCGAGGCCCTCTCGTTCGGTACTCCGCTCGTGGTGCTCCCCTTCTCCACCGACCAGTTCGCCGGCGCCGAAGCACTCGAGCGGGCCGGGCTCGCCGAGGTGCTCGCACCGAACGAGGCGACCGTGCCCGAGCTGCAAGAGGCGATCGCGTCGATGCTCGCGCGGCGTCCGCCGCGTCGCATGCTCCCCGAGGCGCTTGCCGATAGCCGCCGCAGCGCCGAGGCGGCGTACGGCGCGCGCCAGGTGGTGCGCGCCTAGCGACGTCGTGGCGCCCAGCGACCGTTCAGCCCAGGAGATAGATCCAGACATTCTCCGCGCCCTGCTCCACTGGCTCGACGGCGCGAACAGCAAGAGCTGACGGTGAGGAGGTGACGGTCAGGCGCTGACCGTCAGGAGTACCCGCTGCCAACCGCTCGACCCGTCGGGGGCAATCGGCGTGCGCTCCTCGGTCTGGGTCTCGCCGTTCTTGTTGATGGCCCGCACCTCGACGTAATGGGTTCCGGCGGTGGCCTCCCACGGCATCATCCACTGCACCCACGTGTCGGAGTTGATGGGATTCGAGAGGGTGGCGGACTGCCAGTCGCCGTCGTCGATTCGCACCTCGACGCGATCGATGCCGACGGTCTGGGCCCACGCGACGCCCGCAACGGCGACTGTGCCCGCCACGACCGGCTTACCGGTACGAGGCGTGTCGATGCGCGAGGCGAACTTGATGGGCGCTTGCGCGGCGTATCCGCGAGGTGTCCAGTACGCCTCGTCGGCGTCGAACGTCGTGACTTTCAACTCGGTGACCCACTTGGTCGCCGAGACGTAGCCGTACAGGCCGGGCACGACCATGCGCACGGGGAAGCCGTGCTCAAGGGGCAGCGGCTCGCCGTTCATCGCGACAGCGAAGATCGCGTCGAGCCCGTCGTCGGTGAGCGATTCGAGTGGAGTGGATGCCGTGTAGCCGTCGACGCTGCGCGAGAGCACCATGTCGGCTCCTGCTTGAGGCCCCGCCATCTTCAGGATGTCGCGGATGGGGACGCCCTGCCAGATCGCGTTGCCGACGAGCCCGCCGCCGACCTCGTTCGAGACGCACGTGAGCGTGACCGAATACTCGTCGAGCCCCATGCCGACGAGATCGTCGAAACTCAGCTCCACCCGCTCGCGGACCATCCCGTCGATCACGAGCCGCCATGTGGTGGGATCGACCGCGGGCACCGTCAAAGCCGTGTCGACGCGGTAGAAGTCGGCGTTGGGGGTGATGAGGGGTGACAGACCATCAACCTCGAACTCGGCACCTTGAGGGATCGTGACGGTCGTCCGCGGCTCGGGCAGCCGCAACTCGCGGCGGGCGGCGTCAATGGAGGCGCTCGTGGCGTTGAGCATGCGAGCCCCGATCCCGACCACCACGGCCGACAGGCCCACAGCGCCAGTGACGATCAAGAACGACCGGCGGCCGACCTCGCGCGCTGCGGGTGTCTCGGCGTCAGGCGGCCCGGTCCGAGCCGCGGAACCCGCGACAACGTCACCCGACCACACGCGCAGCCGGGTAATGAGCAGGATGAGCACGGCGCAGCCGACTAGGGTTCCCAGGACCGGCGGGGCGGCAGCGAGCACCGATGCACCGGAACGTGTGACGGTCGCGGCAGTCGAGAGCGCTCCGGCGATGACGAGGACGACGAGCCCGAACGGGCGCGCGAAGAACTGCAGGATGCCGCCGATCGCGGCGGCGAGGGTGACCGCCAGGCCGAGACTGCAGAGCAGCACGACCTTGTCGGCTTCGCCGAAGGTCGCGATTGCGAACTCTTTGATGGGTTGCGGCACGATGTCGATCACGAACGACCCGACCGCGAGGATCGGGCTGCTCTCAGGGGCGACGAGCAGAGTGACGAGTTCGGCGACGGCGAGGAACGCCGCAGCGCTCACAATGCCGGCGAGCGCGCTCCAAAGGGCCCAGACCCAGCGGCGGTTCTTCGACTTGGTCGTTGGTGCGGTCGATTTCGCCATCGTCGTCGCCTCTCGATCGGCAGATCATTTTTGCCCTGCACAGTGTGTTCGTCGCCGAGCACGCAACGGATGGAATTTCCGCCGCGCACGTTGTTCCAAGAACGCACCGACCAGGCGAGAGGGGACGCTGCGCGGTACACCCTCGCCGTGACGGCACGTTCTCAGCGTCGGATGTCGCTCGGACTCCAGATGCTGCTCACGAGCCGATACCCGCGCGTACCCAACGACGTCGACCATCTGATGCCCTCTTCGTGAGCATCCCAGACCACTTTTTCGATGCCTTGGACGCCGCCATCGCGGAGTAGTCCCTGAAGCGAGAATCCCCCCGACCGGAACTCGGTCGGGGGGATTCACTGGTGGCGGAGGGTAGGGGATTTGAACCCCTGACTGGGGGTTACCCAGTGCTTGTTTTCAAGACAAGTTCCTTCGGCCGCTCGGACAACCCTCCGCGAACGAGCTTAGCAAACGGGGCGCGGCCCGAATGACGGCGAAGCGCGCCGCGAGCTACCGGATCACGGGGAAGCGATCGCGCAGCGCGGTGAGCAGACCGACCTCGTCGATCGTGCCGGTGACGCGACTGGCGACTGCCCGCACATCGTCGACGGCCTGGCCCATGGCGACCGCGTCACCGCGCTTCGCCGCCCACTGCAGCATCTCGATGTCGTTGCGCCCGTCACCCGCCGCGAAGACGCGCGATCCGTCGATCCCCAGGTGCGAGGCGACGACCTCGAGCGCGCTCGCCTTGGTGACCCCGTGGGGGGCGATGTCGAGCCACGACGTGCTGCCGACCGCGTACGACACGTGTGTCAGCCCGAGCGTGTTCACCACGTCGAGGAACTCCTCGAGCCGATGGTCGGGCGAGACGACGACGACGCGCGACGCCTGCACGCCGAGCAGCTGCTCGAACGGCACCCGCCGCTGTCGCGACGGCAGCGTGCCCGTGGGGATGTCGTCGGTGTACAGGAATCCGCCGTCTGCGAGTTCCACCGCGAAACGCGCCGTCACGAGCTGCGTGCGGATCTTCCGCAGGGCATCGCTCGGGTCGAAGGCTTCGACGAACTCGCGTCGGTACGCCCGGTGGGCGAGCGGGTCGCGACGCAGCGTCACCGCGCCGTTCGCCGAGACCACCCACTCGGGGCGGATCCCGAGCCGCTCCACGATGGGCAGCGTCGCGTCGACCGAGCGCCCGGTCGCGATGACGACCTCATGCCCTATCTCATGGAGGGCGAGGATCGCGTCGGCCAGGTCGGGGTCGATGTGGCCGCCGGCGGAATCGTCCCCAGCGCCCGCGCCGAACCCGTGGTTGAGCACGGTCCCGTCGATGTCGAGCGCGATGAGGTGCCGTTCATCGGCGGAGATGCGAGGCGCGGCACTCATCGGCTCACACCCCCGCGATCGGTGTGAGCACGTCGAGTCCGCCGAGGTACGGGCGGAGCGCCTCCGGCACGATGACGCTGCCGTCGGCCTGCTGGTGCGTTTCGAGGATCGCGACGATCCATCGCGTGGTGGCGAGCGTGCCGTTCAGCGTCGCCACCGCAGCGGTCTTGCCGCTTTCCGTGCGGTAGCGGGTCGACAGCCGGCGCGACTGGTACGTGGTGCAGTTGCTCGTCGAGGTGAGCTCCCGGTACGCGTCTTGCGTCGGCACCCAGGCCTCGATGTCGAACTTGCGCGCAGCGCTCGAGCCGAGATCACCTGCGGCGACGTCGATCACGCGGTAGTGCAGGCCGAGTGCCTGGAGGATCTCCTCCTGCCAGCCCACGAGCCGATCATGCTCAGCTTCCGCCTCTGCGGGGTCGGCGTAGACGAACATCTCCAGCTTGTTGAACTGATGCACGCGCAGGATCCCGCGCGTATCCTTGCCGTGCGAACCGGCCTCACTGCGGTAGCACGTCGACCACCCGGCGTAGCGGATCGGGCTGGCAGAGACGTCGATGATCTCGTCGGAGTGGTAGCCGGCCAGTGCAACCTCGCTGGTGCCGGTGAGGTACAGATCCTGCGCGGGAAGGTGGTACACCTCGTCCGCGTGCTCCCCCAGGAATCCGGTGCCCTGCATGATCTCGGGCTTGACCAGCGTCGGGGTGATGAGCGGCGTGAATCCGTGCTGCAGGGCGCGATCGAGGGCCATGTTCATGAGCGCCAGTTCGAGCCGTGCGCCGACGCCGCGCAAGAAGTAGAAGCGCGCGCCCGACACCTTGGCGCCGCGCTCCATGTCGATCGCCCCGAGCATCTCGCCCAGTTCGAGGTGGTCGCGCGGTGCGAAGTCGAAGGTCGGCTGCTCGCCCACCTCGCGCAGCGTGACGAAGTTCTCCTCGCCGCCCGCCGGCACGCCGTCGATGACCAGGTTCTCGATGCGCAGCGAGATCGCGTCGAATTCGGCTTCCGCCGCCTTCGCGCGGGCGTCGGCCGCCTTGACCGAAGCGGCGAGCTGCTGGGCCTGCTGAATCAGTGCTGGCTTCTCGTCTTTCGAGGCCGCCTTCACGCGCTTGCCGAACTCGTTCTGCTCGGCGCGCAGCGTCTCGAACTCTCCGAGCGCGGCTCGGCGACTCGCGTCGGCGGCGAGCGCCTCATCTACCACCGCCTCGTCGTTTCCTCGAGCGCGCTGCGAGCGCTTCACGGCTTCGGGATCGTTGCGGAGGAGGACTGGATCGATCACGCGCTCCAGCTTACCCGCGCCCAGCATCAGAACTGCTGCCCGCCGTTACGCTGGACGCATGCCAGATACCCGCTCGCACCACCTTCCGTGGGCGGCGGTCGTGTATCAGCCGTTCAAGACCGACCTCTCGGCACTGCGAGCGGCCGTCGCGCAGCAGGAGCAGGCCTCCGGGTGGGGTGCAGCCCGGTGGTACGAGACCAGCGCGGAGGATGCGGGCGTCTCGGCGGCTCGCCGCGCGGTCGACGACGGCGCGAATGTCGTGCTCGCGAGCGGCGGCGACGGAACGATTCGGGCAGTGGCCGAGGCGCTCAGGGGCAGCGGGGTTCCGGTCGCCGTCGTCCCGCAGGGCACGGGCAACCTGCTCGCGAGGAATCTCGGCGCCCCGCTGAATCGCCTCGACGATGTCGTGCGTGCCGCGTTCACCGGGCGCAACCGACCGATCGACCTCGGCATCGTGCGCATCGTGCGAGAGGACGAGTCGGAGAGCGAGCACGTCTTCCTGGTGCTCGCCGGGATGGGCCTCGACGCGCGGGCCATCTCGGCGACGAAGTCAACGTTGAAGAAGCGGCTCGGGTGGCTGGCCTACGTCGACGCCGGCGTGCGCACCATGATCTCCGACCGACCGCTGCAGATCCACTACTCCATCGACCGTTCGCCGGTGCGGCCGTTGTCGGTCTACACGGTGATGATCGGCAACTGCGGGTTGATGCCGGGAGGCGTGCTGCTGATCCCCGACGCCCAGCTCGACGACGGCAAGCTCGACGTCGTCGCCCTCCACCCGCTCGGCGCGTTCTCGTGGTTGCGCATCTGGCGCAAGATCGGATGGGAGAACGGGGTGCTGCGCCGCTCGCGCACGGGGCGGAAGATCATCGATCTCGTGCGCGACACGCGGAGCGTCTCGTACATGCGCGCCGAACGCTATGCGCTCGCGGTGGCGGAGCCGGAGCCCGTGCAGCTCGACGGCGACGATTTCGGGTTCGCGCTCACCGTGAGCGGAGAGGTGGACCCGGGATCGCTCATCGTGCGCGTGCTTCCCGAGTGGCAGGCGCGCGCGTAGGCGTCACGCCTCGCCGTCGCGCGTGCCCTCGATCACTCCGCGCAGCCAATCCCGCGCATCCCGGAACGTGTCGTCGTCGTGCAGGTCGCGGATGGTCGCCGCTACCCGGTCGGCGCGCGGGTACGAACCCAAGAACGAGACCTTCGGGCTGAAGCGCTTCACGCCGAGCAGCGCGTCGGCGACGCGCTCATCCTTGACGTGCCCTTCAGCGTCGATCACGAAGCGGTACCGGCCCATGCGATCCCCGATCGGACGCGATGCGAGCAGCGTGAGGTTCACGCCGCGCGCTGCGAACTGCTCGAGCAGATCGAGCAGAGCGCCCGGCCGATCCTCCGGCAGTTCCACCATGAGCGACGTCTTGTCGGCTCCGGTGGGCTCCCCCACCGGCACGCTGCGGCTCACGAGTACGAAGCGCGTCACCGCGTCGGGGTTCTCGGCGATGCCCTCCGCGAGCACCTCGACGTCGTAGTGCGCCTCGATGCCGGGCGGCGCGATCGCGGCGTCGACGCCCTTCGTCGGGTCGAAGAGGTCGGCGGCGGCCTGCACGTTCGACGTCGCCACCAGGTGGCGATGCGTGGGCGCCGCTCCGTCGAGCCATGCGCGGCACTGCCCGTACGCGACCGGGTGCCCGGCGACGACGCTGACATCGGAGAGCGCGGTTCCCGGCCTCGCCACGAGCACGAAGCGCACCGGCACGAGGTATTCGCCGATGATGCGGAGGCCGGGGATCGTGGCGAGCGCATCCTGCGCGACGGTGACTCCGCCGTCGATCGAGTTCTCGATGGCGATCATCGCCGCGTCGCTGGCGCCCGTGACGACATCGTTCAGCGCCTCGCCGAGGTTGTCGACCGGGTTCCAGACCTGCCCCTCGGCCTCCGGCACCTGCCGCAGCGCCGCCTCGGTGAACGTTCCAGCCGGCCCCAGGTAGGAGTACCGGCGGGGGGCTGCTGAGGCGTGCGACATGCCTCTTAGCGTACCGGCGTCAGTCGGAGAGCACGCGCCCGACCAGCGCCTGCGCGGCTGCCTGCACCTCCGCGAGATGCTCGGCGCCGCGGAAGGACTCCGCGTAGATCTTCATGACGTCCTCGGTGCCGGAGGGTCGGGCGGCGAACCACGCGTGCTCCGTCTGCACTTTGAGCCCCCCGATCGGCGCACCGTTGCCGGGAGCCTCGGTGAGGATCGCCGTGATGCGATCCCCCGCGAGCTCGGTGTCGGTGACGTCGTCGGGCGATAGCGCACCGAGCCGGGCCTTCTGCTCGGGAGTCGCCGCCGCGTCGACGCGCGCGTATGCCGGTTCGCCGAACTGCGCAGTGAGTTCTCGGTAGCGCTCTGACGGGGACTGCCCCGTCACCGCCTGGATCTCGGCGGCGAGCAGTGCGAGCAGGATGCCGTCTTTGTCGGTGCTCCACGCGCTGCCGTCGAAGCAGAGGAATGAGGCGCCAGCACTCTCCTCGCCGCCGAAGACGACGCTCCCGTCGGCGAGCCCCGGCACGAACCATTTGAAGCCGACCGGAACCTCGAGCAGGTCGCGGCCCTGGGCGGCGACGACGCGATCGATGATGCCGGAGGAGACGAGCGTCTTGCCGATGCCCGCCTCGGCAGACCAGCCGGGGCGGTGCCCGAGCAGGTAGTCGATGGCGACGGCGAGGTAGTGGTTGGGGTTCATCAAGCCGTCGCTCGTGACGATGCCGTGACGGTCGGCATCCGCATCGTTGCCCGCGATGATGGCGAACGGGCCGCGGTGCTCGTCGACCGTCGACATGACGTGGGCCGACGACGGATCCATGCGGATCTTGCCGTCCCAGTCGAGATGCATGAAGCCCCACTGCTGGTCGACGCCCGGGCCGAGCACGGTGAGCTCGATGCCGAGTCGATCGCGGATCGCCGCCCAGTAGGCCACGCTCGCCCCGCCCAGCGGGTGCACGGCGAGCGGCACCTTCGCGGCGCGGATCGCGTCGAGGTCGATCGCCTCGCCGAGGGTGTCGACGTAGGCGTTCACGAAGTCGTACCGCTCGACGGCGGCGACCGCTCCCGCGTCCGCGCGCGCGATGTCGGCGCCGGCCTCGAGCAACTCGTTCGCCCGAGCTGCGATCCAACCGGTCGCGTCGCTGTCCGCCGGGCCGCCGTGGGGCGGGTTGTACTTGAACCCGCCGTCGCTCGGCGGGTTGTGGCTGGGGGTGACCACGATGCCGTCGGCTCGGCCGGCGTCATCGGCGTCGCGACCGCGGTTGTGGCGCAGGATCGCATGGCTCAGCGCTGGTGTCGGCACGAAGGCCGCGTCGCCGTCGCCCGCGGCGGCGATCACGCGCACGCCGGCCGCGAGCAGCACCTCGATGGCGGTGCGCTGGGCGGGCGCCGAGAGCGCGTGGGTGTCTGCGCCGATGAACAGCGGGCCGTCGATGCCCTGCGCGGCTCGGTACTCCGCGATCGCCGCGCTGATCGCAGCGATGTGCGCCTCGTTGAAGGAGGCGGCGAGCGCCGAGCCGCGGTGACCGGACGTGCCGAACACGACGCGCTGCGCCGGGTTCGCGGGATCAGGGACGATCTCCGTGTACGCCGCGAGCAGCGCGTCGACGTCGATCAGGTCTTCGGGGCGGGCGGGCGTGCCGGCTCGTTCGTGCATGCTTCCAGTGTGCCAGGCGCCCGGCTGGCGCGGGGCGGGCTTGACGCGCGCCCCGCTAAGTCTCGTGCCGCGTTCGAACGCCCGGCGATCCGCACAGGCCCTTCTCCCTCGCCCCACCCCTATCCACCAAGAGATCGGCGAAACAAAGTCGGTGCAAACGTCTCTCATGAACGGACTTTCTGTCGCATCTCTGGGCATCGGGGAGGGCGGACCGGGAGCGGGAGCGGGAGTGCGCCGCGAAACTGCCTGTTCACACGTGCGAGATACGCTGTGGGCATGACTCAGAACGAACCGCACCCTCGCCGCGCTGAGATCGAATGCTGGCTCACCGATATGGACGGCGTGCTGGTGCACGAGAACCGCGCCGTTCCCGGCGCCGCCGACCTCATCAAGCACTGGCGCGAGAACGAGATCCCCTACCTCGTGCTCACGAACAACTCCATCTTCACCGCACGCGACCTCAGTGCCCGTCTCGCCGCCTCGGGAATCTCGGTGCCCGAGGACCGCATCTGGACGAGCGCGCTCGCCACGGCCGCCTTCTTGAAGCAGCAACAGCCCGGCGGCTCGGCGTTCGTGATCGGCGAGGCCGGGATCCTCACCGCGCTGCACGATGCGGGCTACGTCATGACCGAATCGAACCCCGACTTCGTGGTGGTCGGCGAGACCCGCAATTACTCGTTCGAGGCGATCACGAAGGCGATCCGGCTCATCATCAAGGGCGCTCGCTTCATCTCGACCAATCCCGACGCGACCGGGCCGAGCCACGAAGGGCCCCTTCCCGCAACGGGAGCGATCAACGCGCTCATCACGAAGGCGACGGGCAAGCACCCCTACATCATCGGCAAGCCGAACCCGATGATGTTCCGCTCGGCTCTCAACCAGATCGGCGCCCACTCGCACAACACCGGCATGATCGGCGACCGCATGGACACCGACGTGGTGGCCGGCATCGAGGCGGGCCTGCACACGGTGCTCGTGATGACCGGCATCTCGGACCGCGCAGAGATCGAGCGCTTCCCGTTCCGCCCCGACGAGGTGCTCGGCTCGGTCGCCGACCTGCTGTAGACGCTGTTACCCCTTCCTCTCCCCCCTGTGCGAGCGGGGTCACTCTTCGTGCGTGTCGGCGGTGCAACACGCACGAAGAGTGACCCCGCTGCCACGCGCGCGCCGAGGCGGGTCACTTGCGGAGGGTGTTGCTGTCGCGCACCGCTGCGACACCCTCCGAGAGTGACCCCGCTCGCAGCGGCGGCGGGGCGGAGCGCGCCGGGGCGCTACTTCTTCTTGCGGAGCTTGCGCACCAGCATCTGGATGAGGATGAAGACGAGGTAGATCGAGAAGGCCACATTGCCCCAGAAGGGGTCGATCAGCACGGCGAAGAAATTGCCGACCGGTACGAAGACGCACGCGCCGAGCCCCACGATCGCCGCAGCGCGCAGGTCGACGTTCTGCCTGCGGAAGTTGCCGATGGTGCCCGAGATCGATCCGGGAATCATCATGAAGAGCGAGGTGCCCTTCGCGATGAGGTCGCTCGAGCTGAAGAAGAACATGAGCACGGGCACGACGACGACGCCGCCGCCGACGCCGAGCAGGCCCGACAGCACACCCGTGATGAAGCCGGTCACGATGAGCATGATCACCGTCAACACGGAGATCTCGATCTCGTCACCGCGCTGCGGCACGACGAACCAGAGACTCACGATCACGATCGCGAGGAAGCCCATGAACCCCCACTGGATCGCCCCGACCGGCAGTTTCGCGAGCAGCGCGGCGCCCAGCTGCGCCCCGGCAACGATGCCGACGGCGAGGCAGGCGCCGGCGATCCAGTCGACGTGGCCCTGCAGCCCGTAGGTCGTCGCACCGACGATCGCGGTGGGCAGGATCGCCGCTACCGACGTTCCGGCCGAGAGCTTCTGGGGCATGCTCAACCAGAGCGCGAGTGCGGGCACGATGATGGTGCCGCCGCCGATTCCGAAGAGCCCGGACAGAATGCCGCCGGCGATGCCGACGAGGAGGAGCGGGAGAAATCCGGGGCGAACAATCTGGTTCATGTGCTGCTTTCTCGCTGAAGCTGGTGCTGAGAGTTCGTGTGGGACGCGCGCGTTCGGGTGCATGCCGGCTGGTCGTTTCAGACGACGATCGCGGAGCCGTCGGATCGCGGATCGCTCGCGGCGTCGACGCCGTCGGCCCCGTGGACACCCTCCTGCGCGAGTCGGATCAGGTTCGAGTGGCCGAGATCCTCGTCGACGGGAGGCACGCCCTTCAGCGGGAATCCGGCCTCCGCGAGCGCTTCGTGCACCGCGGCGGGCACGTCCTCTTCGATGGTAACGCGCACGACCCCGTCGGCGCCGGGTTCGTCGACGATCCAGCGCGGCGCGTGCGTCGCCTCCTCCGGGGTCGCACCGGCGAGGGACCGCACCAGCAGCTGCGTGTGGATCTGCGGTTGCGCCGACCCGCCCATCGTCGCGGGCACCCATGCGAGTTCGTCACCTCGGAGCACGAGCACGGGCATGAGCGTGTGCCGCGGCCGCTTGCCGGGGCCGAACGCGTTCGGGTGCGCGGGGTCGAGCGAGAACGACGTCCCGCGATTCTGGAAGAGAATGCCCGTCTCCGGCTCGAGCACGGCAGCGCCGAATCCGAAGTACACGGAGTTGATGAGGGAGATGGCCCAGCCGTCGGCGCTCACGGCGCTGAGCCCGACCGTGTCGCCGCTCGGTTTGGCCTCCCGCACGGGCGGGTGCGCGGGGGCCTCCGCGTCGATCAGGTCGCTCCCCGTCGCGCCGCCGAAGCGCGGGTCGGCGAGGGACGCCGCTCGCACGGCGTTGCTCGCGCGGAACGAGCGGGCGAGTTCGCCGGCACCGCGCCCGAGCGGATCCTCGATGCCCGCCTCGATGTCTCGGAGCGCGCGCAGGAGCATGAAGCCTGAGGTGTTGGGCGGGCCCGTGAGCACGCGGTGCGCTCGGAACGACCCTTCGAGCGGCTCGCCCCACTCCGCGGAGTACGCGGCGGTGTCGGCGAGGGTGATGCGTGAACCGAGCTTCTGCAGGCCGGCGACCCACCGCTCGGCGAGCTCGCCCTCGTAGAACGCGGCGGATCCGCCGGCTGCGAGCGCCCGCAACGATGCGGCGAGCGCCGGTTGCACGAACGGGGCGCCTTCGACGAGCGGCAGCCCCTGATCGAAGAACACTCCGCGGCACCCCTCGTCGAGCTCCAGCACCTCGCGGTTCTCGACGATCGCGGCGGCGACCGATCGGGCGGTGGGCACGCCCGCCTCGGCGTGCCGGGTCGCCGCTTCGAGGTGCTGCTCCCATCGACGTGTGGCGCCGTACTCGTGCAGGGCGTTCCAGCCGCAGATGCCGCCGGGCACCGTGACGGTGTCGATGCCGCGCACCGGCAGCAGGTCGCCGTAGCGCTCCCGCAGCACGTCGATCGACTGGCCGGCCGGAGCGGTGCCCGTCGCGTTCAAGAACCGCACCTCGCCCTCGGGGTTGCGCACGAGCGCCACGAGATCTCCCCCGAGTGCGACGTTGTTCGGGTAGACCACGCAGAGGGTGGCTGCTGCCGCGATCGCCGCGTCGATGGCGTTGCCACCGGCCCGCAGCACCGCGGCACCGGCTTCCGTCGCCAGGTGGTGTGAGGTCGAGATGGCGCCGCGAGCGGCAGATGCGGTCGTCATACGGGGAGTTCCTCCTGGGTCGTCGCGGCATGCGCGATCTGGTTGCTGATGTCGAGCACGTGAGCGCGCGCTTCGTCTTCGGCGAGCGCTGCGTCGCCGGCGGCGATCGCTTCGAAGATGCGTCGGTGGGCGATGCTCGAAGCCTGGCGTCGTGCCCGCGTCTGATAGCGGCTCGCCCGACTCGGCGCGATGCGCTGCGCGATCTGCTCGTTGATGAGTTCGAGGAGCGGGTTGTGGGCGTACTGCGCGATGGCCTGGTGGAATGCGCGGTCGAGCTCGGCGTAGCGCTCTTTCGTGACGTCGACTTCCATGGCCTCCACGAGTTCGCGCAGCTGCGCGATGTCGCGGTCGGTCGCGCGTGTGGCGGTGATGCGGGCGATCGGCGGTTCGACGATGGCGCGCAGCTCCATGATGTCGTGCAGTTCCGGGCGCAGCGCGGCGAGCCCTCCGAGCGCCCCATCCGCGACGTCGGCGCGTTCGCCGGGTCCGAGGACGATCGTGCCCCGACCCGGGCGGCGGTCGATGAGGCCGCGGTTCTCGAGTTCACGCAGCGCTTCGCGGATCGAGACGCGCGAGACGCCGAAGTGATCGGCGAGTTCGCGCTCGGGTGGAAGGCGTTCCCCCGGAGCGAGTTTGCCGTCGAGGATGAGTCGCTCGATGTCGACCGAGAGCCGATCCGGCAGCGACAGCGTCGTCGCCCGACCGATGTCGTTCCAGTCCACGTGTGCCTCCATCGTGCTCGCGGGATGCGGTCTGCATCCTCGTGATGCTATCCGACCCCGCGATGGGGCCGGTTGTGTTTCAGTTGCATTTCGGCTCGGCCTGCCCGTTGACGTGGGAGCCGAACCCGGGGTATGTTCCATTCAGTTCATCGGTTGGTCTGACCAACTGCTGATCGAGCATACACCCGAACGAATCGGAGTATGCAATGTTTCTCCCGGCACCAGCCGGGGTCCACCGAACGGAGAAATCATCGTGGCTTTCCCCCCATCCGCGCGGCGCATCGCTCCCGCGCTGGCACTCACCGCGGCCGCCGGCCTCATGCTGTCGCTCGCCGCGTGCACCGTGACCTCGAACGACGCCGGCGACGCAGGCGGCTCCGGCGACACGAGCTCCGCGGAAGCGACCCTCGCACCCCCGACCATCATCAAGGAGGGCACGCTCACCGTCTGCACCGGCGATAGCGCACCCAACATCTTCTACGACGAGAACAACGAGCTGCAGGGCGTCGAGATCGACATCGCGAACGCGCTCGCCGACAAGCTCGGCGTGAGCACCACGCTCGGCGAGTACTCGTTCGCCGGCCTCATCCCCGCGTTGCAGGCGAAGCAGTGCGACGTCATCATGGGCTCGCTCTACATCAAGCCGGAGCGCGAGGAGATTGCGAACTTCGTTCCCTACCTCTACTCGGGCACGGCCGTCGCGGTGAGCAAGGACAACCCGAAGGACGTCACCGGGTTCGACGACTCGCTCTGCGGCACCAAGGTCGTCGGCATCACGGGCGCGACGGGCGCCGCATCCGCCCAGGAGAAGTCTGACGAGTGCGTCGCCGACGGCAAGGAGCCGATCGCGATCACCCTCGTCGACGAGGCGACCGGCGCGCTGCAGCAGGTGCTCGCCGATCAGGCCGACGCCTTCATCGACACCACCGAGATCATGAGCTACTACGAGCAGCAGTCCGACGGCGACCTCGTCGCGGTCGGCGAGCCCTTCGGCAAGATCCGCATCGGCGCGGCCACGCTCAAAGACAACACCGAGCTGAACGACGCGCTCGACGAGGCCTTCGCGGCCATGATCGACGACGGCACCTACACCGACATCCTCGCCGAGTGGGGCGTCGAGAGCAACGACATCACCCAGCCCGAGTAACCCGATGTCTGCGGCGGCCCAGCCGGCCGCCGCAGACATCGGCAACAGGAAAGACACTTCATGAAATTCGACTGGGACTACTTCTGGCAGAGCCTCTTCACGCCGAGCGAGAGCTTCCTCAACGGACTCGCGCTCACCATCGTGATCTCGATCGCCGCGATGGCGCTCGCACTGGTGCTGGGCCTGCTCATCGCGCTCATGGGCCGAAGCCGCTTCGTGCCGCTGCGCATCTTCGCGAGCCTTTACATCTGGATCGTGCGCGGCACCCCGCTGCTCGTCCAACTCGTCATCATCTACACCGGTTTCGCCGCGGCGAACCTGTTCAGATTCGAAGATCTGAACCTGACCATGCAGCTCCAGGACGTCACAGTCGGCTTCCTCATCAAGGGAGCCGTGCAAGCGGCGATCGTCGCACTCATGCTCAATGAGAGCGCGTACATCTCGGAGATCGTGCGCGGCGGGCTCGAGTCGATCGAGAAGGGTCAGACCGAAGCGGCGCTGTCGCTCGGCATGACTCCCCTCGCCTCGATGCGGTGGATCATCGTGCCCCAGGCGATCCGCGTGATGGTGCCGCCGCTCGGCAACTCCTTCAACGGCCTGATGAAGAGCACATCGATCCTCTCCATCATCGGCGTCGCCGAGATGTTCCAGGTGGGCAGCTCGATGAGCGCTGCAACGTTCAAGGTCTTCGAGATCTACATCGTCGTCGCGCTGTACTACCTGCTCCTCACGACGGTGTGGACGGTCATCCAGACCATGATCGAGAACTGGTTGAACGCGAAGGCCGGCCTGCCGAAGGCGGAGTCGATCTGGAAGCGCCTGTTCGGCTTCCGCAGCAAGCGCGATCGCGTCGCACCGAAGAGCCCGATCGCCGACCTGGAAGGAGTCGCGGCATGAACGCGCTCAGCGAGTACACCGCCCCCGTCTCCGTATCGGACGGGCCGATCGTTCGCACCGTCGACATCAACAAGTGGTTCGGCGACCGGCACATTCTGACGGATGTGTCGCTCGAGATCGAACGCGGCGAAGTGGTTGTGCTCGTCGGGCCGTCCGGCGCCGGCAAGACGACCTTCCTGCGCACCCTCAACCGGCTCGAACCGATCGACAGCGGCGAGATCTACGTCGACGGGCAGCGCATCGGCGAGCGCGTGAACGAGAACGGCAAGGTCACCGAGATCTCGGCGAAGGCCTTAGCCGCGCAGCGCGCCGACATCGGCTTCGTCTTCCAGCACTTCAACCTGTTTCCGCACATGACGGTGCTCGAGAACATCTGGCATTCGCCGCTGCGGGTGAAGGGCGAGAAGAAGGCCGAAGCGATCGCCTACGCACGGGAACTGCTCGACCGCGTCGGGCTCTCCGACAAGGCTGACGTGCGGCCGCGCTCCCTCTCGGGCGGGCAGCAGCAGCGCGTCGCGATCGCTCGGGCGCTCGCAATGCGCCCGGCTCTCATGCTGTTCGACGAGCCAACGAGCGCGCTCGACCCCGAGATGGTGGGAGAGGTCTTGCAGGTGATGCAGGATCTCGCGAAGGCGGGCATGACGATGATCATCGTGAGCCACGAGATGGGCTTCACCCGCGAGGTGGCGGATCGCCTCATCGTCATGGATGCGGGAGCCATCATCGAGCAGGGCGACCCCGAGCTGGTCTTCTCGAATCCGAAGCAGGAGCGCACGCGGCAGTTCCTGTCGAAGGTGCTCTGAGCCCGACTGAAGCGGCGACGGGCTCCCNCCGTCGCCGTCCCGGCGCATGCAGCGCACGAGCCGCGCGCTACTGCGGGTCGAGCCCGAGGTCGTCGAGGCCGATCGCGTAGCGGTACTCGAAGCCCGCTGCCTCGATGCGCTCCTTGGCAGGCGCCTGGCGATCCACCACGACCGCGACCGCCGCGATCTCGGCGCCCACCTTCTGCAGCGCCTCGATCGCCTGCAAGGGGGATCCGCCCGTCGTCGACGTGTCCTCAACCACGACCACGCGCTTGCCGGCGAGGTCGGGGCCCTCGACCTGGCGGCCGCGACCGTGATCCTTCGGCTCCTTGCGCACCACGAACGAGTCGTACACCTTGCCCTGCGAGACGCCCTGGTGCATGATCGCCGAAGCGATCGGGTCAGCGCCCATCGTGAGCCCGCCGACCGCGACGACACCGTCGATATCCTCGATGAGGTCGAGCATGACCTGCCCGATGAGCGGCGCCGCACGGTGGTCGAGGCTCAGCTTGCGCAGATCGATGTAGTAGGTCGCCTGCTTGCCGCTGGTGAGCGTGAAGTCGCCGTGGAAGACGGCTTCGCTCGTGATGAGGTCGATGAGCTGTTCGCGCGCGCTGGTCATGAAGCCGATTCTACCGGCGGAGTTCCCGCGTCTCGGGGCCGGCTCCGATGCAACGTTCATCGGACGCTCTCGAGGAAGTTGCGCGTGCGCTGCCTCTGCGGCCGATCGATGACATTCTCCGGGAGCCCGGCCTCGACGATCACGCCTCCGTCCATGAAGGCCACCTGGTCGGCAACGCCGCGCGCGAAACCGATTTCATGCGTCACCACGATCATCGTCATGCCGTCCTCAGCGAGTCCACGCATCACATCGAGCACGTCGCCGACGAGCTCGGGATCGAGCGCGCTGGTCGGCTCGTCGAACAGCATGAGTTTGGGGTCCATGGCGAGGGCCCGTGCGATCGCGACGCGCTGCTGCTGCCCGCCGGAGAGCTGAGCCGGATAATGCGCGGCGAAGTCGGCGAGGCCCACCCGATCGAGCAGCTCCCGAGCACGTTCCCTCGCCTGTGATCTGGAACGCCCGGCGACCCCGATCGGCGCTTCGCAGACGTTCTCGAGAGCCGTCAGATGCGGAAACAGGTTGAATCGCTGGAACACCATTCCGATATTGCGCCGTTGCCTGGCGATCTGCCGCGGGCTCATCTCATGCGTCTTCGCACCCGACTGTCGGTAGCCGATGAGGTCGCCGTCCACGAGGATTCGTCCGCCATCGATGGTCTCGAGGTGGTTCACGCAGCGCAGCAGCGTCGATTTGCCCGAGCCCGACGGGCCGAGCAGCACGGTCACAGTGCCAGCCGGCACCGCAAGCGACACGTCACGGAGCACCTGGTGCGCGCCGAAGCTTTTACGCACGCGCCGAATCTCGACGAGCGCCTCCCCCGTTTCATGCCCCTGACCATCTTCCAGGGTCTTGAGCGGCATCTTGTTCACGGTCATTTCTCGACCACCTCCACCGTTGTCGTCTTCGGAGCTGGCTCCGGCCCGGGCCTGCGGGCGTCGATCATTGCCCGCACGCGCTGGAACGGGGTCATGGGCAGCGCGCGCGTGGCGCCTCGGCCGAAGCGACGTTCCAGATAGTACTGAGGGATCGACAGCACGCTCGTCATGAAGAGGTACCACGCACTGACGACGATGAGTAGTTCGACCTGCTTCAGGTTGGACGAGGAGATCACCGAGGCCTGCGTGTACAGTTCCATGACCGCGATCACCGACAGCAGCGACGTGTTCTTCAGCATCGAGATGAGTTCGTTCCCCATCGGAGGAATGATGACGCGCATCGCCTGCGGCAGAAGCACTCGGCGGAACGTGTAGAGCGGTGCCATACCGAGGGAGTAGGCGGCCTCGCGCTGCCCCTCGTCGACCGACATCATTCCCGCGCGCACGATCTCCGAAGAGTAGGCCGCCTGGTTGAGCGTCAGCGCGAGCAGACCGGCGATGAAGGGCGTGACCAGTGAGTTGGTGTCAACCGACCAGAACACGACATCGGTGAACGGGACACCCAGGGTGATCCGGTCGAACAGCAGGCCGAGGTACCCCCAGAGCACGATCTGCACCAAGACGGGAGTTCCGCGAAATGCCCATACATACAGCCACGCGACACTCGAGAGGACGGGGTTGGTGGCGAGACGCATCGCGGCGACCACGATAGCGAGCACCGTCGACACCGCCATCGAGATCACGGTGATGACGATCGTGAGCCACACGCCCTCGAGAATCCGCTGGTCGAAGAGAAATTCTCCGACCGTGCCGAAGTCGAGGTTCGGGTTCGTCGCGATTACCGAGACGAACGCCACGAGTAAGACGAGCACGACGGCCGCGCTGATCCAGCGCCACGGCCGGCGGAGCGGGACCGCCTCCACGTCGTCCTCGGTCGAGAGCACCGGCAGGGTGGCTCCTTCGAGGGTCACGCCGGGTGCGGTCATGAGGCATCAGCTCCCTGGTTCACCTCTGCGGACTTCACGGCGTATGCGTCGATGCTGTTGCGCTCGAGCACTTCCTTGTATGTTCCTTCGTCGATGAGCGCTTGCAGCGCCTGCTGCACGGCTTCGATGAGCTCCGTATCGTCCTTCAGCACGCCGATGCCGCTGTAGACCGGATTGAACCCGGCGGGGTTCTCGGCATCGCGCACGATCTCGAACGCCTCGCCATCATCGGTGGTCGCGACGACGTACTCCGCGACGACCGCGTCAGCCGTGTAGGCCTGGCTCTTTCCAGCGCGAAGTGCGGTTTGCGCGTCGAGATCGCTCGGCAGTTCCATGACGTCGACGCCGCAGTCCATCGCGCGGAGCAACTCCCCCTGCACCGTTGCTTTCTGCACCGACACCGTCTTGCCGCAGAGATCGCGTTGCGTGGTGATGCCCTCGGGGTTGCCTTTCTTCACGGCGATGGCGAAACCTCCGTGCGTGTAGTCGACGAAACTCAGCGTCTCCTGCCGCTCCGGGGTGTCATTCATGCCGCTCATGATGATGTCGTTCTTGTTCGCCTGCAGCGACGGGATCACGGAGTCGAAGGCCTGCTTGTTGAGCGAGACGTCGATGCCGAGTTTCTGACCGAGCAGACGTCCGAGTTCCGGGTCGAAGCCGATCTCCCGGTTGTTTTCGTCGTACATCGCCATCGGCGGGAACGGGATGTCGACGGCGATATTGATGACCCCGCTCTCCACGATGTCTGCGGGCAGCAGCTCGGTGAGGGCGGGATCCGCCGTCGTGCTGACCTCATCGCCCGTCGGCAGATTCGAGGACGCCGCTTCCGCCCCCTCATCGACGGAGTCGGATCCCGAACACCCGGTGAGGGCGAGGGCCGCAGCGGCTACGGTAGCGAGCAGGGCAAGGGGCAACTTCGTCATGAGCAGTTCCTTCATCATTGAGAGGTGTCGTGAGTACATCGGTTCGGCTGACGCCGAGGATCCCCCGCTACAGCGCAGCCGGGGTGTGGAGTGCGAGCAGGTCGTCATAGGTCTCGCGGCGAGCGACCAGACGCGCCTCGCCCTCGCGCACGAAGACGATCGCGGGTTTGAGCGCCCCGTTGTAGTTGTTGGACATCGTGTAGGCGTATGCTCCGGTGGTCGCCATGGCGACCAGGTCGCCGACCCGTGCTGCGGGGAAGTCGACGCCATCGATGAGCAGATCTCCTGATTCGCACTGGCGCCCGACCAGCTGCACGCGTTCTGTCCAGGGTTCCTCCAGTCGATCGGCGAGCACCGCTTCGTATCGCTGATGCGTGAGCGCGACATCGAGCTGGTCGGCCATCCCTCCGTCGACGGCGACGAATACGTCTCCTGTGCGTTTGACCGAGACGACGCGGTACAGCGTAATGCCAGCACGCGCGACGACTGAGCGCCCCGGCTCGATCATGAGGCGCGCCGACTCGTGCAGGTGTTCGCGCGCGGCGGCGACAATGGCCTCGAGGTACGCATCAACGCTGGGCGCATCCTCGTCATAGGTGTACTTCACGCCCAGTCCGCCACCGACATCGTAGGTATCGAAGGCTCCAGCGGAGGAGATCTTCTCGACCGCTTCGGCGAATTGCCGTGTGTTCAGAATCTGCGACCCGATGTGCAGGTGCACGCCTTCGAACATCATGAACGGATGCACGCGCATGCGCTCGATCGCTGCGGTCGCCTGATCCATGGGCAGACCGAACTTCGAGCGCTCGCCGCCCGTGGCCTGGGACGCGTGCGTCTCGGCTTCGACACCCGGAATGACCCGCAGCAGGAGCTTCTGCGGGCGAGTGAGCAGGCGCTCCAGCCGGTCGAGTTCGTCGTCGTTGTCGACGATGATCGTCCCGATCCCCGCATCGAGAGCCATCCGCAACTCGTCGTCGGTCTTCGCGTTGCCGTGGAAGTGCAGTCGTTCGGGTGCCACCCCCGCGGCGAGCGCAAGCTGCAGCTCCCCGCCGCCGGCGACGTCGACGGACATTCCCTCTTCCTGCGCAACGCGGTACATGCCGACCGCCGGGAGCGATTTCGACGCGAAGAGCACCTCTGAATTGGGCCATCGACTTCGCAACCCGTCCACGAATCGGCGTATCTGCCGGCGGAGCCCCGTCTCGTCGATGACGTGGAGCGGGGTGCCGTAGCGGTCCGCCAACGTGGTCACCGGGACACCCCCGATCTCGAGCACTCCTTCGACCGAGGCGGAGGCTTCCTCCGGAAGCACCTCCCACAGCTCACCCAGGCGAGTGCGCTCTGGCGTTGGTTGGGTCGCTTGCATAGGTGCCTCCATCTGCGTCGTTGCGATCCCACCCTATGCGGCATAGCCTCGGTAAAATTTGTCGTTTTCGCATATGTTGAGGGGGTGATCTCACCTATTTCTCCAACCATCCTGAGCGACGGCATCCCCATCGCGGAGTTGCTCGCTTCGTTCGAACCCGGGATCGCCACGCTGCTCGGTGCCACCCGCTCGAACCGAGTCGTGCGCGGCGCAGAGTTCTACGATGCACGCGACGCGATTCCTGATGAGGCGGACCTGCTCCTCCTCGTCCCGTCACCCGAAGAGCTATCGGTGCTTCAGATCGAAGGATTGGCCCGCCTCGCAGCGCGTCACGCGGCCGCCGGTGTCGTCGTGAAGTGCCGCGACGACGACGTTCCCGCGCTCGAGCAGCTTGCAGAACGCACCGCCCTCCCCTGCATCCGCATCGCTGACCAATTGAGCTGGCGGCTGTTCGACTCATTGCTGGCTCAGGCCCTCGGTGAGCGGCGACACCGGGACGACGCGCACCGTGATCGCGGCCTTGAACCCTTGTTCGCCCTCGCCAATGAGCTGGCAGAGCATTTCGGCGGGTCGGTCGCGATCGAAGATCTCGGTCGCCGGATCATCGCCTACTCGTCAGTGCCGGGACAGCTCATCGATCGCCTTCGCACCCAGGGAATCCTCACGCGCGAAGTCCCTGATTCTCCGTTCAACGACGACCAGTACCGCACGGTACTGCGTTCAGACGCTCCCATCAAGTATCCGCGGCTCGGCGACGAGGAGCCTCGCGTCGCCTTCGCGGTCCGCGCGGGCGCTCTCCCGCTCGGCACGATCTGGGCGATCGATTCGAGCGGCCACACCGAGCTCACCGACGAGCAGGACGCGAGAATTCGTGCTGCAGCATCAGTCGCTGCTGCGCACTTGCTCGGTGACATACACACCCGACGAACGACTCATATTCCGCGTGAAGCACGACTCCGCACGCTGCTCGACGGCAGCGATGTCACCGGATCCGAACTCGCGGAGCTCGGGCATCCGGAGGAGCGCGGGAGCGAACTCATCGTTTTTTCGCCCTCGGATGACGCACGTCAGACGACTCTCGCGCAGTTGCGTTCGACCGTCCAGCGTCATCTTGCGCTGCACCGTCCGGAATCGGTCACTGTGGTGCGCGGCAACCGCATCCATGCGCTGGTCGTGCACCAGCCTCTTCTGCCGGTGATGGGTCTGGTCGATCCCTTGCTTCCCGTCATCGACCGGCTCGTGGGTCCGGGTACCCTCGTCGCCCTCCCCGGGACCGCGCATCGCTCAGGCGACGTCGCCGCGCTCCGACAGCTCGCAGACCGACTGCTCGACACAGCTGAACGCTACGACGGACGCATCTCCGAACGCATCGTCACAGTCGGCGCCGTGCAAACGCTGCTCGTCCTCGAGCGCGTCGAAAGCATGTTCTCGACCGAGCCTGAACTGCTCGCACCCGCGCTCGTTGCTCTGGAGACGCACGAAACCCTGCTCGCCGAGACCCTCGAAGCCTGGTGCGCGAATCTCGGCAACGTGGCCCGCACCGCCCGCGCGCTCTCCGTGCACGAGAACACGGTGCGGTACCGTATGCGTCAGATCGAAGAACAGCACGGCGTCCACCTCGCGACACCCGACCTGCTCCTCACCACGTGGCTCCAGCTTCGCGCACGGCGGTTAGCCGGAAAGAAGAACCCCAGATGAAGAATCAATTCTCGAAGAGCACGCCGCTCACGGAACGGTCATGGCAGACAGAAAAGCAAAGCGGTGCCGTCGCACTCGAGCGGCTCGCGGGACTCTTCGAAGCCGCACCGCTCGCGGTGCTCACGGGCGCCGGCATCAGCACGGACTCGGGCATTCCCGATTATCGCGGTGCGGGTGCTCCCCCGCGCACGCCGATGAGCATCTCGCAGTTCATGGAGGACCCGGCCTACCGCCGCCGCTTCTGGGCCGGCGCGAGAGTCGGCGCGCTGCGAGCTGCGGGTGTCGCGCCCAATGCCGGTCACCTCGCTCTGGCGCGCTTCGAAGCCGCCGGGCTGACGAACGGCGTCATCACGCAGAACGTCGACAACCTGCATCGACGGGCAGGATCCCGAAGCGTCGTCGAGCTGCACGGCAACGGGAGCGTGATCAGGTGCGTTGAACACGACCATCGCTTCACCCGCGATCAGGTGCTCGGCTGGTTCGATGAGCTCAACCCGGGATTCGCCGCGCGCAATGCCGCGGCCGAGATCGCACCGGATGGTGATGCGATCGTGAGCGGCACCGACTCCGTCGAAACCCCGACGTGCCCGGAGTGCGGGTCGATCCTCCGCCCCGACGTCGTCTACTTCGGCGAGCTCGTACCGAAACCCGTGTTCGAGACCGCCGAGTCACTGGTCGCCTCCGCAGGCGGCCTCGTGCTCATCGGAACCTCGCTCGCGGTGAACACCGGCATCCGTCTCGTGCATCGCGCGCAGCTGCGGGGCATCCCGATCGCCGTCATCAACCGCGGGCCGACCGCGATCGATGCGCGCGAGTCGGTCTCGGTGCGCATCGACGCCGGGGCGGCCGAGACCCTCGAGCAGCTCGAGCAGATCCTGCGCTGACGACGCGCCGCCCGCGCCTCAGCTACTCGCCGCGGGAGATGCGCGTCATCTCATCTCGGGGCACGACCTTGACGCGCGCGCGACCGTGCGGCTCTCCGAGGCCGAGTTCGTGCGCGTCGAGGCGGTGCCAGCCCTCGATCGTCGTGTACGGCACGCCTCGCGCTTCGAGGAGCGCGGGAATGACCTGCGGCTCGGACTCCTCCGGAGTCCAGAGGTTGTCGCGATCCTCGAGCAGGCACTCGAGCGTTTCCATCGCGTCGGACTTGGTGTGCCCGATGAGGCCGACCGGGCCGCGCTTGATCCAACCGGTGGCGTAGACGCCGGGAATCTGCTGCCCTTCGAGGTCGAGTACGCGCCCCTGCGTGTTCGGGATCACGCCCTTCGCATCGTCGAACGGAATCTCGTCGAGTGGGGAGCCGAAGTACCCGACCGCGCGGTAGATGGACTGGATCGGCACGATCTCGAACTCGCCGGTGTCGACGATGCCGCCCTGCCCGTCGGGAGCTGTGCGCTCGACTTTCAGCCCCGCGACGCGGCCGTCCTCGACCACGACCTCAACGGGCTTCGACCAGAAGTGCAGGTGCAGGCGACGCGAAGCGGGCGCCACTTCGCCTGCCTCGCGTGCGCGCTGCTCGTCACGCCACTTGTCCATGATGCGAGTCATCACGATGACCTGTTTGTTCTTCATGAGCGTCTCGTCGGCGAACGCGTCGTCGTGCGAGAAGTCGCGCTCGTCGATCACCATGTCGACGTCGCGCACCTCGCCGAGCTCGCGCAGCTCGAGGGGCGTGAACTTCACGTACTTCGGGCCGCGCCGGCCGAAGAGGTGCAGTTCTTCGATGGGGTTCGCTTCGAGGCCCTCGTGCACGTTCTGCGGAATCTCGGTGGGAAGCAGATCTTCGGCGTGCTTGATGAGCATGCGGGAGACGTCGAGCGCGACGTTGCCGTTGCCGATGACGCCCACCGACTTCGCTTCGAGCGGCCAGGTGCGAGGAACGTCGGGGTGGCCGTCGAACCAGCTCACGAAATCGGCGGCCCCGTACGAGCCCGCCGCATCGATGCCGGGAATATCGAGCGCCGCGTCGCGGATCGCGCCGGTCGAGAAGATCACCGCGTGGTAGTGCCGTTTGAGGTCTTCGAGCTTCAGATCCTGCCCGTAGCGGACGTTGCCGAAGTAGCGAATCGAGTCCTCGCCGGTCTCCCCTGAGCTCGCACGATCGAGCACGTCGCGCAATGCGGTGATGATCCCCTTGATGCGCGGGTGGTCGGGTGAGACTCCGTAGCGAACTAGCCCGTACGGCGCGGGAAGCTGCTCGAAGAGGTCGATCTCGACCGCGAAATCGCGCTCCGCCTTCAGCAGCAGGTCAGCAGCGTAGATACCCGCAGGTCCCGCTCCTACGATCGCCAGTCGCATCTTGCTCATCGCTCGGTTCTTCCTTCCATTCCCCTGACGGTATTCTCCGCGGGGAGTCGAGAATTGAGGTGTTCGTAGGGCGCCTCAGCGCGCCGATGTCAGCCTTCGCGGTTGACGATCGAGTCGGCCATGCGCTCGAGCGCGCGCTTCACCGAGGACTTCGGCAGCGCATCGAGCGCGCGAACGGCATCTGCGGCCCAGCGGTGCGCGGTGGCCTCGGTCTCACGGGTGACGGCGTGCGTCTGCAGTGCCTGCACCTCGGGATCGAGCAACGCCGGATCCGCGCCGCCCCGAATCTCGGCGACGCCCGCCTCGATGCGTGCGAGCAGCGCCGCATCTTCAGCATTGCCGGCCGCCGCGCTGTCTTGCAGCAGCAGATACGGCAGCGTGACGACGCCGGCGCGCAGGTCGGTGCCGGCGCGCTTGCCCGTCTGCTCCTTCTTCGGCGACAGGTCGATGACGTCGTCGATGAGCTGGAAGGCGACGCCGATGCGCTCGCCGTACTCCGTGACCGGATCTGCGAACTCCGCCGGAGCCTCGCCGAACATCACGCCCATGCGCGCGGCCGTCGAGATGAGCGCGCCGGTCTTGTCTGCGAGCACTTGGATGTAGTGCCCCTTCGGATCATCGCCCTCCTGCGGGCCGACCGTTTCGTGCAGCTGCCCCAGGCAGAGCCGCTCGAAGGTGCGGGCCTGCAGCAGGATCGCCTCCTCGCCCATTCCGGAGACGAGCGATGATGCGCGCGCGAAGAGCAGATCTCCGGCGAGGATCGCGACCGAGTTCGACCACACCGTCTGCGCCGCGTCGACACCGCGACGGAGCTTCGCATCGTCCATGACGTCATCGTGGTAGAGCGACGCGAGATGGGTCATCTCGACGGCCTCCGCCGCGCGACGAACCAGCTCGTTCGGTCCGGAGCCGAGCTCGCTCGTCAGCAGCGTGAGCATGGGGCGGATCCGCTTGCCTCCGGCACCCATCAGGTATCGCGCCGGTGCGTCGGCGACCGGTGAGGCGAAGCGAAGGTGCTCGAGAAGTTCGGATTCGACGAGCTCGAGCTGCTGCTGGATCTCCTTGGCGTGACGACGGTCGGCCGCCCCGCGGAACAGGCGCATCGGCAGCGCCTGGGTTGCCGTGTCTTCGGCGATGGGACGACTCACGGGGTGTCTCCAGGTCGAGGGGCGGTCTCGCCTGCGGCTTCTGTCGAGGCTTGCGGCTGCGGAGCAGCGGGCTTCGGCGCGGCCGGTTTCGGCGCAGTCGGCTTCTTCGCGGCCGAAGGCTTCGCGGCCGCAGGCTTCGCGGCCGCAGGCTTCTTGGCGGCGGTCGGCTTCGCGGCAGCGGATTTCGCAGCAGCGGGCTTCGCGGCAGCGCCTGGCTTCGCAGCAGCGGCCGCCTTCGCGGCAGCAGGCTTCGCTGCAGCGGGCTTCTTCGCGGCAGCGGGCTTGGCAGCAGCCGGCTTCTTCGCGGCAGCCGGCTTGGCAGCAGCGGGCCGCTTCGGCGCTTCACGCGGAACGAAGCCGCGATGCAGCGCGACGATGCCGAACGTGAGGTTGCGGTAGGCGACGCGTTCGAACCCCGCCTCGCGCATCCACGCAGCGAGTTCGCCCTGGTCGGGCCACGCTTCGATCGATTCGTTCAGATAGCGGTAGGCGGCGGCGGCATCGCGATTGATGGCCCCGGCGATGCGGGGCAGCACGTGCCGACCGTAGAAGGCGTACGGCCCCCGCACGACGGCGGCGGGCGGCGTCGAGAACTCGGCGATGACCACTCGCCCGCCGGGCTTCACCACACGACGCATCTCACGCAGTGCCGCCTTCGGGTCGTTCACGTTGCGCAGCCCATACGAAATGGTGGCTGCATCGAATTCGTCGTCTGCGAACGGCAACTGCGTCGCGTCGGCCCATTGGAACTCGATGAGGTCGTTGCCGGCATGCCGTCTGCGCCCCTCGGCGAGCATCCCCTCGGAGAAGTCCGCGGCGACGACGTGCGCCCCGTGCGCGGCGATGGCAGCCGACGATGTTCCGGTGCCGGCCGCGAGGTCGAGCACCCGCATCCCCTTGCGCGGTGCGATCGCTTTGGTCGTCGCCACGCGCCACAACCGGTCGTTGCCGACCGTGAGCACGTCGTTGATCAGGTCGTATCGCGGCGAGACCTCATCGAACATTGCGGAGACGTCTGCTGCGTGCTTGGTCGCGGTATCGGGGCGGGTCACCCCTCCATCGTATCCCGAACGGCTATGCAACTCCTGGAGCAGTGCTGGCGGCAGCGCTCGGGCCAGTGCGCCCAGGAGGGAGGAGTAGATTGGCACTGTGACGAGCACTCCCCCGGCGCCCCGCCTGCGCGCGACGACCCGGCCTCTGGAGCACGCCCCCGATCTCATCTCGCTCGCCGACCCGAACGCCCCGATGATCTGGTCGCGAGGGGATCGCGGCTGCGTGGGGGTCGGCGAGGTGCTGCGCCTGTCGTTCTCCGGACCGCACCGGTTCACCGATGCTGCTGCCGCATGGCGCCGGATCGCTGAGACGGCGATCGTCGACGACTCCGTCCGCATGCCCGGCTCGGGCCTCATCGCGCTGGGAACGTTCGCGTTCGCCGACGCGAGCTCTGCCGAGAGCGTGCTCATCGTGCCGCGTCTGCTGGTCGCCCGTCACCGCGGGCAGGCCTGGATCACGGAGATCGCCGCCGTCGATGCTGATCCTGCACCGCTCGCCGTACCCGATGCTCCGGCGAGCCGCGCGTGGGAGGGCGTCCGCTTCCGCGATCGCGCGCTCGCCACCGGTGGAGACTCGGTGGCGTCATACCTCGCGGGCGTGCGCGAAGCGGGAGCTCGCATCGAGCGCGGCGAGTTCGAGAAGATCGTCATCGCCCGCCAGCTGGAGGGAGCGCTGCCCGGGGCCTCGGACCTGCGGGTGCCCCTCACCCGCCTCGCCGAGCACTACCTCGATTGCTGGACCTTCGCCGTCGACGGACTCATCGGCGCGAGCCCAGAGACGCTGATCAGGTCGACGAGCGGCGCCGTCTCGGCGCGCGTGCTCGCGGGGACCAGGGGCCGCCACTCCGAGGACGCCGCGCGAGACGCCCGCGCCAGGGACGAACTCCTGACGAGCGCGAAAGAGCAGCACGAGCACGCATTCGCAGTGCAGAGCGTCGTCACCGCACTGTCCCCCCACGTGCGCGACCTGCGCACCAGCGAGGAGCCCTTTCCGCTGCAACTGCCGAACGTCTGGCATCTCGCGACCGACCTCGGAGCGGCGCTCGGCGAGCAGAGCTCGTCGATCGAGCTCGTCGGCGCGCTGCACCCGACCGCCGCAGTCGCGGGCACTCCGACTGCGACCGCTGTCGCAGCGATCGCCGAACTGGAGCCGTTCGACCGCGGTCGCTACTCGGGCGCGGTCGGCTGGATCGACGCCGATGGCGATGGAGAATGGGTCATCGCGCTCCGCTGCGCGCAACTCGGAGCGCCCGATGCGCAGACCGGAGCGCGGGCCGTGGTGGCGAGTGCCGGCGGAGGCATCGTCGCCGGGTCCGATCCCGACCACGAGCTCGGGGAAACCGTGTCGAAGTTCCGCCCCATCACGGAGGCGTTCGCGCGCTGACGGCGTCCGGCACTGCCGTCTCCAACCTGTGGTGAGCAGGCCGGCGGGGACGGGCAGGCCCGGGATCCGCTACGCGGGCCAGCGCATGTCGAGCGAGTCGACCACGCGCTGCCGCTCGGCGGCGACGTCGAACTCCGGCTCCGGCCAATGCGGGCTGAGCTTCGCGAGCTCCGCTGTCACAATGCGCTGCACCGCGACGCGCGCGTACCACTTGGCGTTGGCGGGTACGATGTACCAGGGCGCCGTCTCCGAGTGGGTCCGCTCGATCGCGGTCTGGAACGCCTCCATGTACGCGGGCCAGTGCAACCGCTCATCGACGTCCCCGGGATTGTACTTCCAGTGCTTCTCGGGGTCGTCCAGCCGCGAGATGAGCCGCTCCGCCTGCTCCTCCGGCGAGATGTGCAACATGATCTTCACGATGCGCACGCCCTCAGCCGTGATCCTCGATTCGAATTCGTTGATGGCACCGTATCGCCGCTCGATCTCTTCGGGCGGCGCGAAACCGCGCACCTTCTGGATGAGCACGTCCTCGTAGTGCGAACGATCGAACACCCCGATCACGCCCGGCTCCGGCACCCGACGCTCGACGCGCCAGAGGAAGTCGTGCGCACGCTCCTCAGCGCTCGGCGACTTGAAGGCGGTCAATGCGAGCCCGTAGGGCTCGGTCTGCCCGAAGACGTGGTTGACGATGCCGCCCTTGCCGGCAGCATCCATCGCCTGGAGCACGACGAGCAAGCGATCCTTCGCCCCCAAGCGGCTCTGCGCGAAGAGCTTCTCCTGCAGCACACGCAACTCCTGAGCGGCTCGCTCGAGCTCCTGATATCCCTCGCGCTTGCGCGCATCCGTGCCCGGAGTGGCCGAAGGATCGACCTCGCTCAGCTGGAAGCCGGGCCGCACGCGCAGCAGCTCTCCCACTTCATCGGTCCAGAACGCCTGCGTCATGGTGTCTCCTTCTGTGTTCGTCGCTGTCCACTGTAGGGGCGCACCGACTCGCCGGGTCGCGTCACTCGGCCAGCGGAATCTCCACGATGCTCGGCCCGGTGACCGGCTCGGTGAGCAGCCGCTCGAGCTCACTGCGTGTGGCGACCCGGCGGTAGTCCCACTCATACGCTGCGGCCAGGGAAGCGATATCGACGCGCTGCGGGGTGCGCATCACCCGCGCGAATGCGTCGGCGTCCGCGGTCTC
This sequence comes from Leucobacter alluvii, assembly GCF_039530485.1. Lineage (NCBI taxonomy): Bacteria > Bacillati > Actinomycetota > Actinomycetes > Micrococcales > Microbacteriaceae > Leucobacter > Leucobacter alluvii. The sequence continues at coordinate 83,670 of NZ_BAAAOP010000007.1, read as the reverse complement.
GGCGACCTCCAGACCGTCGAAGATCGTTCCGCCGCCGTCGTTCGCCACGAAGACCTGGATGCGCGGACGGGGCTCCCCCTCGAGCAGCAGGAGCGATCCGGCATCGTGCAGCAGCGCGAGGTCCCCGATGAGCACCCGCGTCGTCCCGGCCGCTCGAGCCGGATCATCGGCGAGCTGGCTCGTCACCGCGATGCCGAGCGCCGTCGCGACGGTGCCGTCGATGCCGGCGAGACCTCGGTTCGCGTGCACGCTCACCCGTCGGGCGGGCGCGAGCGCGTCGAGCACGCGCACCAGGCGCGACGCCGCGATGACCAGCCGATCGTGGGGCCACGTGCCGCGCCACACGCTCTCGACGAGCAGCTCGCGCGAGACCGGCTCGCGCATGATGGCGACCTCCGTGCGGGCGTAGGCGTTGCGCTCCTTGTAGCCCGGCGCGAGCGCTGCCTCGAGGTCGGGCTCGTGCACGGTGGAGCGCTCGCGCTGCAGCGCGCGGTCCGCGACGACCCAGGCCCCGAGCCAGCCTCGCAGGGCGCGGGCATCATACTCGGGTGCGACGCGTGCGGCCGACACCACTCGAGCACCGCGGCTGGGATCGACGTACTCGGCACCGGAACCGTGGTGCGGATCGATCACGACCACGTCGACGTCGTCGCGACGCAGCAGCTGAGGAATCTGACGCGTGAGGGTCGGGTGGCCGAACACGATCGCGCGCTCCGTGAGGCCGCCGATCTGCGGGTCGTCGATCAGCGTGGCGTAGGCGGCGATGGTCTCGCGCCCGAATCGCGCTCCGCTCACCACCTCGGCGAGCAGCGGCAGGCCCGCGGCCTGCGCGAAGGCCTCGGCCTCGGGGCCCGCACCCGCTCCGGCGATCACGACCGCGAGCGCATCCCCAGCGTGCTCGTAGACATCTGCATCGTCCGCGATCGGCCCCGACTCGCCCGGCTCCGGGTGCTGCGCTGCTCGTTCTGCGGCCTCGCGGGCGGCCGCTTCGAAGCCCGCGACGATCATGCGCTCGAAACCTGCGGTCCCGGAGAGCGGGTCCCTGAACGAGAGATTCAGCTGCACCGGCCCGGCGGGCCTTCCGCCGGAAGCACCGAGAGCCGCGGCGAGGCCCCGGGTCACGAGCGTCGCCGGATCGCGCAGGGCATCGCGCACGAGGTCGCCGTCGACGAATTCGGGGGCCGGCACATCGACCGACCAGCGAGCGAATGCGTCGAAGAGGCCCGCCTGGTGCGTCGCCTGGTTGCTGCGGATGCCGCGCAACTCCTCGGGGCGGTCCGCGGTGAGCAGCAGCATCGGCACACGGGCCTCGTGCGCTTCGAGCACCGCCGGCATGAGGTTCGCGACCGCCGTCCCGCTCGTCACGACGATCGGTGCCGGCATGCCCGTTTCACGTGCAACCCCCAACGCGAAGAACCCGGCCGATCTCTCGTCGAGCTTCACGTGGAGCCGCAGCGCATCGGCGTGCTGCGCCGCCGCACCAGCCAGAGCGAGCGCCTGAGAACGCGACCCGGGGCACACCACGAGATCGCGCACGCCGCGACGGACGAGTTCGGCGAGCAGTTCGACTGCGAAGACGGAGGCTGCTGCCGGCTGCGCCGAGCTCACGGCTTGGAGTCGCCGTCGGAACGCGTTCCCGGCTCGTCCGCACTCCGGGGCTTCGGCGATTCCTCCGTCGGTACCGCGTCAGGAACAGCGGGCGGAGCATCGGCATCAGCGTCGGCATCGATCTCGGCTTCGGCATCGGCTTCGTTCACGATCGGCGCTCCCGCTTCCGCGGGGGATGTGCGCGCTGCAGCGGCATCGGAAGTCACCGCATCGCCCGCGCGATCCGGCGTCTCCGCACCATCGCCACCGCGGGCGAGCGTCGGCTCCTCCCCGGGAAACGTCTCGTCGTCGAGTTCGCGCAAGCGGTCTTCGAGATCCCGCATGTGCGCATCGAGGTCGGTGCTCGAAAGACTCGTGCCCGAGAAGCGCGGGTCATCGTCGGGTGCAGGCCGTCGCGTCGCCTGCGCCTGGGCGGACCCCTTGCCGATGAAGAACCAGAGCAGCGCGCCGATCACCGGCAGCACCGCGATGATGACGATCCACACCGGCTTGTTCATTCCGCGCGCACGCGATCCCTCGGTCATCGCCGCGTCGACCAGCGCATACAGCGTCAGTGCTACGGCGATGACGACCCCGATTATCACGAACCGCACCATACCCTTAATCGTACTCGCAAGCGTTCGCGAAACCCTGGGCCTTGCGCGGAGCCTCGCTTCAGGTGCCGCGGGTACACTCGTGCGGGTGAACAACCCGCGCACCGCCTGGATCGTGTACATCGTACTTCGTCTGCTCTTCTTCGCAGTGCCGTTCACCGTGCTCTTCCTCATCGGCCTGCAGCCGTGGATCGCAGCCGTCTTCGCCGCCCTGATCGGGGTCGCCCTCTCGGTCATCTTCCTCGCCCGCCCACGGTCGACGGCCTCCGAGAGCATCTACGACTGGCGCAATCGAGACCGCACACCCGACGACATCGTCGAGGACGAGGCCGTCGAAGCGCGCGAGACGCCGAGCGAGACCGCTCAGCCGGGCCCTTCCGCCGGACCGGACGCGTCCGGCACCGGCACTGGCACCGGCACTGGCACCGCATCGAACTCGCGTTGAACCCGCTTCGGTACGAGATTCGGCGTCGGTGAGCCACGTTCCGCGCGCATGATCTCACCGAAGCCGAATCCCACACCGAGTACCGGCGCGGCGGCGCACTCGGAGCAGCGCTACACCTGGGTCGCCTCCCACCCCGCGTAGAGCTGCGCATACCGTCCGCCGAGCTCCACCAGTTCCGCGGGCGACCCGTCCTCGACGATGCGGCCGCTCTCCATGACGAGCACCCGGTCGGCGATTGCCACGGTTGACAGCCGGTGGGCGATGATGATCGCCGTGCGATCGGCGAGCAGACGCTGCAGCGCGTGCTGCACCAGTCGCTCGCTCGGCAAGTCGAGCGATGCGGTCGCCTCATCGAGGATGAGCACCGTCGGATCGGCGAGGAACGCGCGTGCGAACGAGATCAGCTGGCGCTGCCCGGCCGACACGCGCCCGCCGCGCTTGTTCACGTCCGTCTCGTACCCGTCGGGGAGGGATTCGATGAATCCTTCCGCACCCACGGCGCGTGCCGCCGCCCGAATCTCGGCCGCCGACGCGTCCGGTTTGCCGAGCGCGATGTTCTCGGCGACCGTTCCGCTGAAGAGATACGCCTCCTGAGTCACCATCACGATGGCGCGACGCAGATCGGCGGTATCGAGTTCGCGCAGGTCGACGCCGTCGAGTCGCACCGCCCCGCCAGTCGGATCGTAGAATCGCGCGACGAGCTTCGCGAGCGTCGACTTTCCGGCGCCCGTCGTTCCGACGAGCGCGACCGTCTGGCCGGCCGGGATCTCGAGGTCGCAGTCCGCGAGCACCGTGCGTGCTCCACCGCGGTCGCCCCCGTAGGCGAAATCGACGTGATCGAAGCCGAGCTCGCCGCGCGGGCGCTCGAGGCGCACGGGCGCGGCGGGATCCTGCACCGTCGGTTCCTCCTCGAGCACGCCCGAGACCTTCTCGAGCGCCGCCGTCGCCGACTGATAGGAGTTGAGGAACATCGCGACTTCTTCCAGCGGCCCGAAGAAGTTGCGCACGTAGAGCACGGCGGCGATGAGCACGCCGATCGCGAGCTCGCCGCCCGTCACGCGGAGCGCGCCCCAGAGCAGCACCACCGCGACCGTGACGTTCGCGAGCAGGATGAGCCCGGGATCGAGCACCCCGAAGAGCCGCAGCACGCGCAGGTTCGCGCGACGGTACTCGTCGGAGACGGCGCCGAAGTCGGCATCGCCGCGGCGCTCGCGCCGGAAGGCCTGCACCGCCCGGATCCCCGTCATCGTCTCCACGAACTGCACGATCAGGCGCGCGCTCGCGACGCGCGTCGAACGGAACCCCTTCTGCGACTCCACGACGAACCAGCGCATGAGGATCGCGAGCGGGATCCCCATGAAGAGCAGCACCAGGCCGCTCTTCCAATCCAGCAGGAAGAGCATCACCATCGTGAACGTTCCGATGAGCACCGCGTCGACGAGTTCGTTGAGGCTGCCATCGAGCAGCTCCTGAATCGATTCGAGATCGCTCGTCTGCCTCGAGATGATGCGACCCGATGTATACCCCTCGTGGAATTCGAGGCTCAACCGCTGGGTATGCCGGAAGATGCGCGTGCGCAGCTCGATCATGACCGCCTGCGTCAGGCGTGCGATGAGCACGACGTACCAGCCGACGAGCAGCGAACCGATCGCGCCGGTCACCAGGAAAGCGAGCGCAACCCCGACGGCCGGCACCCAGTCCCCGGCGTCCAGTGCGGCCGGCAGCGCCGTGTCGATTCCATAGGCGATCAGTGTCGGACCCACCGCACGCATCGCGGATGAGATGATCACGACGATGGCCGTCAGTGCGATGAGGCGCCGGAGCGGCCGCAGAATCGAACCGAGCAGACGCAACGAGCGGCGGCGGATCGCTCGACTCTCCTCGCGGGTGTACGAATCGCGATCCTCGCCGTTCGTTCCCTGCACGCTCGCGAGGCTCATGAGCGAACCTCCTCGGTGTCGGTGTCGGTGTCGGTGTCGGCGGTTGCGGTATCGGTCGGATCGGTCTCGGTCCGACCGGTCTCCGCCGTGTCGACGAGGGCGTCCCGCTCGATCCCTGCGATCAGGCTGCGGTACTGGGCGCTCGTGCGCAGGAGTTCGGAATGGGTGCCGACGGCATCGATGCGACCGTCGAGCATGACCGCGACGCGATCGGCCAGCGCCACCGTCGACGGACGATGCGCGACGATGAGCGCGGTCGTGTCGGCGAGCACGCGTCGCAGAGCCGCCTCGACGAGCGCCTCGGTGTCGACATCGAGCGCCGAGAGCGGATCATCGAGCACCAGCACATCGGGGGCCGCCGCCACGACCCGGGCGAGCGCGAGCCGCTGGCGCTGACCGCCGGAGAGGCTGAGCCCCTCCTCCCCCACCTCGGTGTCGAGGCCGCGGGGAAGATCGGCGACGAACCCCGCCTGCGCAACGGCGAGCGCATCCTGCAGCACCCGATCCGCCTCGGCGCTGCCGAGAGCGAGATCATGGCGACCGAGCAGCACGTTCTCGCGCACCGTGGCCGAGAACAGGATCGGCTCTTCGAACGCCACGCCGATCCGGCGACGCAAGTCGTCGAGCGCCAGATCGCGCACGTCGATCCCGTCGAGCGTGATCGCCCCGCCCGTCACGTCGTACAGCCGCGTCGGCAGCGTCGTGAGGGTCGTCTTGCCGCTCCCCGTCGCACCGACGATCGCGAGCGTCTCGCCCGGACGCAGCGCGAGGTCGAGCCCGTCGAGGAGGTCGACCTCTTCGGCACCCGCGTCGGGATACCGGAAATGCACGTCGCGGAATACGAGTTCGCCGCGCGCCTGGGCGATCGTCTGCGGGCGCTCGGGCTCCCGCACGGTCTGCTCGGCGTCGAACACCTCGAACACCCGGTCGGTCGCGGTGCGCGTGTCGATCAAGAAGGCGAACAGGAAGCCGAGCGAGCCCATCGGCCACCGCAGCGCCGCCGCCATCGCGAAGAACGCCACGAGCTCCCCCGTCGAGAGCAGGTCGTGCGCAGCGAGCCAGACGCCCGTGATGAAGCACGCACCCATGGCGAGGATCGGCACGAGCTCGTACCAGAACCAGAGTCCGCCGACCTCCCGCGCCTTGCGCATCTCCGTCTCGCGCAGCGTCTCAGCCCGACGCGTGAACTGCGAGAGCGCATGGCCGCCCCGGCCGAAGGCCTTGAGCACGCGAATGCCGTGCACGCTCTCCTCCACAGCGGTCGCGAGATCACCCGTCTGATCCTGGCTGCGCCGCGACAGCACGCCGTAACGCTGCTCGAAGCGGTAGCCGACGACCCAGATCGGGATGGAACACGCGACGAAGACGACGCCGAGCGCCCAATGCCAGCGGAAGAGCAGCCCCATACCGATCACGATCGTCAGCACGTTGACGAGCAGCAGGATCAACCCGAACGCCAACCACCGGCGGATCGAGCTGATGTCCTGCATCATGCGGCTGAGCAACTGGCCCGACTGCCACCGGTCGTGGAAGGCGACGGGCAAGCGCTGCAGTCGTTCGAAGAAGGACTGACGCACCGCGTACTCGATCGCAGCGGACGGGCCGAGCACGAGACGCCGGCGCATGAACACGAGCAGCGCTTCGAGGACGCCGAGCAGCAGCACGGCCAGGGTCGCCCAGGCGATGAGGATGCGGTCGCCGGACGCGATGGGACCGTCCACCGCCCATTCCAGCACGAGCGGAACGACGAGGCTCGCGAGTGCGGCGCCCAGACCGAGGAACGCGCCGGTGATCAGTTTCGGGAGTGCGGGACGGGCGAACGGGAGCAGACGCGCGAGCGCGCGCGCCGTGGAGACGCGAGCGGGATCGCTCGGTGTGTGCTGAGTCGCAGCGAGGTGGTTCATGATGCCTGACGTGTGCCGGCGCCTGGACGCGGGCGCCCAAGGGCTGACCGCGCGCGGCGCGAGAGGAAATGCTGAGGTGGAAGCGGAGAAGGGGCGGCCCGCGATCGGAGCCGCGTCGACCTACTGCCCTGGCTTCGGAGTGCCCGGGAGTCGCGGCGCCGACGGCTGGGTGATGATTGCCATGGTGCGCTCCTCTCCGGGGTCAGGGTTTCCGAACCTCAGCCTAGCCAGGCTGCGCGCTCGAGCACAAGGATCGCGTCGAACGCTCGGCGATCCTGCGCCGGATCACTCGGCGTCAGAACGCGAAGGCGATTCCGAGCAGCACACCGTAGGCGAGCGCGGCGAGACTCGTGAGCTGCAGGACGAGGATGAGCTCCCGCGCCGTCTTGGCGGTGAGTGTGATGATCGAAGCCGGAATGGCGAGGAGGAGCACGAACCAGACGAGGATCATGCCCGGCTGCGCGAGCGCGTAGAACGCCGGCACCGCGAACGGCAGCAGCACGCAGACGACGTAGAGGATGCGAGACGCGCGGTCGCCGATGCGAACCGCGAGCGTGCGCTTGCCCGCCAGGCGATCCGTCGGAATATCGCGGATGTTGTTCACCACGAGCACGGCCACCGCGAACAGGCCGACGCCGGCGCCCGCGACCCAGGGCTCCTGCACGTCGATGTCCGTCTGCAGCCACACCGTGCCGACCGTCGCGACGATCCCGAAGAAGACGAAGACGACGATCTCCCCCAGCCCCGCGTACCCGTAGGGGCGCTTGCCCCCCGTGTAGAACCAGGCGGCGACGATGGCCACCGCGCCCAGAGCGAGGAACCACCAGCGCTCACTGAGCACCACTGCGACGAGGCCCGCGACCGCGGCGAGCGCGAAGAACGTCAGCGCGACGGCCAGCACCCGCTTCGGGTTGACGAGCCCTGACCCGGTGAGCCGAGCGGGGCCGACTCGAAACTCGTCCGTACCCCGGATACCGTCGGAATAGTCGTTCGCGTAGTTCACCCCGATCTGCAGGAACACGGCGACGGCGAGCGCGAGCAGACTCAGTGTGAGCGAGAACTCCTGCACCATGTGCGCGATGCCGCTGCCCGCAGCCACCGGCGCCACGGCGAGCGGCAGGGTGCGCAACCGTGCTCCACCCACCCAGTTGCGCCAGGTGATCCGCGGCGGCGCCCCCGCTGCGGCCTGCCGCTCAGCAGCGGCCCGAGCCGCGGGATTGCCCGATCGTCGACGGTCGTGTGCCTGGTTCACGTCTGATCCTTCTCTCCGTGCGCATCGCCCTGCGCATCTCCGTGCGCTTCGCCGTGCGCATCGCCCTGCGCACGCATGTCGTGCACGTGGGCGGCATCGCCGCGCCGCACCTCGCTGAAACTCGAGCGCAGTCGCCCCATCCATTCGCCGATCGCGGCGTAGTCGGGCTTCCCGCCAGGAAGCCGCGGAATCGCGTCCACCTCCGTCACCCATTCGGGCACGGCCGCAGGGCCGAGCGACGCGCGCAGCACCTCCTGCACGCGCTCGAAAGCGGCGCGTTCGTCGGGGGCGCTCTCCACGGCGGCGCCCGTGCCTGCGCCCGGGACCACATCGACGACGAGCGACACCCGCTCCCCCCACTCGGGATGCGGGGCGCCGAGTGCCACGGCGTGCTCCCACCCTGACTGCTCGCGCACCACGCGCTCGACCTCGTCGAGGGACACGTTGACGCCGCCCGAAATGATGACGCGATCGAGACGGCCGGTGACCGTCAGCATGCCGCCGAGCAGCTCACCCGAGTCGCCCGTGCGATACCAGCGCACCGGCACCCCGTCACGCCCCGCCTCGGTGATGAAGGCGCGATCCGTGAGCTCCTGGTCTCCGACGTAACCCAGCGCGAGGGCGCTGCCGGCGAGCTGCACCTCGCCGGCGCGAATGCGCACACGGGTGTCGCCGATCTCGACGCCGTCGTACACGCACCCGCCCGCCGTCTCCGACATCCCGTAGCTGCGCGTCAAGGCGATGCCCAGCGCGTGCGCACGGCTGCGGAGCGACACGCTCACGGACTGCCCTCCGACGAGCACCGCATCGAAACGGCGCAGCACATCGGCCGCCGAGCGATCCTGCTCGACGTGATCGATCAGTCGCGCGAGCTGCACCGGCACCAGCGAGACGTAGCGACGATCGGCGTCGAGGGTCTCCGCCTGCTCGAGAAAGGCGGCTGGCTCGAAGCGGCCGTCGAAGAAGACGGGCTGCGTACCGGCGAGATCGCTGCGCACCAGCATCTGCAGGCCCGAGATGAGGTGCGTCGGCAGCGCCACCAGCCACTGCCCGTGCCCGCCGAACCGCTCGGCCGTCGCCTCGGCGCTCGCGCGCAGGGCGTCGGCGGAGAGCGCGACCGCCTTCGGAGTGCCCGACGACCCTGACGTGCGCACGACGACAGCTGTACCCTCGGGCAGATCCTGCTGCTGCAATGCGACGATCGCGTCGGGGTCGGTACCGGGAGCGACCGGCACGACCGGCGCCCCGCCTCGCAACGCATCGGCGAGACCGGCGGTCAGCCAAGCACGATCTTCGGTCGGGATCGCACGGAGTCTGTGGGGCGCAGTCACCCGACCAGGGTACTCCGCGCAGCCCTGCTGTGCGCATCGCCGGCGAGCGGGCGCGGCGCACCGGGAGGCGGGCGGGTCGTGTGGCCGCCGCCGCCCCCGTGCCAGCCCACGCCACCCGCGCCACCCACGCCACCCACGCCACCCACATGCGAGCGGGGTCACTGTTCGTGCGTGTCGCGGGCCTGACACGCACGAACAGTGACCCCGCTCCGGTGGAGACAGTGAGCGCAGCGGTGCAGCAGCACCCGTCGCGGTGCCGCCAGCTCGAGGCGGGTCACTTTGAGAGTGTGTCTGGGCCCACCGAGGTGCGACACGCTCTGAAAGCGACCCGGCTCGGGTGAGCGCCGCGGAGCAGCAGCGGTGCCGCCGCGGAGCAGCAGCGGTGCCGCCGCGCTCAGTAGTGGTAGGGGAAGGGGCTCCAGTCGGGCTCGCGCTTCTCGAGGAACGAATCGCGGCCCTCGACCGCCTCATCGGTGCCGTAGGCGAGGCGGGTGGTCTCCCCCGCGAAGAGCTGCTGCCCGACGATGCCGTCGTCGACGGCGTTCATCGCGTACTTGAGCATCCGGATCGCGGTCGGCGATTTACCGAGGATCGTGCGCGCCCAGGCGATGCCGGTGCGTTCGAGCTCCGCGTGCGTCACGACCTCGTTAACGGCGCCGATCTCTCGAGCGCGCTCGGCGGAGTACTCCTCGGCGAGGAAGAAGATCTCGCGTGCGAACTTCTGGCCGACCTGCTTCGCGAAGTAGGCGCTGCCGTAACCGGCGTCGAACGAGCCGACGTCTGCGTCGGTCTGCTTGAACTTGGCGTGCTCCCGGCTCGCGATGGTGAGGTCGCAGACCACGTTGAGCGAGTGGCCGCCGCCGGCCGCCCAGCCCGGGACGAGTGCGATGACGACCTTCGGCATGAACCGGATCAGCCGCTGCACCTCGAGAATGTGCAGCCGCCCGGCGCGCGCCGCGGCCTCCGGCCCCACCTCGGTCTCGTCATCCGAGTACTTGTACCCATCGCGGCCACGAATGCGCTGGTCGCCGCCCGAGCAGAACGCCCAGCCGCCGTCTTTGGGGCTCGGCCCGTTTCCGGTGAGCAGCACGACCCCGACCTTCGGGTTCACTCGCGCACGCTCCAGCGCGTCGGCGAGCTCGTCCACGGTGCGCGGGCGGAAGGCGTTGCGCACCTCGGGCCGGTCGAACGCCACGCGCGCGATGCGGCCGTCGAGGCTGAGGTGGGAGGTGATGTCGGAGTAGTGCTGAGCCCCGGGGGCGATCTCCCACTCGGCGGGGTCGAAGAGCTCGGATACCTGCTGCGTCATGCCCCTAGCCTAGGGCGCGGGCCCCTCGAGCAGGTGAGTCGTCCGCGCTCCCCGTGATGAGCCGGTCAGGCACGTACTGCGTGCGCCTCGCCCACGGGAAGTACACGGCGAACGTCACCGCGATCGCGATGAGCCAGGACAGGTCGGCGCCCCCGAGGGCTCGGGCGACCGGGCCGACGTACACGGCCTGGCTCATGAAGGGCAGCTGTGCCAGAACGCCGATGCCGTAACTCGCGATCGCGACCCAGTTGAACGCCCGATACGGGCCGCTCGGGTCATAGAGCGCCGGGATGTCGACGCGTTCCTTCGAAATGAGGTAGTAGTCGACGAGGTTGATCACGCTCCACGGGATGAAGACGGTGAGCAGCGCAAGCACGAAGTTCTTGAACACAGTGAGGAAACCCACTTCATTCGCGATCAGCGCTACAACGGTGGCGAAGACGGTGAATCCGACGATGATACTCGTGCGAACCGCTTGGGAGACGCTCCGATGGTTCGTCCATCCGGTGATGATGGTGAGAATGCACATGAATCCGCCGTAGGCGTTCAAAGAGTTGACCGAGAGCTTGTTCACGACGATGACGGCATAGATGAAGATCGCCACGAGGCCGCCCCCGGCGATCTCGCCGAGGCTGCCCACCTGGCTGGATAGGAACGCGTCGGTTCCGAGGGCGCCGACGATGAGCACCCCGAGGGTCATCGCGATCTGGGCACCGATCACGGACCCGAGGAACGTACTCCAGAACGTGGCGCGTACGGACGTTCGCTGGGGCAGGTAGCGCGAGTAGTCGGCGACGTAGGGCGCGAACGTCATCTGCCAACCGGCGGCGAGCGCGATCGCGAGAATGAACGACGCCCAGGTGAAGTCGACCTGTCCGAAAGCCGATTGCACGTCATACCCGGCGAAGAGGCGGATGGCGATGTAGCCGAATCCGATGAGCCCGATGACCGAGGCGATGCGACCGATCATGTGGATGAGTCGGTAGCCGACGACGGCGACGCAGGTCGTCATGAGCCCGAACAGCACCATGCCCCACACCGGAGCGTTCCAGCCGAAGATCAGGTTGAGCGCTTGGCCGCAGAGCACAACGCTCGTCATCTGGAAGCCGAGGTACATGAGGATCGTGAGCACCAGCGGCAGGGCCGCGCCTTTGACGCCGAACTGCACTCGGCTGGAGATCATCTGGGGAAGCCCCAGGCGCGGGCCCTGCGCCGAGTGCAACGCCATGGTGATTCCGCCGATCACGTTTCCGATGAACAGACCGATGATGGCTGCCATCGCTTCCGCGCCGAATGTGATGGCGATTGCCCCGTCGACTACGGCGGTGATCTGCAGGTTCACGCCGAACCAGAGCGAAAACTGGTTGCTCACCCGGCCGTGCCGTTCCGCTTCGGGTACGCGCTCGATCGTGCGGATCTCGCGAGTCATCAAGCTCTCCGAACTGGGAGTGTCGGTCCTCATCGTCCGTCCTCGTTTCGTTGATCGTTGGGCAGCGCGTCTTCGCACTTCCGGCAGGTTAGGGCGCGATCAACGACGAGTTCGTGACTCTTCGTCATCACCTGTCCGGGATCTCAGATCTCTGCGTGGAGACAGACGTTCACTACGGGAGCGCGTCAACCTGACTTGATGGCTCGGAGGACGGACACCGCCAGGGCGTGACAGGATCGAGGCATGACCGACACCCGCAGCGCCGCGCCCGCCGCCCCTCCGCTGGCCGAAGTGCTCGCGGCCGCGCACGTCGTCTCGATTCCGACGCGTACGCGGTTCCGCGGCATCGCCGTGCGCGAGGCGATGATCTTCGATGCTCCGCTGGGCGCGAGCGAGTTCTCGCCGTTTCTCGAGTACGACGACGCAGAGGCCGCTCCGTGGCTCGCGGCGGCCCTCGACTTCGGATGGGCGCCGCAGCCGGAGGCGCTCCGTGAACGGATCGAGGTGAACGCCACGGTGCCGGCGGTGGGCGCGCACGAGGTACCCGCCGTGCTTGCCCGCTTCCCCGGCTGCACGACCGCGAAGGTGAAGGTCGCCGAACGCGGGCAGTCGCTCGCCGATGACGTCGCCCGGGTACGAGCGGTGCGCGAAGCGCTCGGGCCGGCGGGGCTCGTACGCGTGGATGCGAACGGCGGTTGGAGTGCGGACGACGCTGTCGACGCCCTTGCGGCACTCGCAGACTTCGACCTCGATTACGCTGAGCAGCCGAGCGCGAGCGTCGACGAGCTCGTCGAGGTGCGTTCGAGGCTGCGCGCGTCGGGCGTTTCAGTGCGCATCGCTGCCGACGAGAGTGTGCGGAAGGCCGAGGATCCGCTCGCGGTCGCCCGAGCCGGAGCCGCCGATCTGCTGATCGTCAAGGCCCAGCCTCTCGGCGGTGTGCGCCGCGCGCGGTCGCTCGTGATCGAGGCCGGGTTGCCCGTCGTGGTGTCGAGCGCTCTCGACACGTCGGCCGGCATCGCGATGGGACTGCATCTGGCTGCCGCCCTCCCCGAGGGGATGCTCGCGGGCGCGTGCGGTCTGGGCACCGTCGCGCTGCTCGACGGCGATGTGACGGCGTCGCCCCTGGTGCCGCTCGACGGTGCGATCGAGGTGCGGCGGCCCGACCTCGACCCCGCGTTGCTCGAGCGCTACCGAGCGGCTCCGGATCGCGAGGAGTGGTGGCGGCAGCGCGCGTCTCGCACGTACACGCTGCTGCGATCCTGATTCGACGACCATCGCCCCGCGCCGCCCCTGCTCAGCTCACGCAAAGCGGGGCGGGCGTAGCTCCCGCCTCAGACGAGCTTCGCCGCGCGGCGCGCGCCCTCGCCCAGCGCCTCGAGCTTGGCCCAGGCGATCTGCGGGTGCACGCGGCCGCCGAGGCCGCAGTCAGTCGCGGCGATGACGCGATCCGCTCCCACGACGTTGGCGAAGCGCTGGATGCGCTGCGCGACGAGATCGGGGTGCTCGACGAGGTTCGTCGAGTGGCCGACGACGCCCGGGACGAGGATCAGGTCGTCTGGAATGATGCTCTTGTTCTCCTCCCACGCGGCCCACTCGTGCTCGTGGCGCGCGTTCGCCGCCTCGAAGGAGATCTGACCGACGTTCGCTCCGAGCACGGTCTTGAGGATGTGCTTCAGCTCGATGTCGGTGGTGTGCGGGCCGTGCCACGATCCCCAGCACAGATGCAGGCGCACCTGCTCCTTCGGCAGCCCCTTGACGGCCTCATTGATCGCGTCGATGCGGATCTGCGTGAACGCGAGGTAGTCCTCGACCGAGGGCTCCGGATTGATCTGATCCCAGTTCTCGGCGAGTGAGGGGTCGTCGAGCTGCACGATCAGCCCGGCGTCGGTGATCGCCCGGTACTCCTCGCTCAGCGCCGCGATCCAGGCGTCGATGTGCTCCTGCTCAGAGGCGTAGAAGTCGTTCTGAATGCGCGCGGCCGATCCCGGTGCGATCGCCGTGATGAACCCCTGCTCGCCCGGCTGCAGCGCCGCTCGCAGGTTGCGGGTGTCGGTCGCGACGAGCTCCTGCCCGGTGTAGGTGATCGCGTCGGTCGTGGTGGGGAACGGCGTCGCGTTCGTGCCCACGTTGATCTCGGCCTGGTAGGCCTCTGAGAAGCGCACCCAGTCGCGGCGATCCGGGAACGACGTCAGCTGGATGTTTCCGGGCGTCGAACGCACCGGTTCCTGGGTGAAGATGTTGCGCTCGGTGATCGTGAGGCCCGAGGTGCGCTGGAACGAGTACGTCCACCATGCGCCGTAGTCGACGGCGTTCGACATCGCCTTGCCGAACTCACCGTCGCCGGGCTGCGTGATGCCGAGGTCTCGCTGGCGCGCGACGACGTCGCGCACAGCCTCGGTCACGAGCGCGTCGAACTCCGGCGTCGACTGCAGCGTCAGGCCGTCATCGGCAAAGGTGCGTGCGGCGTTCGCCTCGATGAGCGCCTGCGTGCGGGGCAGGCTGCCTGCGGTGGTGGTTTCGATCTGCGTCATACCTCGAAACTATCCGGCAGGACCCCTCATACGGCAATCGCGTGACGCCGCATGACGGCGGATCAGCCGGCCGGGTGGTCGTCCGGTCGGGGTCGCCGATCCTGCGCACCGCTCAGCCCTTGAGCCCCGGGAAGTCCTCCTCGCGCCATTCGCTCGCAATGCGTTCGCCCGCCGCATGGGCAGCCTCCTCGCGCTGGCGCAGCTCGATGCGACGGATCTTGCCAGAGGTGGTCTTCGGCAGCTCGAAGAACTCGACGCGCCGTACCCGCATGTAGGGCGGCAGTGCGCCGCGTGCGTGGGAGAGGATCTCGCGTGCGGCTGCCTCGTCGGCGGTGACACCGGCTGCGAGCGAGACGTACGCCTTGGTCACGTTCAGTCGCGTGCCGTCCGGCGCTCCGACCACGGCGGCTTCGGCGACGAAGGCGTGCTCGATGAGTGCGCTCTCCACTTCGAAGGGCGACACCTTGAAATCGCTGGACTTGAAGATGTCGTCGGTGCGGCCGACGAAGGTGAGCACGCCGTGCTCGTCGCGTTCGGCCACATCGCCGGTGTGGAAGAGGCCGCCTCGGGTCGCGCGCGCCGTCGCTTCCGGATCGCCGTAGTATCCCGGCATCAGGTTGACGGGGCGCTCGGGGTCCAGGCTCAGACAGATCTCGCCCTCTTGCGCCTCCTCGCCGGTCGCCGGATCGATGAGCACTGCCGAGACTCCGGGGAGCGGCCGCCCCATCGCGCCGGGCACGATCGGATCTCCGGGAAGGTTGCCGATGAGCGCCGTTGTCTCGGTCTGACCGTACCCGTCACGGATCTCGAGCCCCCACCACTCGCGGATGCGCGCGATGACCTCGGGGTTCAGCGGCTCGCCTGCCGAGACGATCTCGCGCAGCGCGCGCGGCTTCCTCGACAGTTTGCTCTGGATGAGCATGCGCCACACGGTCGGCGGAGCGCAGAAGGTGTTGACCCCCGCGCGGTCGAGCTCGGAGACGAGGAATTCCGCGTCGAAGCGGGCGTAATTCGCGACGAAGATGGTCGCGCCGACGTGCCAGGGGCCGAAGAAGCTCGACCATGCATGCTTCGCCCAGCCCGGGGCGCTGATGACCAGGTGGGTGTCGCCGGGGCGCACCCCGAGCCAGGACAGCGTCGTGAGATGCCCGAGGGGATAGCTCGTGTGGGAGTGCACCACGATCTTCGGCAGGCTCGTCGTGCCGGAGGTGAAGTACAAGAGCGCCGGGTCATCGCTCGTCGTCGTCTTCGCGATCGGAGCGAGTGATGCCGCGGACGACTCCTCGTACCGCGCCCAGTCGTAGAGCCGCGCACGGTGATCGGCGGGTGCCGCATCGAATCCCACCCCGATGCCACGGTAGTCGCCGGGGACCTCGCCGAATTTCATCGCGTCCTCGGCGGCAGCGAACACCCATCGCACCGTGCCGCGCTCGACGCGATCCACGAGCTCGTGCGGCCCGAGCACGACCGAGGTGGGCAGGAGCACGACGCCGAGCTTCATTGCGGCGAGCATGATCTCCCACAGCTCGACCCGGTTGCCGAGCATGAGCATCGCGACGTCGCCGGGCTTGGCGCCGATGCGGCGCAGCCAGTTCGCGACTTGATCGGAGCGCTGCTTCAGCTGCGCGAACGTCCGCTTCAGCTCGCTTCCGTCGGCTTCGGCGATCCACAGGGCGGTGGTGTCGTTGCCCTCGGCGATCACGTCGAAGATGTCGTGCGCCCAGTTGAAATCCGGTCCGACGTCGGGCCACTCGAATTCGGTGCGTTGGCGCTGCGGCTCTCCTGCGAGCGCGAGCAGCTGATCCCGTGCGGCGAGGAATGAGGCCGTGGCGTCGATTTCGGTCATGCTCCCTATTGTCCCTTCTTCCGAGTGCCGGATCCCGTTCGCCGCGCCACCATCGCGCCCTGGGCGATGACCGCGGTGAGCATCACCGCGCCGAGCGCGATGGCTCCGCCGCCCCTGACGTCGCTGCCCGCCATCGGCAGCACGACCCAGCAGAACGTGATGCACTGCGCGAGCGCCAGGATGGGAAGAGTGAGCCAGGCGGTCGTCCGCAGACTGGCGCTTGCAGGGCGCCGCACGCGCGTCGCGAAGACGATCACGCCGGCCGAGGCCACGACGACGATGCCCAGGATCCCGAAGACCGCGACGAACGGCAGGTTGAGGTCGCGCTCGGAGCGTTCGAGGGCCCCGTCGTCGACGCCGCCGAACGTATCCGGGTGAAACCGCAGGAGCGCCCCGAGATCGTCGTCGAGGTCGAGTGCGTACTGGTCGAGTGTGCGGTTGAGGTCCGCGTCGACCGTCCATTCGCCAGCTGGTGTGCCCGCGGCGAGGTCCTCGGCGACGCGCGACTCGACGGTGTCCGCGTCGATCTCGACGACGAGGGCCCCGTCGTCGCGCACCCGCTCGGATCCGATGCGCAGCTCTGAGTGCGTGCGATCCTCGAAGTCGGCCTCGTCGGAGTAGTGGCTCTGCTGCGTCACCCAGGGCTTGGCAGCGTTGCCGTCTTCGAGCGGCGAGCGGTCTTCATCCGAATCGGTGGTGATCCAACCGGCGTCGGTGAGGTTCCCGACGAGATCGGGGTGCACTGCGAGCTGGATTCGGAGCGGCCGAACGGGGAGCTTCGCCCCGGAGTAGTCGCCCGGCTCCGCGGAGTACTCGTCTTCCCAGAACGACAACCACGCCGCCCAGCGCACCTCCTGGACAGCGTCGTCCCCGGCGTCGGCGTCGGCGTCGACCGCAGCGTGGTCGAGCGAGTAGGCGATCTCGATCTCGTGCTCCCCAGAACGCACGTCGGGAAAACGGGTGAGCATCGCGAGGCTGCTCGTCTCCGATTGCGGCAGTTCGGTGTAGGGCGCGGCCTCCCCGTCGATCGTGACCGATTCGAGTTCGAAGCCGAGCGACTGCCCGAGGCGTTCCGTCGGCCATTCCTTCGCGAACTGCGGCACTTTCGAAGCCGAGTCGTCGAAGACCACGTCAAGCCGCTCGACGACGTCGAGGCGCGCTCCGCCGTCGTCGCCGCGTCGCAACTCTGCTTCGATGTCGAACCCGGAGACCTCGGTGTACAGCGTGCCGGGGAGGTCGTTCGACCAGGTGACGAAGTCGATATCGGTGCGGTACGGCGCCGGCTGCGTGGATACGGTGACGATCGAGCCCGCGAGCACCACGATCGATGCGAACAGTGCGAGAAGCGCGGGCGCACCCACGAAATGCTCGGTGCGCCATCCGCGTGAGATTGCGCGATCGCCGGTCTCTGCTGCCGCGTGCTCCGCGATCTTTCGACCGGCGCGGCGGGGGCGCTCGAACAGCAGGGCGTAGGGCAGCAGCGGGTCGTCGAGCGGTCCGCGGTCGAGCAGCCGGGTAGCCCGCGCCCACACGTCGATGCCTTTCAGCTGCTGCATCGCGAGTGCGCCGGCTCGCGTGAGGGGGCGGGGGCGGGAGACTGCGATGTTCGACATGATCGCCAGCACGGTCGAGACGAGCACGAACGCGGCCGGCCACCAGACGACCGCGAGGATCACCTGGTGCGAGAGCTGTCGCAGCACCCCCCACTGCAGCAGCATGATGGCGATGGGGGCGACGGTGAAGAAATCGCGCACGTAGCTGTCGGGCACCCATCGAAGCCCGGCCCGAACGGCGGCTCGGCTCGATCCCCACGACCGCGTGCGCCGCAGCACCGTCGGAGTGTTTCCGAGGCTGCCCGCCCGACGGCCCGCCCGGGCGAGACGCCGGAGCCATTCCGCTCGTCGAGACGACCGCGGCCGGGGAGGGTGCTCGAGCGCGGTGAGGAGCTCGACCTGCCGTCTCTGCCCCATGAGCTCCGCGGCGAGCATGGGCGAGAGCCGCTCCGGCGGCTCGTTTCTCGGGAGATACCAGGGGTCGCCGGCGCTGTCGGCCCACACCACGCGCCGAGCGGCGAACGCGAAGAGCGTGAGCACGACGAGCACGGCCATCGGGAGCAGCGGCCCGTACGTCTGCACCCAGAAGAGCGTCGTCGTCTGCGGTTGCGTGAACGTGCCGGGTGCGAACTGGGCGCTGACCGAGAGATCCGCGTTCGGCGGCAGCGCGTCAGCGTTCGAGAAGGCGTACCGCACCCCGGCGGCGTCCTCCCCCTCGGGGGTCAACCACTCGGTGCCGCTGATGAGCAACCAGCCGATGTAGGCCCGCGGGGCCCGCACCAGAGCCTCGTCGATCTCGCGGGCCAGCGTCACGGATACGTCGATGCCTTTCGTCGCCTGCGGCCACGTCGGGGCGAAGAGCGGCCAGTCGAAACGATCGACGCGTTCCGCGGTCGCCTCGTCGACATCCGTCGTGACGAGGTCGTGCAGCTCGTATGTGAGCGCGATCTCCCGTGTACCGGAAAGCGCTTCGCCGTCGCTGCGGGTGAGCCGCACCTCCGTGGTGGTCGGCTCGTGTTGCACGTCGATCTCGGCTTCGGCGCCGTCGATCGTCGCACTCGTCAATGAGAAGCGCACGTCGTGTCCGTGGTACTCGGTCAGAACGGTGCGCGCCACGCTCGATTCGGGGCCGTTGCGGAATTCGGCGTCGAAGCGCTCGCTCACCTGCGCGACGAAGCCTCCTGCTGCGTCGCGGTCGATGATGTAGTCCACCTCGGCGTCTCGCGCGACCCAGTCGACGTCGTCGATCTCGGCTGATGCGATGACGTCATCGAAGTCGAGCGGCTCATTGATGATGGGGCCGACCAGCAGGAAGACTCCGACGAGGGCTACGAGAACCCAGAAGAACCGGATCGCGTTCCGCAGCGCGGTGTCGCCGCGAGCGCGCAGGCGCGACTCGACGAGCTGCAGCACGTTCGCGAGCCACCGGAACACGGGCGTGTGCTCGGGGAGCGGATCAGGGATCCTCCCGGACGTGAGCAGCTCGGGGTCGCTTCCCGCGAGATCGAAGAAGTCGGGGGCGGGCAGCCGCTGCCCGCTGCGCTTCGATGACCGACTCATACTGCAAGCATCAGGCGAACCGCGGACATCGCGGCGTCAGCTCCGGAAGACCGTGTGCAGCGAGGCATCGGCGACGGTCTCGCGCCCGCCGAGGCCATCGATCTCGAAGAGCACCGACGTGCCTGCGGCGACGTAGCCGAGCCGCTCGACGAGTTCGTGGGCGGCCGCGAGCGTCCCGCCGGTGGCGAGAACGTCGTCGATCAACAGCACGCGGGTGCCCGGCGCGAAATCGTCGTGCGCTTCGACCTCTGCGGTGCCGTACTCCAGCTTGTAGCCGACGCTCGCCGCAGGACGGGGGAGCTTGCCCGCCTTTCGAATCGGCATGAGGCCGGTGCCGCTGGCGTACGCCGCGGCACTCGCGAGCAGAAACCCGCGCGCTTCGAGGCCCGCTACGACGTCGAACGAACCGTTGAACGGTTCGATGAGGGCGTCGACCGTCGCGCGCAGCGCGCCAGCATCGCCGAGCAGCGGCGTGATGTCGCGGAAGAGGATGCCGGGCGACGGATAGTTGGCGATCTCGCGGATCAGTGCTTCCGCGCGGGCGAGTTCTGGGCTCAGTGACACGGGTTCCAGGGTACCGCTCGCTCGCGACACGCGCGGCGCCATTGTGCGAAGGGGGCGTGATTTTCGTTTTTCGATCGTCTCGTGTAGTCTCTTTCGAGTTGGGAAACCAACGGGCGCCCCTAGCTCAGCTGGATAGAGCATCTGACTACGGATCAGAAGGTCAGGGGTTCGAATCCCTTGGGGCGCACCAGTTCACGCAGAACCCCCGTCGCGAAAGCGGCGGGGGTTCTGTCGTTTCGAGGCGGAGCACCGATTTCAGCTGGATCCCGCGTACCGCCTCGTGACGTTCCTGACGATCACCGTACCGGCCGCAGGAGCCGTCGCTGCGATCGCTCGAGCCGTTACCTGATTCGAACTCGCCGCGCCTGCCGTTCATAGCCGAGCACGCCTGCCGCGCAAGCCGCTGCGGCCGCGACGCCGAACGCTCCCGAGTACCCCAGCTGCGCGACGAGGGCACCGACGACGGCCGCCCCCGCCGCCTGGCCGATCATGAACACGACGAAGAGCACGGCGGTGCCCGTAGCAGCGCGCGAACCATCGATCTGCGTAGTCCACTCGATCAGGGCGCCGGTCGCGGTCACGTATCCCCAACCGAACACGGCGCACACCGCTCCCGCAAGCGGAGGAGAGCCGGAGGACATTCCGAGAGCGGCTGTGGAGACTGCGGCCGGGATCGTGGCGACTGCCCAGAGGCTGCGCGGCCGCAGCCTCCGCACGAGCGGCGCCGTGAGGATCACTGCCGTCCCGCCGACACCGAGCAGCACCCATGCGAGCAATGAGACACCTGCAGAGGCGCCGGCATCGATGAGCGCAGTTCGCCCGTAGTTCCAGACCGCTGCAGCTCCGAAGCCGAAGGCGGCAGCGGCCAGGAGTGCTGCGCGATGAGACGCCCACCAGGCCGCGGGCGGCAACCGGAGCGCGGACCGCGCTTCCACGGCTTCCGACGCTTGCTCCCGACCGAACCAGAGCACCGCGATCGTCGCGAGCGCCGTCACTCCGCCGGCGATCACCCAGGCGAGCCGCCAGTCGGGCGCGAGCGACCACGCGATGCAGCCCGCTGCGATGAGGCCGGGGCCGGTCCCCGCGTTGACGACCGATTGCATCGTCGCCCGGTCGCCGGGGGACGCGGCCCGATGAATGATGCGCACGAGCCCGGGAGACGCGCACCCTGCACCGGCCGAACTCACGATCGCGCACGCGCTGAAGATTCCGACGTCGTGCGTCAACGCGATGCCGATCGATCCGCCGCCCGCGGTGAGACCGGCCGCGAGCACCAGCGCGCGCGGAAAGCGGTCCCCGACGAGGAACCCGGCGCAGGCGGCGAGCCCGTAGGCCACGGATGCCCCAGCCGAGATCAACCCGAGGGTCGCGATGCCGAGGCCGAACTCACGGCTCATCTCGGGGAGGTGGAGGCCGAACGCGAGTCTGACGAGGCCGTAGGTCGCGGCGATCACCGCGGTGCCCGCGACGACGAGTGCCCCCACCTGCGGCGTGGCTCGCCGTGAACGAGTTCGCTGCTGCGCCGACATGCGCACCCCCAAAATGATAACGTGCGTTTCACTTATCGCTAGCCTAGAGTATTCCCATGGGGCTCAGGTCGAGTACGGAAGCGCGAATTCTCGACGCCGCCGAAGATCTGTTCTTCTCGCAGGGGATCATCTCGACCCCGATCGACGCCATCACGGCGCGCGCCGGAGTATCCCCCGCGACGCTGTATCGCGGATACGCCAGCAAAGACGCACTCCTCGCCGCCGTGCTCGAGCGACGCCAGAACGCCTGGATCGAATTCTGGGATGAGGCGATCGCGAGAGCTTCGACCGATGAGCAGCGTCTGCTCGCGATCTTCGACGCGCTCGAAGCGTTTCGCGAGCAGCCCCGCGGCTCGCGCTGGTGCGCGTTTCTCGGAGCATCGGCCGAATACGCGTCGGCTCCTCCCGAAGTGGCTGCGGCGATCCGCGCAGACACCGACGCCATGCGATATCGCTTGACGCGACTCGCCGAACCGGTGTCGGCGCAGGACGCGCCCGCACTGGCGGAGCAACTGCTCCTCATCGTCAGCGGCGATCTCGCCATGCGCTTGCGCGCGCCCGATCACACAACGGGCACTGCTCGCGCGATCGCCGCATCGCTGATCGCTCAGCGCGCCTGAGAGCTATGCGAGCACGGCCACGCCGAGCGCCGCGAGCACGCCGAACACGACGCCCCAGATGATGATCGAGATGATCTGCCAGAAGATGACCTGGTTCTTCGGAGCCCCGAACGAGACCATCGCCGCCGACGTGATCTGACTCGGCAGGAACACCTGGCCGAGCAGGCTGACCCCGGGCACCCCGTAGCGCTCGAACCGCTGCTTGAGCTTCTCGCGTCGCGGCGTCAGCGGCTTCGCGTCCTTGCCTTTCGTCGCGCTGGCACGGACCCCGTGCGCGGTGAGCACGAAGACGAGCATCGAGATCGCGTTTCCGACGACCGCTGCTGCAACCGCGATCACCGGATGAATACCGACGATGACCCCGATCGCGGAACCGAAGTAGGACTCGACGAACGGAATCGCCGCGATGACCAGTATGCCGAGCCACTGCAGCGGCTCCGGGAGCGAGGCGGCGAATTCCTGGAGAGTGGTGATCATGGGGACCTTTCACGTCGGGAGAGGATCAGCCCCGCCTTCGGTCGTGAGGGCGCTGCTGATGAGGTACGTCCATCGTTTCCCACTCGTTGTCGGTGCCGTAGTGCCTCCGTGTCATCTGTCGGCATGCACATCCGCACCACTTCGGCATGACATGTGTCACGCGACGGCGCACGCCGGGCCCGATCGCCCGAGATGCTCGTAGTCTGGTCAACGCTATGATTTCAGCTGACATGCACCGGGCTCCTGGCGCCGGTGTGACCGCGACGTGGAACTACACGCTCGGCTCCATCGTGTTCTTGTTCGTCGTCATCGACGCGATCATCGCGTTCGACTACCTCGCCGACTTCGCGGCGACGCGCGATCCTCTCGTGCTCGCGCTCCTGATCACGAGCGTCCTCGCCGCGGCCGCTCGGATCCGCTACTGCTGGTTTCTCCGCGATGATGCGCCCGACACGCGACCGCACCGCGGGTGGACCGTCGCACTCTTCGCACCCCCCGCGATCTCGTGGGCCCTCGCCTTCGCCTCTCCCGAGTTGGCGGTCTACGCCGCGGCGCAGCTCTGGTTCTCCGGCGTCCTGTTCGCGGCCGTGCTCTCGGGCGGGCGCCGATGGGGGGCCACCGGCCTGGCGCTGGCTCTGGCCGCGATCCCGCTCCTCGTTCACATCAGCCGGGGATCGGCGAGCCTGCAGCACTCATTGGATATCTCGAGCGGATTCGTGCTCCTCTACGGCGCTCTGCTCCCCTTCATGCTGTTCACCAGCCTGTGGATGTGGCGGATCATCCGGCGGCTGGACGAGGCCCGGTCTCTCGCGGCGACGCTCGCCGTCACCCGAGAACGACTGCGCTTCGCCGCAGACCTCCACGACATTCAAGGTCACCATCTGCAAGTCATCGCGTTGCAGGCCGAACTCGCCGAACGCACGCTCGGCCGCGACGCAGCTCGCACCGCCGAGCAGCTCACCGAGATCCGCCTCACCGCCAAGCACGCCATGGAGGAGACGCGAGCGCTCGTCGCCGGACTCCGGGACGTCGACCTCCCGGACGAACTCGAGAACGCTCGCGACGTGCTGACCCTCTCGGGAGCGGAATGCACGCTGGACATCGCGAGGAGCCCGGAGGACCCAGCCGCTCAGCGCGCGCTGGCCTTCGCGGTGCGCGAGGCCACGACCAACATCCTCCGGCACAGCGTCGCCGCCCGCGCGACCATCGCACTCGCGCCTCAGCGAGACGGATTCGTGCTCGCGATCACCAACGACGGCGTGGAAACCACGCATGATGCGAATGCTGGCTCCGGGCTCGCTGGGCTGCGAGACCGCATCACAGCCGTCGGCGGCACGCTGACCGCGTCGCACGACGAAGCGGGGCGTTTCGAACTCACGGTATGGGTCCCGGGCGGAGGAGCGCGATGACGGAACCGATCCGGCTGCTCATCGCCGACGACGAGCAGCTCATCAGAAGCGCACTCGAAGCGCTTCTCGAACTCGAACCGGATATCGAGGTCGTCACGGGCGCCGACGACGGCGCAACAGCCGCTGCGCTCGCGATCGAGCTGCGACCCGACGTGTGCCTGCTCGACCTCGAGATGCCCGGCACCGATGGCATCGAGGCTGCAACGCTCATCGCGGCAGGTGCTCCCAGTACGCGCATCATCATCGTCACGCGACACGCGAGGCCGGGCGTGCTCCGGCGCGCACTCGCCGCGAAGATCGTCGGATTCGTGCCGAAGTCGACGCCCGCCGGTGAACTTGCACAGGTCATTCGCGACGTGGCTGCAGGCAAGCGCTACATCGATCCGGAGATCGCGGCCGCCGCGCTCTCGGCCGAGCACTGCCCGCTCACGGATCGCGAACTCGACGTGCTGCGCGCCACCCGCGCCCACTCGAACGTGCGCGACATCGCCGAAGCGCTGTTCCTCTCACCCGGCACGGTGCGCAACTACCTCTCCGCGGCGATGACGAAACTCGGAATGGGAAACCGCCAAGAGGCGGCTGAACACGCCTGGCAACAGGGGTGGATCTGACTCCTACGCACAGTTCGAGGCCGCAGTGCCAGGGGCTTGCACGTCGCCACGCATTCTTCGACGATGGAAGCACTGCGCGGCGGACTCGTTCGCCGCAATGTGCGAACAGGAAGGAGCACTCATGACCGATCGCGCCGATGACGAACAGGTGAATGAGCAGGTACCGGGATCCGAGGAGTCGCAGGACATCACGGAGAACGCGGAGAATGCGGAGTCACGCGAGGATATCGCGGAGCACCCCGGTTCGACCGAGGTGTCGCACGAGCACGCGGACGCCGTGGCAGACGAATGGGGCGAGGATTCCTTCCCCGGAAGCGACCCGCCCGCGCACTACTGATCCGATGAACGCAGAGGGCCGGCGGATTCCGCCGGCCCTCCGTCGTCCCGGCGAAGCGCTCACGGGCGCCGCGGGCAGGTCGTCCTACTCCAGAGGCGCGCCGCCGCGATCCTCCATGATCGAGTTGCCGCCGTCGACGACGATGACCTGGCCGGTCACGTACGAGGCATCCGCGCGGGCGAGCCAGGCGATGGCACTCGCGACCTCCTCGGGCCGCCCCGATCGTCCGACCGGGGTCGCGTCTCCCATGCGCAGCTCGTGGGGCGTGGATGACCCGGTGTCGATCCACCCGGGCGCCACAGCGTTCACCGTCACCCCCTGCTCGGCGAGGTCGATCGCGGCGGCCCGTGTCAGACCGACGGCGCCGGCTTTCGCCGCGTGATACGCGATGTCGCCCGCGTAGGCCGTCACCGGCCCGGAGAGCGAGGCGACGTTGATGATCCGGCCGGCGCCGCTGCGCACCAGGGGCGGGGTCGCCGCGCGCGTGACGAACAGCATGGTGTCGAGATTGCGGCGGAGCGCCGCGTCCCACTGCGCGTTCGAGATGTCTCGAATGCCCGCCGGCTGCTCCGGATCACTGACCGAGGTCATGCCCGCGTTGTTCACGAGCACATCGAGTCGACCGAAGGCCTCGAGCACCTCGGCGACCGCACGATCCGCCTCCGCCGCATCGGTGAGGTCGGCGATCACGGTCACCACCTCGTGCCCGAGAGCGCGGAGCTCCGCCGCACGCTCCTCGATGCGGTCGGACGTTGCTGCGATCCCGAGCCGGTGACCCGCCTCCGCGAGCGCCCGAGCCGCTGCGAACCCGATTCCGCGGTCGCTCCCCGCGCCCGTGATGAGCGCAACACGAGCCTCCGATGAACGTACGGCTGTCATGGCACCTCCTCGGCCCTCTACCATGGGTAAGCGTACAACCCGTTCTCCTCGCTGGGGCGAGAGGAACCGCATGCCGTGCGCATCCGTCGACCACTTCAGAGAAAGCACTATGGCGCAGTCACCACAGACCGGATCGACGTTCCCCGAGTACGGGAGCTACCGCGAAGCCGGGCGTATCACGACACTGCTGCGCAAGGAGACGGTGGGCGGCATGCTGCTCGTCGTCGCTGCGATCGTCGCGATCATCTGGGCCAACTCGCCGTGGTCGGACGCGTACGTCGCACTGCGCGATTTCGAGTTCGGCTACGAGCCTTGGCATCTGAAGCTGAGCCTCGGCACCTGGGCCGCAGACGGATTGCTCGCCATCTTCTTCTTCCTCGTCGGGCTCGAGCTCAAACGAGAGTTCGTCGCCGGAGATCTGCGGAGCTTCCGCTCCGCAGTCGTACCGATCGTGGCCGCCGCCGGCGGCGTGCTCGTTCCCGCCCTGATCTACACCGCGGTCGCTGCACAGCGACCCGAACTGCATCACGGCTGGGCGATTCCCACCGCCACCGACATCGCGTTCGCGGTGGCGGTGCTCGCGATCATCGGCTCGCACCTGCCGCCGGCGCTCCGCATCTTCCTCCTCACGCTCGCGGTCGTCGACGATCTGCTCGCGATCAGCATCATCGCAGTCTTCTACACCGACCACATCGAGGTCGTTCCCCTCGTTCTCGCCGTCGCGGTGATCCTGGTCTACGGCGTGCTCGCGCAGCGATTCCGGGTGTTCTTCAGTCGCCATGCGTCCGCCGCGTGGTGCATCCTCCTGCCCGTCGGCGCGGTCGCCTGGGCGCTGATGCACGCCTCCGGCATCCACGCGACCATCGCCGGCGTGCTGCTCGGCTTCGCGATCCCCGTGCTGCACCGGAAGGGAGCGCGCGACGACCGCTCCTCCGCCCCGGGACTCGCCGAGGAGTTCGAGCACCGCTTCCGACCGATCTCCGCCGGGTTCGCCGTTCCCGTGTTCGCGTTCTTCGCCGCCGGGGTCTCGCTCGGCGGCGTCGACGGACTCCGTGAGGCGTTCACGCATCCGCTCACCTTCGCCATCATGGCGGCGCTCGTGATCGGCAAGCCGATCGGCATTCTCGCATCGACCTGGTTGACGACGAAGGTGCTGCGCGCCCGGCTCGACCCGGATCTCCGGTGGATCGACATGGTCGGCGTCGGGCTCCTCGCCGGAATCGGGTTCACGGTGTCGCTGCTCATCGCGGAGCTCACCTTCGCGCCGGGCACGGAGGAGCACGACATCGCGAAGGTCGCCATTCTCAGCGCTTCGGTGGTCGCGGCCGTGCTCGCCTCGCTGCTCCTCGGTTCTCGCAATCGCAGGTACCGGCGCATGGCGCTGCGCGATGCGGTCGACGAGGACGGCGACGGGATCCCCGACGTGTACCAGCGGAACCGCGAGGATCGGGCACCCGAGACGGATGGCCGGGCTGACACCGCGTCAGACCGTTAACCTCCGAGGAAACCGGCGAGCGCCTCGGTGATCTCGGTGCGCGCCTGGTCGTCGGAGATCGTCGGCGTTCCATCTCCGGGCTGCTCGCCGTACGCGCCGAACTGCGCGTGCACGGCCCCTGCGATCGCCTCGAAGCGGGTGCCATCCGGAAGGTCCGCGACCGACGCCTCGATCTTCTCCGGCGTCGCGAGCCCGTCATTCGTCGCCGAGAGCGACAGCACGTCGATGTCATCGCGACCGGCGAGGGCATCGTCTGCGCAGTACGACGCGAACAGCACGAGAGCTGTGACGTCCTCCGGCTCGGATTCCGCGAACATGCAGGCCTTGACGCCGCCCATGCTGTGGCCGCCGACCGCCCACGTCTCGATCTCCGGGGCGAGACTCGTGAAATCGCTCAACGGGCGCGTCTCGAACAGGGGCAGGTTCAAGAACGATTTCACGATGACCACCGTCTGGCCTGCAGCCACCGTCTCACGGAAGGTCGCCTGGTACGCCTCGGGTTCGACTTTCGCCCCGGCGAAGAAGACGAGGCCGCTCGTCTCGGCACCCTGCGACGGGCTCATCACGATCGCCCCGTCTCGCTCGGTCACCGTGACGCGCTCGTCCTG
Source organism: Leucobacter alluvii (assembly GCF_039530485.1). Taxonomy (NCBI): domain Bacteria; kingdom Bacillati; phylum Actinomycetota; class Actinomycetes; order Micrococcales; family Microbacteriaceae; genus Leucobacter; species Leucobacter alluvii. Next base: position 55,840 of record NZ_BAAAOP010000007.1, on the reverse strand, counting down.
CGCCACCGATTCGAGCGGGCCTCGCTCCGCTGGATACGTGAGGTTGGCCCAGACCACGAAGGCGACGACGGCGAGCACGAGCAGCGCACCGATCGCCGCTCCGCCGATACCGACGATGCGGCGCGCTCGACCCGTTCGCCCGGGCATCAGAGGGTGGCCTCGTCCCACCCCTGCTGGGGCGTGCGGCACGTCTCCCGGTACACGAACTGCGATGGCGGGCGGCGCTCACGACTCGACCAGTCGATCTTCGGCCGTCGCTGGTCCTGCGGCACGTAGCCGAGCCGATACAGCGCCATCAGTTCGAGGTGATCGGGAACGTCGAGCAGTTTCGTCAACCGCTCCCACTGCTCCGGCGCCTCCATCGGGAACGAGATGAACTGGATGCCCATGCCGAGCTCGACGGTCGTCAGCCAGATGTTCTCGACGGCGGCCCCCATGCTGAACTGGCAGTAGAAGTCTGCAAGCGGGTGAGCCCCGCGCTCCGCCCGATCGAGCATCACGCCGAAGATCAGCGGGGATCCCGCGACCAGCTTGCGATTCTCCTCGCCGAGCGTCTGCGGCACCCTGAGCATCCGCATCATCGCGAGCCCCGAGGCCGTGAACACCGCGCGCGTGAACGGGCGCAGAGGTGCGGGCAGCTTGTCGAAGTACATGCCGGAGCGATGCTCAGCCATCTCCTCCGCGCTGAATCGGAAGTGCCGCTTGTAGCGGGTGAAGAACGATCCCTCGCCCATGACCGCGGTCATCGACTCTCCGCTCACCCGCGCGATCGTCTCGATGGTGTCGCGATCCTCGATCACCACGAAGCGCCAGGGCTGACTGTTGAACTGCGACGGCGCGGAGGCGGCGGCCGCGATCAGCAGACGCTGATGCTCCTCTGAGACCGGATCCGGGAGGAACGGTCCGTTCGTCGTTCTCCGATTGAACAGCACATCGCGAAACTCCATGCTCGCCTTCCTCTCACTCCTTCCTGGACCCTACACGCGGTGCAGTGTCAGAAGACGGCGACCGCCCAGAGCAACAGCGCAATCGCGAAGCACGGTGCGGCCACCAATCCGATGAGGATGTGCGTACTGGGATGGCGGCGCACCGGTCTCCCCACGAAGGGCAGCGTCAGGAGTGGCACCAGCGCGACGATGAGAGCGGCGCCTCGAGCACCGTGCTCTGGGAACGACGTCGCCGCGGCGATCGCGGTGAGCGCGAGCGCGACGAGGAAGACGCGACCGTGCCATGAGCGCGGCACACGGCGGCCGCGCAGGCTCGCCGTGCCAATGCAGACGTTGCCGGAATACGCGAGACATGCGAGCAGCGTCCACGGCACCTCCGCAACCATCAGCGTGCGGTCACATCAGGTCGGGATTCTTCTTCGCGTAGGCCTCCGCCTCTTCCTCACTGATGACGATCAGCCCACGCGGGGTGTTGGAGAGCGCGTTCAGCGCCTTCAACCAGGTCATGTTGAGTTCGGGGCGCTTGCTGCCGGAGAAGCGGAAGGCGACCGTGACGTACGGCGAGAGCCACACCGATACGCGTCCGCTGCCCTGGTCCGGAGTGCGCGACCAACTGAGGAAGAAGCTCTCCTGCTTCACCAGTTTCTGCCCGATGACCGTCTTCAAATGCGTGAGGAGACGATCCTCGAACTCGTAATCATTGCCGCCATGAATCAGAAAACCCATGCAAGCAGCATGGCACATCCGGACGGATTCGGGCAGGCTCGATTTCGTTTTGCCCGCAGTGCTGCGGCCTCCGCTCGACTCCCGCGTATACCCGCCCCTCCCCCGAGAACACAACCGTCTAATCAACACCGCGAATGCATGCGAGAGTCTCACCATGAGAACGATCACCTACGCTGGAGAAACCGTCACCACCACTGACGACGTCGCCGAGGCGCTGGTCAAACTCACGGCCGCCGTCGCGAAGAACGGACGTGCCGAGGCGGTGAGGATCCCGATCGTGACCGACGATCACGATCGGGTGGGCACCGCCGACCTCGTCATCGGAGTCGGCAACGACGTGCTCTCGCTCCCCGCCAGGTGGGAGGGAGAGGAGCAGCCGGACTTCTCAGAGCACGCCGAAGAACTGCGCACGCATCCCAGCTTCCCGCAGCTGGTGACCGGAGGCCCGCTCCTCGATGAAGAGATGCGAGCCCCCGACTGGGATTACGAGTTCGACGGCTTCGATCGATCCTGACGCGCCGGTCACGCGGTGGGCTCTCCCCGCGAGAGCGCTTATACCGAGCCGAACGCGTGCACCGGCCTTCCATGCGCTCCCCCGTTGAACATGTAGATGGCTCCTGAACCCGGAGCGGCCCGCAACTGCGCTTCGGTGAGGTTCTCGCGCGCAGTGCCGACGAGGGCCCGACCGAGACCCGGTCCGGCGAAGGCGACCGAGGTGACATTCGGCACAGGAATCGCGACCTCCTCGATCAGTTCTCCCGCTTCCGACCACCGCGCCACCACGCCCTCGCCGTAGAGCGCATTCCAGAACGTTCCATCCGCGGCGAGCGCGAGGCCGTCGCTCGGACGGCCCGACACGAATGGCTCGAGCTCCCCGAGGAGGCCATCCGGGCCGTACGGGCCGCGGTAGACCGTCTGGGTCGAGGTATCCGTCACGTACATGGTGCGCCCGTCGTCCGACCATTCCATGCCGTTCGTGATGCCGAAACCGCCCCGGAGTACCGTGACCGCGCCATCCGGCGCGACAGACCAGAGATCCGCATCCGGGGTCTCACCGATGACGCTCATCCCGCCGACCACGAAACGTCCGAACGGATCGACCTTTCCCTCGTTCAGACGCATCCCGTCGCGGCGGTGCCGCAGCCGCGCCAACTCGCGAACCACTGCTCCGTCGGCGTCGAGCAGCACGACGGAGTCCCGGAGCGATGCGACATACCCCTCGTCGGGGCCGGGTTGCACCGCCGAGAGCGGTGGGGGCAGGTGGACCACGCGATCCTCACTGCCATCCACCGCCCCGTCGAGGCGTCCACGATGCAGCAGTCCAGCCACGATGTCGACCCACACGACCTCCTCGGTGCGGGCATCCCACCAGATGCTCTCGACGAGAATTCCGGGCGTCGAGCGGAACACCTGCATCTCGCGCTCGCTCATCACGGAGTCGGCATGCCGCCGTTGACGTTGAGCGTCTCCCCCGCGACATAGCTCGACTCCGCCGAAGCGAGGAAGACGTATGCGGGCGCGAGCTCTGCAGGCTGGCCCATCCTGCCGAACGGGGTCTCTGCGCCGAACTCCTCGATCTTCTCCTGCGGCTGGCCGTCGCTCGGCTGCAGCGGCGTCCAGATCGGCCCCGGCGCGACCGCGTTGACGCGAATGCCCTTGGGGGCGAGCTGAGCCGCGAGCCCCTTCGTGAATGCGTTGATCGTCGCCTTCGTCGACGCGTAGTCGACGAGGATCGCAGCCGGCGAGTACGCCTGGATCGACGTGGTGTTGATGATGGTCGACCCGGGAGCAAGGTGAGGCAGGGCCGCCTTCGTGATCCAGAACATCGCGTACACATTCGTCTTGAACGTGTCGTCGAACTGCTCATCGCTGAGGTCGGCGAGTGATTCCTGGAACACCTGCTTGCCGCCGTTGTTCACCAGGATGTCGAGCCCGCCGAGCTGGGACACCGCATCGGCGACGAGCGTGCGGCAGTACTCGGCATCGCGCAGGTCTCCGGGCAGCGTCGCCACTGTGACTCCGGCGTCGCGGAGGATGCCTGCGATGCGCTGCGCATCGGTCTCCTCCTCCGGCAAGTAGGAGATCGCGACGTCGGCGCCCTCGCGCGCGAAGGCGATGGCGGTCGCCGCACCGATTCCCGAATCACCACCGGTGATGAGGGCTTTGCGGCCCTGCAGGCGGCCGGTTCCGCGGTAGCTCTCCTCGCCGAGATCGGCCTTCGGGGTGAGGTCGGCGTCGAGGCCCGGTTCGGGCATGTGCTGCTTCTGCGGCTTGATATCCGCGTACAGTTCGGCAGGGTTGACGAAGGTGTACTGGTCACGTGACATGGTGTTTCCTTTCACTCGTGTTTCCTGTTGGGGGTGCGTGCGCCCGGTGCGACCGTCAGCGGCCGTCGAGCATGTCTGGTGGCACGACATCATGAATCGTCATCGCCGCTCCGAGAAAGGCGAGGTGGCTGAGCGCCTGCGGCGTATTGCCCCACGCGGCCCCCGTCTCGGCATCGATCATCTCTGCGTAAATGCCCACGTCGTTGGCATGCTCGACGAGGGCATCCATCAGCTCGAGGGCTTCGGCGTGGCGGCCGACGCAGGCGAGTGCCTCGACGCGCCAGAAGGCGCACGCCACGAACGTGTGCTCCTCGCGCTCGGCGCCGCTGTAGCGGTAGAGCAGTGGGCCGGCCCCGAGTTCGTCGGCCAACGCATCGATGGTCGACGACATGCGCTCGCCGCGGTCGAAGCCGGTCGGGGCGTGCAGCAGCACGGATGCATCCAATTCGTTCCCTCCCGCGTAGAAGAGATACGAGCCGCGCTCCTCAGACCAGCCGTGGGCATCGATCCAGGCGCGGATGCGGTCTCGCTCCGCCCGCCATCGGCTGGCGTTCCCCGGGATAGCCGCAGCCTCGACGAGCGCGACAGCGTCGTCGAGCGCCTTCCAGCAGCCCATCTTCGAGGAGATGTAGTGCCGCTCCACTGCGAGCTCCCACATTCCCGCATCCGGATTGCGCCACAGATCGCAGGTGCGGTCGGCGACGCCAGCGAGCATGCGAGCCGTCGCCACGTCGAGTACGTTCCCGGCATCGACGTAGGTTCGGCAGATCGCGATGAGGTCACCGTACACGCCGAGCTGCAGTTGCTCGCTGGCGGGATTGCCCGAGACGACCGGACCGATTCCTCGCCATCCGGCCACATGATGCTCCTGAGGGCCCGCCACGAGATCACCGTCGAGCGTGTACATCACCTGCAGCTCGGGGCCGTGCTTGCGAATGGTCTGCAGCATCCAGGAGAGCGCAGCCTGGGTCTCCTCTCGAAGCCCGAACCGCACCAGCGAGTGGGCCGTGTACGCGAGATCTCGCACCCAGGCGAAGCGATAGTCCCAGTTCTTGCCACCCTCGGGGTTCTCGGGCAGCGATGTCGTCGCTGCCGCAGCGATGGCTCCTGTCGGACTGTAGATCAGGAGTTTCAGCGCAAGCGCGTTCCGCTGCATCAGCTCGGCGTAGGGGCCGTCGTAGGAGAACACGTGCGACCAATGCCGCCAGTTCTCGATGGTCCGATCGATCCCAGCGTCGACATTCTCAGGTTTCGGAAAGTGCAACGGCTCGTCATGCGTCGCGGCGATCGCGATGAGATGCCGCGACCCCGCCCGTGCGGTGAACCCGCCTTCGAGCTCCGGCCCCCGAGCACCGTCGGAGTCGGGCTCGCCCGGGCCATGCTCGAGACCGACGACGGTGAAGGCGGTCGCGCCGCTGCGCACCACATGCCCATGAGCGGTCGCCTCGATCCACGGCGCCGCGGTCTGCAACGACGTGCCAGGGTGCACGGCCCAGCGCACGGGCACTTCTCCCTCGATACCCGTCACCCGACGCGCGAGCTCCGCCCACGGGAGACGGCCCGAGACGCCGACGAGCAGGGCATCGGTGACGCGCACGCTTCCCGACTCGGCGACGAACGTCGTCTCGAGCACGTTGGTGCCGGGCACGTATCGACGCTCGGTCCGGTACTCCGTCTCGGGGAGGTCTGGCGCAACCTCGAAGTACCCGCCCGTGTCGGCGTCGAGAAGGTGCGCGAACACCGGAACATTCGTGAGGTTCGGCAGGGGAAGCCAGTCGATCCGCCCGTTCGAGCCGACCAGGGCGACCGTGCGGCCGTCGCCGATCGGTGCATATGACTCAATCGGGCGCGCCATGTGAGCCCGCCGAGGCGATCGCGATCCGGAATGCCATGCGCCCATCGTCGAATGCGGTGCGGGATCACGGCAGAGCCTTGCGTCCGGCCCGTCTCCCGCGATAAGAGTGTGGCATGCCCACCCGTCTGCTCATCATCGCCGATACCCACCTGCCGAAACGGGCGAAGCGAATGCCAGGGGCGGTGCTCGCGGCTGCGGCGACGGCCGACCTTGTGCTGCACGCGGGCGACTGGGTGGATGCCGCGACCCTCGACCTGCTGCAGGCCTCCTCTCGTTCGCTCGTCGGCGTATGGGGCAACAACGACGGCCCGGAGTTGCGCGCGCGGCTTCCCGAGGTCGCGCACATCCGCGTCGAAGAGCTCGACATCGCAATGGTGCACGAGACCGGTGCCGCAGCGGGGCGCGAGCAACGGGCGGACACCGCATTCCCCGACGCCGACGTGCTGGTCTTCGGCCATTCGCACATTCCTTGGGACACGGTCTCACCCGGCGGCATGCGCCTGCTCAACCCGGGTTCCCCGACCGATCGTCGCCGCCAGCCGCAGTGCACCATGATGCTCGCCGACGTCGACGGCGCGGATCTCTCCGTCGAGCTCATCCCCGTGGATCGCGACGCCTGACTCACTCCCCCTGATTACGCGCGGATGGCACATGATCGGCACTCGTGCAAGGCCCGTCCCCTCTCGAATACCTTCGACTACAAACGGTGTCACACCGGCAACGATCCGGCGTGGAAGGAGAGAACATGTCCCATGAGAATGAGCTCCTCGGGAGCGGAAACGCGAATCCGAATCGCACACCATCATCCGGCACGGTCGACACCGCGAAGGAGGAGGCCGGCGAACTCGCCCACACGGTGCAGGAGGGTGCGAGCAACGTCGCCCACACCGCGAAGGACGAAATCGGCAACGTCGCTGAGGAAGCATCGATGCAGTTGCACGAGCTCGTCGCGCAGACGACTCGCGAGCTGAACGACGAAGCCTCCAAGCAGCAGTCGCGGCTCGCCTCCGGCCTGCAGCGCGCCGGCGACGATCTCGAAGCAATGGCTTCGAGCGCTTCGGGCGGTGGTGTCGCACCCGATCTCGTGCGCCAGACCTCTGAGAAGGTCGCGCGCATCGGCGACTGGCTCGACAGCCACGAACCGCGCGAAGTCGTCAGCGAGGTCAAGGCGTTCGCGCGTCGGCGGCCGGGCGCCTTCATCGGTATCGCCGCGGTCGCAGGCGTCGTCGCGGGGCGCCTCACCCGCGCTCTCGCTGCGAATGCGCACGAGCAGTCCTCGTCCGAGTCGAGCGCTCCCGCGGGCGGGACGACCCCGGCGCGCCCCGTAACCAGTCCCAGCACCAGCACGTCCGCTCCGGGTTCGAGCCCGGCTGCACCCGTATCGCGCCCCGTCGCTCCCGCTGCACCTCCGGCAGCGCCCCCGGCCCCGGTCGCGCCGGCATCTGGTCAGCCGGCACCCCCTGCTCCGGTCGCGCCGGAATCTCCCCTTCCAGGAGTGGGCCCAGGCGCCCCGGGAACCGCGCCCGGTGCGCCGGGAGCCTCGCGCCACGGCGACATCACGGGAGGAGGCGCAGATGGTCGACCCAACCCCCTCTGAAGAACAGGCAGCGAACGAATCGCTCGGTGACCTGCTGAGCGAGGTGACCGGAGACCTCTCGACGCTCATGCGCCAGGAGCTCGCCCTCGCGAAAGCCGAGCTCCGCGAATCGGCGAAGAACACCGGCCGCGGAGCAGGCATGCTGGGCGGCGCGGCGTACGCCGGGAGCATGGTGGTGCTCTTCCTCTCGATCGCGCTCTGGGCAGCGCTCGCGACCCTGGTCGGCGGCGGGTGGTCGGGCGTCATCGTGGCCGCGATCTGGGCGGTGATCGCCGCCGTACTGTTCGTCATCGGCAAGGCGCAGCTCAAGAAGGTCAAGGGCGCGCCGCAGACGATGGAAACCCTGCAGGAATTCATTCCGACACTCAAGAGAAATGAGGAGAACTTATGAACGAGTCACCGGATGCCATCCGAGCCGATATCGAGCGCACGCGCCGTTCCCTGGGCCAAGACACCGACGCGCTGGTCGACAAGGTCACTCCCGGCAAGATCGTGGACCGCCAGAAGGACAAGGTGCGCACGAAATTCGGATCCATCAAGGAGCGCGTGATGGGCGCCGCGGACGATGCGAGCGGCACCGCATCGGGAGTCGCAGGGCGAGCCGGGGATGCCGCGCACGACGCCGCGCACACGGTCAAGGCGAAGGCCGAGGGGAACCCTCTCGCCGTCGGGCTCATCGCCTTCGGCGTCGGGCTGGTCGCGGCGTCGCTGATCCCGAGCACTGACAAGGAGAAGGAACTATCGCAGACGCTCCGCGAAGAGGCGCAGCCCCTCGTCGACGAGGCCACGGCTGCGGCGAAGTCGGTCGCATCGAACCTGCAGGACCCCGCCACGGAGGCCGCTGAGGCCGTGAAGTCGACGGCGACGGAGGCTGCCGAGCACGTGAAGAGCGAAGCCACCTCGGCGACCGGAGACGTGCAGTCGCGCGCGGGCGAGGCGCGCGAGAACCTCTCCAACCAGTAGGGGCCGGTGCCGGCGAGTCGTCCGGCGTCGACGGATCGCCCGCTTCGGCGGGCGCCTCGTCGGCGCCGGACACTGGCGTGCACGGCCCGGTGCCCGCCCCCGTCGCCGCAGGGCCTCCGTTCGGCGACGCCCGCTCCGACCGCAACCCCCTGGCGCTCCTCGGTCTGGATGGGCAGAGTGGAGCGCACGTGGCCGAAGCGGCCATGCGATCAGCGAAGGGGGCGCCGCTCATATGGATGCGCAGGTAGACGAAGATGTCATCGCCCGGGCGAAGGGACCGACGACGTTGCGCCAGGTGCTCGTCGCCGTCATCTTCCTGGTCATCGTGGCCGCGGTGGCCTTCGGCGGTTCCATCGCTTCCACTGGCAACGTCGACGGGTGGTACGCCGATGCGGAGAAGGTGCCGTGGGATCCGCCGAACGCCGTATTCGGGCCCGTGTGGACGGCGCTGTACGCCCTCATCGCACTCGCGGGCTTCCTGATCTGGCGCCCGGGTTTCCGCATGGGCGGGCCGAACGCCGCCCGTTCCACCCTCTCGCTCTTCGTTCTGCAGCTGGTGCTCAATGCCCTGTGGACCCCGGTGTTCTTCGCCGGATATCCCGTTTTCGGCGAAGCAGCCTGGTGGATCGCCGCCGTCATCATCATCGCTCTGATCGTCGTGGTCATCGCACTCGCCGTGTCTTCTGCGAAGTGGTCGCGGGTCGCCAGCCTCATCATGGTGCCCTACCTCCTGTGGCTGTGCTTCGCGAGCACGCTGAACATCGGCATCATCGTCCTCAACTGAAGCGGGGGCGTCGTCTCCCTGAGAAGATCGGGGCATCATACTGCCTCCGATTGGGCAAATCCGCCGGAATCGGCTAAAATTAGTAGGAAGTGCAAGTTCGGGGGAACAGCGGACCGCATATCGCGGCGTCCAGTCCCTTCGCACTCGTCGAGACCGTGAGGCATCCAGCCCGCGCGTCCGCACACGACATTGCCTGAGGAGATCACTATGCAGCAGTCTCACGTCGTGGGACATACCCTCGTGTACCCGCACCACGGTGCGGTTACGATCACTGCGATCGAGGTGAAGAAGATCGGCGGCGTCGAGCGCACCTGGCTGACGCTGCAGCCCCTGCTCAACGAGCTCTCCATCCAGATCCCCGCGGATCAGCTGAACGAGATCGGCGTGCGCGAACTCATCGATCGCGATGGCATCGAGTCGCTCATCCAGATCCTTCAGGAGGAGTTCACCGAGGAGCCAGGCAACTGGTCGCGGCGCTTCAAGGCCAATGGCGAGAAGCTCGCCTCCGGCAGTGTGCACCGCGTCGGCGAGGTCGTACGCGACCTGTGGCGCCGCAGCCAGGGCGCAAAGCTCTCCACGGGCGAGAAGGCGATGTACCAGCGGGCAAGCGGCATCCTCGTCACGGAGTTCGCGCTCGCCCGGGGCATCTCGGAGACTGACGCATACGAAGAGGTCGAGAAGATTCTCGCCGGCGAGAAGATCGCCGTCTGAGTTCCCTCTCCCGCAGAACGGGCCGCGCACGATGACTCGTGCGCGGCCCGTTCTGCGTAGTGAGGAGCTTCGGCCGCGGCTGACGCCGAGTGGCGCCTTCGGCGCACCAGCGGCTGCCGCCGGAAGACGGTGACGGTCAGGAGGCGGCGTTCGCGACTCGCGCTGCGCGAAGCACTTCGACGAGCGAGGTAGTCGGGCGGCCGATCAACTCGGTGAGCGTCGGATCCTCGACATCGAGATCCCCCGCCGCGATGCCAGCGTCGAGTCCCTCGAGGAAGCCGATCGTCCCCGCATCCAGTCCGGCGCGTTCGAGCGCCGCACGGAATTCGGCAGCTGACACGTCGTGGTGCACGACCTCGCGACCCACCGCTTCGCCGATCGCCGCAGCGATCTCGTCGTACGTGACGGGTTCGCCCGCGAGCTCGTACACCTTGCCGACGTGCGCGTCATCGGCGAGCACGACCGCTGCCGCTGCCGCGTAGTCAGCACGAGCAGCCGCTGAGACGCGACCCCCGTGCGTGGCGGAGAGCAGCACGCCCGTCGCCTCGGCCTGGTCGAGGTTCGCCACGTAGTTCTCCGCATACCAGTCGTTGCGGAGAATCGTGGCGGGGAGACCCGACTCCGCGATGGCGCGCTCCGTAGCGAGGTGCTCCGGCGCCAGCGCCAGGGAACTGCGCTCGACGTTCGCGAGGCTCGTGTACACGAGATGCTTGACGCCCGCGCGGGCCGCCGCCTCGATGACGGCGAGGTGCTGAGCCGTGCGCTTGCCGACCTCGCTCCCCGAGATGAGCAGTACGCGGTCGACGCCGGCGAACGCTCCCTCGACGGACGAGGCGTCGTCGTAGTCGAGCGGCACGACTGTGACGCCGCGCTCCGCGAGGTCAGCGGCCTTCGCGGGCGTGCGCGCACCGGCGACGATCTGCGCAGGGGCGATGCCGCGAGCGAGCAGTGCATCGATGACGAGGTGGCCGAGGGCGCCGGTGGCGCCGGTGACGAGAATGGTCATGGGGTTCCTTTCAGGAGGGGTTCGAGGAGTGCAGCGGTCTTCGACGGCCGCACATTCCCGAACGCGGGTACCCACTTTCCGGTAAGGTACTCCCCAAATGGTAAGTTATGCGGAATTGCGCGAAACCGGAGCCTTCGCTCCGGCGTGCTCGACGCGCGTGGTCCTCGATCACGTCATGAGTCGCTGGGGCGTGCTCGTGCTCTGCACGCTCTCAGACGGCACTCATCGCTGGGGAGAGCTGCGCCGTGAGGTCGAGGGCATCAGCGAGAAGATGCTCGCTTCGACCCTGCGCCAACTCGTCGCGGATGGCATCGTCCACCGGGAGTCACTGCCGACGGTGCCGCCGCACGTCGAGTACTGCCTCACCGAGCGCGGCCGCGACCTGATGGACCGCATGCTCCCGCTCATCGAATGGATCGCGGTGCGAGCCGATGACATCGTCGGCGTCGGATCGCGTGCCACGCCGAACGCCCGCTGATCCTGCACTCAGAGACCACCGGGTGGGCGACGGAATGGCTACATCTCTTCGTGAGTTCGGGGATCCGCACCGAACAATCGGCCGTCGGAGCGCCCGAGCGCGGTGATGGCCGACACCTCGGCCTCGTCCAGCACCACGTCGACAGCCGCGAGATTCTCCCGCTGCCGCTCCAGGTGCTGCGACCGCGGGATTGAGACGACGCCCCTCGCCGCATGCCACGCCAACACGACCTGCACCGGGGTGCACTCATGCGACTGCGCCAGCTCACGGATGACGGGTTCGCTGAGGATCGCCCCCGCGCGCCCGATCGGGCTCCACGCCTCCGTGATGATTCCGAGCTCGCGATGCGCTTCGACCGCTTCCACCTGCGGGAAGTACGGGTGCACCTCCAGCTGGTTCACGACGGGACGCACGCCGGTCTCCCCCTCGATGCGTTCGAGGTGTTCGAGGAGGAAGTTCGACACGCCGATCTGATCGACCACACCCCGCTCGCGAGCGTCGATGAGACCCTGCCAGGCGTCGACGTACTGCGCCTGCGACGGATTCGGCCAGTGGATGAGATGCAGACCGATCGCATCGACGCCGATACGGGAGCGACTCTCCTCGATGCTCGTCCGATTCGCGGGCGCCTCATGATGCCGGCCGGGGAGCTTGGACGTGACGATCACCCCGGCACCGGAGTCACCGGCGAGGCGCACACCGCGGCCGACGGAGCCCTCGTTCTCGTAGTTGACGGCGGTGTCGAGCAGACGGTAGCCGGCACGCACCGCTGCCGCGACCGATTCAGCCCCAGCGTCGCCGTTCAGTCGATAGGTTCCGAGCCCGATGGGCGGGAGGACGAATCCGTTGTGCGCGGTGAACGGTGCGTACTCTGCCATGTTGCTCCTCCATTGGTCGCCGACTCGCGTACCTCCTGTCTAGCACGCCGCGCTCGGCGCGGCCTGCCTCTCCCCGCCCCAATCTGCGAGCGGGGTGGGTGGGTGGGTGGGTGGAGGTGGTGGGTGGGTGGGTGGAGGTGGTGGGTGGGTGGGGTGACGGTGGTGGGGGGTGCGGTGCCGCGTCGCGTCAGGCGAGCCAGGCCGGTGCGCGACCGCGCAGGAGCGGGCGGTCGAGGGAGAGCGATCCGGCGCCCGTGAGTGCAATCCCGAGCGCCGCCGCACCGAGCACCGCGACGAATTCATAACCACCCTCGGCGACCCAGAATCCGGCCGCCGCGTGCACGAGCACGAGCGCCACGACCATGTCGACGGCGAGCAACAGGGCGACGAGCCGAGTCAGCAGCCCCAGAATCAGCAGGATCCCGCCGGCGAATTCGAGCACGGCGACCAGCGGCGCGGTGATCTCGGGAAGCGGAGCGCCCATCGCGCCGAACGATTCGACCGTGCCCGGGATCGTGAATTCGAAGAGCTTCTGCGCGCCGTGCATCAGGAAGACCGCGCCGAGCGCGAGGCGGATGATCAGCAGGCCCCACGCTGTCGAGGCGGTCGGGGTGGAGGCGTGTGGCGAACGGGTGCGGGGCATGTGTGTCTCGCTTTCATGGCATCGGTTCATTCGGCCGTTGAGGCCGGGCGCCAGGTTAGGAGATGCGGAGAGTATGAATCTGAGGAGTTGCGAACTCTGCGGTTTCGAGACGTCCGCATCTGGCATTCGTACCGGCGGGCCGGGTCAGCGCCGCCCAGCCTTCCGCGCCTCCCGGGCAGGCCGGGTCAGCGCCGTCCGGCCTGCCGCGCCGCCCGGCCCGCCGCGCCACCCGGGCTCCCGCGCCACCGGGCCCGCCGCGAGCCGGGTCAATTGCGGAGGGTGTCGCGAAGCGAAACCGGCCGACACACGCCGAAAGTGACCCCGCTCGCATAGGGACGGCAGCGCAGCATCGCAGCGCAGCGCAGGGACGGCAGCAGCGCAGCAGCGCAGCGGCTGGTCAGGCCGAGTGGATGTAGCTGCGCGGCACGCGCGAACCGATGCTGGTGAGGATCTCCCACGGGATCGTCTGAGCGGCGTGCGCCCATTCCCGCGCGTTCGGGCGCCACCCCTCCGCCGGGCCGAAGAGCACGACCTCGTCTCCCTCGGCGACGCCCGAAGCATCCGGCCCGAGATCGACGACGAACTGGTCCATGCAGACGCGTCCCACGCTCGGGAATCGGCGCTCTCCGATGGCGACGTCGAACTTGCCCGACATGATGCGCGGCACTCCGTCGGCGTAGCCGAGCGGCACGAGCCCGAGCGTGGTGTCTCGCTCGGCGGTCCAGGTGTGGCCGTACGAGACGCCGTCGCCGGCGTGCACGCGCTTCATCAGCGCGAGCGGAGCCTTCAACGTCATCGCGGGCGTCAGCGACGTGTCGGGGTTCTCGAACGGGGTGTACCCGTACATCGCGAGTCCCGGGCGCAGAGCATCCAGGTGCAGGTCTGGACGGGCGAGTGCGGTGCCAGAATTGCCGAGGTGCATCTGCTCGACGGGAATGCCGTGCCGGTCGAACGACGCCCGGGCGGCCAGCAGTCGCTCGAGTTGCGCGCTGTTCTGCGGATGATCGGGGACATCGGCGTGCGAGAGGTGGCTGAAGAGGCCGTGCACGCGCACGGCGCCTTCCGCCCGAAGGCGCCCCAGCTGACGCAGCACCTCCGGCAGCTCGGCCTCGGTCACGCCGTTGCGGCTGAGCCCGGTGTCGACCTTGACGTGGACCTCCACGGGCCGGCCGATCTCGCGGGCGGCGGCGGCGATCGCGTCGAGCTGGCTGCGCGAGTTCACACCGAGACGCACGTCTTGCGCGATGGCTTCGGCGTACCCGCTCGTCGACAACCAGCTCAGTATCGGGGCGGTGACCCCACCGGCGCGGAGCGCCAGGGCCTCGGAGATCGTGGCCACGCCCAGCGACCCTGCGCCGGCCGCGATGGCGGCGTGCGCCACCGGAAGTGCCCCGTGCCCGTATCCGTCGGCTTTGACGACTGCCATCAGCTCGGCGGAGGGCGCGAGCGCGGCGAGCACCCGGATATTCGACGCGATCGCGTCGAGGTCGACTTCGGCTACGGGTTCGGTGATCATCTGAGCGGCAACCACCCTTCCTTGGTTCGCCGCCACGTACGGAACGCAGCGTACCCACCAGTCTAGGCCGCGCGCGCAGTGCAACCTGCGCGCACCCCTCGGCTATGCCACGCGCACCCCGTGATCGAGTCGCACGATACGGTCGGCATTTGCGATCGCCGCGTCGTTGTGGGTCACGCACGCGACGGTGGCCCCGCGATTCGCTTCTTCGACGAGAATCGTCTGCGTGCGTGCGCGGCTCGCGGCGTCGAGGCCGGATGCCGGCTCGTCGAGGAGGAAGATCCGAGCCCGGCGTGCGATGCCCTGGGCGAGGAGCACCCGTTGGCGCTGCCCGCCGGAGAGCGCGGTGAACGGGCGCTCGGCGAGGTCGGCGAGGGCGACTCGCTCGAGCGCATCGACGACCCGGTCCCGCCGCTCGCTGCGGGCGAGTCGCCGCCGCTCCCAGGTGCCCATGGCGACCACCTCGCGAACGGTGACGGGGAGCGCGTCGGGTGCGGCGATGCGCTGCACGACGAGCGCGACGGATCCGGATCGCTCGACGCGGCCGCTCGACGGGGTGCGCACGCCCGCCAGCACTTCGAGCAGCGTGGATTTGCCCGCGCCGTTCGCTCCAGCGATGACGGTGACGCTGCCGGGTTCGAGCTCGATGTCGATGCCTCGGAGCACCGGGGTGGTGTCGAACGAGAAGTGGATGCCGGTG
Organism: Leucobacter alluvii; assembly: GCF_039530485.1. NCBI lineage: Bacteria > Bacillati > Actinomycetota > Actinomycetes > Micrococcales > Microbacteriaceae > Leucobacter > Leucobacter alluvii. The sequence goes on along the minus strand of NZ_BAAAOP010000007.1, from coordinate 40,709 downwards.
GCGCGGAGGACGGCCGGCGGAGCGGCCGTGCGGGAGGTGCGCGGGTCCGTGAGAAGTGACATGCCTCAAGCCTAACTGATTTTGATAATGATTCTCGTTTATGAATATGATGAACGCGTGCTGCCACTTCTCGAACCCTTCACCGCCGACTTCGTGCTCCGCGCGCTCGTCGGCGGCGCCCTCGTCGCAGTCGTCTGCGGCGTCGTCGGCACCTGGGTCGTGATTCGCGGCATGGCCTTTCTCGGCGAAGCGCTCGGACACGGGATGCTGCCGGGCGTCGCCCTCGCGACCGTGCTCGGTCTGCCGACCCTGGCCGGGGCCGCTGTGAGCGCCGTCGCGATGAGCGTGCTCATCGGATGGGTGCAACGCCGCGGGCGCCTCTCGTACGACACCAGCATCGGCCTGCTCTTCGTCGCCATGCTCTCTCTCGGCATCATCATCGTGTCGCACTCCCGCAGTTTCGCCACGGATGCGACGGTGATGCTCTTCGGCGACATTCTCGCCATCACCCCCGCCGATCTCTGGCTGCTCGTCGGAGCCGCCGCGATCACGATCGCGGTCGCCGCCGGGTTCCACCGCCGGTTCGTCGCCGCGGCGTTCGATCAGCGCATCGCTGCAACGCTGCATCTGCGGCCGCAGCTCGCCCAGGTCGTCCTGGTCGGCCTCGTCACGCTCGCAGTCGTCAGCTCCTATCAGGCCGTCGGCTCGTTGCTGGTCGTCGGCCTCCTGCTCGCCCCCGCGGTCGCAGCAGCGCCATGGACCAGCAGCATCGCCACCCGCATGGCGCTCGCCACCGCGATCGGCGTGCTCGCGGTCTTCGCAGGCCTGCTCGCATCGTGGCATCTCGGCACCGCCGCGGGCGCATCGATCGCGGCGGCCGCCATCGCTCTCGCAGCCCTCTCCGGGGTCGGCGTCCGCATGGTCGATGTCGTCCGTCGCGCCCCGCTTCCCCAGATCACCGCACTCTCGTGAAAGGCACGATGTCTCCTCACCCCCTCCGCCCGTCCCGCGCCACTCCTCTGGCCGGAGCCGCCATCCTCGGCCTGCTGCTCGCCGGATGCAGCGCTTCCCCCTCCGATTCGAGTGCGCCAGCAGACGCAGCGTCGTCTGCTGAAACTCCGAGCGACGACACGGGCTCCGGCCACGGCGAGATCGAAGGAGCCGCCGAAGCCTCCGAGCCGCCGCTGCATCTCGTCTCCATCGATGCTTCCGGATCGGTCTCGCTGCTCGACCTGCTCGACGGCACCGAGACCGAACTCGACGGCGTCCGCGCTCCGCGCTCGGTCGCCTCTGATGGGCGGTACGCCTTCGTCGCTGACGAGCACGGCGTTGACGTCGTCGACAGCGGCGCCTGGACGTGGGATCACGTCGACCACTTCCACTACTACCGGGCCGACCCGGCTTCGCCCGGAACCGTCGAGGGCTCCGGCGTCGCGTCGATCGCCACCGGCATGCTCTCGACCGCCGGCGGCACCGGCGTCTTCTTCCCCGACTCGGGTGAGGCGGTGCTGCTCGACAACGGAGCCCTCTCGAAGGGTGAGATCAACGAGACGCTGCGCCTCGAGGTCGCGCCGCACGACGGACTCATCGCCCCGCTCGGCGAGGGAGCCCTCGTCACCGAGGCTGACGGCAATGGGCGGATCGAGCGCGTGCGCGCCGTCGATGCCGCGGGTGACGAGATCGACTCCATCGCGTGCACCGAGGCCTCTGGCACGATCACCACGCGGCTCGCGCTCGTGGTGGGTTGCGCCGACGGGGCTGTGCTCGCGACTTCCGTGGCAGGCGAGACCGCATTGACGAAGGTGGCGTACCCCGCTGACGCGAGCGGTGACGCCCCTCCCGCGACGGAGTTCTCCGCCCGAAAGGGCCGCCCCACCGTCGCGGGCCTCGGAGATGGGAGCGGTGTCTGGCTCCTCGATACCCGCGAGCAGTCATGGCGCTGGATCGCGATGCCCGAGCGTCCCGTCGCCGCGTCCGCCGTCGATGATGAGGCGGGTCACGTCGTGACGCTGACTCCCGACGGCAGGGTGCGCGTCTTCGACGCAGATGGGGCGGAGCGCGCGGCGACCGATCCGATCGTCACCGATGCAGTGGGCGGCGGCGGCCAGGTTTCGCTCACCGTCGACGCGCAGCGCGCCTATGTGAACGACCCCGCTACGGGAGCGGTCTTCGAGATCGACTACGCCGACGGCGCACGCGTCGCTCGCACGCTCGCGACCGAGGTCCCGGCTCATTTCGTCGCGGAGGTCGGCCGATGACCCGGGCGTTCGAGGCGTCCGCATCTCGACGCCGCGCTCGGCGGGGAGATCATCGCACGCGGCGGCCGATCCGGCACGCGACTCTCGCGGCTCTCGCGATCGCGGTATTCGCCCTCACGGGCTGCTCAGCAGCGGCCGGATCCGGCGGCCCCGATCAGCCCCAGATCGTGGTCACCACCAACATCCTCGGCGACGTGGTCGGCGAGGTCGTAGGCGATCAGGCCGAGGTGACGACGCTCATGCGCGCGAACGCCGACCCGCATTCCTTCGAGATCTCAGCGCAGGAGGCCGCCATGCTGGGCGACGCCGACCTGATCGTGTCGAGCGGGCTCGGCCTCGAAGAGGGGTTGCAGCAGCACCTCGATCGCGCGGCCGGGGCGGGCGCCCCCCTGCTCGTGGCCGGCGACGCCGTCGAAGCGCTGCCCTACACGAGCGGTGACGCCGCGGGCGCCCCCGATCCGCATTTCTGGACCGACCCCGGCACCATGCTCGACGTCGTCGATGCCATCGAGGTCTCCGCGTCGGAGATCGACGGCATCGACCGGACAAAGCTCGCCGAGCACGCGGATGCGTACCGGGAGGAACTGCGCACGCTCGACGCGGAGATGACATCCGCCTTCGAGGCCATTCCGCAGGAGCGCCGCGCTCTCGTGACGAACCATCACGTGTTCGGATACCTCGCCGAACGCTACGGCTTCCTCGTGGTCGGTGCGGCGATTCCCGGCGGCACGACGCTCGCCGCCCCGAGCGCCGCCGACCTGCGGGAGCTCAGCGATGCCATCACCCGGGCGGGGGTCTCCACGATTTTCGCGGAATCCTCCCAACCCGACCGCTTGGTGCAGGTGCTCGCCAGCGAGGCCGACATCGATGTGCGCGTCGAGGAGCTCTACACGGAGTCGCTCACGGGCCCCGGCGAGGGCGCAGAGACCTACCTCGAGATGATGCGCGCGAACACCGCTCGCATCTCCGAGGGACTGACGAAGTAACACCCACCGAAAGAAAGCAGGACACCACTATGACCCGCCGACACCTTCGATACGCCGCTCCCGCGGCGCTGCTCGGGCTCGCGCTGCTCGCAACCGGCTGCTCCTCGAGCACCGCGAACGATTCGGCGGCGGAAGAGTCGCCAGCGAACGCGTCGAGCGAGGATCACGCCCACTCCGACGAGCAGCGCGTCGCCGTCTCGTACGAGGGAGGCATCGCCGTGCTCGACGCCGAGACGCTCGAGCTCGTCGACGAATTCGAGAGCGAGGAGTTCACCCGCCTGAACGCTGCTGGCGATGGCCGCCACGTCTTCGTGACGACGTCGAAGGGGTTCGAGCTGCTCGATACCGCGAAGCCGGCGCTCACCGGTCTGACCGTGGACGCCTCGGCCGCCGGGCACGTCGTGCGCCATGCCGGCAAGACCGTGCTCTTCGACGACGGCACGGGCGAGACGACGATCTTCGACTCCCACGACCTCGCCCACGTGGAGGATGCGCTGCCCGAATCGGTGACGCACACCGCCGAGCACCCGCACCACGGCGTGTCGATCGAGCTCGAGGACGGCACGCTCGTGACGACCCTCGGCGATGAGACCTCTCGTTCGGGGGCCGTCGCCCTGCACGCGCACGACGACCACTGGGACGAGGTCGCTTCGAACGACCAGTGCCCCGGCATCCACGGCGAGGGGACTGCTGCTGACGAGGCGGTCGTCTTCGGATGCGAGAACGGCGCGCTGCTCTACCAGGACGGCGCGTTCACCAAGCTCGATGCCCCCGATGCCTACGGCCGCATGGGCAACGCATTCGTCTCCGAGACGAGCCCCATCGTCGTGGGCGACTACAAGTCCGACCCCGACGCGGAGGGCTACCTGCTCGGCTCGGTCGCACTCATCGACACCGCCACGCAGGAGCTGCAGGTCGTCGATCTGCCGGAGAACGTGCGCTACACCTTCCGCGATGTCACTCGCGGCACCGACGATCTCGCGTACATCCTCTCGACCGACGGCTCCATCCACGTGCTGGATCCGGAGACCGGCGAACTGGTCGACGAGTTCCCCGTGATCGACGCCTGGGAGGGTCCGGCCGAATGGCAGGATGCGCACCCGGCGATCATCGGCACCGGAGGCGACACGGCGTACGTGACGGAATCGGCTGCGAATTCGGTGCACGCGGTCGACCTGCGCACCGGTGAGATCACCGCCACAGCGGAGCTCGAGCACACGCCGAACGAGTTCGCGGTCGCGCTCGGCGAGCACTGACTCGCACCGACCGCAGCGATGCCGCGGTCGGCGGGAGTGCGCTGAGCAGCGCGCACTCACCCCTGAGGGCGTCGCATCACTCCGATGCGGCGCCCTCAGCCGTCTCTGCGAGCGCTCCGGCTTCGGCCGCCTCCGCCCAGGCGATGCCGCTGACGTCGATCTCCGCGGTCATGTCGCGCAGGAAGCGCTCGACGACCTCGCGCTCGTCGGGAGTGAGGCGCGCGGCGGCGTTGAAGCGGTTCGCCTGCTGCTGACCGACCGTGCGCTTCGCGGCTTCATGGGTCTCGGGCGTGATGCGGATGACGAGTGCTCGCCGATCATCTGGATGCCGCTCTCGCGAGATGTGACCGCCTCGCTCGAGACGATCGAGCAGTTTCGTCGTGGAGGCGCTCGATATCCCCAGGTGGGCGGCGATGGCTCCGGGTGTCGGCAGCACCTCGGTGTTGCCTGCGACGATCAAGAAGTGCAGCGCCCGCATGTCGACGCTGCTGAGGCGCATGTACTTGAGCGAAGCGGCCGAGAGTCGTTCCTCCGCCTCTCGCAGTGTTCTGAGCGCCTCCATGAGCCGCGCGATCTGCTGCAGGTCGTCGTGGCTGAGACCGGTCCGATCGACGAGTTCTGACTTCGGGTCGGAATGATCCATCCGGTAGAGGGCGGAGGCGTCGCCGCCATCGCCCGACACGTCGGTCTCAGCGCTCCGCTTGTTTTTCGTCACACGAGAATATTATCCTGAAGTTGATCACTTTCTAGGTGAGTAATCAAGATTTCTACATGAGCGGGGGCAACGTGGACGAGTTGCGAGAACACCGCGCGGTGCCGGGCACCGCAGCGCCGCTCGACAACGCGGGCCTGGTCTCCCGTTCGATCTCCGAAGTCATCGCCACCCGCGGGCGCTCGGCTGAGGCCTATCACCCCGCGTTCGCGCAGCTCTGGAAGATCTGCGGGGAACGCATCTCCGGCGGCAAGCGCATCCGCCCACGCCTGATGCTCGACATGTTCGCAGCGCTGAGCGACGACGATCTGCCTCCCGCGGCGATCGAGATCGCAGCGGCGATCGAGCTGCTGCACGCCTCGTTCCTGCTGCACGACGACGTGTTCGACGGGGACCTGACCCGCCGTGGCTCCCTGAACCTCGTCGGCCTGCTCGCGCACGATGAACGGCTGTCCCACGAGCGACCCTCCCCGCAGCGCCTGCACTGGGCGCGCAGCTGCGGCATTCTCATGGGCGACCTCCTGCTCGCCGAAGTGCATCAGATCTTCGCCAGGGTCGACGTCGAGCCCGCCATGCGCACGCGCCTCCTCGACCTCCTCGCTCACGCGATCACCGAATCCGTGGTCGGAGAGCAGCTCGATATCGGGCTCGAAGACGGCACCGTCGTCGCCGACACCGCGACCGTCCTCGAGATGTGCCGCCTCAAGACGGCGACCTACACCTTCGAACTGCCACTGCGAGCGGCCGCCATCCTGGCGGGGGCCGACTCCCCCGCAACCGACGCCGCGCTCGCTGCGGCAGGCGCTCACCTCGGGCTCGCGTTCCAGTTGCAGGACGACGTGCTCTCGACCTTCGGCGATCCCGCCGCGCACGGCAAGGATGCGTTCTCGGATCTGCGCGAGGGCAAGGAGACCGCTGTCATCTCGGCGGCGCGGATGACGAGCGCGTGGCCCGAGATCGAGCCGTCGTTCGGCACCGGATCCCTCACGAACGCCGAGGGCGAACGCCTGAGAGGCCTGCTGCGGGAGTGCGGGGCCGAAGCGTTCGTGCGCGGCCTCATCGACGATCAGATGCGCGCACTGCACGAAACGCTCGCCGATCCCGCATCCGGCCTCCCCGACAGCGCGCGGCAGCCTCTCGCGGCGCTGGCCGGTCGACTCGACGGGCGACGCTCGTGAGGGCCGACACCCCCCTCGACCGGTACACCCGTTCGGCGATGCGCGCCTCCGCCGTCGTGATCCGCAGCTACTCCACCTCGTTCGGCGCCGCGACCCGACTGCTCGGGCGACGGCACCGCGCGCACGTGCGCAATGTCTATGCACTGGTGCGCGTCGCCGATGAACTCGTCGACGGCGTCACCGAAGGGGCCGGGCTCACGCCCGGCGAGCAGGCGGACGCGCTGCAGCGACTCGAAAGCGAGGTCGGGAGAGCGATCGGCTCTGGCTACTCGAGCGACCTCATCGTGCACGCCTTCGCGCGCACCGCGCGGGCCGCTGGGATCGACGCGGCGCTCACCGCCCCGTTCTTCGCCTCGATGCGCGCCGACCTGCCCGCGCCGACCGACACGGCGGAGCTGCGCGGGTTCGATGCCGAGCAGCACGGCGCCTACGTCTACGGCTCGGCCGAAGTCGTCGGTCTCATGTGCCTGCGCATCTTCACCCGGCATCGCTCGCTCGACGCGCTCGAGCAGCACCGCCTCGAACGCGGGGCCCGCAGCCTCGGGGCCGCATTTCAGAACGTCAACTTCTTGCGCGATCTCGCAGATGACACCGACCGCCTCGGCCGCAACTATCTCGGCACGCAGGAGCGTCTCACCGACGCCGATCGGATCGATTGGGTGCGTCGAATCGAAGCGGAGCTCGCCGACGCGCGAGCGGTGCTGCCGCTCCTGCCCAAGGACGCGCGGGCCGCGGTGCGCTCCGCACTGAACCTCTTCGCAGCCCTGAGCCGCCGGATCTCGCGCACGACGATCGATGAGCTGTACGCTCGCAGGGTGCGCGTGCCCGACTGGCAGAAGACCGCGATCATCGTGCGATCCATCGCCCGCACTGCGGGGGAGACTCGATGAGCGCGGCATCCGCACGCCGTCGCGGCTTCGACGCAGCTCCGCGCACCGTCGTCATCGGCGGCGGCATCGCCGGTCTCGCTACGGCGGCGCTCCTGGCCAAGGAGGGCCATGCCGTGACGGTGCTCGAGCGCGGAAACCGCGTCGGCGGCCGTGCTGGCACCGTCTCACGAGACGGCTTCCGGTTCGACACCGGACCCTCCTGGTATCTGATGCCGAGCGTGTTCGATCACTACTTCGAGATGCTCGGCACGACGACACGGGAGCAGCTCGACCTCCGCCTGCTCGACCCCGGCTACCGCGTCTTCAGTGAGCCGGGCGCCGACGGCAGCGCGCCGGAGCCGATCACGATCCCCGCGGGCCGCGGCGCCGCGCGAGCCGTGTTCGAGCGCCTCGAGCCTGAGAGCGGGCAGGCGTTCGATGCATACCTCGATTCCGCGGCCGAAACCACGGTGATGGCCGAGCGATACTTCCTCTACAACCCATTCACCCGGCTGCGCTCGCTCGGCGTCCCGCCCGTGCTGCGCGCACTGCCCCGGCTGGCACGGCTGCTCGGCAGCTCGCTGCGATCCTTCGTGGCGCAGCGCTTCGAGCACCCGGTGCTGCGCCAGGTGCTCGGGTATCCGGCGGTCTTTCTCGGCACGAACCCGAAAGACGCCCCCGCCATGTACCACCTCATGAGCGCCCTCGATCTCGACGAGGGCGTGCGTTACCCGATGGGCGGTTTCCACTTCCTGGTCGAGCGCCTCGCCGCGCTCGCGGAGGAGGCGGGTGCGCGCATCGTGCTCGGCGCCGACGTGACCGAGATCGAGGTGGGCGCCGGATCCCCTCAGGCCGATCACCCGGCGGCCGGCCGCAGCACCGGCTTCTCGACGTCCGCGCGGGCCGTGCGCTGGCGGGGTGCCGACGGCGACGAGCACCGCCTTCCCGCGGACGTCGTGGTCTCCACCGCCGACCTGCACCACACCGAGACGCAGCTGCTGCCGGAGGCCGCTCGCACCTACCCCGAAGCCTGGTGGTCGAAGCAGATCAGCGGCCCCGGCGCCGTGCTCGTACTGCTCGGGGTGCGCGGGGCGCTGCCGGAACTCCCCCATCATTCGCTCTTCTTCGCCCACGACTGGGAGCGGAACTTCGGCGACATCTTCGACGAGCCGCGGCGCATCCCGGCGCCCGCCTCGTCGTACGTGTGCAAGCCGAGCGAGACCGATCCGAGCGTGGCGCCCGCCGGCCACGAGAACCTCTTCGTGCTCGTGCCCGTGCCGGCCGATCCTGAGATCGGCAGCGGGGGCAGCGACGGCGCAGGTGACGGCGTCGTCGAACGAGTCGCCGATGCTGCGATCGATCAGATCAGTGCGTGGGCGGGTATTCCCGACCTGCGCGAGCGCATCGTCGTGCGCGAGACGATCGGCCCGCGCGATTTCGTCGACGACTACCACTCGTGGAGCGGCGGCATGCTGGGACCGGCGCACGTGCTGCGCCAGAGCGCGCTGTTCCGCGCCCAGAACCAGTCGAAGCGCGTCGACAACCTCTACTACGCCGGGGCGACGACCGCTCCGGGCGTCGGCATCCCGATGTGCCTGATCAGCGCCGAACTCGTGCTCAAGCGCATCCGAGGCGATCACTCAGCCGGCCCGCTGCCGACCCCGGAGCGATCCTGACGTGGGAATCATCTACCTCGCATCCCTGCTCGGAGCGAGTGGCTGCATGCTGCTGCTCGATGCGCGCTTCCGGCTCTTCTTCTGGCGCGACTGGCGCGCCGCGACCATCGTCACCGCCGTCGGCGTGCTGTTCCTGCTCGCCTGGGATCTCGTCGGCATTGTGACGGGCGTCTTCCAGATGGGCGCGAGCCCGGGCATGACGGGCATGCTCATCGCGCACGAGCTTCCGATCGAGGAGCCCGTCTTCCTGGCCTTCCTCGTGCTGTGCACCATGGTGACGTTCACCGGCGCCGTTCGCATCATCGAACGGCGAACGAGCCGGGCGGGCCGCGCGGGCCAGGGCGAAACCATCGGGGAGGATCGATGACCTACCTCCTCATCAGCATCCCGTTTCTCGCCGCAGCGCTCCTCGGAGCGCTCGCGCTGACGCCCTGGCGCGAACCGGCCGTCGCGCGACGCCAATGGGCGGCGACCGGCATCGCGATCGTCGTGCTCGCGATCCTCACCGCCGTCTTCGACTCACTCATGATCGCCGCCGACCTCTTCTCGTACGGCCACGGGCGCACGCTCGGCCCGACCGTCGGCCTCGTCCCCGTGGAAGACTTCAGCTACCCGGTGACCGTGGCGCTGCTCGCCCCGGCGCTCTGGACCCGGCTCACCACGCGGAAACGCGTCGCAGGAGAGGACCCGACCGATGCACGCGCGTGAGCACTCCGGCTGGAACGCACAGCTGCTGAGGCAGGCATTCGTCGCATCTCGACCTGTGAGCTGGATCAACACGGCGTACCCCTTCGCGGCCGCGATGCTGCTCACCACCCGCGAGGTCGACTGGGTGCTCATCGTGGGAGCGATCTACTACCTGATTCCGTACAACCTCGCCATGTACGGCATCAATGACGTCTTCGATTACGCCTCCGACATCAACAACCCCAGAAAGGGCGGGATCGAGGGCGCTCTGCTCGCTCCGAAGTACCACCGGCCGATGCTGTGGCTCGCCGCTCTGACGAATATCCCGTTCCTCTTGGTGCTCGCCATCGCCGGCGGGCCCGGATCATGGCCCGCCCTCGCGGTGAGCACATTCGCGGTCCTCGCCTACTCCGCGCCGGTGCTGCGATTCAAAGAACGACCGTTCATCGACTCCGCGACATCGAGCACCCACTTCGTGAGCCCCGCGATCGTCGGGCTCACGGCGGCCGGCGCGCACTTCACCCCGGAGCTCTGGCTGATCCTGCTCGCCTTCTTCTGCTGGGGCATGGCCGCACACGCCTTCGGCGCCGTGCAAGACGTCGTGCCCGACCGGGAGGCTGATATCGGGTCGATCGCTACCGTGCTCGGCGCGGCAGCGACCGTGCGAGTCGCGCTCGCACTGTGGGCGCTCGCGGGAGTGCTGATGCTCTTCACACCGTTCCCCGGACCGCTCGCCGTAATCGTCGCGATTCCGTATCTCGCGAACTGCGCGCCGTACGCCCGCATCAGCGACGCCGACTCCGGGCGCACCAATCGTGCCTGGCGCCGCTTCATCTGGCTGAACTACGCCTCGGGGGCGCTCGTCACGATGATTCTCATCGTCTGGTGGTTGCGCACCGCGTAGCACTCGGTCTCACCGCTGCTCCCGTTCGCAACATTTCGTGCCCTAAGAACCTCGGTACGTCAAGGGCTTATCGGGAAAGGGCGCGCACTCCTACGCTGATGCATGCAGGAGCCGCACTGCGGGGTCCCCTGCCGCGGCAGTTCAGAAGGAGTTTGGCATGCGCTTCCCATCGGATCACAGCCGCGAACCGGAAGCCCTCCGCACCGTCGGCGTCGAGGAGGAGTTGCTGCTCGTCGACCCGCGCACCGGCCGGCCGGCCCCGGCGATCGAACTCGTTCTCGCCGCCGCCGCTTCTGACGACGTCGCCGCCCTCGTTCCCGAGGCGGCGGGCGTCACGCATCTCGAGCGCGAGAGCAAGCGCGAGCAGATCGAAGTCATCTCGGTGCCGCATACCTCGCTCTCCGACCTCGCACGGAGCGTCATGGCGGGGCGCACGCTCGCCGACGCGGCCGCTCAACAGCTCGGCTTGCGCGCGGCGGCGATGGCGACCAGCGCGACGGCGGGGCCGACGCAGCTCACCGTCTCCGGTCGCTACAGCGCGATGGAAGAGCGATTCCAGGGCATGATGCGCGAGCAGCTGACCTGCGGCCTGCACGTGCATGTCGGAGTGAGCGACGACTCCGAGGGCGTCGCCGTGCTCGATCGCATTCGGCCCTGGCTGCCGCTCGTCCTCGCGCTGAGCGCGAACTCCCCCATGTGGAACGGCGCGGACAGCGGCTACGCGAGCCAGCGGTACCAGGTGTGGAGCCGATGGCCGACGGCGGGGCCGTACGACACCTTCGGGTCTCCCGCGGACTACCGCCGCACGGTCGACGAGCTGCTCGCCACCGACGTGCTCGTCGACGAGGGAATGATCTACTTCGACGCGCGCCTCAGCCCGCGCTACCCGACCGTCGAGATCCGCGTCGCCGATGTCTGCCTGGAGGCCACGCATTCCGTTGCGATCGCCGGGATCATCCGCGCCCTCGTCACGACCGCCGCGCACGAGTGGCGCTCGGGCTTCTCGCCCGACCCGTTGCCGACCCCCGTGCTGCGCCTCGCAATGTGGTCGGCGAGCCGGCACGGTGTCACGGGTCCGCTCCTGAACCCGATCCTCGGCAAGCCGAGCGCCCCCGACGTCGCGATCGACGCGCTCCTCGCGCACATCGCTCCGGCCCTCTCGGCGTCCGGAGATCTCGATCGCGTGTCGCGCATGGTCGCCGACGTCTTCGCGAACGGGACCGGTGCGGAGCGGCAGCTTCGCGCACTGCACGCCCGTCGCAGCGCCCGGGCGCTCGTGGAGGAGGCGATCGAGCAGACGCACCGCTCGATCGGCCCCTCATCATCGGTGCTCGATCCACTGCCCATCTGAGCCGATCGACGATGTCGCTGCGTGCACCGGCATCGATCCGTCCGACCGCGTCTCGCACCGCATCCATCTCCAAAGGAGTTCACCGTGATAGAGCCGCATCGCGCTCGGCCGACCCAGCCCTCGGCGGGACCCGTCGCAGCAGCCACGGCGGTTTCACTGTCGTCGACGGCTCGTTCGCAACCCGTGATTCCGGTGCACGCGGACGCGGAGCCGCCGCAGCAGCACCCGCTGCGGCTCGCGAGTCTCGCCGCGCTCTTCGGTCTGAGCCGCCGCCGGTCGGTTCCCGCGAATTCGGCACTCCCCGATGATGACCCGTACATCGCCTACCTGCGGTGGGCGTCGAAGAGTGCCGCGGCAACCGCGGACCGCTCGATCCCCCGCGACCGCCTCGGCCGGAGTTCAGCTCTCGACGATAGCGAAACCGCGGCCGCGTAGCCGGGAGCGCTCCTCGGCGAGATAGTCCACGAGCCGGACTCGTGTGGCCTGCGTGTGAGCGGCGATGAGCGTCGCCGCCCGGTCGGCGTCTCGTGCCTGCACGGCGCCCAGAATCTCACGATGGCCCTCGCGCACCTGGGCTCGGGACGCCGCGGTGCGCACGACGAGCCATCGCGGGCGAGCAAGCCGCGTGAGCGTCGACGTGACGGCGTCGAGCAAGAAGGGGTTGCCGCTCAGCTGGGCGAGCGATTGGTGGAATCCGCTCCCCTCACGCAGGCTCGTCGCCTGGTCGTCGAGTTCTCCCGGCGCGATGAGCGACTCCTCCAGTGCGCGCAGTTCGGCGTCGCTCGCACGCTCCACCACCAGGCGCACGACGCCGACCTCGAGGAGCTCCCGGTACTCCATGACCGCGCGCACCTCGGTCACGTCGATCGGGGCGACGCGCCAGCCACGACCCTCGCGCCCGGTGAGCCCTTCCGCTTCCAGCCTGACCAGCGCGGCGCGAATCGGGGTGCGCGATGCGCCGAGAGCCTGCTCGAGCCCCCGCTCCGAGAGCCGTTCGCCGGGCATGACATCGAATTCGAGGATCGCCGTTCGCAGAGCTTCGTACGCCCCGGATTCAGAGCTCGTCACCATGCCGCCAGTATGACATACCGAATTGGTATACCATTCGGGTACACCAGAGGGGGCAGAATGGGTCACGAGTCGGCGAGATCGAGCGACGCAGTACCCGCGCGGGCCTGGGCCGTGCTCGTGCTCGGTCTCCTCGCGCAGGCTGCCGGCACCATGCTGGTCAGCGCACCCGTCTACCTCATCCCGCTGCTGCACCTCGAGTTGGGGTTGCCTCTCGCCGCGGTCGGGATGCTCACCGCTGCTCCGACGCTCGGCATGGTGCTCACCCTCGTGCTCTGGGGCGCAGCGGCGGATCGCTTCGGCGAGCGCTGGGTGATCGCAGGCGGGCTCGGACTCACGGCGGCGGCGGCGGGCGCTGCGGCCGTGACTGCCGCGCTGACCAGCGACCTCATCCCGCTCGGCATCGCGCTCTTCTGCGGAGGCGCGGCCGCCGCGAGCACCAACGCGGCAAGCGGCAGAGTCGTCGTCGGTTGGTTTCCGCGTCACCGGCGCGGACTCGCCATGGGCGTGCGTCAGATGTCTCAGCCCCTCGGTGTCGCAGCTGCCGCGGTCGCCGTGCCTCCCATCGCGTCGGCGCTGCAGACCGCAGGCGTCTTCCTCGTGCTCAGCGCACTGCTCGCCGTCATCACCGTCGCGTGCACCATCGGCATCCGCAACCCGCCGAGACCGAGCCTCACCGGCGCCGCCAGGAGCGAGCCGGTCCGCCATTCGAATCCGTACCGAGCGAGCGGGTTCCTCGCGCGAATCCATGGAGTCTCCGTACTGCTCGTCGTGCCTCAGTTCGCCCTCGCGACCTTCGGCATGGTGTGGCTGATCTCGGGGCTCGGGTGGAACGCCGCTGCTGCAGGTCTCCTCATGGGCGGCGCCCAGTTCATCGGCGCCCTCGGCCGCATCGTGATCGGCGGCCTGAGCGACCGCGTCGGCGATCGCGTGCGCGTACTGCGCTGGGTCGCCATCGGCGGCGTGATCGTCATGGTGCTCCTCGCCCTCATCGGCTTCACCCACGAAGCGATCCCGGGAGGGTTCGCCATCGGCGGCATCGTGCTCGTGCTCGCCACCGTGGTGAGCGTGGCCGACAACGGCCTGGCGTACACCTCCGTCGCCGAGGCGGCGGGCAGCGCTTGGGCCGGACGCGCCCTGGGTGTGCAGAACACCGGTCAGTTCATCGCCGCATCGGCCGTGGGTCCAGGTATCGGAGCGGCGATCGCATTGCTCGGCTACCCGCTCGTGTTCGGCATCATCGCGCTCGCCCCGCTGATCGCCATCCCACTGATCCCGCAAGAGGATCGGCACGGGTAAGGCGATCCTCCGCGCACCGCGCGCAGCTTCGGCGCGGCGACGCCGCGATCCTCGCGCGTTACCAGTCACATCTGCCGACAACAACCCCGCTCCGCGAAGCGGCGGCCTCCCGTAGCGTCGAGAACCAAGGAGGTCATCATGACATCGAAAGACGCATCACACCCGACCGCAGCATCGCCCGACTCCGTCGAGGAATCGGTGCCGGAGGCCATGGACCGGGTCGGCCAGACCGGCCCCGACGCTGCAGACCCACCCCGCGCCGGCGCAGACGATCCACTCGACAGCACGAACGGCAAGCCCAGCAGCGACGCGCAGCTCGACGGCAAGACCTCGAACCCGGCGTCCGATGAGGAACTCGACGACGACGAGGGCGCCGATGCCTTCGAGACCCAGCAAGAAGCGGATCGCAACAGCCGAGACGAGGGCGGCGAGCGAGACGACCTGGATCACATCACGGTCGACACCCCCGACTGATCACCCATCATCGCCCGGCCCGCGAGGGTCGGGCGTGCTGCCGCGCCGGAACGCGAGGCGCGGCAGCACGGCCCACACGCCGACGACGACGACACCGCCGATCGCCAGCGTGATGAGCCCCGCGGAGCGCCCGACGGCGAAGTCGAACACCAGCGCCGTGACGCCCGCTGCGAGCAGTGCGAGTACGACGAGGTCGGCTGAGAGCAGACGCCCGCCGAGCCGCACGATGTCTGGCTTGCGCCCTTTCCCGAAGAACGTGCGGTGCAACGTGACCGGAGCGAGACCCAGCACGGCGGCGATGCCGGCGAGCGCCACGAGCACCAGGTACAGGGTGAGCTGAAACCGATCGAGATCCTGAAACCTCGGCTGGAACGCGAGCGCCAGCAGAAAGCCGCCGAGGATCTGCGTGCCCGTCTGCGCGACGCGCAACTCCTGGAGTATCTCGTTCCAGTTTCGGTCGGCGCGCTCGTTCGTCGACTCGGAGCGGCCGTCGCCGTTCAGATCGGTCATACGCCGACTGTACGGCCTCGCGGGGCTCGGCAGCCAGCCCTCCGGTTCACGCGAGTTCCCGGATCGCGGCAGCCACCTCACGAGGAGCGGTGTGCTGCACCGCGTAACGATGACGGGCGAAGGTCACGAGACGCGATCGGTTCGCACGGTCGCGGAGCAGCCGGGACCATCGCGCACCCGCCACGACGTCGCGGCCGCCTCGGACGACGAGTGCCGGGACGCGCACTTCAGCAATCCGTTCCTCGAGGCGGTACCGCACCATGTACCGCGCCTGTCGCAAGAAGTAGCGGGGCCCGCAACGGAGGTACGCCATGAGGACGAGCCCGTTCACCGACGGCGTCTCCCTCAGGGCGTCCACCACCAAGGCCCGGAATTGCGCCAGCACCGATCGATGCTCCCGATCCACCACCGGCCCGATGAGCACCAACGCGCGCACCAGATCGGGTCGCAGCCGCGCGAGCTCCGTGACCCACTGGGCGCCCATGGAATGACCGATCATCACGAACGGCGGCCCGCCCACTCCCTCCAGGACCCGGCCGAGCGCATTCGCCATCTCACCGACGTCGGGCGCCGACGCAGGCTTCGGAGCGCTGCCGAACCCCGGAAGGTCGATCGACCACACGTCAGCGCTTCGCGCGAGTTCGCGATGCAACCGCGAGAGGTAGTGATGCGAGGTGCCGATGCCATGTACGAGAACGTACCGGGATTCGGGGGAAGCGGCGGAAGCATGAGGTGCTCGCGTCGCGAACACGCCGAAGCTCAGGCCGCCAACGCGAATGCGGCTCCCTCGCGATGCGTTCACTGGGCGTCGGCAGGAACTCGGATCTGCAGCGCCCCCGGTTCGATCCACGCGTTGAACGCTGCGGCTTTGCCGAAGCCGTCGCCATCGAGCTCGATCTCCTCCGGGCGGGAGAGGCGAGCGACGAAGCGCTTGCCCGTGCGGTAGCTGAGGTCGCCGTCGTCCTTCTGCTTCCCGGTGAGCGCTCTGCCCGAACGAGTGCGGCGGAGGACGCCGTTCACCCACGCCACTTTCGCCCATACCCGGATCCAACCGAGCAGCCCGCCGGGGCGAATGAGGAGGATATCGAACTGACCGTCGTCCACGACCGCGTCCGGCAGGAGAAGGATATTCGCCGGCAGAGACCCGCAGTTTCCGATGATCACCGTATGCGCGACGGCCCGTTTCGTCCGCCCGTCATCGAGACGGAAGCGGAAGTGCAGCTCGTTCGGGTCCCTGAGCGACTTGACGATCGCACCGAGATACGCCAGCCAGCCGGCCTTCGCCTTGAGGTCGTCATCCGTGTTCTTGATCATCTTCGCGTCGATGCCCATACCTGCCATCACGACGAAGACGTGCTGGTCTCTCGACGCATCCGGCCGCTCGATGTCGATCACGCCCAGATCGATGGGCCGATCCCTCCCGGTGAACGCCGAGGTGACGGATCCCGGCATGTCGTTGAGCGTCAGCTTGAGGTTGCGCGCGAGCAGGTTGCCCGTGCCGGAGGGGAGCAGGGCGAGCGGGATCGCCGATCCGCGAAGGCCCTCCGCGACCGCGCGCACCGTCCCATCGCCACCGGCGGCGATCACGAGGTCGACATCAGCTCGCCTCGCTTCTTCGACCATGCCCTGGCCGGCATCGTCCGCCGTGGTCTCCAACCAGACCGGCTCGTTCCAGCCGGCATCTGCAGCCGCTCGCTGCACTTCATCCCGAAGCACGTCGAGGTCGACCTTGATCGGGTTGTAGATGACGGCAGCAGTCTTCAGATGGGTATCGACCATTTGCTCATCGTACGATCTCGGGGCGCTGATGCGTCAACCTCATCGTGGGGTTGACAGGCCGATCGACGCCGCTGACGCCCGCAGACGGTGTCGCGCTCGAGGACGGGAGTGCATCCCGCGACATCAGTAGCTGATATCAGCACGAGCGCGGGCAGCGGACGAACTGCAATGTGGATCTCTCCCGACGACGGGCCTGATCGTGACGCCGAGAGAACGGCAGGGAGAAGAGCTAGTGATTCCTCCCGGGTGACTCGTGTCGGTCGTCCGTTCCGGTTTCTTCCTGCGCACTCTCCTCGGAGACGCCCGTACGCTCTGAGCCGGTTTCCGCTCCCAGCGAGTCCGCCGCGGGCACACGCTCCACTCGGATCTCCTCGTGACGCACCGGAATAGTGATGGTCTGCTGCTCGGTGATCACATATTTGCGCAACCGAACGCGGCTCCTGGAAACGTCATTCTCAGACCGGTTCCGGTGCGCTTCCCGCCGCGCCACCGCATCCTCGTCACTCCCCGGCACCTGACCCCCACCGGGAGCCTGGGCGTCGTCTGCTGCAGTGCGATCGTGCTCGTTCCCCGTCTTCCCGTGGTAGTAGTCCCACAGTCGATCGTGCTCGCCGTCGGAGAGCGCGCCGTCCGCGTCGATCCTGGGCGCGTCCTTCACCGTGGCCTTGTCATACGCCACGCGCAGGGAGTCTCCGTCGAAACTCGCGTCGCGCAGTGGAACGAAAGACTCGGATGTTCCGAAGAGGCCGGTCGCGACGCTCACGAACAGTGGCTGCTGATCGTCTTGGTCGACGAACACCTGCTTCACGGTGCCGATCTTGTCTCCGTCGACGTCGAAGACGTTCGCGTCGAACATGCCGTTGATGGAGGTGGAATCGATCATGGGTGCATTCCTCTCAGTCTGTGGTGCATCGGTGACGTGCTGAACTCATCGTCCGAGACCGATATGGTCGACCTTCCGGTGGTATCGCATCCCCGAGACGCCGCCGAGGATTGCTCCGCCCAGACTGACGACGACGAGCACAACCGCGGTGATGATGCCGGTGGCCGTCAGAGTGCCCTCATCGATCGGAATGCGGGGAAACCCGTTGAGATTTCCGAGGACGTTGAACTGGGAACCGGCGATCGCCGTGAGTATTGCGACGAGGATCGCGATGACGATGGCCCACACCCACACGGCGACGCCCTGTTTCGCGCCGGAGAATCGGGCCATGCGTCCGGCGACGTACCCGCCGCAGAAGTAGGCCACGAAGAGGATCACGGCGAGCACAATCGCTCCGATGATCCCGACCGTATCAGCGTTCGAGGTGAGATCCTCGGCAGCCGCCTGCGCATCCCCGTCCGCAGCACCGAGCCCGACTCCTGCGCCGACAGCGCTGAGAATCGCGGTCAGCAGAACTGCTGTTCCCATCGCGGTGAGCCAGCCGAAGAAGGCGGAACCCCACTTGATTCCCCCGAACTGCTGCTTCTCCCGATCGAGAACCTCTTCTCTGCGGGTCGGGCCTCGCTCCGCCGCAACAGCAGCGTGGTCTCCCGAAGATTCAGAATTGTGCTCAGTGTTCATTTCCGTGCTCCTGCCCTCGTCGTCAGTGCGGGATCGAGCCTCTCCATGTGGGGGCCTGGCACCAGGCTCCCCCGACTTTCCTCTCCGCGCGCGGGGGTTGACCTCTGGAAATGCGGTGAGAAAATGCCCCTTGCTGACGAGGGCGCAAGGCTTCCAGCCAGGGCAGGCGCGCGACCGATCACACCCATGTCACGCAGGACGAGCGGGAATCTACGGTCGCTGTTCTCCTGATGCTCTCGCGGACGGGCGGTCGAGATGGCTGGGCAGCTGCGCTGTTGCCGCTACAACGACATCCTGGACCTTCCAGTCGAGTTCATGCAGAGCGTTTTTCACTTCATCAGCACGGTCAGCAGTAAGCGCCTCTCCGTCAGGGACGAGGAACACTTCGACATGGAACACCTGTCCCTCGTCGCGCATGCGAATGCCAAACTGCGTCACCCAAGTCAGGCTGGCGAGGTAGCCATGTATTCCGTCAGCGAGCGGGTGACGTCTCTTGTCATCGAAAGTTCGTGCGCGCTGATCCATGAGATCTGATATCGCTGCTCTGGTATTGCGCAAACCATCTCGGATGATGCCGAGCGAGATGAACACTGCTGCGGCCCCATCGAGCCACCACCAGCCCACACCGACCCCGAGTACACCGATGATCGATGCCACGTTCGTTTGCCAGTCGGCTTTTGCCATGTCGGCGTCTGCGAAGAGAAGCTTGTTGTGGAGCACGGGCGCGAGTTTCGCTTTCGCTGGACCGTACAGAAACACGGGACCTATAACGATGATCGCCATGACGACGACCATCAGCCATCCCAGCCAGATCGTGTTGCCAAACAGATTCACGGTCCCGATCGTGGGATGTTCAGCTCTGACAAGGCCAGTGACGGATTCTGCGGCAAGGCTTCCACCGACAGCCAGGAGAGCGACGCCAGCGACGAGGTGTCCGATGCTCATTGCGCGATGCTGCCCGTAGGGGTGCCTCTGGGTGGGCCTGCGGTTGATGAAGATTAAAGCGATGAGAAATGAGAGTTGGGGGAGCAGGGAGAGCATGTCTTCGATCCATGCGGTTTTCATGGCCTGCGAGTTGCCGAGCACGAACGCGACGGCAGTGATGGTGATCGCTGTGTAACACACTGTGAAGATCTGCCACTTAACCGCTTTTCGGAGAGCTCTTGCTTGCTCAGCGGGAAGACCGTCGGTGAGACTGCGTCGTTTAAGCTTGCTCATTGCGCCCTCTCCGTGCTGTCGATGAACGTCTCAAAATTCGACAACATCGCGTTCTCTCCGAGCGGCATGAGCGCAACAAGCTCTGCCGGGTCGGCGCCGTCGACGGTAAACGGGCGGGACAGGGCGGCTCGCTCCGACCATGGCGAGTCGGGCGAGAAGTTGCCGAGCGCGACATCGAGCTTCTCCTGCTCGAGCATCTCGACAAGCGTTTCTTCGCTACCGATACTCCACACCGGAGACGCATCAAGTGTTTCGGCGTACTCGATTGCGAGCTCTGGGAGGGGGCCCCGGGGAGGATCTCCATCCTCGCTGAGTGGTGGTTCGACGGCGATCCCGATACGAAGCTCCGCGCCAATCGCGTGGCCCAACGTGTCATCGGGATCCGAAGGGATCGTGATGCCGCAACCGGTGAGTGCGACGAGTAGAGCTGCAACGACGCCTGCCTGTACGGGCAGAACGGAATCACTCGTTCGAATCGCTCGAACGGAGCGGTGAGACTTTCTGTTCCGCATATCTCGCATGATGCCATGAACGCGAGAAAGGTTGCACACCTAGCATCGCTTCAACTCGTCGCTGGACGATACACAATACGTGCGGTCCGAGGTAGGTCATAGCCCGCCGGAAAGGCGCAGCGTGGCTCCCGTGGTGTATCCGGCTTCTTCCGACAGCAGCCACGCGACCGCCCCGGCAACTTCGACGGGCTCACCGGCCCGACCCCACGGAATCGAAGCAGCGACTTTCGCCGGCCGTTGAGGGTCGTGGTGAAAGTCCGTCCAGATGGTTCCGGGCTCGACGCAGTTGACTCGGATGCCTTGGGCAGCGAGCTCTTTCGAGAGCCCTACCGCGAGGGCAGCAGTACCCGCTTGCCGCCGCGTAATGCACGTAGGTACCGGGGCTGCCGAGTGTGGCCGCCGCTAAGCCGATGAGAACGATTGGGCCTCGCGTGCGCGTCAGTCTCGAAATAGCCGCGCGCGCCGTCAGAACTGCGCCGAGGAGGTTGATTTCCAGGTCTTTCTTGAGGTCTGCGGGGTCGAGATCAACGAGAGCTCCGACGGCCTGGACCTCGCCTGCGGCGGCGACAAGGCCCGTGAGCGGACCGAGCTCCTGGCCGGCATCAAGAAATTCTTCGATGGACTTCGGGTCCGTAATGTCGACGCGAGCCGTTGCCGCCTCGCACCCTAAGCTGCGGATGCGCTCGGCGACCTTCGAAGCTGCGTCCTCGTTGCTTCGATACCCGATGAGGACAGCGTGCCCGTCGACGGCGACGCGTTCCGCGATGGCCGCACCGATGCCGCGCGACCCGCCCGTTACTGCGATCATTGCACCCCTCCGGAGCTGTGGCTCGGCCCGCTTCGACTCACGATGCGGACAGATCCTTACTGAACGTCAGGGCGGTAGTGGTCCACCCGAGCTTTTGGTAAGCGGCGTGAGCGTCTTCGCGGCTCATCCGAGAACTCAAACCGGCCTGTGCGGCACCGTTCTCCCGCGCCCAGTCTTCGAAGTCTGACACAAGCCGCCGCGCGATGCCCTGACCACGCGCGCGTTCGTCGACCACGAGCGCTGAGAGGCGCGCTACGAACCCGTCTCGATCAATGCGCCGACTGAGATCTCCAACCAACAAGCCCACCGTTCTTGCGTCGCCCTCCGCGATCCAGCATCCGACACGCGAATCCGAGAGGAGAGACGCGACGCGCTGACGGATCGCTTCTTCAGTGGACGGATAACCGAGCTGATCGAGCAGCGGAACGAGAGCCGCGGAGTCGTCGATCTGGAGCCGGCGAACATTCATCCACCGAGCTCAGTAGACCTCTAGTCCGCATTCGTGAGGAGCGATCATCGATGCATCCGTGACCGCCCGCTTGAACGACGCTATTCCATGCCTTCGAGCAATTCGGAGAGGTTGTTCGGCGTCGCGCCGGAAGCCTCGGCGAGTTCGCCGAAGCGCGCATCAGAGGCCGTGTTCGCTGCGTCGCCCGCGTCCGTGAAGAGCGAAAGGTACTCCGCGTCGCCCCCGGTCTCCTCGACCGACTGCACGCGGATGAGCCAACACGTTGCGTCCGGCGTGAAGCCCTCATGAACGTCCCACGCGATTGCAAGCGCGCCGATGCAGACGGTATTGGCATCGAGGAGTTCGTTGACCGTAGCGTCCTCGTGCACCAGCGCCAACTCGAAGAGATCGGCCATCGTGTGCGTGGGTGAGATGCTCGCGTCGTTGGAGAGGAACTCGTCCGCGACCTCGCGGTGCTCTTCGCAGAGGAACCGTGCGGCGAGCCAGGTGATGGCCGGATCCTCGAGTTCCGATGCGGCAGCCGCGTCGTCCGCCCGCTTGCAGGCGTCGAGCCCCATGCCCACCACGGTCTCTCGCATCGTCGGGTCGGCATCGTCCCACGCCGTCGGCTCGACAGAAGCCCAGGAGGACGAGGGATCGAGGCTTGCGACCATCGGGGCCATCAGCATGACATTGTCGAAGAACTGCTGCTGGGCTGCAGCGTCACCACGCTTGTCTGGAGCACTGGACTCAGCGGGAGCGCCTGGAGCACTGCCGTCGGTCGTGAAACTCGGGAGCAATCCGCATCCGCTCAGCACCAAGGATCCAGCAATCGCTGCACTGGCAGCCAGCGCTGACCATGTCCGCTGTGATCGTGAATTCGACACTGCGACGTTCCTCACTCTTCGGCGATCCGCGGCCTCGAGAACCTCGGACATGCTCTGGCCTGATGCCTGCACTCTATCGCGGCCGGGATCGCCGGTCGCGATAGTCACGGGACGCGGTGATCGAATCAGTCATTCCTGGCGCTGAAATGCGAAACGACCCCACGCGCGAATAGCTGAGTCCTTCGGGAGAGGTCAAGCCCCTTCGTGGACTGCGTCCACCGTTTCAAGATGTTCGCGTCGTCCCGGATCTCGGTGTACCCCATACCTGTGACTGGGAACGACACAGCCGCCCCTCTCAGAACCACGGGAGGGGCGGCTTTCTTCGACGTCAGATCACGTCGGGGTTTTGCTTGGCGAAGCGCTCTGCTTCCTCCTCGGAGATCGCGATCTGGCCGCGCGGGGTGTACGCGAGCGCGTTGAGCGCGCGTATCCACACCTTGCTGAGCTCTGCCTCCTTGCTCCCCGAGAAGTGGAACGCCACAGTGCCGTAGGGAGACATCCAGAGAGACACTCGTCCGCCTCCTTGATCATGCGGCTTGTGCCAGCTGAGAAAGAAGGCGAACGCAACGCCGATGAGCCGTGCAATCCTCCCGTCCACCCGAACGAAACCTTCGCGCTACTTTGCTTCCCTACGCTGACCTGAGCGTCCGGCGGCCATGCAATAAAGTCTGTGTGGCCGCACGTGCATTCCAAACTCAAGAAAGGTCTGCGGCAACTCGTGTCTTTATTTAGACGAACACCCATGAAAACAGCGCTCGCAGCCGGGCTCTGTCTCGGCATCGCTGTGAGTGGCATCGCTCTCGCACCCCAGTCCACACTGACAGCCAGCTACGCGTCACCCGACACGGGTGGCCTCGACCTCACCGGCCGCGATTCGAGCCTGCTTCGCGCTGACACGAGGCAGCTCGCCCCGGGCCTGAAAGCCACAAGCTTCGACCGGCTGCAGGACGAGGGGTGGGTGACTGGCGACGTGCTCGTCGCAGACCTCTCCACCCCGACGCTGTCGATGGACGTGCGCGACTCGGGCAGCCTCACGAAGCCTGCCCCCGTCACCGAGCACACCCTCGGCGATCACGCTGTGGCCGCGGTCAACGGCTCGTTCTTCGACATCAACAACTCGGGTGTCGCTCAGGGCACCAACGTCTCATCGAGCGAGGGTGTGAAGACCACGAGCGGATCACCCGTCGAGAGCTTTACCATCAGCGAGGGCATCGCCGCGATCCAAGCGCTTGCCTCGGCCGCCACTCTCGATATTTCGGGCACCACACACAAGGTGAGCACCGTCAACAACATCGGTATTCCTGCTGACGGTATTGGGTACTTCACTCCGTTGTGGGGCGAGTACCCGATGGCGCGCGCCATCGGCGGGCCTTCGACCATCGACCCGAAGTTCCTGCGGGTGGAGGTGACCGACGGCGTCGTGACACGCGCGTCGGCCGACCTCGCTGAGATCACGGGGCCGACCGCCATCGCTGCAGGAACAGGTGTCGTGCTCGCGCGCGGATCAGCCGTCGACCTCTTCGCAGGCGTGAAGCCCGGCGACGCGCTGCCCGTTACGGTCGCCGCGAGCGCCGACGTGGATCTCGCGATCAGCGGCAACCAGCGCCTCGTCGCTGACGGAGCAGTCGTTGGTGCGCCTGACAAGGGCGAGCCCCGCACCGCCGTCGGCGTGAGCGAAGATGGCAGCGAAGTCATCGTGGTCTCCCTCGACGGCCGCCAGAGCCATTCCCGCGGCATGGCTCTCGACGAGCTCGGGGAATTCATGGTCGAGCTCGGCGCGCACAATGCCGTGAACCTCGACGGTGGCGGATCCAGTACCCTGCTCATGCGCGAGCCGGGAACCAGCGAGCTGAGCGTTGGCAACGCGCCCTCCGACGGGCACCTCCGCAGCGTACCCAACAGCCTCGTGTTCTCGTCGACCGCGCCGGATGCCGGGCTCACCGACGTTATGGTCGCTCCCGAGTCGAAACTCGACGACGCAGACGCTGTGTTCCCCGGCTTCTCACGTACAGTCTCAGGCATCGGCCTTGACGCGAACCGCGGTGCGCGCGCTACGGCAGGCGAATTCTCGGTAGCGGGAGGAAACGCGACGCTCACGACAGTTGACGGAGACACCGCCAAGGTCACCGGAGCCACCCCGGGCACTGCGCTCGTCACGTTCACTGCTGAAGGAAAGTTAGCGACGAGCGAGCTGCGCGTGCTCGGCGAGCTCGACAGGCTCCGTGCGAGCCAGAGCGTCATCGCGCTCGTTGACGAGAACGGCAGCGAAACGGTGACTATCACCGGCCTCGACAAGGACGGCTTCGGCGCACCCATCGAGGCCGCAGATCTTACGGTCTCGGCAGGTGCAGATGTCGCTGTTGAGTCGCTCGACGGCAACACGTTCACGATCACCCCGCGTGCGGCATCGGGGGCAGCGACCGTGTCGTTCTCTGCGGGAGACCGCCGCGTCGACGTTGCAGTGACGATCGGCCTGGAAGAGGAGCCGGTGTCAGACCTCGCAAACGCGAAGGGCTGGACCTTCCACTCAGACCGGGCGACCGGTGAGATCGCTGAAGCAACCGGACCGAACGGCGAGGCAGGGCTGAAGCTCACTTACGACTTCGCTTCGTCCACGGGCACGCGCGGCGCATACGCCGTCGCGCCGGAGCCCATCGAAATCGCGGGGCAGCCGAAGGCGATCAAGATGTGGGTGCACGGAGATGGCAATAGCACCTGGCCGCGCCTCCAAATGAAGACCGGTGCTGGCACGACCATGAACATCGACGGCCCGCACACAAGCTGGACGGGCTGGCAGGAGCTCACGTTCAACGTGCCGGTTGGCACCGCCTACCCGCTGAAGCTCGAGCGAGTGCGCATGATGGAAACCTCGGCAGTGAAGCAGTACCAGGGCGAAACCATGTTCGCTGGCATCCGCGCCGTCGTGGCACCCGAGGTAGCACAGCCGCAGGCGCCGGTCGTGCACGATCCGCTCGTCGTCACAAACGGCACCGTCGACCAGCGCGCGCAGCGCATCGCCGTGATGAGCGACGCACAGTTCGTTGCCCGCAACCCCGAGGGGCCGAACGTACAAGGGGCTCGCCAGACGCTGCGCGAGATCCTCGCCGCGAAGCCCGAGATGTTTGTGATCACCGGCGACTTCGTCGATGAGGCTGCTCCCGAGGACTTCGCGCTCGCGCGGAGAATCCTCGACGAGGAAATCGGCGACAAGCTGCCCTGGGTCTACGTGCCGGGTAACCACGAGGTGATGGGCGGCCCGATCGAGAACTTCATCGCTGAGTTCGGGCCGACGAAGACGAAGCAGCAGGTGGGCAGCACGCTCGTCATCACTCTGAACACCGCGAACGGCTCGTTCAATGGCTCTGACAAGCAACAGATGCGCTTCCTCGAAGACGCGCTTGCCGAGGCCGAGAAAGACTCGACGATCACGGGCGTGCTCGTGTTCGCGCATCACCCGGTCGACGACCCGAAGAGCAGCAAGGACAGCCAGATCTCTGACCGCATCGAAGCGAAGCGGTACCAGGATCGGCTCGCGGAGTTCCGCGCTGACACTGGCAAGTCGATCGCCACGATCAACGGCCACGCCGGGGTTTTCCACGCGACGAGCCACGAGGGCGTCTCGACGTTCCTCAGCGGCAACAGTGGCAAGGGGCCGTCGAGCTCGCCTGACAAGGGCGGTTTCACCGGCTGGGCGATGCTCGGCATCAACCCGAACTCGGGTGTCGTAGGTCAAGACCCGGCCCCCGTGACGAGCCGCACGAACTGGCTCCGGGCCGAAGTGAAGCCCCGTGTCGACGAGCTCACGCTCGGCGCGACGGCGGCAGTTCCGGCGGCGATGACCGTTGGCGACGCGGTAACAGTCGACGCCACCATCTCGCAGGACGGCGGGCGCATCGTGCCCGTGCAGTGGCCGATGAGCGCGGTCTGGGGTGGCGACGGTGTCGTCGTCGACGACGGATCAGTCGAGACCGATAAGCGTGGCCGTGCAGTGAGCGCGAGTGCGAGCGAGGCAGCCGATGAAAGCATGCTCCGATTCAACCCGTCGACCGGAGCACTGACCGCGACCGGGGCGGGGGAGGCAACGCTCACGGTGACCGTGAACGGTGTGACCAGCGAGCGCACGATCACGGTCGCGGATGACGCGGCCGGCCCTGTGGATCCGGGTGGCCCGGGCGAGCCAGGAGACCCGGGTGAGCCCGGAGACCCAGGTGAGCCAGGAGACCCAGGTGAGCCAGGAGACGGCGGAGACATCGGAACCGGCGATGGGGGCGGGACCGGCCCTGGTACCGATACCGGTACCGGTACCGGAAGCGAAACTGGGATCGGCTCCGACGGAAAGCGGGACCTTGCCGACACCGGTGGCCCCGAGCTTCAGTGGCCGCTAGCGATCGCGCTCATGAGCGCTCTCTTCGCCGCGGGCAGTCTGCTCGTGTTCTGGCGTCGCCGCTCGTCCTAGACCGCCGGGCACAGACCAGTACACAGCTAGAGATGGCTGTCGCCGCGGGTACCAGCAGAGCGCTGGGACCCGCGGCGACACGTTGTGCGGGGCGCCGGACCCGCGCGCGAGGGTGATAGCGGGTCCCGGTTCACCCGCGCCTACTGCAGCGCAACGCCGAGGAACACCACCCCGCCACAGCGGCAAGTGCCCCGACAGCGACGAGCAAGGTTCCGTTCACGCGCAGCTGGAATGGCTGAGAAGTGGCGGGACTGTAGGCGTCATAAGCCACGAGGCAGTTCTGGCGTTGCCGTTCGACCCCGGCCTCCGCGCCCGTTCGATCCTCGGAGATGCGCAGATAGACGACCACCTGATCCATGCTGTCGTTGATACTCGTGCCGCTCATGACGACCTCCATTCACTAGGTAGGAATGTCGGTCAAACCCGACACGTTGTAACGGGTCTGCTGCACGTGTAGGTGACATCTGATCTGGCTTGCCCGAGGGGTGGGTCTGGAAGGATGTTGTTGTGCCAAAGCCATACCCGAGTGAGTTCCGTGACGATGTTGTGCGCGTCGCGAGGAGCCGCGAGCCTGGAGTGACGATCGAGCAGATCGCGAAAGACTTCGGCGTTCACCCGATGACGTTGCAGAAGTGGATGCGTCGCGCCGACATCGACGACGGCGCCAAGCCTGGCCAATCGCGGATTGAGGCGGCCGAGATCCGTGAGCTGCGCAAGCGGAACCGTCTTCTGGAGCAGGAGAACGAGGTTCTGCGTCGGGCGGCGGCGTATCTGTCGCAGGCGAACCTGCCGGGAAAAGGCTCTACCCGCTCGTGACGGAGCTCGCTGATGCAGGAATCCCTGTGACGGTGACGTGTCGGGTACTCAAGCTCTCCCGCCAGCCTTACTACCGATGGTTAACTAACCCCATCACCGATAGCGAGGTGGTGGAGGCGTATCGTGCGAACGCGCTGTTCGACGCTCACCGTGACGACCCCGAGTTCGGGCACCGGCTCCTCGCCGACGAAGCGCGTGACGCCGGTGAGGCAATGTCGGACCGGACCGCGTGGCGTATCGCCTCCGCGAACGGCTGGTTCAGTGC
Source organism: Leucobacter alluvii (assembly GCF_039530485.1). Lineage (NCBI taxonomy): Bacteria > Bacillati > Actinomycetota > Actinomycetes > Micrococcales > Microbacteriaceae > Leucobacter > Leucobacter alluvii. The sequence goes on along the minus strand of NZ_BAAAOP010000007.1, from coordinate 12,728 downwards.
GTTCGGCAAGCCCAAGCGCGGCAAGGGACGCCGTCCCGGACCGCCGGTTCACGACGATCTGTGCGCCGTAATTGACGGGGACGGCAGGACCCGGCATGTGTTCGCGGCCGACGCACCGAACGAGCTGTGGCTCGTGGACATCACGGAGCACAAAACCGTCGAAGGCAAGCTCTACTGCTGCGCGATCAAAGACGTGTTCTCCGGTCGGATCGTGGGGTACTCGATCAATTCCAGGATGAAGTCTCGCTTGGCCGTGCAGGCGCTCGAGAACGCCGCCTTGATGCGCGGCGATGTCGCCGGTTGCATCGTCCATAGCGACAGGGGATCTCAATTCCGAAGCAGGAAGTTCCTGCGCGCGCTGAACCGTCACCGCATGGTTGGGAGCATGGGAAGAGTGGGCTCGAGCGGGGACAACGCGGCTATGGAGAGTTTCTTCGCTCTTCTACAGAAGAACGTCCTCGACCGCCGGTCCTGGACCACCCGCGAGCAACTGCGCATAGCGATCGTCACCTGGATCGAGCGAACCTACCACCGCCGACGTCGCCCGGCCCGTCTGGGGCGCTTGACGCCCATCGAGTTCGAGACCATCATGAACACGACCGTCGCACTGGCGGCGTGACTAGGAACTGTCACCTATCCGTGCAGCAGTCCCATACTCTGAGTTTCTCACTTGGCATTTAGGTACCTGAAGATTGCCCGAAGTGTGGCGTCGAACCTAGGCCCCAGGATCCGCACAAGGGGATCTATTGGCGCGTCCCCTTAGACTCGAAGTCCGAGCACGAAAGGAGAACACAATGACCATCAACGACATCGGGCCCCGCCCGAACGCGTTCGACATCGAAGAGGCCACCCGGCGGAACGAGAACTACCGCAGCGTGGCGTGGACCGGGAAGTATTTGCAGGTCACGCTGATGTCTATCCCGGTCGGGGAGTCCATCGGCCTGGAGGTCCACCAGGACACCGATCAGTTCCTGCGCCTCGATGCCGGACAGGGCAGGGCCGTCATGGGCCCGGCCAAGGACCGGCTCGACTTCGAGCAAAACGTCTCGGATGGGTGGTCTGTCCAGGTCCCCGCCGGCACCTGGCATGACGTGATCAACACTGGCGACGAACCGCTGCGCCTCTACGCGATTTATGCCCCGGTGCACCACGCACCTGGCATCACCCAGAGAACCAGCGACAAGGCAGAACAAGACGAAGCGACCGGTAAGGACGAGCCTCCCGCATGGACCGTCCAGCCCAAGGACAGCGCGCCGGACGAGCACGCCAACTGACGTCTACTTGTGTCACCGCTCCGTAAGGATGTTGCGGACGAGGATCGTCTTGGTCCACCCCGGGCAGCGCGCCCCGCCGCCGCGTGAAGACATCGGCCGGTCTCGACCGGCCGATGTCTTCACGCTCCCGCCCCTCACGCTGGTAGGTCTGACGATCACGGATGTCGAGGACCTCGACTGGGCCTCGTGTCAGAGTGTCGGCAAGGCCGCATGGTTCCTCGGGCAGGCCAACACTGTGCCCTGTCTGCGACACCGTGCGATCACAGAACGCCGCCACAAAGCGTCAAACTCCACAGCTCGGAAGCGCGTTATCGATGCCTCATAAACGACCGTATACGGCCGATGTCCATTCGGCTCGTTTGCACTAGGACATCAGCCTGGCCGCGGCGGTCTTGACGATCTTCGCAAAAGGAAGACCAACAGGATCCAACTCGTCTACCGCGATCTGATTCCTGGTGCCCGAGGGTTGGACAGTGTATGGGACATCGACGAAATTTGCCACTGGGACAGCTGCCACTGTGAAGGAATGAGCTGCTCTGCTTACCTCATCCGAGTTGAATCCGTGCTGTAGTCGCACCCGTGAGTGCGACAAGGTGGGCAGACGCAACCTCGACCTCGAGGCCGCGTCGACCAGCGCTGACGAGCACTGTCTCGTGGTCCGAAGCGCGCTCGTCCAGCACGGTGGGAAGACGCTTGCGCTGAGCGAAGGGAGAGATCCCTCCGGTGACGTAACCAGTCACTCGTTCAGCCAGGTCCGGTTCGACAAACGAAGCGCGGCGGCCCCCCACTGCTGCAGCCAGCGCCTTGAGATCGAGCCACTTAGACACCGCCAGAATCGCGACGACAAGTGCGCTGTCGACATCGGTCAGGAGGGTTTTGTAGATCCGTGCCGGATCCAGTCCCAACGCCGCGGCCGCCTCCAACCCGAAGGACAGCTCGGTACCCGGGTTGTGCTCGTAAGAGCGCAAAATGTGAGGGATGGCTGCCTGTTGCAGCAGACGCAACGCAGGGGTAGCGCCGACACGTCGCGCCGACTTGGCTGTTCTCATAGGTCTATCTTGCCTCTCACATGGCGGTCGATTGAGGACGTTCTCGGATGAGCTCGCACCTCATGAGCCCAAACCGACCTATATGTGGACGATTCGGAATCGACCTCGCCTGAAACCTCACGCAATGGTTCCCACTCGTGCCTGCTCAGCATCATCGCGAGCCACGCACATGCACATGCACATACACATGCACATGCTTGCCCCCATGCGGGTATGTTCAACTGCAACGAGCTGGGATTACGCATCCATCGGAACAGCAGCTCAGCAGTAAGCACCAACACCCAGCCACCAAACATCACAGAAGTGAAGGTAACCAACCAACGAGGCTTGCTCATTGGACCACCGCCTTCTTGCGGATCATCAGCCCAAAAGGCGGCTACAGAATGGTAGCCGCGTTTAAGTTTGGGTTACTGGTCGCAGCCTCCGCCTATTGCGATCTGGCCGCGTTTCATCAGCTCGGATCGCACTTCGCTCAGCTCCGCGCCGATGCGCTACCACGCCTCGTCCGCGGTCGCCGCTGCGACTTTTGCTTCGAGCCTGCGCAGCTCACGCCCTAGTTCCACTCCTTCAGGGGCGGCTACTGCGGTGAGACTTCAGAAGCGCAACCCCAGTGAGCGCGGTCCAGACAGTCAGCGAATCGAACGAGAGTCGTTCGACCCCTCCCACTCCAAGCCAAGGCACTTCGTACCCCTCGAGTGCTACCATGAAAATCACAAAGCTTGCGGCGGAAACAACTACCACAAAGGTCGTCACCTTTCGGAAGTTGCCTGGACCAGCCGCGATGGCGAGCAGAATCATAGCGATCCACTGGGACACGGCCTGCATCAAAGCAAAGCTGTCATGGATCTCGGGAGCTACATCCCATGGGGAGATCCCGACTACGAGGACAGACATACCGGCCACGATCATGAAAATGGTCCCCGCTCTTCCGGTAGCTCGACCCCAGCGTCCGTATAGGAGAACCGCGCCAATCAGGATGAGAGCACCGGAGGCGAACATGCTTATGTTGAAGATCGCGTGCCCCGGTGAGCATACTTCGCGTACCTGTTGGCCGAGCTCTGAGTATTCACCGCAAGCGGTCACGCCAAGATCGCTGATGGTGTTGCTAGCTACCGAGTATCCGCTTGGCCATCCCAGAGCGACAATGACCTGGGCAGGAATCACTAGTGCGCTGAGTATCCAGGCTATAGCTCCGACGCGGTATCGCTTCACGGGTTTCTCCTCTAAAATACAGTTGTATGGTTGATATTACAGCTCAACGTCGCCGCGTGCGCCGGAGTAGGGCTGGTGGCGCGCGTCTAGTTGTCGATGCTGCGGTACGAGTGCTTGTGCGAGATGGCCTGGACGGACTGTCTGTCCGTAAGGTCGCATTGGAAGCTCACGTCTCAGTTGGTGCGATTCAGCATCATTACGCGACGAAGGATGCGCTACTGGTCGCCTCAGCCGAGCACATCACTTCGCAGTTCATGAGACGTGCTGAAGAGGTGTCGCAACAAGCCTTCGCCAGAGAAGGTGGGTTCGCGGCATTCGCCGCGTTCTGCGAGCTTTTGGCAAATGCATCACCGACGGAAAGTAGCAGCGGCGATGATGTGACGCCGTCGATTGTCTGGCTTTGGTACGCCGCGAAAGCGACTCAACCAGGGTTTGTAGCTGACACTTTCGCACGGTTCTGGTCAGGGACTGAGGAGTATCTTATGGGCGCGATCATTGAGCTCTTCCCGAGCCTTGACGCTGCGGACGAGGCGGCTCATCTATTGGCAGTACTCGACGGCATCGCCATCGCGCGGGCAGCAGAGCCTGGGCGCATGTCACTCAGCCGTGCGCAGATGCTGGTGCGGCGGCATCTGGACTGCTTGTCTCGACGATGAGACGGTGATGCGCCAGGTTCAGCTTTTGTGGTGGCTCGAAAGCTTAATATCTGCGGTCACCTCTCTGAGTGGCAGCCCAAACAACCTCTTCCAGCCAGAAAAGAGAATCTTCCTATCAAAGGTACATATCTGCGGCAACGTGGTGGTGCTCTGCTCGAACCTCTTCGGTGACATCCTCTCCGATCTCGCCTCGGCGACGGTCGGCTTGCTCGGGCTCGCCGCGTCGGGCTATATCAATGCGGATCGCAGCGACCGTTCATGTTTGTGTCCGTGCGCGGTTCGGCCCCGGACATCGCGGAAGGCCAGGAAATACGTGACGAATCAGAACGCTTCAGGGTGGATGCCTCACCCCGGCGCTTGCATTCTCAGCACCTTGCATCATGGTGCGAGGAGAAAACGCGGCTGCGGAGGGACAAGACCTGGACGACGGCGACAACAACGATCCTGCCAATGTCGGACCAGCTATCAAACCACACGCTTCAGTCCTGCTCCATCCGCTGGTGTGCTCTGCTCAATGCCATCACCGTGCAGCGCCAGACCAGCGCTGCACTGAGCGATGACCTCCTCGAGCAAATTCCGGATCCCGCGGGTGGGATTGCGCGTAGGTTCGCGGTGACTGAGCACGGCGCAACTCGCCTTGACGAGGTGCGCGACCGCTCCATCCGCGCTCTCGACCGAATACTCGCAGACTGGAACGACGAGGATGTAAACCGCTTCGCCGAGCTACTGCACCGATTCAACGCCGATATCGAAAGCTATAGCTCCTCACGCGGTCAGTAGCCACGGCGAGTAGCGCGCAGCGGCGGGCAGAATGCCTCTTACTCGAAGAGATCCTTCCGGCTCTCGATACCGAGCTTTTGGAGAACATTCGAGACGTGCGTCTTCACCGTCGGGATGCTCACAAACAGTTCTCGCGCGATCTCGGAATTCGAGTACCGCTGCAGCATGAAGCCGAGTACTTCCTGCTCGCGGAGCGTGAGCGACGATTCGTGCACTCGCTCTTCGAGTTTGCGCGCGCTCTCGCCCGTGTCTGAGTTGAGATCCCATACGCGGTTTCCCTGTGCTGTTGCGCGAACGGTCTCGAGGAGTCGCCCCTCCGGGTGATCCTTGGTCAGAAAGCTGTCTGCGCCTGAGAGGAACGCGAGCGATGCATCCGTCTTACCGGTGTACGACGTGTACATCATCACCTTCGGCCCATCGTCCAGCGACTTGATCTCGCGGCACAATTCGAGACCATTGCGGACACCGCCGAGCCGAAGCGGCAGAATGACGAGATCCGGATGGAAGATGGCGATCGCCGCCATCGCATCTGCGGCAGACGCGGCCTCTGCAACGATCTCGAAGTCGTCCTGAGCGCCCAAGACCGTTGCGAGCCCGAGACGCACGATGGGATGATCCTCCACGAGCAAGATGGAGCGTCTGTCGCTCACTTCGGCATCTCTCCGTATAGGTCTGCCGGGCACCATTCGCGCGGAATGGTAATGCGCGCGGTCGCGAGCGGGTTCACCATCTGACTCACTTCACTTCGCACAATGACGCTCGTCGTACGGTAGGCGTCTTCCCAGGACAGTCCACGCCACAACTGCATGAGTGACACGGCTTCGGAAAACCCCAGGCGAACGGCCTCATCAAGCGTTTCTGCGCTCGCAAGCACGCTCAGCCCCTCCGCATGCCTCACGGCGGGCAACCGGCCCGCATATGAAACACGCTCGACGCTCAGCCGAACACTTCCGGCGATCTCGACCCCGGTACCGCCGAGTTCACCATCGCCCTGCACCGCGTGAAGGTCACCGACCGCGAGCAGGGCACCGTCGTGCGCGACGCGCAGCAGGAGCGACGAGCCCGCGCGCAGCAAGCGCGTGTCCAGATTGCCCCCGTGCACCCCTGGCCACGATGACCCGACGGACTCGCTCTCGGGCGCAATGCCCAAGACGCCGATCATCGGTGCGACGGGCACCGGCGTATCCGGTGTGATCCAAACGTTCCCGCCAGTGACCGGCACGATGCGCGTGTCTGCCTGAACAATGCGTTCACCAAGCACGCCGAGACCAGGTGAGAGCGCCATCACACCGCTATCCGCGATCTCAATCGCGTGCACGTCAATGCGGATCGTATCCCCGGGCTGGACGCCCGCGACACGCACGGGCCCGGTCGCGCGGTTGAACTGCGCCATGTTGATGTGCGGCCGAAGCACTGCTTCTGAGCTGATTTGCCCGTCGTAGCAGTCGGCAGTCTCGCACTCGAAAACTTCGCCGAGCGCGACCTCCGCCACCGGCGCATGCTCTGATGAGAAAGTGGTGATCGCGGAGGCCGCAGGTACGCGAATCATTACGCCCAGCCGTCAGGTACGAGCCCAAAGGCGGATACGAGCGAGTAGATGAAAGCGAGTCCGAACACGATAATGAGGAGGGCTTGGATGACCGGATGCGCGATCCACCCCGCCTTCCACGCGGGCTCTTGATCACCGAACTTGCGTGCCTTATGGAGCATGAGCACCGGGATCACCGACATGATCGCGCCAGCGAAGCCACCCGCGTACCCGAGCGCCGAGACAAACCCTGCAAGCTTGAACACACCGATGAGTAACGGCGGGACAGCGACGAGCAGGATCGCAGCAACCCTGTATCCGGGCGCCTTCTCCGAGGGCCAGTTGAAGCGGTCGAACACATTCGACATGAGCGTGAGCGCAATCGCCCAGAAGGACGTCAACATTGCCAGCACCGCGAAGATGTTCGCCATATAGTAAGCGACCGCGCCGAGCTCGCGGCCCCACGCGACAGTGACCACCTCAGTGATACCGTCAGGGCCCATCATGCCGAGCGCCGCAAGAGGAACGAGCGCGAGCAGAAAACCAGTCGCGCACATGCCGACCACGATCGATCGAGGGAGCGCTCGCGGGTTGTGCTCCGCGAGACCGCGCGCGAGCTCAGGAACCGTGTACTGCGCAATGAACGCGAACACCGCGAGGTTCACAATCGGGATGATGAAGTACGGCTCCACATAGGAAAGGTTGCTGAACTGAATGCCAGGGCCAATGAAGGTCCACGCGCAGAGCACGAGGATGAGGACGAGCATCGCAATCGTGATTGCCTGCTCCGAGCGGCCCGTTGCTTTGAGCCCGAACCACACGACGAGCACGCCCGGTATGAAGAACACGAAGCTTCCGAGCGCCTCAGGAATGCCGAACATCTCAGAGAGAATGCTGCCGCTACCCGAGGCGTATGCGATGAGCGCTCCGAGGCCGTTCACGACGACACCGGCGAAGACGAGCCATGATCCGGTGTTGCCGAGGTACTTCCTCGCCAAACCGGCGAGCTGCAATGGCTCCTTCGTGCGCAGCGCGACCTCTGCGATGTACAGCATTGATGCCGTCGTGAGTACGCCAGCGATAGCGAGTGCGATGAGTAGCGCGGGAAAGCCGCCTGTTCTCGCGCCATAGGGAAGAGCGAGAATGCCGGCGCCGATGTTCGCACCGAAAATGATCGCGACGCCCTGCCAGAACGTGATGGTTGTGCCGTGCGGCTTGGTTTTCGCTGTCTGGGCAGCTGTGCCCGTTACGGAAGCGCTAGTCATGTCATTTCTTTCTTCGTCAATAGATAGACCCCACGCGCACTGCAGCTCACTGTGTCCGTTGTGATGTGACCACGCGTGCGGGTGCCTGTCCGATGCAGCTCTGCCAGGACACGTTTCACCATATGGTCTCGTGCGTGGCAGGTTCTCATCCTCTCGGTATGAATTCGAGGGAGAAGTCATCCTGGTGGGGGGATTTGCCGGGTTCCCAAGAATCTTAACCTTTCAAGGGAATCGGGCCATGGTGACACCAAGCCCTCGCGAATATCGAGACGAAAGCGCATCAGTGAAAACTACGAGTGATACCGGGCGAAGGTCACGCATTCTGCGGGCAGCAATCGACGACGGACTACTCCATCCCGAACACGCTCCACTCGCCGCCTTCGTCGATTGGGGGCGGTTGAACTTGAACGTTCAGCACCTCATGCACGCATTTCCGGCACACATTTCGACGCTGCATGCATTCGCGGTAAAAGCGAACTCGCTCGTGCCAGTACTCACAAAGCTTCGAGAGTTCGGAATGGGTGCCGAAGTTGCGAGCAACGGCGAACTCGCGGCAGCGCTCGAGGCCGGGTTTGCGCCTGAACGCATCGTTTTTGACTCACCTGCGAAGTCGTGGCAGGAACTTCGCCGTGCGCTCGCGCTCGGCGTTTCGCTGAACATCGACAACTTTCAAGAGCTCGAGCGAGTGCAGCAGATCCTGAGCGAGGCACCCTCGACCTCGGAGATCGGTATCCGACTGAATCCGCAGGTTGGTGCAGGCGATATCGCCGCGATGAGCACCGCGGGCGTGCACTCAAAATTTGGTATACCTCTTGAAGACCCCGGTATGCGTGAGAAACTCATCGAGACCTACATTGCGAATCCATGGTTGAGAAGGGCGCACACGCACGTCGGTTCGCAAGGCTGCCCCTTGCCGCTCATCGCGCGCGGCGTGAACCAACTCGTGAGGTTTGCCGACGAGGTAAACATACGGGCAGGATTTGCGCAGATCCGGACCCTCGACATCGGCGGGGGGCTCCCGGTTGACTTCGAGACCGATACCCCCACCTCGGCGTTCGATGAGTACGTTGCAGTCCTCGGCGAGGGAGCCCCCCGTCTGTTCTCTGGTGATTATGCGCTCGTCACTGAGTTTGGACGAAGCATCCTTGCGAAGCACGGCTTTATCGCTGCATACGTCGAGTACACCAAGCAGGTCGGTGGACGAGATGTTGCCATCACGCATGCCGGTGCGCAGATTGCCACACGTACGGTGTTCATGCCTGAGGCATGGCCGCTACGTATCGAAGGATTCACACACAGCGGTCATGCGAAGAGCATGGGACACACCGTGGTGCAGGACGTTGCCGGTCCATGCTGCTTTGCCGGCGACCTGGTCGCACGCGGTCGTGAGCTGCCACCGCTTACCCCGGGAGACATCGTGGCTCTACTCGACACCGGCGCGTACTACGCGAGCAACCCGTTCGCCTACAACTCGCTGCCAGTGCCCGGAGTGTATGGCGTCTCGATGATCGGCGACTCCGCAGACACCGTCCCAGAGTTCTCGATCGTGCGTAAAGCCCAGATGGAAACCGAGCTCGTAATCGCCGCGGAATAGTCACTCCCGCACGCTGCAGCTCCACCCGGACAGCTTTCGTGACAGTGTGCCCAGCGGTGAGCGTCGGCTTTAGCGTGCTCCGATAGCACCCTCGTTCTGGGTCGCGTTCTGGGGTGGCTGATTGTGGAGACTCACTCCCGCACGCTGGAGACCTACTCGGACTCGTTCAATTGGTATCGCGCGTGCAGTGCGTCCCTCAAAACCTGTGCGGGTCTCAGCGCGCAGAATGGAATTGATGAGAGCCTCCTCCACGGCTTCCATAGTGGCAAGAAACGCGGGTGAGAGGTACTGATCGGCGGGTGGAGTTCCTGTGACGACGGAGAAAGAGATTGCGTAGTCGCCGCTCCCTTGTGCGTAGTCAGCGCCCGTCCCCCGCATCGCGAAGACGGCTCGATTGGCGATGCGGTTCAGCTGACGCGCGTCTAAGGGGGCGTCCGTCGCCACGACAATCATGCACGAATTGCCGATGGTCTCTGCTGGCTGCTCACCAAGGATTTCTGCTGCAGGGAACGGGACGCCGGCCAGTTGCAAGGTTCCCGTGTAATTGCTTTGTACGAGCGCGCCGATTGTGAACTCTGCGGTGTCGATCGTAAAGATTCGAGACGCAGTTCCAATGCCTCCTTTGTATCCGAGGGCGACGGTGCCGGTTCCGGCTCCAACGCCTCCCTCAGCGATGTGACCGCCCGCCGCCGTCGCGAGCGCCTCACGAACGAGATCTTCACCGACCGGCCGGCTCCGAATGTCGGACAGGAAGCCATCGTTTGTCTCCCCCACCACCGGGTTGAGGGTGGTCGTTTGTTCGTGGCCGGGTTGCTCCAACATGTACGCGACCAGGGCATCTGCGACACGAAATGCAGACAATGTGCTCGTGAGTAACACCGGGGTCTCGATTGATCCCAGCTCTCGAAGCTGCGTCGCGCCGACCAATTTTCCGTACCCATTACCCACCGAAAGCCCTGCAGGGATCGCGGGTCGTTCTGCACAAAGCACCTTCGGAACAATTGCGGTCACGCCCGTGCTCAGTCTTTCGTTTCGCACCGTGGCATGTCCGACTAGTACGCCTGGGACGTCGGTAATGGCATTCAGTGGCCCCCGAGAAAAGGCGCCGGAGGAGATGCCCAAGTCGGCTGCTCGTGGCCGTGTTGTAGCGCTCATCGGACTCGTTCGAGGAAGGCGCGCGTGCGCACGGAGTTGGGGTCCGAGATCACCGCGTCGGGTGTGCCTTGTTCAAGTACCGTCCCTCGATCAAAGAATGACAGCGTGTCTCCCACTTCACGAGCGAAACCAATCTCATGGGTCACAACGATCATCGTCATACCCCCTTGAGCGAGGGAACGCATCGTCTCGAGCACCTCGTCGACGAGCTCGGGATCGAGTGCACTCGTCGGCTCATCAAACAGCATGAGCTTCGGATCCATGGCCAGTGCACGAGCGATCGCTACGCGCTGTTGTTGCCCGCCCGAAAGCTGGTGCGGCTTCTTATACATGTGCTCGCCAAGTCCAACTCGGTCAAGTTCTTCCTGCGCGCGCTCATGCGCTTTCGTGCGAGACATTCGTTTCACATGGATCAGGCTGGCAGCAACATTCTCTATCGCGTCCATATGGCCGTAGAGGTTGAATCGCTGGAAAACCATGCCGATACCCGAACGGAATTGCGCCCATTCTCGGTCGTTCCATGCGTGGTATCGGTCGCCCTGTAACCGGTACCCCACCTGTTCCCCGTCGACGACAAGGCTCCCACCGTCAGCCGTTTCAAGCCCGTTAATCGTGCGGAGGAATGTTGATTTGCCTGAACCTGAGGGTCCGATAATGCAGCTCACCTCACCGCGGCACACCGTGAAGTTTACTCCAGTGAGCACATGGTTCGATCCGAATGACTTTTCGACTCCGATGGCTTCGACGAGCAGTTCACTCATGCCCGCCCCTCCTTCTCTGTAATCCGTCTCCGTCCCGGCAAACTGATGGCACCAGTCGCAACTCGGACAAACTGTTGGGCGAATGTTTCTCCACGGATGAGACGCACACGGTCTTGTCCGAAACGCTTCTCAAGCAGTGTTTGCAGGTAGGTGGCGATGGCTGTCATCAGCATGTACCAGAGGCTCGCCACGATGAGGAGCTCGATAATGAGGTTGTTCTGCTTATATATCTGGCTGGCCCGCGTCATGAGGTCGTTGCCTGCGACAACCACGATCAACGATGTGGTTTTGAGCATGGAGATGAACTCATTTCCGGTGGGCGGAATGATGATTCTGAGTGCTTGCGGCAGCACGATCAACCGCATCAGTTGGAAACGAGTCATGCCGCCAGCGAGTGCGGCTTCCGTCTGACCTCGGTCGACGGCCTGGATTCCTGCACGCACCGTCTCGGCGAAGTAGGCGGCCAGATTGAGGCCGAGACCGAGCAATGCTGCTACAGATCCACTGATTACGCTGTTCGTGTCCCACTGAACGCCGATATTTGTGAATGGAACTTTCAACGTCAGATACGGAAGGAGGAATGCGAGATTGAACCAGAAGATGAGCTGTACCAGCACGGGCGTTCCTCGGAAGAACCAGATGTAACCTTCCGCGATCCAGCGCAACACGGGGTTCTGAGACAGCTTCATGATGGCGAGGATCACCCCGAGAACAAGGCCTACGACTGTAGCGGCGATGCTCACCCAGATCGTGACCACGACACCTTCAAGGATGCGGGGTGAGAAGAGATACTCCCAGATCCGATCCCAATGGATACGTTCATTCAAGATCACGATCGAGGCTGCCCACAACACGACCAATAGGGCGATCGCGCCTGTGATCCACCGCTGAATATGCAGCGGACGCGCAATGGGAACTCTCACCCCGTTGACGTGTTCGATGGGAGCGGAACGAGTCTGCACCTTCGTACTCATACGCGTGTTCCTCCGTGGGCCGCTGTTATTCGCCGCCGTTGATCGTTGCCTCGGTAATCGCCATTTCTTGAAGGCCCCAAGCATCGAGGATCTCCCCGTACGTGCCGTCGTCCATGAGCGACTGCAGCGCCTGCTGGACGCTGTCTACCAACTCTTCGTCCGCCTTATCGATGCCAATGCCCCAGATGCTCTCATTGCCTTCGATACGGATCGCTTCCATCTCCGATTCCGGATCGGATGCGCGCTCGACAGCAACGGGGTAATCAGTGATGGTTGCCGTTGCACGGCCGCTTTGAACGCTGAGATTCGCTTCACTGTCACCGGCGAGCATGAGAATGTCATATGCAGTTTGTCCTGCGTCTTCGCAGTCTGCCGAGAACTCCTCAGCAAGGACAGCGGAGTAGCCGGATTCAAGGGTCTGCTGCACGGATAGGTGACAGGTTCTAGTCACGCAGCCAGTGCGGCTGGCGTGTTCATGAT
>NZ_BAAAOP010000006.1:17354-202763 GCF_039530485.1 Leucobacter alluvii | reverse complement strand
ATCCCGGGCGTGTCCCCGCATGAATCCGCCAATTCACCCACACGACACCCCACCGACACCCCAACCGACACCGGGCTGGAATGGGGCAAAAGCTCGCCAAACCCGTCGGAATGCCCGTTTTCCGGGCGCGTCGCGGCCGGCCGGTCGCCCGGCTCGCGCGTTCTCACTCCACGAAGGCGAGGGCGCGGATGGGAGAACCGTCGCCCGCGGCGATCCGCAGCGGGATGAGCGACATCTCGACGACCTCGGGCAGCGACGTCAGACGCGCGAGGTTCTCGACGATGACGCCGTCATTCCCCAGCCAGAACTCGTGCACCGGCATACCGGCCTCGAGCGACGCTGCGTCAGTCGGATCGGGGCTGAAGCAGTCGACACCGAGCACGCGCGCGCCGCGCGCCCAGAGCGTCCGCGCGAGATCCAGCGACACCGACGGGTGGGCGCCCGCTGCCTCTCCCCCGAAGTGCACGTCCCACCCGGTGGCGATGCACACGATCGGCGGCAGGTGATCCGGAAGCGGCTCGGCGAGGCGATCCGCCGTGATCGACTCCCCCGCGGCTGCCGGCGACGGGCCCACACGCAGCACCCGCGCGGGGCCCGTCACCAGTTCGAGCGGGATCTCGTCGACCGTACGGCCGCCCACGACGGAGTGCGCGGGTGCATCGAGATGCGTGCCGGTGTGCGACCCCATGTCGAGTCGCGCCACCGCCACCCCGTCAGCGCCGACCGTGAGCGCCGGCGCGATCCTCACCTCGGGGTCACCGGGGTACACGGGCATGCCGGTGCTGACCGGGTGGCTCAGGTCGACGACGGCCATGTCAGTCTCCGAGCCGGAGCGCTGCGGTCTCGTCGGCGCCGTCGAGCAGGTGCCCGGTCGGCTGGGAATCGCGCGGATCGATGAGGCCGAGGCCGGCGCGACGGCCGATCCCGAGCATCAGACCGAGATAGAGGCCGAAGCTGATGACGAATGCGGGAATGTTCGCGCCGATGGGGCTCGGGGCGACGTACGCCAGCACGTAGGAGAGCACGGCTCCGATCACCCACACGATCACAGCGATCCAATTGACGCCGCCGCGGTACCAGTAGCGGCTCTCGGGGCGCTCATGCAGGATCTGGCGGGAGTAGCCCCGCCGCTTCAACAGGTAGTAGTCCGCGATCATGATCGCGAATACCGGCACGAAGAAGGCGCTGATGATGAAGAGGAAGTCGGTGAACTGGTTCAGCAGGCCGAGGAATGTCGAGCCGATGATCGAGACGATGCCGAGCACGATGGCCGTCGGGAGGAAGCGGAGGTGCCATCTGGACTGCGCGTTCACCACCGAGGTCACCATTCCGAAGACCACCATCGTGTTGGTGGCCATGACGGAGAGGAAGATGGCGATGCCGAGCGGCCAGCCGAATTCCGCGACGATCACCGACGGGTCGAACGGCGTCGCTTCGTCGCCGCGCAGGAGCACGGTGCTGAAGGCGACGAGCCCCAGGAACATGGCGATGGTCGTCGACAGCGTGTATCCGATCCCCGAGCCGACGATGCCCGCAGTGCTGCTCTTCGCATGCCGATTCATGTCGGCCGAGAGCACGGTCCACGAGATCGCCGTCGCGATGACCATGTCGAGCGTGATGAACGGAGTGCCGCCGAGAGACGCGTCCACGGGCAGCGCCGCGAATTCGCCCGGGCTGAAAGCGCTGAAAGCTGCAGTGAATACGAAGCCCATCACGATGAGGATCGCGAGGGCGAGCCAGGGCTCGACGCGCGAAATGCCCGTATGCCCGAAGATCGCCAGCACGACGACGATCGCCTGGCAGAGTGCGGAGAAGAGCATCGGGTTCGAGAAGCCGGTCGCCTCGTGCACGAGGTAGTTCACCGTCACACCGGCGAGCATCGCCTGCACCCAGCTCCAGCCCATCAGGATGATGAGATTCGCGACCGCGGGGAGGATGCTCCCGCGAATGCCGAAGGATCCGCGTGTCAGCGCCATCGTCGGAAGCCCGGTGCGGGTCCCCATGTTGCCGATGAGCACGAGCACGACGACGCCGATGAGCGTGCCGACCACGATCATGGCGCTCGCGGTGCCGAACGACACGGATGGCGTGAAGAGCGTACCGGTCAGGAGGGTGGTGACCACGAGGTTCGCGGCCAGCCAGATCATGCCGATGTGCAGCAAGGACTGGGTGCCGCGCACCGGGCCGGCGGACTCATGCTGGCCGTCGAGGGTGACGGCCATGGTCTCGGGACTGGTCATGATCAGAGCGCCGTATCGATCGCGGCGGCTGCAGCGGACTCGGGCGTTCCCGCTGCGATGGCAGACGGCACCGTGGAGAGATGTTCGTGGATCGCGATGAGCCCGTCGGGCTGAGCGCCGTCGGCGCGGAAGATGATGCTCTCGCGCTCGACGTACGAATCGGGGCCCTCATCGGAGTCGATGCTGGTCGCGACGGTGTGGCTGAACACGGCACCGCCGGGGAACGTCTGCACCAGCCGGTCGGTGGAGGTGCACGAGGTGACGCGCCACCCGGAGGCGACCCAGCCGCCCCAGAGCGCTTCGTACTCGGCACGCGAGTCGAGCCGCGCGGCCTCGGGATGGAAGATGAAGCTCGCGTCGGCCGCGAAGCCGGCGAAGTACGCCTCAGTATCGGTCGCGGCGAACGCCTCGATGATGGCGTCGGCCGCGGCGATGACCGCTGCCTGGTCCGGGGTGTGCATGGGTGCCTCCATTGGCGTGTCTGACTGGGTGGAGCAGGCGGGGCGCGTCACGGCGACGGGCCCCGCCTGCTGGGGAGCGGATGCGGGATCAGCCGCGCGCTGCCATGGCGCTCACGAGTTCGTAGACGACGTGGCTCGCGGCCACCGCGGTGATCTGCGCGTGGTCGTATGCCGGGGCGACCTCGACGACGTCGGCACCGACGATGTGGAGGTCGGCGAGCCCGCGGATGAGACGGAGCATCTCGCGGCTGGTGAGTCCGCCGGCCTCGGGCGTGCCGGTGCCCGGGGCGTGAGCCGGATCCAGCACGTCGATGTCGATGGAGATGTAGAGCGGCTTGTCGCCGACGCGCTCGCGAATCTTATCGAGCGTCGCGGGAATGCCGTGCTCTTCGACGAACTCGCTGGTGACGATCTGGAAGCCGAGCTTCACGTCGTCTTCGAGGTCGCTCTTGCCGTAGAGCGGCCCGCGGGTGCCGCCGTGCATGGAGGCGGTGAGGTCGATGAGACCCTCCTCGGACGCCCGGCGGAAGGGGGTGCCGTGCGTGGTGGGAGCGCCGAAATAGGTATCCCAGGTGTCGAGATGCGCATCGAAGTGCAGCACGGCGACGGGGCCGTGCTTCTTGTTGATCGCGCGCAGCAGGGGCAGTGCGATGGTGTGGTCGCCGCCGATGGTGACGATCTTGTCCACGCGCTCGCCGAGCTCGGTCGCCGCCTCTTCGACCTGACGCACGGCCTCATCGAGGCTGAACGGGTTCGCCACGATGTCACCGGCGTCGACCACCTGCTTGACGTTGAACGGCGAGACGTCTTGCGCAGGGTTGTACGGACGGAGCAGGCGCGACGCTTCGCGCACGTGCGACGGGCCGAAACGCGCGCCCGGGCGGAAGCTCACGCCCGAGTCGAAGGGCACGCCCACGACGGCGATGTCGGCGGACGGAACGTCTTCGATGCGGGGCAGCTTCGCGAACGTGGCGATGCCTGCGTACCGGGGGGTCTGGCTCGCGTCGACGGGGCCCTGAGGCGTGTGAGAGGTCACGATGCGACTCGTCCTTCCAAAGTTGCGTATAAGTAAACAAGTGAGTTCTATGGGTGAACTCGCATTCACTATAGGCTGGAGTTCGCAGAGAGGTCAACGGGAAGGCGGCACCGCATGCGACCGATCCACCCGACCGCAGCGGTCGAGGCGATTCGCATCGGCGCCAAGCTCCGATCGTCCCGTCTCGCCCAGGGCCTCACACTCGAACAGCTCGCGCGGGCCACCGGTCTCACCAAGGGGTTCATCAGCCGCGTCGAGCGCGACGACACCATGCCGAGTGTGCCAACCCTCGTGCAGCTCTGCCAAGCGCTCTCGATGCCGATCGGCAACCTCTTCGAAGAGCCCGCGCTGCAGCTCATTCCGCTCGACACCGCACCCGCCATCAACATGGGCGGCACCGGTGCCGACGAGCGCCTCGTCACGCCGCGCTCGGAGGACCGCGTCCAGGTGCTGCGATCCACCCTCGCGCCCGAGGCGAGCGGGGGCGACCAGCTCTACACCGTCAACTGCAGCCTCGAGTCGCTGCACGTCATCTCGGGCGACCTCGAGATCACGTTCGCCGATCGCCAGGTCGCGCTGCAGGCCGGGGACACGCTGACCTTTCCCGGTCGCGCGCCGCACACCTGGTGCGCCGGATCCGCTGGCGCCGAGGCCGTATGGGTACTCGTCCCGGCCGCCTGGAGCGGCTCCGCCTGATCCGTTCGGGCGGGATCCGGCGGATTCTCGGCGGCGGATCCTCGGCGACGGATCCACGGCGGCTGCACCGCGGCCCGCGCTCCCGCGGCCCGCGTCCCCGCGCCCCCGCGCCCCGCGCTCCCGCGGCCCGCTCCCCGCGCCGAAAGCGCGATTCAGCACCTTCCCAAGTGGGGAACGGTGCCGAATCGCGCTTTCGAGCAGTCGAGCAGTCGCAGCGAGCAGTCGCAGCGAGCAGTCGCAGCGAGCAGGGGCGAAGCGAGCAGTCGCGGCGGCGAGTCGCCCGGCCCGGCTACTCCCCGAAGAGGATCACGCTGCGCGTGCGCTCCCCGCGCCGCATGGCGTCGAAGGCTTCGTTGACCTCGTCGAGTCCGACGCGCGCGCTGATGAGGTCGTCGAGCGGCAGCGCACCGGAGAGGTAGGCTCCGGCCACGCGCGGGAAGTCGCGCGCGGGAACGAGTCCGCCGTAGTTCGAGCCGATGATCGTCTTCCCCTCATACGCGAGCAGCAGACCGTCGATCTCGACGCTCTGCCCTTCCGGCGGCAGGCCGACGAATACGGCACGGCCGCCGGGCCGGATCAGTTCCGGCAGCTGCTGCATCGTCTGCACGCGGCCGATCGCCTCGAAGGCCACGTCGGCCCCGCCACCTGTGGCTTCGCGCACCTGCTCTACGAGATCGTCGCCGCTCAGCACGGTGCGTGTCGCCCCGGCTCGCGTGGCCTCGGCGAGCTTTGCCTCCGACACGTCGACCGCCACGATCGGGTTGGCTCCCGCGAGACGCAGCGCCGAGATGATGGACAGCCCCACGCCGCCGGCGCCCACGACCACCGCGGACTCACCCGCGACCACGCGGGCGTTGTTGGCCACTGCGCCGTAGCCGGTGCCGACCGAGCATCCGATCAGGCTGGCCACGTCGAACGGCACGCGCTCGTCGATCTTGATCGCCGCGAACTCCGGCACGACGATCGCCTCAGCCATGGCACCGGTCGCCAGGTACGGGTAGGCCGCGGCGCCGTCGGCTCCGTCGCTCCACCGGGTCGTGCCGTCGGGCAGCAGCGAGTCGTTCGATTTGGCCCGCGTGCACGCCCAGGGCTTGCCCCCCGCGCATTCCCCGCACCGCTGGCAGGCCTGGTGCCACGCGATGACCACGTGGTCTCCGATCTCGAGCCCGCGCACTCCGGCGCCCACGGCTTCCACGACTCCGGCGGCCTCGTGCCCCATGACTGCCGGCAGCGGCACCTGCCATTCACCGTCGAGCACGTGCCGATCGGATCCGCAGACGCCGGCCGCGCGCACCGTGACGCGCACCTCGCCGTGCTCGGGGCCCGCCAGGGTCATCGTCTCGACCGACAGCCGGTCACCCTCGGTGCCGCGGTAGACGGCGGCGCGCACCTGCTTCGGCTCAGTCATCGTTACTTCCTTCCGGCGGCCGCGAACGGATCGGTCTGGCCGTACGCGCCGCGGCCGCGGCGCACGTAGAGCAGCCAGTTGAGGAGGAGGTAGACCGCGATCGCGATGCCGATGGTCGGCACGGTCGCCGTCGCGTATCGGAAGATCGGCAGCGTCTCGAGGGTGATGGGGTTGTACACCCAGAGGTAGAAGATCGAAGCGGTCGCGACTGCGATCATCGCGGCGAGGTTCACACCGCCGGTGAAGCGCAGCGGATCTTCGACCCCGGTCGCGTAGAGCGCCCGCACGGGAACGTTCTGACGGCGGAGGATCAGGTAGTCGGCGATGATCACCCCGCAGATCGCGGCGATGAACGCTCCCGATATCACGACGAACGTCATGAACTGCCCGTACATGAAGCTCGGGAACAGTGCGAGCACCGCCGGGAAGAACAGGAAGACGGCGCACAGCGCCGGCCATCGGAGTCGGGAGAGCGCCCGTCCGCTCGACTGCTTGATCGCGAGGACGGTCGAATACGCGATCGACGCCATGCTGGTGACGTTCGCGAACCCGACGAACAGCAGCGTGAGGATGCCGAGCACGGGGCCGCCGAGCGGCACCATCCAGGCGGTCGGGTCTGCGGCCCCGAGCATGAGCGCTGCGGCCATGCCGACCAGCTGAGCGACCACTGTCCCGAGGAAGATCCCTCCGTACGCGGGCCACAGCGCCGCCTTCGGGCCGCGCGTCAGTCGGGCGAGCGTGCCCATCACGGGCCACCACGACAGTCCCGCGCCGAGATTGAATTCAACGGCCATGGCGAAGTTCAGGGTTTCGTCCTCGAACGGGGCCAACGGCTCGGCCGCGAACAGGTCGGCCCAGGAGTGCTGCGACATGAGGAGCACCATCATGAGTGCCACGATGATAAGGAGGCCGGGTGCGACGAAGCGGTTGAGCTTGCTGATGGCGACCGGGCCGCGTGAGAGCAAGAACCAGCCGCCCAGGATGGCCGCGAGCGCGAAGATCGTGACGACGGGACCTTCGACGTTGAACTCCGTGCCGAACGCCTGGTTCGAGATCTCGGTGAACGCGCGGCCGAACATGATGCCGAGCAGCGAACTCCACCCCATCTCGGTGACGAGCACGACCGTGAACACGACGATGGCGACGCCGACGGCGCCGAAGACCGACTTCAGTGCGCGATACTGCTCCACGCCGAGACGCTGGCTGAGCAGCACGCTGCCGAGCACCATGATGGCGAGTCCGAGCGTATTGCCGAGGAGCATCGCCGCGATGCCGTCGCCGAATCCGACGAGCAGCACCGTCGAACCGCCCGTGAGAAACGCCCACGTTGCGATGGCCAGGCTGAGCGTCACCCAGCTGAAGTCGGTGGCGCGCCAGGTGCGTTCGCTCTTCGTCAGCGGTAGCGATCCGAAGGTCGCCTCCTCGGCGACGGCCGCTTCGACGCGCAGCGCCTGCGTCTCGGTGAGCTCGGAGGCTGTTGCGCTGGGACGCTCGTCTGCGGCCCCGCTCACAGCACACCCGCGATCCACGAGGCGAGTGCGATGACGCCGACGACGCTCAGGAAGAGCGCGAGGCTGCCGCCGCCGAGCCTGGCGTGCACCGGGTCGTCCGCCTCGACCGTTTCGATGTGCGTCAGTCGACGCTCGAGCTCTTCAGCGAGCCGAGTATCCGTGTTCATGGGACAGACCTCCTTGTGTATCCGTGTGATCCCGCTTCCGCTCACGCGGAGAACGGAGCCAGCCTAGGTGACTTCGGGGCATTTCGTTCGTCGTCCGGTCGCACCGATGCGCAAACGGCCGGAGAACGGACAGAATGTGCGCGAGACCCGTAGAATGGCGCCTCTGGGCTGCGCATCTGCGCAGCCCGATCGAGGCGGCTAGGGAGTCAGCGATGGAGCATCCGGTCGAATCTGCTGAACTGCGCCGGCGCGTGCTCCGCGGTCTGCGAGAGAACGGACGCGCGAGCTATTCGCGGATCGCAGCTGAGCTCGGTGTGAGTCGCCGGCAGGTGACCCAGATCGTGCAGAGCGCGATCACGCGCGGCGAGCTGCGGTTGACCGTGTCGATCAGCCCCGATCTGCTGGGGCTCGAGCGCTTCGCCTACCTGCAGCTCTCCGTTTCCGGGCCCATCGCTCCGGTCAGATCGGCCCTCGCGGCGATGCCAGAGTCGACCTTCGTCGCCGACATCAGCGGCCACTACTCGATCGACGTCGAAGTGCGCGTCGGCGCGGACCCGCACCTGCGCTCCACCGTCGACCGGGTGCGAGAGCTGCCCGGGGTGCAGGAGGTGCGCACGCATCTGTACGAGAGCATCGAGGTCAACCGGTACTCCCCGCTCCGCACCGGACGAACGTCGTTCGTCGTCGACGAGGCCGACCGTGCGCTCGTGAGTCACCTGCAGCGCAACGGTCGCGCTTCGTTCCGCGAGCTCGGAGAGGCGGCGGGCATCTCCCCCAGCGGTGCGCGTCTCCGCTTCGAGCGTCTGACGCGCGACGGAGCGGTGAAGGTCGTCGGCATTCCGGTGCGCGGCGCGCTCGCGTCGCCCGATGGAGCCGGGGCCGCCGATCGCGTGGAGACCCCGTCCATCGGAGTCGGTGTGAAGATCCGGGGCAGGATCTCGGCCGCACTCTCGAGTGTGCGTTCCCTCGACCCCGAGTTCATCGCGACCACCATCGGAGACTACGACCTCATCGTGACGCTCTCCGCCGACAGCTACGAGGAGCTCCTCGATCAGGCCGACCGGTTGCGCACACTCCCCGAGGTCGAGCGCATCGAAACGTGGGCGAACCTCAGGATCGTGAAGGAGCAGTACGGCGAGGGCGATCGGCTCAGCGCCAGCCCGCGTACACCTCTGGCCGACGATCCTGCAGATACAGCGCGCCAGCACCCACCGACGGCCGACCCGGGTCGGAGGCCTCGGGATCCGGCACATCCACGATGAGCAGTTCGGGATCGGCGCCGGACGCTCCGAGCACCGCGCCCTCGAATCCGGCGACCACGCTCAGGCCCGCGAAGATCCCTCCGGCGTGATCGGCGTAGGCGACGACGATGCGGTTCTCGGCGGCGCGAGCGCGCACGAGCAGCTCGGGCACGTACGCCGAGTCGCCGTCGATCGCCGTTGGCACCAAGAGCAGATCGGCGCCGTTCGCCGCCGCGAAACGGGCGGGCTCGGGGAACTCGATGTCGTAGCAGATCTGGAAGGCGACGCGCCGCCCGTTCCAGTCGGCGATGCGGGGAGGATCGGCAGCCGGGGTGAAGGCCAATCGTTCGTCGGCGCCCCACAGGTGCACCTTCTCGTAGCGCAGCACGTCGTCGCCGGCGGCGTCCCAGAGGCCCGCGGCGATGGCGAACGTGCCGTCCTCGCGGGCGAGCGGGAACCCGGCGGCGATCGCGACCCCGGTCTCGCGCGCGATGGAAGCGAGTGCGCTCGGGATATTTTCGACGCGTTCGGCGCTCAGCCATTCGGCGAGCTCGGCAGGCGCGTACCCCGTCACGAAGAGCTCAGGTGTGAGCAGCAGCTCGGCACCGGCCCTCCGGGCGTCGGTCGCGGCCGTGCGAATGGCGGCGAGGTTGGCCTCGGGGTCGAGGGGCGTCGCGGACGCCTGCAGCAGAGCGATGCGCATCGGAACCCTACTTCACCACGACGCCGGCGAGCGTCTTCTTGCCTCGGCGCAGGACCGCGATCGCGCCGTGCAGCAGATCGTCGCTCTCGAGCACGCGATCCTCGGACTCCACCGCAGCGTTGTTCACGTACACTCCGCCCTGCGAGATCGCGCGTCGAGCCTCGCCGAGGCTCTTCACGAGTTCCGTGTCGACGAGGAGTTGCGCGACCGGCGTGCCGATCGATCCGGTCGCCTGGGACAGCTCGGAGACGGCGCCGCGCAACGATGACTCGTCGAGCGCGGTGAGGTCTCCGCGGCCGAACAGCGCCTCGGATGCGTCGATCGCACCCTGCACCGCCGCAGCCCCGTGCACGAGCGTCGTCACTTCGAGCGCGAGACGCTTCTGGGCGGCGCGCTTGAAGGGCTCGGTTTCGACCTGGCGCGCGTAGTCTTCGATCTCGTCGCGCGACAGGAAGGTGAAGACCTTGAGACGATCGACGACGTCGGCGTCGGCCTGGTTCAACCAGAACTGGTAGAAGGTGTAGGGCGAGCACATCTCCGGGTTCAACCAGATCGCGTTGCCCTCGCTCTTGCCGAACTTCGTGCCGTCGGCGTTGGTGATCAGCGGCGTTCCGATGGCGTGCGCCGAGGCGCCCTCGACCTTGCGGATGAGTTCCGTGCCGCTCGTCAGGTTGCCCCACTGATCGCTGCCGCCCGACTGCAGCTTGCAGTCGTACTGCCGGTACAGTTCGAGGAAGTCGAGGCCCTGCAGGATCTGGTAGCTGAACTCGGTGTAGCTGATGCCCTCGTCGGAGTTCAGCCGCTTCGCGACGATGTCCTTCTTGATCATCGTGCCGACACGGAAGTGCTTGCCGATCTCGCGGAGGAAATCGATCGCCGAGAGCGGCGCAGTCCAGTCGAGGTTGTTGACGAGCCTGGCGGCGTTCTCGCCTTCGAAGCTCAGGTATCGGGAGACCTGCTGGCCGAGCGAGTCGACCCACTCGGCGACGGTCTCACGCGAATTGAGCACCCGCTCCGCAGTGGGGCGCGGATCGCCGATGAGCCCCGTCGACCCGCCGACCAGACCCAACGGCCGGTGCCCGCGCAGCTGCAGGCGGCGCATGAGCAGCAGCTGCACGAGATGCCCGAGGTGCAGGCTGGATGCCGTCGGGTCGAATCCGCAGTAATACGCGAACGGTTCGCCCTCGAGCAGCGTCGACAGTGCTTCCGCGTCGGTCGACACATGGATCAGCCCGCGCCACTCCAGCTCTTCCCACAGGGTGGCGAAGCTGTCGTCGTTGCGCTGGGCGGCCAGTATCTCGGTGCGATCGTTCAGTTCAGACACGCCTGTCATCGTACCGCCTGACGCTCATGGACCGCGCGTCCCGGTCTTCGTGGAGCGCGCGTCCGTGAGAGATCCGACGTCCGTGAGGGCTGAACATGCTCATTCGCCTCACCGGAGCCGTTGTTCCTCCCGGGGAGAGCGCGCGGGAATCACTCGTGACGGCGGCCTCGACCGCGCCTGCTGTACACAGCGCGGACTGCGCTGCGCACAGCGGCTGCGACAATCGCGAGCGCACCGCCCCAGATCAGGATCGCCAGAACCCACAGGGATCCCGACCTGCGGCCGCTGCCGAGCGCTTCGCCCCAGCCGGTTCCGGCGGCGTGCAGCGCCACGGGCCCCAGCGACATGACGGCGGCCCCGACGAGGAGCAGCACCCAACCCGCCGGGCCCGGGGAGCGCTTGCCTCGCGCATCGGCGGGACCCATTGTGAAGACCGCGCCGCCCATGATCGCGAAGCCCGCGCTCACCGCGGCGAACCCCCACCCCGTTGGATCGTCGCTCGAGATCGCCACGGCGGCCATCACGACCGCGAGCACGCCGAAGAATGCGACCGAGAGACCGACGACCGCTAGCGGGTTGCGCGGCGCTCTCGCACTCACCGGAGACTCAGGCCCGGAACTCAGCAATCTGCTCGGCGAGCCGGGCGAGCTGCTCGTCGACGCGAACGCGAGCGGTGCCGCCGGCCCCCACGCGCGAGTTCACAGAGCCCTCGATGGTGAGCACCTCCCGCACTGCCGGAGTGAGGTGCGCCGAGATCGACGCGAGTTCGGCATCGCTCGGTTCGTGGAGCTCGATGCCCCGCTCCTCGCAGTGACGCACGAGTTCACCGGAGATCTCGTGCGCGTCGCGGAAGATCACGCCTTGCTTCACAAGCCACTCGGCGACGTCGGTGGCCAATGAGAACCCCTGCGGGGCGAGCTCGGCCATCCGCTTCGTGTCGAACGTGAGCGTCGCCACCATGCCGGTGAACGCGGGGAGCAGTACCTCGAGCTGGCCGATCGAGTCGAAGACCGGTTCTTTGTCCTCCTGCAGATCGCGGTTGTACGCGAGCGGCAGCCCCTTCAGCGTCGCGAGGAGGCCGGTCAGGTTGCCGATCAGACGCCCGGACTTTCCGCGAGCCAGCTCGGCGATGTCGGGGTTCTTCTTCTGCGGCATGATGCTGGAGCCGGTCGAATAGCCGTCGTGCAGGCGAACGAAGCCGAACTCCTTGGTGTTCCAGAGGATGATCTCTTCGGAGAGCCTGGAGAGGTCGATGCCGATCTGCGCGGTGATGAAGGCGAACTCGGCGACCACGTCGCGAGCCGCGGTGCCGTCGATCGAGTTCTCGAGCGGATCGCCGAGTCCGAGTTCGGTCGCGACGAGCCGGGGGTCGAGGCCGAGCGAGGAGCCGGCGAGGGCGCCGCCGCCGTAGGGCGAGGCGCTGGCGCGGGACGCCCAGTCGCGGAGACGCTCCAGGTTGCGGACGATCGGCCAGGCGTGCGCCGCGAGCTGGTGGGCCAGCAGCACTGGCTGAGCGTGCTGCAGATGGGTGCGGCCGGGCAGGATCGCGTCGGGGTGCGCCGCCGCCTGGTCTGCGATGGCGTCGAGCAGGTCGAGCAGCATGCCGCGGATCACAGCGGCATGATCGAGGAGGTACAGACGCACCAGGGTCGCGATCTGGTCGTTGCGGCTGCGTCCGGCGCGGAGCTTGCCTCCGAGCTGCACGCCCGTGATCTCGATGAGCAGTCGCTCGAGCGCGGAGTGCACGTCTTCGTCATCCGCGGCGGGAACGGCGCGGCCGTCCGCGACGCGAGCTGCGAGCTCGTCGAGCGCGGCTCGCATCTCGGCGAGCTCGTCTTCGCTCAAATACCCGGCTGCGGCGAGCGCAGTCGCGTGCGCCTTCGAACCGCGGATGTCGTAGGGAGCGAGGATCCAGTCGAACTGCGTCGACTTCGACAGGGCTGCGAGCGCCGGCGCGGGGCCGCTCGCGAAGCGCCCGCCCCAGAGGGCGCCGCTCTCACCGGCGCGATTGCCGGCGGTCTCGGTCGGGGCGGACTGCTCGTGTTCGTTCGTCATCTCTGCTTCTCTCCGTCTTACGCCTGCGCCAGCAACCAGGTCATGAGTGCCTTCTGGGCGTGTAGGCGATTCTCCGCTTCATCCCAGACCACGCTCTGCCCTCCGTCGATCACTTCGGGCGCGACCTCGTACTCCCGGTAGGCGGGAAGGCAGTGCAAGAAGATCGCATCGCTCGCGGCATCCGCCATGAGTTCAGGGGTGACGCGATACGGGCCGAAGGTCTCGATGCGCTCGGCCTTCTCGGCTTCTTGGCCCATCGACACCCACGTGTCGGTGATCACGGCGTCAGCGCCCGAGACGGCACGCGCCGGGTCGGTGAAGATCTCCACGCTTCCGCCTGTCTGAGCGGCGATCCGTTCGGCGTCGGCGACGATGTCGGGACGCGGATGGTGGCCTTCCGGCCCCGCGATCCGGATATGCATGCCCGCGGTCGCGAATCCGAGCAGATAGGAGTGCCCCATATTGTTCGCGGCATCCCCGAGGTACGTCGCGGTGAGACCGGCGAGGTCGCCCTTCCGCTCCTGAATGGTCTGCAGATCGGCGAGGATCTGGCACGGGTGGAAGTCGTCGGAGAGCGAGTTGATGACCGGCACGCTCGCGTCGGCCGCCATCTCCTCCAGTCCGCGGTGGTCGAACGTGCGCCACACGATGAGCGACACCATACGCGAGAGCACCTTCGCGGTGTCGCCGATCGATTCCTTCACGCCGAGCTGCGCCTCACCCGGGTTCACGATGATGGGCGATCCGCCGAGCTCGGCGATGCCCGCCGCGAAGCTGAAGCGGGTGCGCGTGGACGTCTTGTCGAAGAAGACGGACACGGACCGCGGTCCCTCCAGCGGACGCTCCGAGAACGGCTCTCGCTTGAGTCGCGCGGCGAGTTCGAGGACTTCGCGCTGCTCGGCGGGGCTCAGATCGTCGTCTCGGAGAAAATATCGGGTCACCCGGTTCAGTCTAGACGCGCACCGGCGCTGCGCGAGACGAGCCGCTCGACGCCGATTCGCTCCGGGCGGGGGTCTCCTCGCGTCTCCGTCCACGGTAGGCTGAATCCGACCTGCTGCCACCCAGAGAGGCCCACGATGTTCAACAAGATCTTCGACGCCGTCGCACTGTTCTACTGCGTCGTGTTCGTCGGTACGGCTGCGGCGACACTGGCGCTCGTCGTCGTCTCCGCGGTGACCGGAGAGTCGCCGATCGATTTC
The DNA here is from genome assembly GCF_039530485.1 of Leucobacter alluvii. Classification (NCBI taxonomy): domain Bacteria; kingdom Bacillati; phylum Actinomycetota; class Actinomycetes; order Micrococcales; family Microbacteriaceae; genus Leucobacter; species Leucobacter alluvii. The sequence continues at coordinate 188,722 of NZ_BAAAOP010000006.1, read as the reverse complement.
TCCGGGCAGCACTAGCATCGCGCCGATCGCGCTGGGCGGTCCGCGCTGAGCAACTTCGCGCGGTGAGCGCGAGGTAGAAGAGGAGACGCATATGCGTGTCGCAGCGGCCTTTCTCGCGGATGCGGCGAACGTTCGTGAGGGAACCCTCGGCGTTCTCTCCGGCTTCATCAACACGATCAACCGCGAGGAGTACCCGGCGATGCTCGGGGCGACCCTCGTCGTGGTCGTCGAGTACGACGAGAACGAGGCGCGTCGCGGGGATCCGGATCGGTCTTTCCGCGCCCGATGCGAGCCCGCTGTCGGCGGTGCTGAACTCTTCAATGTGGAGGGCACGTTCAGCCTCGGGGGCGGCAATGACAGTTTCGGGTACATCCCGATGGTCTTCCCGCTGAACGAGGCGCGGGTGCCGTCGCCTGGCAGCTACCGCATCGTGTTCGAGGGCACCGGGCTCGAACGCGTGGACGTGCGCTTCTACGCGAACGCGACGTCGTTGCCGTCGCTGGACGACGAATAGCCGTCTCCCGAGCCGTGAGCTCCCGGCGAGCCGTCGGAGCGGCGCGACGTGGAAGAATCTTCACGTGACTCAACTCCCGCGCATCGTCGCCTTCGATCTCGACGACACCCTTGCACCCTCGAAGTCCCCGCTCGACCCCCGCATGCTCGCGGTGTTCGCCCGGCTGCTCGAACGCACGAGCGTCGCGGTGATCTCGGGGGGCAACTTCCAGCAGTTCGAGTCTCAGCTGGTGACCCAACTCGACGGGGTGGCGAGCGTGACCGAGGAGATGCTCGGGCGGCTGCACCTGCTTCCGACCTGCGGCACGAGGTATGAGCGGCGCGAGCGCGGTCAGTGGGTGACGGTGTATCAGGAGGAGCTCACTGAGCAGGAGCGCAACGACGCGTTGACCGCCCTCCGCGATGAGGCTGAGCGTCTGGGCCTCTGGGAGCGGGAATCGTGGGGGGACGTCTTGGAGGATCGCGGATCCCAGATCACCTTCTCCGCTCTGGGTCAGCGCGCCCCGGTGGAGGTCAAGCACGCCTGGGACCCGACGGGGGCGAAGAAGAGCGCCCTCCGCGCCGCAGTCGCGGTCCGCCTGCCCGGCCTCGAGGTGCGCAGCGGTGGCTCCACCTCGGTCGACATCACGCGTCGCGGGATCGATAAGGCTTACGGCATGCAGAAGCTCGTCGAATACACGGGGGTCCCGCTCAGCGACATGCTGTTCGTCGGCGATCGGCTCGACGAGGACGGCAACGACTACCCGGTGCTCGCACTCGGCGTCTCATGCCACGCCGTCACGGGCTGGGCCGAGACGGCGGAGTTCGTCGAAGCTCTCATCGCCGAGTAGCACTGGGCGACGCCGAGCTGGGCGACGCCGAGCAGCGCAGGGCGCCGCCCCGCACCGCTGGCGGGACGGTCAGGACCGCACTGCCGCCTGCTCGGTCGAGGCCGCTTCCTGCTCGGTCACGTGCTCTGCGGGCGCCGGTACGAGACCCAGGACCTGAGAGGTGTGAGCGAGCGATGCCGCAGCGAGCTCGGGATCGTGATTCAGGCCGCCCGTCTTGAGCGCCGGGATCTGCTCGGTGAACACGGACTCCCAGGTGCTCGTGAACTGCTCGGGGAAGCATTTGCGCAGCACGCCGAGCATCGCGTAGACCGCCGTCGATGCGCCGGGCGATGCGCCGAGCAGGCCGGAGATCGTTCCGTCGCCGCCGGTGATCACCTCCGTGCCGAATTGCAGGATGCCACCCTTCTCGGGGTCGTTCTTCATGACCTGGACGCGCTGACCGGCCTCGATCATCTCCCAGTCCTCGGTGCGCGCGGTCGGCATGTACTCCCGAAGCGTCTCCATCTGCTTCTCACGGCTCGCGAGGAGCTCGCCGAGCAGGTACTTCTCGAGAGCGAATTCGGTGAGTCCGACCTTGAGCATCGGTCCGAGATTGTGCGGCCGGATGGATCCGGGGAGATCCCACCACGAGCCCTTCTTGAGGAAGTTCGGGCTGAATCCGGCGTACGGCCCGAAGAGCAGGCTCTCCTCGCCGTCCACGACGCGCGTGTCGAGGTGCGGAACCGACATGGGCGGTGCGCCGACCGCGGCTTTCCCGTAGACCTTGGCCTGATGCGCGCGCACGATCTCGGGGTTGCTGGTCTTCAGGAACTTGCCGCTGATCGGGAAGCCGCCGAAGCCCTTGATCTCGGGGATGCCGGAGGACTGCAGCAGCGAGAGCGCCCCGCCGCCGGCTCCGACGAAGACGAACTTCGCGTTCACGATCGTCGTGGTATAGCCGGAGCGGTTGCGCACGTACACGTCCCAGGTGCCGTCGTCGAGCCGGCGGAGCTTGCGCACTTCTGCCCCGAGGCTCAGCCCGGCCCCCTCGGAGACGAGGTGCGAGATGAGCTGGCGGGTTACAGCGCCGAAGTCGACATCGGTTCCGCTCTCAGAACGCGTCGCAGCGAAGACCTCGTCCTTCGAACGGCGGTCGACCAGCAGGGGCGTCCACTCCGCGATCTGCTCCGGGTCCTCGCTGAACTCCATGTCGGAGAAGAGCGGCTCGGCGCGCAGCAGCTCCCAGCGGCGTCGGAGGTAGTCGACGTTCTCGGCGCCGCGCACGAACGTCATATGCGGGGTGGCATTGATGAACGAGGAGGGTTCTCCGAGGATGCCGCGCTCCACGAGTGACGACCAGAACTGACGGGAGAGCTGGAACTGCTCGTTGATGTCGATGGCCTTCGCCGCCGACAGGCTCCCGTCCTTGCCCTCCGGCATGTAGTTGAGCTCGCAGAGGGCGGCGTGACCGGTGCCCGCGTTGTTCCACGCGTTGCTGCTCTCGGTCGCGACCTCGGTGCGGGACTCGAAGATCTCGATAGACCAATCGGGCTGGACCTGCTTGATCAGCGTACCCAGCGTGGCGCTCATTACGCCGCCACCGATGAGGACGACGTCTACGGTGTTGTTGCTCACGATGTGCAAGTCTAGCTCCCTCTGACGGCCCTAGAACCCAGCTTTGCGCCTCGCGCGATCCAGGGTTTCCACTGACGCGTCGACGACCCGCACGTACCCCAGCCGGGCGGCCTCCGACGAGCGCTGTGCTCCGCTCGCGACGGGCCGCACCTCGCCGGCGAGGCTGATCTCGCCGAAAGCCGCCAGATCATGCGGGAGCGGGTGGTCGGCGATCGCAGAGAGCACCGCGAGCGCGATCGCGAGATCGGCTGCGGGCTCGGCGAGCTTCACCCCGCCGACCGTCGATACGTAGACGTCCTGGTCGTGCAGACGCGCACCGAATCTCCGCTCGAGCACCGCGAGGATCATGGCGACGCGCGACTGATCGACGCCGCTCGTCACTCGGCGGGGGTTGGGGGTCGCGCTCTTGGCGACGAGCGCCTGCACCTCGACCGGCAGCGCGCGTCGACCCTCCATCGCGACGGTCGCGCATGTGCCGCTCACCGGAGCCCCCGGGCGGCTCAGGAACAGGCCGCTCGGGTCTGGCACCTCGGAGATGCCGCGATCCGTCATCTCGAAGCAGCCGACCTCGTCGGTCGGACCGTAGCGGTTCTTCAGCGTGCGCAGAAAACGCAACGACGTGTGCCGGTCGCCCTCGAAATGGCACACCACGTCGACGAGGTGCTCGAGCAGGCGCGGGCCGGCCACCGACCCGTCCTTGGTCACGTGCCCGACGAGGATCACCGGTGTTCCGCGTTCTTTCGCCGTTCTGATGAGCGCGGCCGCGACCTCGCGCACCTGAGCCGGGCCGCCGGCCCCGCCGTCGACCTGATCGCTCGCCATCGTCTGCACGGAGTCGACGATGACGAGCGCGGGATCCACGGTCTCGATGTGGCCGAGCACGGTCGCGAGATCCGTCTCGCTCGCGAGGTACAGTGTGTCGTGCATCGCCCCGGTGCGCTCGGCGCGCATGCGGATCTGCCCCGTCGATTCCTCCCCGCTCGCGTAGAGCACGCGCGCTCCAGTCGATGCGGCGCGCGCCGCGGCATCGAGCAGCAACGTCGACTTGCCGACCCCCGGCTCCCCCGAGAAGAGAATCGCCGCGCCCGGCACGACCCCGCCGCCGAGCACGCGGTCGAGTTCGCCGATTCCCGTCTGCCGGTGCCGCACGGCATCGCCCTGCAGCTCGGTGATGGGACGCGCTTCCCGGCCGGCCGCGGGCGCGGCCGCACGCGTGGTGCGCGCGAGCGATGCTCCGGCGCGAGCTTGTTCGGCAACGGTGCCCCACTGCTGGCATTCACCGCACCGCCCGACCCACTTCGAGGTCTGCCACCCGCACTCGGTGCAGGTGTATCCGCCGCTTGATTTCGCCATGCTGCGAGCCTACTGGCGGCCACGGACATCGCGGCAGCGGGACTCCCGCGCCGAGTCGCTGGGCCGGCCCCGAGAGCATCCGGGGCGACTGTCGGCGGTCGGCACTACGGTGAGAACGTGCCCGAACTCGCCACTGCATCCTCCGCCGATGGTACCGCCGCCCGCTGGTGCGTCATCGGTCGCGACGCGCGCGGTGGCTGGGGCGCGGTCGAGCTCGCGCCCGATGGCGCCCGTTCGGCCGCGGTCTCGATCGCGTTGGATCGGCTCGCCGACTTCGTCGAGCAGCGCGAACGGGCGGCGTCGCTGCGCTGGGTCTGGCACGACACGGCTCGCCAGTACGCGCCGCTCCTCGCTGCCGGAGTGCGCGTCGAACGATGCCACGATCTCCGACTCTGCCATCAGATCCTGCGTCACGCAGGCTCCGTGGGAGAGCCGGCGCAGCTGCGGGGCGCACCCGAGTGGAACGCGCCGCCCGAGGCCGCGACCGCCCCGGTCGCGCCGCCGGCCGATGCGCCACCGACCCTGTTCGACGTGGTCGCCGAACCACGACGGTCCCGCGGGGTGCCCGACGGCCTGGCGGAGGCGCTCGACGAATTCGACCGACAGCGGTCGGCACTCGCCAGCGCGCGCGAGCCCGGGCGGCTCGGCCTGCTCCTCGCCGCAGAATCGGCGGGGGCCCTCATCGCCGCAGAGCTGTCGGCGGCCGGTGTCCCCTGGGACGTCGACGAGCACGACCGAGTCCTCTCCGAGGCGCTCGGCCCCCGGCCCGCTCCCGACGCGAAACCCGCGCGCATGCTCGAGGTGGGAGCGATGGTGCGACGCGAACTCGGGAGCCCCGACGTCCCGCTCGACTCGCCCCCTCGACTGCTGCGGGTGCTCCGGGCGGCGGGAATCGAGGTCGACTCAACCTCCCAGTGGGAGCTCGCGCAGCACGAGCACCCTGCGATCGCACCGCTGCTCCACTACAAGAAGCTCGCGCGGCTGCTGACCGCCAACGGATGGGCCTGGCTCGACGAGTGGGTGCGTGATGGCCGGTACCGGCCCCTCTACGTTCCCGGAGGCGTGGTGACCGGCCGCTGGGCGTCGAGCGGGGGCGGCGCCCTGCAGATCCCGCGCCAGTTGCGTCCGGCGCTCCGCGCCGACCCGGGGTGGACCCTCGTCTCCGCAGACGTCGCTCAGCTGGAGCCTCGGGTACTCGCCGCCATGGCAGGAGATCGCGCCATGACCGAGGCCGGCGCGGGGAAGGATCTCTACGCCGGAATCGTCGAGAGCGGCGCCGTAGCGACGCGGCAGGAGGCGAAACTCGCGATGCTCGGCGCCATGTACGGGGCGACGACCGGAGAGAGCGGACGCCTGGTTCCGCGACTGCGCCGCGCCTACCCGGCCGCGATGGATCTGGTCGACGAGGCTGCTGCGGAGGGCGCGCGCGGAGGGTGGGTGTCGACGTGGCTCGGCCGCAGCACCCAGCCGCCAGGCCAGGAGTGGGAGCACGTGCAGTCGAGCGCGAGCATGCCGGATGCGACCGGGCGGGACGAGGCCGCTGCCCGCCGCGCCGCACGGGATCGCGGTCGGTTCACCCGCAACTTCGTCGTCCAGGGAACAGCCGCTGAGTGGGCGCTCTGCTGGATCGCCGATCTTCGACAGAGGCTCGCCGCCTTCGCGCCCGTTGAGGTGTCTCAGGCCGCTCGGGCTTCGGGGCCGATCTTCAGTCGACGCCCCCACCTCGCGTTCTTCCTGCACGACGAGGTGATCGTGCACGCGCCCGTCGCCCACGCCGTCGCCGTCGCAGCCGACGTGCGCGAATCTGCGCGTGCAGCCGGTCTGCTGCTGTTCGGCGATAGCGCCGTCGAGTTTCCGCTTGATCTGCGCATCGCCGAGCGAGCCGCGAAGGAGTAGCACCGCTCCCGCTCGCAGACGCGCCGTCGCCACCGCACCGACCTATCCCGGCGCGGCCACCTTCCGGCCGGCCCGCTTCTGCGGGGGCAGCTCGGAGCTCTCCGCGGGCTCAGCTCGATCGGAAGCGACCGACCGCCCGGCTTTCCGGGTCGACGACCCCGCATCACCGCGCATGTGCTGTCGCCAGCGCCGCGACACCGCATCGCTGAGGTGCTTCCAGCTCCGATCGCGGATGAAGATCGAATCGATCGCGATCATCGTGAGCGAGAACCACGGCAGGCCCATCAGCACGCCGATCGCGATGTGGAAGCTCAGGATCCCGAAGAGGGCGAACAAGCGGGTCGGCCGCGACAGCAGCATCAACAGGAATGCGACCTGCAGCAGAATCGATCCCCAGGTGCCGATCGCGACGGCCGGCCCCCACGCCGTCACGATGTCGCTCAGAATCGGCCACGTGCCGAACCGCATGGTCTGCAGCGGGTTGTAGACCGCGTACCCCTCTGCCCACGGCGCGCCCTGGGCCTTGTACAGCCCGCCTGACGCGTACACGAACGTGACCTGCGCGGTGAGCGCGACGAGTGCGAGATTGTGGAGCACCGTGCCGATCTGATTTCCCGAAGATCCAGCGGGGAACCACTCCTGCTTCGCGCGCCGTCGGGCATCGAGCGACCACCGGGCCGCGGGATCCGCGAAGAACATGAGGATGAGCGCGATGCGGAACATGTTGTCGCCCTGATCGCCCACCATGTCGTTCATCTCGATGAAGCTGATCCACAGCACGAAGAACAGGGGCAGCACGATCCGGAATCGCCATCCGAGCAGGAAGAGCACGGCGAGCGCCCCGAGGAAGAGGTACAGGAGCGTGAACGCGACGTCGCTGCCGGCGACGGCGTGGAACGCGCTGAAGATCCAGACCTTCGGGAAATCGCTGACCGGCTGCGCGAGTTCTCCGTTCCATGCCGATCCGGAGCCGAATGTGTAGAGGCGCGTGCCGAAGTTCGCGGCGAGCAGGCCGAGCGCGGTGCATCCGAAGACGATGCGCGTGACGGCGAGCCCGTAGAGCGACTTCTTGCCCGTGAACAACCAGTGCTCGACGAAGTCGAAGGCGCGACCGACGGTCAGTGCGACGGCCGACCAGACCGCAGCGATCAGGCTGCCGAGGAATGCGCCGAACCGGCCGGCGGGAGCGGGGCGCTGGTCGGTCATTCTGAGATCCTCTCGAACTGCGGCCGGAACACGTCGGCGAAGTTGCCCTCGTTCTGTCCCTCTTCCACGACCAGCGGTCGCCATCCGGGCAGCACGACCGAGGGTTCGGGGCGCTTCGCATCGGGGTTGTGGCGTTCGGCGAACGGGATGATGTTCTGGCGACTCACGCGGTACTGCACCGACACGACCTCGTCGCCCCAGACGGCTTTCGCCACCTGCGTCGCGTAGGCGGTCGAGCGACGCTCGTCGGCCATGAACTGATCGACTGCTCCAGCATTCTTCTCGATCGCTGCAGGATCGAGCCCGGAGTTCTTCGCGCCGTTCTCGAGCGCGGCACGCAACCCGACCTCCCATTCCGCGGTCATGAAGTCGCCCGAGGCGGTGGTGCGCTGCACTTCAGTGAGCGCGTCGAACGACTTCTTGAAGCTCGACGCGACTTCCGTCGACTGAATGCCCGCCCGCGGCGGAGTGAGGTTGTAGCGGATCATCGAGAGCTCCACGTCTGTCGCGCTGACCCAGCCCGTCTCGGTGCGCTCTCCCGAGTCGTTCTCCACCGTGGCGCGTACGTTGAAGTGATAGTCGCCGTTCACCGGTTCGGGCGCGAAGACGCTCCAGGATTGACCGAACATGGGCAGCATGTACGAGCTCAGCGCATTCCCCGGGATCACCTCTCGAGCGTTCACCGAGTACGGCGCGATCCATAAGAACGATGCGAGGATGTGCCAGGCGGCGAGCAGCACTGCCGCCCAGGCCACGAGCCGGACCCACAGCTTCACCGCGGGTCGCGCGCTCGGTTGCGTCGATTCAGGGATCACACCTGCTCCTGTCTTGCCGGAAGGGAGTGCGGGCAGTCTTGGCGAACCTATCACTGAGAGAACCGCCGCGGCACCCGCGGGTCGCGCGTGTCAATGACGAAGGCGTGCGGCCGGGCTTTCCCGACCGCACGCCTTCATGAGTACCGCTTAGGTGTGCCGTGCCGCGTTGCGACGGCGAACCGTCACCGCGATACCGGCACCGGCCAGCACCAGCAGCAGCCCGGCGATGCCGAGACCGAACTGGCTCTCACCGCCCGTGTTGCTCAGGTACTTCGCACCGCCCGAGGCGTTGCTCGAACCCGAGGCGCTGGCGGAGGATGACCCGCTCGCGCTGGAGGACCCGCTCGCCGTGGACGTGCCACCGGCGTCGGCCGCTCCACCGGCGTCGGCCGCTCCGCCCGCGCTGCTATCGGCGTCGGCGGCTCCGGCCGCGAGCACCGTCAGCTCTGCAGCGTCACTCGTGACCGTCGTCGTGCCATCCGTGGCGACCGCCCGGAAGAGCGTGCCGTTCTCCACGAGCTCGGCGTCTTCCACGGTGAGGGTGCTGCCGTCCTGCGACACCACCTCGTCCGTCGGGGACCAGGCTCCCACCGCGAGCGGCTGGAGGCCCTCCGTCGCCGCGTCGGACGGCATCACCGGGGTGTACTCCTCCCAGACGATCGAGGTCGCTGTGCCGGAGAGCACCTCGACGGTGAAGACCGCGTCCTCACCCTCCGTCACCGTGCGGTCGGCCGGGTCGGAGAGCGTCAGCTCAGCACCGTCGGCATCGCCGTTCGCGTCGGCCGATGCCGCGGACGATGCATCCGCCGAGGACGTCGCCTCAGCAGCCGCCTCAGAAGCCGCATCCGCAGCCGACGACGCATCAGCGTTCGCCGCAGCCGAAGCCGCCGACGACGCATCAGCATCCGACGCGGAATCCGCCGTCGAATCGGCACTCGCCGTCGCCGCAGCCGAAGCCGCCGCGTTCGTCTCAGCCGACGCCTCCGACGACGCATCCGCCGTCGCCGCAACCTCAGCCGCCGCGTTCGCCGTCACATCAGCAGCCGCCGAAGCGTCGCTCGTGTTATCGGCGTTCGCCGCAGCCTGTGCCGCCGCCTGAGCCGACGCCGAGGCCTCGTCGTCAGCCGCCGCATCAGCCGAAGCCGAAGCCGAAGCCGAAGCGTTCGCATTCACATCGGCATCCGCATCAGCGTTCGCGTCAGCCGATGCCGCGGACGATGCATCCGCCGAGGACGTCGCCTCGGCAGCCGCCTCAGAAGCCGCATCCGCAGCCGACGACGCATCAGCGTTCGCCGCAGCCGAAGCCGCCGCCGACGCATCAGCATCCGACGCGGAATCCGCCGTCGAATCGGCACTCGCCGTCGCCGCAGCCGAAGCCGCCGCGTTCGTCTCAGCCGACGCCTCCGACGACGCATCCGCCGTCGCCGCAACCTCAGCCGCCGCGTTCGCCGTCACATCAGCAGCCGCCGAAGCGTCGCTCGTGTTATCGGCGTTCGCCGCAGCCTGTGCCGCCGCCTGAGCCGACGCCGAGGCCTCGTCGTCAGCCGCCGCATCAGCCGAAGCGGAAGCCGAAGCCGAAGCGTTCGCATTCACATCGGCATCCGCCGCCGCCTCGACGACCGTGGTCGCGGTCGCGGTCAGCTCGCTGGTCTCACCCGTTGCGGTGAAGGTCGCTTCGCCCGGCTCGAAGTCCGCCGGAACCTCCCAGGTCGTGGTGATCGAGCCGTCCTCGCCGGCCACGACGATCTCCTCGGTGCCATCGGGGAACACCACGGTCACATTCTCGCCGTCGGTGAATCCGCCGCCGGTGAGCGTGACCGTTCCGCCCTGCTCCACCGGGTTCGGTGTCGCTTCGAGCGTCGCCACCGGAGCCGCCTCGACCTCCGTCGTCGCGGTCGCCGTGGCTCCGCTCTCCTCACCCAGAGCGGTGAACGTCGCGGTGCCCGTCGCGAAATCGGACGGCACCTCCCACGTCGTGCTGATCGAACCGTCCAGCTCGGCCGGTACCACTCGCGTCGTGCCGTCGGGCAGGGTCACCGTGACGTCTTCACCGGAGGCGAATCCGCCGCCCGTCAGCGTGACCGTGCCGCCCTGCAGCACAGGGTTCGGGCTGGCATCGAGTGTGGCCTCGACCGCCGCAACAACCTCGGTCGTCGCAGTAGCCGTTCGTTCGCTCAGCAGGCCGGTCGCGGTGAAGGTCGCGTCGCCCTCGGCGAAGTCGTCCGGCACGACCCAGGTCGTGGAGAACGCGCCGTCATCATTCGCGGTCACCGTGGTCGTCGTTCCGTCGGGAAGTTCGATGAGCACGCCTTCCGAGCCTTCGAAGCCGCCTCCCGCGAGGGTCACGGTGCCTCCCTGCGCCACCGGGTTGGGTGACGCTTCGAGCAACGCCGCTGCTGCTGCCTCGACCTGAACGCTCGCCGCGGCGGTCAGTTCGCTCGTGACACCCGTGGCGGAGAAGTTCGCAGCGCCCACCGGGAAGTTCGCGGGAACTGCCCACGTGGTCGTGAAGGTTCCATCGTCTTCAGCGGTGACCGTCGTGATGACGCCGTCGGGAAGCGTGATCGAGACGTCTTCGCCGTCTTCGTAGCCGCCGCCGGTGAGGGTCACGGTGCCGCCCTGCTCGACCGGATCGGGGGCCGCATCGAGGGTCGCTGCGGAGGCCGCCACGACTTGAGTGGACGCCGTCGCGGTCAGCCCGCTCGTGCCGCCCGCAGCCGAGAAGTTCACGGTTCCGGGGGCGTAATCTTCGGGCACATCCCACGTCGCGGTGACCGATCCACCGGCACCAGCGACGACGACTTCAGTGGTCCCGTCGGGGAACGTCACAGTGACGTCCTCATCTTCGGTGAAGCCGGTGCCGGTCAGCGTGACGACGCCGCCCTGCACGACCGGATTCGGTGATGCGGCGAGCGTCGCGGCTGCCGCTTCCGCGAACGCGGAGGCGGAGCCGAGCTGCACGTTCACGGAATTGTCGCCGAGCAGCGGGAGCAGCGTGAGACTGAGGGCGCGCACGGTGAGGCCGTCCGCTCCCAGATCGCTCGTCTCCGGCTGCTGGTTGATCGTGATCGCCAGCACCTCGGTGAGCACCGGCTCGAGCGCATCGTCGAGCAGCTCGGTCACGATCGGGTTGAGGAGTTCGACGAGCGACGGCTGGATGTCTGCGACCGCCGTCGTTACGACGGGGAGGATCGCCGCGCCGATGCTCGAAACCACCGGCGTGATCAGGTCCAGGACCGGCTGGAGCACGTCGCTGAGATCGACCGGTACGGGGAGCCCGGGCAGCAAGGTCACGTCAGAGGCGTTGATCGCCAAGGGATCGTACCCCTCCTGGCCCAGAATGCCGCCGAGCGTTCCTTCGATGAGAACCGACCCACCTGCGACATCGATCGTAGTCAGGCCCAGGTCCAGGCCGAGTCCGATCTCGAGATCAGCGGTGACGCCGACGCCGTACACGCCCTCAGTGATCAGTGTCACGGCCTTCGTCACCAGCGAGTTCGGACCGTCGCCGAGCAGTGCATCGCTCACGCCGTCGAGAATCGCATTGACCATCGGTCCGCTGAGCACATCCGTGTTCGGCGCGAGGCTGCTCAAGCTCTCGCCCGGCTGCCCGCTCACCGCGAGCTCGTCGAGAGCAACGGTGATCGTGCCGTCGCTGAGATCGACCGACACACTGCCCTCTGAGTTCTCGAGCGGCGTCTGCAGAAGCTGCGCCCGAAGCTCCGTGGTCAGCTCCGTGGTGTCGAGGCCGAGCCCGTTGAGAGATGCGCTTGCGAGAGGCAGGGCGTCTATGGTGTCGACCAGATCGGAGACCAGGGTGTTCACCGTCCCGCCCTCGGCGAGCAGAGCTTCGACGTCAACGAGCAGGCCCCCGGCGAGTGCGTCGACATCGTCGACGAGTCCGCCGACGGCCGGGCTCGAGAGCTCGAGATCGAGGCCGGAGAGTGAGTACTCCGATGTCGCCGCGCCGTTCTCAGCTTCGACTCGGGATGCGAGTGCGCCGACGCTCAGGGTGGCCTCGTTGAGCAGTTCGTCGGCGACGGCATCGCCGAGCACCTGGCGCACGAGCGCGCTCGCGTCGAGTTGGGCCGGAGCAAAACTATCGGGGTCGTTCACCGGCCCGAGATCGATCGCGCCCTCTTCGGTGATGATGCCCGAGGATGCGATGGAGGAGGTCGCCGAGGGCGAGGTCGAGAAGCTCGAGAGCGCCCCGAGATCACCCAGTGCGAGGAGGCCACCGTTGGTGCCATCGCTCAGCAGCGGGAGATTGATGCCATTCGCGTTCACCGTCGCCGACTGGAGGAGATCGAGGTCCAGACCGTTCGTGGCCGGTCCCGGCACGTCGGGGAACTCCGTCGAGGTCGAGGCGGTGCTCGCGACGTCCAGCCCGAGCCCGTCGATCCACAGACCGTGCCCGTGGCCGGCCGATTCTGCCTCTGCGCTCGGCGCCTGCACGTCTGCCGCCGCGGCGGTCATACCGAAGGCCGAAGCCGAGGCGAGCGCAGTCACCGCCGCCAGACCCACTGCTATGGGACGAGTGGCTCTGCCGAACCTTCTCCTCCGCTGATCTTCTCTGTACCCCACGGGAGGCCCCCTCTTCCGTTCTGACGTATGTTCCGCGTCACTGCGAGATCCGGGAGCGGACAGAGTCCAGCCCCCTCCGCCGAGGCTATTTATGCGTATTCCCTGAAGCTACGACTTCGCGTAGCGCTGTGACGGGATGTGGACGCCCCTGAGAGCGTCTTCGCTTGATACCGAGATGCAGTTGATCACTACTGAGACGCATGCCCGGTTCGCATGATGTCAGCCCCTCACCACAGGACTATTCATCGGCTATGGTGTTCCCAGAAGATGTGTGTGCTGAGCGAATATTCAGCGCCCACGGGGGTGGCTCGTCTTTCAGGGGGACGGTGTGATGCGTCACGTGCAACGAGGCAAGGTGCGAAGCGTCATGGTCGCGCACCTCGTCGACGAGCTCGGCGCCCCGGGCACCATCGTGCTGGCCGGCGGGCACGGAAGCGGGCGTTCGCACATCATGCGCGCCGTTGCGAGCGCGCTGCAGGCCTCAGGACGACCGGTACTCAGGTGCAGCGCACGCGAGCCGCAAGCACGCGAGAGCATCGAGCACGAGGCCCCGGGTCACGTCGTGCTCGTCGATGATGCAGAGCACGCCGCGCCAGAGCTCATCCTTTCGCTCATCGACCGGATCCGAAACGGCGCCCCCGTGCTCTGCGCGGTGGCCGCCGACCTCTCGACTGACGACGAGCACCGTGCGGCTGAATGGGCGAAGCTGCTGACCCCCGAGCACGATGACGCGCCCGTCACCCGCTACGTGCACCTGAACCCGCTCACGCTGCCTGAAACGCTGCAGATCGCGGTCGAGGTGGCGACGACTCCGCTCGACTCCAGCGTGCTCGCCGCGCTGCACAGCATGTCCTGGGGTCGCCCTGCGTGGCTCATCGAGGTGATCCGACTCGCTGCGCAGGGCGCGGTGATCGCCACACCCTGGCCTCGGCTGGCACCGACCCAGATCAGCGAATCGGGGATCCCGACACTCGAATTCGCCCACGCACTGGCCCAGAGCTCACTCACCGATGCGGAAATCGCTGCAGCGACCACGCTCGCGCAGCTCGAGCCGCGCACCCTCTTCGGTCATGAAGACCTCGTCGGCAGCGCTGCCGTCGCATCCCTCGTGGCGCACGGCGTTCTGATTCAGACCCCGACCGACCCGACGACGTACGGCGTCCCCGAGCTCTTCGCGGCGGGTATGCGAGTGCGCACGAAAGCCGACATCGTGGCCATTGCCGAGCAGCGCGCGGCTCGCACCCTGTTGCTGCAGGAGTCCCTCGGCGTCCCGCTCTCGGATCGCGAAGCGCATTTCTGCACGACGATCACCGACGGAGGCGAGATCCATCAGCAGCTCGACCCGGCGCGGGCAGACCTGTTCCGCCGAGTCGCGCTCGACGCCCTGAGCTTCGGCGCAGGAACCGAGTGCCGGGACCTGCTCGTGCGCGGCGCGGGCTTCGGCGCCACGCTCGACCCGCTCGACCGTGCGAGAGCCGCCACGGTCATGCACGGCGCTCTGGCCGGCCTGCGAAGCCTCAATGCGGTTCCCGAACACGCTTCCGGCACGGCATCGCAGCGCATCGCCGCCATCGCCCTCACGAGCCAGATCACGGCGGAATCGCCCATTCCGCAGCAGGCGCGAACCGAAACGCTCCCCGGCGCCGACACCGGCGCGGCAGAACGCGACGCGCAGTTCGTCTTCGCTCGGTGGAACGAGACCGGCCCCGTCGGGTCCGACACTGAAGCGCTGCAACGGATCGCGACGACGCACCCGGCGCGAGAAGTGGCACTCCTCGCCGGCCAGCTCATCGATCTGGAGAACATCAAGCGCGGCAGGCGCCCGAGCGATCCTGCATCATGCACTGAGCGCATCGCCCGAGTCACCGACATCGCCGTATCGAGCCCGCCCGAGCTGCGCGATCTGCTCTCCGCCGCGATCGTCACCGAGGCGATGCTCGCGCTCTACCTCGGCGACACCGACGGGAGCGATGTCGCACTCTACTCGTTGACGGAATCGCTGCCGGCGTCGACGCGGCACCGGGTCTGGCTCGGCCACCTCGGCGCTGCCGGGCAGGCGATCGCGTCGGGCGATATGGCTCGAGCGCTGCGCGAATGGGAACTCTTCGAGGCTCGGCTCCCGCGATTCCTCCCGGTGCGCCTCTCAGCACTGATCCGTGATACCGGGAGTGCCATACGCCGCACGGCCACCGGTCACGTCGATCTCGGCGGGAACCGCGAGGACATCGTGGATGACTTCCCCACGCAGGTGCTCGCCTATTTTAGCGGGCGCCTGGATCGCATCGGCTCCCGCGTTCGCCGATACGACCATCTGCACGAATCGCCGCTCGACGCATCGCATGCCCTCGACATCGCAAAACTGGCCCGTGCCCACGTCCAGGCGGCGAACGAGCAGCACCCCGTGGCGCTGCTGCAGTGCGCGGATGCGCTGACGGAAGCCGGCTTCTGGGCCCCGGCCGCCTTCGCGCCTCGCGCCGCCAAGCGCATCTTCATGCGTCGGCGGGCGACCGGAAGCGTCAACCGATGCGACACGAAGCTCGCGGAACTCGAGGCGGCGGCCCGACGCGTCGATCCCTGGTTCCGAGTCGACCTGCTCCCGGCGAGCGAGCACGTGCGACTCACACCTCGCGAGTCGGCGACGGCACGCCTCGTCGCAGAGGGTCTCAGCAACAAGGCGATCGCGTCACGGCTGCGGTGCAGCGTGCGGACCGTGGAGTCGCACATCGCCCACGCCCGGGCGAAGCTCAGCGCCGGGGACC
Source organism: Leucobacter alluvii (assembly GCF_039530485.1). Lineage (NCBI taxonomy): Bacteria > Bacillati > Actinomycetota > Actinomycetes > Micrococcales > Microbacteriaceae > Leucobacter > Leucobacter alluvii. The sequence goes on along the minus strand of NZ_BAAAOP010000006.1, from coordinate 173,152 downwards.
GGGGCGAACTCGCCGCACTCGTGCGCCAGGCGCAGGTGCCCGGCGAGGAGCGAGAACGGCCAGACCTGCGGAGGCAGCGCCTCGATTCGCGTCTCATCGATTCCATGCGCTAATCTCGTTAGCGGTGACGTGTCCGAGCGGCCGAAGGTGCAACTCTCGAAAAGTTGTGTAGGGTAACCCCCTACCGTGGGTTCAAATCCCACCGTCACCGCCAGTAAGACCCCCTCCTGCGTGAGGGGGTCTTTTCGTTGGGACCGATTCCGCGTCGGGACGACGTCCGCACTGACCGGAGCTGACGTCACTCGCCCTTCGGAATCGGCGGGCCGAGCCAGAGCAGGGTGATGAACAGCACCGCGACCAGAACGACCAGCACGACGATCGAGAGCATCACATTGCGCAGGATCCACGCCTGCACATGCTCAGGAAAACTCCGCGGATTCTCGCCGCCGGGCGCGAGCCGCCAGGTGCCGTTCAGCAGGCCCTTCCGATCGATCATCATTTCGAACGGTACGGTCGCGAACGGCACGATCGCGAGCAGCAGTCCCGTCGCACCCAGGGCGAAACGCCATCGTTGATTCACCCACACGAAGACCGTCGTCACGCCGTAGCACAGGAACACGAAACCGTGGAGGCCGCCCGCAACGGAGACGATATCGGCGGTGTCCGTTGCACGCAGAATGAGTGCCGCGATCAGCCCCGCCCACGTGAAGGCCTCAGCGATCGCGAATGCCCGGAAGAGCCCTCGAGGACTGGCGCGCAGTGCGTGCGTGTGACTACTCATGTGGCTGGGCCTCCATCATTCCGCCCACGCAGATGCGGGGCTTTCCATGCGCTGCATCGAGCATACGGGAGCCCGATCGGTGCACTTCCCAGCCGGGCTGGGCCTGCAGCGGCTATGTTGGTGAGCACCAAGGGGAGTACTCCCGCGTGGTGGGTTCGTCAATACGGATGATCAGTGTCATCCCGGACCGCCAGCTGCTTGCAGTGGAGGAGACCTTGACGATGTCCCACGTCACCCCTTGGAGCGCTCTCATGCGATCTGCCGCCTTCGGCAACGCCGCACACCACGCCGCGCCCATCTTCGCCGCACCCCCGCCGGCCATGGCCGGCCCTCGGTGCGCGCCTCGACGCGTCGGCGTGATCCGGTGACCCCGTCGCATGCTGCGGCGAGCGCGAAGCCTGCCTCCCCCGCTCCTCCCCTCCATTCGATCTGCACGGCAAAGGACCACTCATGAGCAATATGAAGAAGATGTTCAACCTGGCGAAGAAGGCGATCGACTCGCGCGGCGCGGGCGAACGCGGTGCGCCGCAGGGCGGTTCGTCCAGCGGTGCGACCGATTGGCGCGCGATGGTGCACCGGGCTGCAGACGCGGTGACGGGAGAACCGCGCCATCAGCAGAGCCGACCCTCGGCTCCTGGGGCAGACGTTCGACCGGATCCGCACCGGCCCCGCACTGCACCGCCTGCGGTGAGCCCGCAAGACCGCGCGGCAATCGCTCGGTACAACTATCTGCTGGAGACGGCTGAGCCCGGGCAGCTCGAGCAGGTGCACGCGGAGGCCTTCGCCAAGCTCACTCCGTCGCAGCGAGCACTGCTGCAGGAGGACCTCAACCGCAGCCTCGCGCCAGGCGAGCGCCCCGTCTCGACGGCGCCCGCCGATCTCGCTCGTGCCGCGACGAGGAGCGAAGCGCGCAACCCGGGATCACTGCGCCGCTTGCTCTCGGGTGCGTCGGGCGCCGCACGCGGCGGCGGTGGTCGCGGGGCGCTCGCGGCCGGCGCCGGTGCTGTCGGCCTGCTCGGACTCGTGGCGGGCGGCGCGATCGCGACGTCGATCGGCGGTTCTCTCCTCGCTGAAGCCGCCGGTGCTGGCATCGACTTCGACGCCCTGGCCGGAGGGCTCGACCCCGAGGCGATGATGGGTGACTTCGCGGCGGGCGATGCGCTTTCGGGACTCGGCGACGCGGTGCCCGGGGTGGAGGATGCCGTAGCCGGCGCGGGCGATACGGCAGGATCCGCACTCGACGCTGCGCAGGGCGGGCTCGGATCACTGGGCGAGGCGATCTCGGGTTTTGACGTGCGCGGGTTCTTCGACCGTTGAACCTGGGACCGGCAAGCAACCGGGGTTGACACGAGTTGCGCAAGCAACGTAAGTTGACACCATGGAATCCTCGCAGATCGCGGCGCGCGCCGCCGACCTCAGCGATCCGCGCGCAGGACTGCGCGCGGTCACCTCGCTCCGCGCCCTCGCCGACACGCTCGAACTCCGGCAGGTGGAGGCGGGGCTGCTCGCCGGCATGAGCTGGCAGCAGATCGCCGACGCGCTCGGAGTGACCCGCCAGGCCGTGCACAAGAAATACGCCAAGCGCATCGATCCCGCGATCGTCATCCCCCGGAGGCACGCATGAGCAAGTTCACTCGGTCAGCCGACACCTCTCACCGCCTCTCGCTCGCCGCGATGGAGGAGGCCTCCCGCGTCGGATTGCGCACCGCCGACATCGAGCATCTGCTCCTCGCGCTCACCATCGACCGAGATCGGGCGGGCCGGGTCCTGCGCCGTCACGGCCTCACCCTCGAAGCCGCTCGTGCCGGCGTCGCCGCGCAGCACTCCGCGCAGCTCGCCGGCCTCGGCGTGAGCGTCGGTGAGCCAGACTCCGGCCGCATCGTCTTCCACGAGACCGACGGATACACGTGGAGCGACCGCGCGGGGCGCATCTTCACGGCTGCGAATGCCCGCGGCAATGCTGGGGACGCGGTCGCGGTGCTCACCGAGCTGCTCGCGGAACCCAGCGGCCTCATCGAGGCGGTGGTCCAGGAGGTCGGTGCGAGCCGGGCGGCGATCGAGCGCGACCTCGTTTCCTCCGGCAGCGCGGCATCGATCGACGAGCACGCCGAGAGCCCTCCGCGCTCATCGAGCCCCCTGGCCGGCACCACCGAGGGCTTCATCCCCGCCCCGACCGCCGAGGTGTGGTCGCTGCTCGCCGATCCTGCCCGCATACCCGAGTGGGAGCCGTCGATCGCAAGCGTCGCCGCGAGCCCCGAGGGCACGACGGATGACCTGGGCGGAACCTGGCGCGCTCGCGCGACCACCACCCGCCCCGATGGGACGGAGCTCACGGTCGCCCCCGCGTTCCGACGAGTGCGCATCGGGCTGCTCGCGCGCGAACCCGAGCGGCGCATCATCTGGAACCTGGCGTTCCCCGACGCTCCGCGCGCGAACTCCAGAACCATCGACATCACCCTCGAACCGGAGGCTGACGGAACACGAATCAGGATCGCGTTCTCCTGGGATCGCGCGGGCGATCGGCCGCGACGGCACCGCGTGCTCGGGTTCATGCTGCGCCCGGCATACCGCGTCATCATCTGGGTGCAGCTGTCGCAGCTCGTCAGCGGCATCAGCCGCGTCTTCCGCTGAGCCACCGGACCGCCCCCGGGCGACGTATCCTGCTCACATGACCGATACGCGCTTGAGCGCACCGCAGCGACTCGTCACGACGATCGCGATTCTCGCCTCGTTCGTGACCTCGCTCGACATGTCGGTCACCAATGTCGCGCTCCCCCGCATCTCCGAAGAACTCGGGGGAGGTCTCAGCACGCAGCAGTGGGTGGTCGACGCGTACCTCGTGACGCTGAGTGCGCTGATGCTGCTCGCCGGATCGATCGCAGACGCGTACGGTCGCGTATTCATCATGCGCATCGGGCTCATCGGCTTCGGTATCGCTTCGCTCGCCGTCGGGCTGGCCGTCTCCCCCGAGATGATGATCATCGCGCGCGCCCTGCAGGGAGCGGCCGGCGCATTCCTGCTCCCGAGCTCGCTCGCGCTCATCACCTCCCGCATCTCCGGCGCCGCGCAGGGGCAGGCGATCGGCGCCTGGACCGCGGTCACGACGGGCGCGATGATCGTGGGGCCTCTCCTCGGCGGCGTATTCACGGACTACCTCTCCTGGCGCCTCGTCTTCCTCATCAACATCATTCCCATCGGCCTGACGCTCTGGATGCTGAAGAAGCTGCCCGATACCGACGACCGTCAGCGCGGGGTGCGCATCGACTGGCTCGGCGGCGCGGCGGCCGCCATCGGACTCGGGCTCGCCGTCTGGGCCCTCATCGAAGAGCCCGCGCATGGCTGGGAGAGCCCGGTAATCTGGGTTCCGCTTTCGGCCGGCACAGCACTCCTTCTCGCCTTCCTGTGGTGGCAGACGCGGGTGAGCTCACCAATCCTGCCGCTGTCGCTCTTCCGCGTGCGCAACTTCTGGACCGGCAATCTCGCCACGCTCTTCATCTACGCGGCGCTCTCGCTCAACGGCTTCGTCATCGGCGTGTATCTGCAGAACCCGAACGGGCCGGCGCTCACCGCCACTCTCGCCGGGCTGGCGAGCCTGCCCATCACCATCCTCATGGTGCTCCTGAGCTCCAAGATCGGAGCCCTCGCCGGCACGTACGGCCCGCGCCTCTTCATGGCCGTCGGCCCATTGCTGCTCGGCGCCGGCGCCCTACTGCTCCTGCTCGTCGGGGATCCCTTCTCCTACTGGTGGCAGGTGCTGCCCTCGATGGTCGTCATGGGCTTGGGGCTCTCCATCATGGTCGCACCGCTCACGGCCGCGATCCTCGGCGCCATCGGCCCCGAGCGCAGCGGCATCGCATCCGCCGTCAACAATGCGATCTCCCGGGTCGCCGGACTCATCGTCATCGCGCTCCTCGCGACGATCGTCGGCGGGCAGCTCGACCTGCGCGGCTTCCACTCGGCGGCGATCGTCACGGGCGTGCTGTTCTTCGCGGGAGCGATCGTCTCATTCCTCGGCATCCGCAACCCACCGCGGGAGAGCGCCGCGGAGAGCGAGGCAGCGCAGCGCTCCTGACCGCCGATTCCGTGTAGACCCAGGTACTGGTCGCCGGAGCGATGTGCAGACTCCAGGGCGATGCGCCTGCGCCCGGCTCTCCGTAGCGTCGGATGCAAGCGAAAGGTGCATCATGATTCGAGTTCAGACGCTCACGAAACGGTACGGCGACAAGACAGCCGTCGACGGGATCGATTTCACGGTGCGACCGGGAAAGGTCACCGGCTTTCTCGGCCCGAACGGCGCGGGAAAGTCGACGACGATGCGCATGATCGTGGGGCTGGATCAGCCGAGCGCCGGGATCGCCGAGGTCAACGGCCGCGCGTATCGCGACCTGCCAGCGCCCCTGCGAGAGGTCGGCGTGCTGCTCGATGCGCGCGCCGCGCACAGGCGCCGCACGGCGTACAAGCATCTGCTCTCGATCGCGGCGACGCACGGCATCGGTCGGGCCCGCGTCGGAGAGGTCATGGAGCTCACGGGCATCGATGCGGTCGCAACGCGACGGGTGGGCGGATTCTCACTGGGCATGGGCCAGCGTCTCGGTATCGCCGCGGCGCTGCTCGGGGATCCTCAGACGGTCATCCTGGATGAGCCGACGAACGGGCTCGACCCCGAGGGGATCCTCTGGATTCGAGCCTTGCTGAGGCAGCTCGCCGCAGCGGGGAAGACCGTGCTGCTGTCGTCGCATCTCATGAGCGAGATGGCGCAGACGGCGGATCATCTCATCGTGATCGGCCGCGGCGCGATCCTTGCCGACGGCTCGATGCGCGACGTCATCACCGGCGCGACCCCGTCCTCCGTGCGCGTGCGCACGCACGAGGTCGAACGTCTCATGGCGGCACTGACAGCGCCCGGCGTCACCGTGTCGATTCGCGCCGACGGCGCGATCGATGTCGAGCACCTGTCGGCGGAACAGGTCGCCAGCACTGCTGCTGCTGCGGGCATCGTGCTGCACGAAGTGACCTCCGTCGAGGGGTCCCTCGAAGATGCGTACCTGGCGCTCACCGCCGCGGCGACCGAGTACCGAGCGACCACGAGCCCTTCAGGAGCGAACTCATGACATTGACCGCACCCGCGCACCGGTCGGATGCGCGCACCCGCCGCCCCGCATTCGCCTGCGTCCTCCGCTCGGAATGGATCAAACTCCTCAGCATTCCCGCCTCCCTGATCACCCTCGGGGGCATCTTCTTCATCGGGATGACCGGCAGTCTCTTCCTCACCGCCACGCTCGAATCCTCGGGCGTGCCGTCGGTCCCTTCACTCGAACGGACGATGGGCGACGTCACGATGCCCATGGTGATCAGCGGGCAGATCATCGCCGGTATCCTCGGTGTCATGATGATCGGTGCCGAGTACTCCTCCGGCACGATTCAGCTCACCCTCGTCGCGGTTCCCGATCGCCTGCGCGTACTCTGGGCGAAGGCGATCGTCGCAGGCTCCGCGGTCACCGGAGTCGCGTTCATCACCGTGCTCGGCACGTGGGCCGCCACGTATCCGTTCTACGCCGAGCACGGACTCGCCGCTCCCCTCACGGGCCCCGGGGTGACGTCGGCGCTGGTCGGTTCGGCCGCGTACCTCGGCTTCTGCAGCCTGTTCGGGCTCGGCGTCGGAGCTCTCGTGCGGTCCACCACCGCTGGCTCCATCATCGTGTTCGCGGCCACGCTGCTCATCCCGGTGCTGAGCTCGGTGCTCCCATACGGCCTGCTCTCTCGCCTCATCCGCATCACGCTGCTCGGCAATGCCGGTGACGCGATGAGCCGGGTGAGCGATGGCTCCGGGCCATTCCTCGACCTGTGGTCGGGTCACATCAGCACAGCAGCAGGGTGGGTGATCGCCGCCGTCTCCGCCGGGCTCGCCCTGACTGCGGGGGCGATCGCATTGCGCAGACGGGACGCATGAGCGCGCAGCGAAACCGGCCCCCACGCATCTTCACCCGCGGCGACGTGCTCGCCCTGGTGGTCTACCTGAGTATCTCCGCCGTACTCGACTACCTCTCGCTCGAGTCCGAGCTGAGAACGCCGGCGGGGCCGCTGGTGCTGCTGTGCGCGGCCGGCACCGCGACGCTCTGCCTCTGGCGCCGCCGACCGATCGTCGCATTCGCTGTCGTCCTGTGTCTCCTGCTCCTCACCTGTGCCGCGGGATCCGGAGCGGAGATCGCGCTCGCGTTGATCGCGCTGTACCGCGCGGGGGCGGAGTTCGGCAGCCGTCGTGGTTGGGCCGCGCTGGGTGTCGGAGCGCTCGTCGCCTGCGCAGGTGCGCTGATCACCGCATTCCGCGTGCGCCTCGGCCCGCCGGTGCACGGACTCGCGCTTCGGGTCGACTGGGAGAGCTGGCCGACGGACTGGCTCAGCGTCTCGATTGTCCTCATCGCCGCAATGCTCATCGCTTCGCTGCTCGGCATCAATGCCGGGCATCGGAATCGGCAGGTTCGCGCGATCATGGAACGGGCGGAGCAGGACGTCAGTATCGCAGCGGCCGGCGAACGGGAGCGCATCGCCCGGGAGATGCACGATGTCATCGCGCACAGTCTGGCGGTGATGATCGCGCTCGCCGACGGAGCCGAAGCCACTGCGGCCGCGCGTCCCGACGAATCGAGGCGTGTGATGGGCCGGGTCGCGGAGACCGGCCGACGCACCCTGTCCGAGGTGAAACGCCTCCTCACCGCCGTTCGCGACGACTCAGGTGCAGCGCGGCCGATGCCGGAGCCGCCCACCATGCGCCACCTTCCGGCACTCATCGAAGAGTTTCGCGCCGCCGGCCTTCCCCTGCGACTCGATCAGGCGGGGGCGCCCGAAGCGGACTCGGCTGTCGGGCTGACCGTCTACCGGATCGTGCAGGAATCGCTCACGAACGTGCTGCGCCACGCGCGAGACGTGCGCGACGTGCGCGTTCGCCTCGAGTTCACCGAGCACGAGGCGCGCATCGTGGTGACCGACCGCTCTGCAGAAGCTCCGGCCGCTGTGGGACACGGTCGAGGCCTCGTCGGCATTCAGGAGCGCGCGATGTTCTACGACGGTGAGGTGCGGTCCGGCGCGCGGGCGGGCGGCGGCTGGCAGGTCTTTGTTCGTCTCTCGCTGGAGGAGCAATGAGCGAAGCGCACACGGGCACGAACGCGGGGGCAGGCTCGGACGTCATCCGACTCCTGATCGCCGACGACCAGGATCTCGTCAGATACGGGCTCCGACTCGTCTTGGACGCGCACCCCGGCATCGAGGTCGTCGGTGAGGCCGCAGATGGCGCCGAGGCCGTTCGGGCGGCCGGGCGGCTCGCCCCCGACGTCGTGCTGATGGATGTGCGCATGCCGGGGACCGACGGCATCGAGGCGACCCGCGAGATCACGGCCAGGCATCCCGGCGTGCGCGTGCTCATGCTCACGACCTACGACGTGGACGAGTACGCCTTCGGCGCGCTGCAGGCCGGAGCCGCAGGGTTCCTCTCGAAGAACACGCGCCCGGACGAGTTGATCGCCGCGGTGCGCGCGGTCGTCACCGGGGACGCGGTCGTTTCGCCGCGCGTCACGGCGAAGCTCATCGAGATCGCGGTGCCCCACCTGGCGAGAGACGAGGCGCCGGCCCGCGCCCACGAGCTCGACGCGCTCTCGGACCGGGAACGGGACGTCTTCGCACTCGTCGGTCGAGGTTTGACCAACCGAGAGATCGCGGCGGCCCTCCACGTCACCGAATCGACGGTGAAAGCTCACTTCGGGCGCATTCTGATGAAGCTCGGAGTGCCGAATCGCGTTCTCGCGGTGATCCGGGCGTACGAACTCGGCGTGGTTCGCGTCGAGCCGTAGCTCGGTGTCGCAACCGATGCCGCCGTGAACACGAAGCCCCGGGTCCTCGCTTTTGCAAGGACCCGGGGCTTCTCAACTGGCGGTGACGGTGGGATTTGAACCCACGGTAGGGGGTTACCCTACACAACTTTTCGAGAGTTGCACCTTCGGCCGCTCGGACACGTCACCGCGGAAAATCCTACGGGATGCGAACGGCTCGCGCGAATCGGGCCGTGGTGCGGCCCCGCCCGCGAGCCGTTACGCGGTCGTATTGATGATCAGGCCGATGTGCGTGAAGTAGTTGAGTGCCCCGAAGAGCAGGAACGCCAGCCCGGCGAGCCCCCAGGCGATGCCCGCGACGAGAGCGACGGGCCGCAGCTTCGGCCCTGCTGAATCGAAGCCCCTGAGGGCGAAGGGGAAGAGCACGGCGCCCACTCCGACGAGCGCGAAGAGCCCAGACATGAACGTCGCCTCCACCCACGGGTACTCGGCGAATGCACCCGAGATGGGTTCTTCCGGCGGCGCGGCGAAGAGCTGGAACACCATTCCAGCGGCGGCGATCCCGAACATCGCGAGACCCAGTCCGAAGACGAAGATCCCGAGTGGTCGGGCGGTGCGCGCGAGGTGCGCCCCGGGGTCTGGAGCCGTCGTGATGGCGGCGGAGCGGCGCCACAGCAGGAAGGCTGCTGCCAGCAGCAGGACGCCGAATCCGAGACTCGGCTCTCCGAAGATGATGTTGTCGAACGGGAAGTAGGCGGCGAGCGGCCAGGTCAGGGTCATATGCGCGCCGGTGAGCGTCAGGATGCTTCCGAGCACGCCTGCGGTCAGCGCCCACCCCTCGGGAGCGAACTCCCCTGGTTTGCGAAGCGCGCGCACCAGCCCGAGTATCCAGAGCAGCCCCGCACCCGCTGCGAGCGACATGATGGTGTTGTACGTGGGCATCAGCGTCCAATCGACGATGAGCCCGTCGGCTTCCATGAGCACCGGTTCTCCCCTTTCCATCGGCACCGAACGCACCGATGCCTTCAGGTGTACCGAACGAGCAGCAGCCCTGCCACCGCCTTGACGCGGCGGCCGCGCGAACTACCTCAGCCTGGTGTCCCAGAACTCCCTGAGCTGCTCGCTCTTGCGGAACACGATCGTGTCCCACTCCTCGTCGGTGGTGGTCGAGTCGGCGAAGTCGGAGGGGATCTTGAACATCTGCAGCGCGGCCCCGAAGCGCGCGCACACGCTGGCGTACGCGTAGGCCTCCATGTCGACGAGGCTCGCGCCGCGGCCTGCGATGGTCGCGCGCTGGGCATCGTCTTGCACGAACACATCGCCGGTCGCGATGGTGGCGGTCGCCTCCGGGGGCAGGATCGCGTCGCCGGCGGGTCGCAGCTCCGGCGACGGCAGCGAGAAGTCGTGCTGCACCACTCCGGTGATCTGGTAGACCGCGTCGAGCGATGGGCGCTCGGGGCCGTCGCTCACGACTCCTGCCGTTCCGAGCACCACAACGCGATCGACGGGACGCTCGGAGAGCTCCGCGGCGAGTGCTACCGCAGCGTTGACCTTGCCCACTCCGGTCACGAGGTGAGCCACATCGGAGAAGGCCGAAGCCTCGTCGCGGTGTGCGAACACGAGCAGGGTGATCGGTTCAGTCATCGGCGCTCCCAGCGGCGCTCGCGCGCCTATTGATCCACATCTTCGAACCCACACTAGCGCTTTTCGAAAATGTGTTCTAATATGAGGAGTCGGGTTCGCGAGCCGTACGCATGATCGCCGTTGAACGGCACGTCGAGATCACCTCAACTCTGCGTCACCAGCCGCGACACGCACCGAGCACCGAAGGCCTTCAGACGAGGCTGGTCCCCCGATGAGACCGGTGCAGTTGCGCTCCGCTATCGATCGCAAGAGATCGAACGGGCTGTACCGACGCAGCCCCGGCGAAGCAGCGCAGGCTCCCAGCGAGCCCACCCCCGAGAACTGCTCGGGGACGCGCACCGTGACGGTGCGCCACGAAAGGAACACCATGACTTCGCATACTCGTATGCCCAATATCGCAGACGTGCGGCCGGCGGCCGCTCCCCTGCGCACGCCCTACCACTCGCTCAGCGGAGCCGAAGACATGCTCGTGCCCGACTGGGCCCAGCGCCGCTCGGTCTACCGCAGCTCTGGCCGCACGCTCTACGTCGTCGAGACCGATCGTCTCGACGAGGCGCGCGGCGACCTCAAGCGCCTCGATCGCGCCGGCTGGAACGTGAGCGTGTCAGAGCGCCTCGCCGGCGACCGCACGCGGATCGCGCTGACCCGCAAGGAGCTCGCGCGCGCAGCGTAAACGCTCGCGTACGAAGAACGGGCCTGCACCTTCGGGTGCGGGCCCGTTCTCGTACCCGGGCCCCGACGCCGTTCAGGAGTCACGTTTCGTCATGCCCGGAGATGCCGTGCCCATGCTCGATACTCTGGTGCTCATGAGAAACTGGGTCGCATGAGCGACATCGAACTTGCCGAAGTAGAGAGCTTTTCACTGGATCACACGAAAGTGCTGGCACCGTACGTGCGCCTCATCGGCGTCGAGCGCGGCCCGAAGGGCGACGCGATCTCGAACTTCGACATCCGCCTGGTGCAGCCGAATGAGGCGGAGATTCCCACGGCGGGCCTGCACACCATCGAGCACACGCTCGCCGCGCTGCTGCGCACCCGATTCGACGGGCTCATCGACATCTCGCCGTTCGGCTGCCGCACCGGATTCCATCTCATCGCCTGGGGCGAGCCGAGCGTTGAGACGGTCGCCGAGGCGATCAAGAGTTCGCTGACCGATCTGGCGGAGCGCGTCACCTGGGACGACGTGCCGGGAACGGAAGCAGTGAGCTGCGGCAATTACCGCGATCACAGCCTGCATGCTGCGCGTGAGTGGGCGAAGATCGTGCTCGCCGAGGGCATCAGCCTCGACGCGTTCGACCGCTCCCGCATCGCGTAGGGGGTGCGTCGGAGCTCGCGTCGTCGAGCCGCAACGGCTGACACTGCGTGTCGCGGCGGGTTACGCCGCGGGCCGCGAAGCCCACTCGTCGATCAGACCGGGCAGTTCGTTCATGTCTGAGAACACGATCGACGCCCCTGCTCCGCGCAGCATCCCTGGATCGGTGCGCACCGGGCTGTCCGGGGAGAATCCGAACACCGTCGCGCCCGCTGCGATACCGGCCGTCACACCGGCGACCGTGTCTTCGACGACGAGCGCCGAAGCGGCGTCGACGCCGAGCGCCGCAGCGGCGGCGAGGTAGACGTCGGGAGCCGGCTTGCTGCGGGGCTGCTCCATGCCGCTGAACACCCGGTCGCCGAACCAGCGCCCGAGCCCGGTGACGTCGAGCTGCATCTCGATCTTGACGCGATCGGCGCCGGAGGCGAGCGCGAAGCGGTCGCCGAAGCGCTCGGCGACCGCCGCGATCATCGCCTCCACTCCGGCTACGGGTTGCACGCTGACGCGCAGGGCGTCATCCCGGCGTACATGGAATTCGTGGATCCAGGCGTCCGTGATCCTGAAGCCGGTGTGCGCGAGGATCACTTCCCACTCGTCCACCAGGGCCCGCCCGATGAAGGTGCGCACGGTCTCGTCGTACGAGATCTCCCAGCCCAGCTCGCGCAGCATCTCGGCGAGCAGCTGGATGGTGATCGTCTCTGAGTCGACGAGCACGCCGTCGCAGTCGAAGAGCACCGCGGAGAACGACGAGTGCGCGCTGCCTGCCGGTGCGCTCACGACACCAGCACGTCGAGCGCGGCGGTGAGCGCGGCGTCGACCGCCTGCACGACGATCTCGCGATACGGGTCGTAGTCCCCCATCGCGACGTCGGCCGCGGCGAGGGGGTTCCCGTCGATGGCGAAGACGCCGCCCGTCTCGATGCCGTGGAGTGCGGCGATGACGAACAGCGTGGCCGCCTCCATCTCGACGGCGACGACGCCGGCGCGCTGCCACAGCGGCAGGTCGACTCCGGTGATCACGTCGCTCGGGTAGAACATGTCGCCCGTCAGCACGACGCCGCTGTGCACGTCGAGCCCGGAACTGGCAGCACCGGCTTTCAGGGCGACCGTCAGTTCCGGGGTCGCGATGGCGGGAAACTCGGTCGGCACCAGCTGGTGGCTCACGCCGTCCGCGCGCACCGCCCCGGTCGCCACGACAATGGCGCCGTCGACGATCTCCGGCTGCATGCCGCCCGCGGTACCCGAGCGGATGATGCGGGTGACGCCGCCTCGTGCGAGCTCTTCGAAGCACACCGCGGCTCCGGCTCCCCCGACGCCGTGCGAAGCCACGGTCACGGGCACACCCTTCCAGGTGCCTGCGTAGACGTGATACTCGCGGTTCACGGCGAGCTGCCGCATGTCGTCGAGCCGTTCGGCGACGCGGGCCGCGCGCCCGGGGTCGCCAACCACGAGTGCTCGGTCGGCGAGGTCGGATACGCGGGCGCGCAGCAGGGGAAGTTCGGCGTCGGCGGGGAGTCGGACGGGCATGAGGACCTTTCGATGTGTCGGGGGATGGAATGCGTTGAGGGCGCGCGTGCGCTCAGTCGGTACGCGCTGCAGCGCTCAGTCGCGCGCGAGCCTCGGCGGCCCGCAGGCGGATCGCGTCGGCATCGAGCGTCAGGTGCTCGCCCTCCGCGTACACATGCCGTCCGCCGATGAAGACGTGACGCACGTCACCGCCCGTCGCGGAGAAGCCGAGGTGCGAGACGAGCGCTGCCGGCTCGAACGGAATAGCGGCGGATCCCGTGATGTCGAGCGCGATCACGTCGGCGAGGCGCCCGGCTTCGAGCGCGCCGGTCTCCGGGAAGCCGATCGCTTCAGCGCCGCGCCGCGTGGCGATGTCGAGCACGTCCGATGCGCGCACGATCGCGGCGTCCTGGCGCGCCCCGCGGTGCAGGATGGTGCCCATCTTGATCTCCTCGAAGAGGTCGAGCGTGTTGTTGCTCGCGACGGAGTCGGTGCCGAGCGAGATGCGCAGCCCGGCGGTCTGCCACTCCGGAAGCGGAGCGATGCCGTTGCCGAGCTTCAGGTTCGAGACCGGGTTGTGGCTGACCGCGGTGCCGGTGCGCGCGAGCAGTGCGATCTCGTCTTCGGTCAGGTGCACGCAGTGCGCGGCGAGCACCTCGGCCTCGAAGAGTCCGAGCGCGTCGAGATGCGCCGCTGGCGTCGCCCCGTAGCGCTCCTCGATCTGCGCGACCTCGGCTGCCGACTCGGAGATGTGGGTGTGAATCGGGATCCCGTGGGCGACGGCCCGCCGTGCGATGTCGCTCAAGAACTCGGGCGGGCACGTGTAGGGCGCGTGGGGGCCGTAGGCGATCCGCACCTGCGCATCGCGAGAGTACTGGGCCGCCAGCGCCTCGGTCTGCTCGGTCGCATCGGCGCCGTTCCAGGGCGAGACGCCGGGAAACCCGACCGCATCCGGAGCGAAGGATGCGAGCGCGACGAGGGCGCGCATGCCCGCGGTGCGCACCAGCTCGATGAGTTCGGCATCCCAGTGGTACATGTCGGCGAACGCGGTCGTGCCGGTCTCGATCATCTCGACCATCGCGAGCTGCAATCCGACTGCGACATCGTCGTGCGTGAGATGCTGCTCGAGCGCTTGCACCGCCGCCAGCCACGGCATGAAGCCCTCATCGTCGGAGACGCCGCGCAGGAGCGTCATCGCGGAATGCGTGTGCCCGTTCACGAGTCCGGGCATGAGCACCTGCCCCGCGAGTTCGTGCACCACGCGGTCGCTCGCCGACGCCGCATCCGGGCGCGCGGATCCGGCGTACGTGATCCGTCCCGAGCCGTCGAAGGCGAGTTCGGCGTCGGCGACCACACCCGCAGGCGTCAGCATCGCGTCGGCGCGCAGCACCGTCTCGTAATCGCTCATCCGCAGCTCCGTTCTCGATTCGGGAAGAGGGTCATCGGTCACCAGCCCGGCGTGGCCAGCATGCCGCCGTCGACGGCCAGATCCTGCCCGGTGATGAACCCGGCAGCCGGTGACGCGAGCAGCACGCACGCGCCGCCGATGTCGGCCGCAGTGGCGAGTCGGCCGAGCGGGGCTCGGCTCGTCCAGCTCGCGACCCCCTCCGGCCAGGCGTCCGCGAGACCGGGTCGGTCGACGAGACCGGGCGACACGGAGTTGACGCGGATGCCGAGCGGACCGAGTTCCAGCGCCGCCGCGCGGGCGTGCATCACGAGCCCCGCCTTCGCCGCGGCGTAGTGCGCGTGCGCCGGGCTCGGCCGGGATGCCTCGATCGAGGCGATGTGCGTGATCCACCGGTCGCCGCCGGTCGCGCGCTCCATCACCGCGGCCGCGGCCTGCGAGAGCTCGAACACCGCTCCGAGGTTCGTGCCGAGCACCTCGTCCCACTCACTCCTCGTCGTATCGGCGAGCATCGCAAGCGGCTGCACTCCGGCGTTGTTGACGAGTCCGTCGAGACCGCCGAGGGCCGCCACGGCGTCATCGACCAGCGACGATGCGGCACCCGCGAGGGCGAGGTCGGCGCGCACGGTCTCGACCTCAGCGCCGGCTTCACGCAGCTCCCGCACGAGCGCGCCCACGGCATCGCTCGATTCCCGGGTCGCGCCACGGTAGTGCACGGCGAGGCGCGCGCCAGCAGCCGCGAACGCGCGTGCGATGCCGCCCCCGATACCGCCGGAGGCGCCCGTGATCAGCACCCGCTGACCTGCGAGATCCGGCAATCCGTGTCCCACCATCTGTTCAGCCCCCCATCCGTCGTTGCCGAGACGAGTAGTCGCGCAGCGCGCGCAGCAGGTCCACCTCGCGCAGGTCCGGGTACAGCGCTTCCACGAAGTAGAACTCGGAGTGCGCCGACTGCCAGATCATGAAGTCGGAGAGCCGCTGCTCACCTGAGGTGCGAATCACGAGATCGGGATCCGCCTGCCCCCGGGTCCAGAGATGCTCACCGATGAGCTCGGGCGTCAATCGCTCGGCGAGCGTGTCGATGGTGCCGCCGGCCGCCTGATGCTCGGCGATGACGCTGTGCATCGCCGCGGTGATCTCGCTGCGGCCGCCGTAGCCGACGGCGAGGTTGATGTGCAGGCCGTCACGATCGGCGGTCGACTGCTCGGCCGCACGCAGGGCGTCGGTCAGTTCCGACGACAGCCCGTCGCACGTGCCGACGTGCTTCACGCGCCACCCCGGGTGCTCGGCGAGGAGTTCGGCGAGTTCCGCGATGATGCCGAAGAGGTCGTCGAGTTCCTGGCGATCCCGCGCGCCCAGGTTGTCCGCGGAGAGCAGGTACAGCGTGACGGTGCCGACTCCGACCTCTTCGCACCAGCCGAGGAACTCGGGGATCTTGCGGGCTCCGGCGCGATGCCCGAAGGCGGCGCGCTCCTGGAGACGCTGTTTCGCCCACCGACGATTCCCGTCGACGATCACGGCGATGTGCTGGGGAACCTGGCGCCGATCGATCTCGCGGCGCAGGCGCCGCTGGTACAGCCGGTAGAGCAGACCGGCCCGCGGATTCGACGGCTGGGCACTCACGTTCCGAGTGTACCGGCTCGACCTGATGCGCGCCCGTCGCGAGGAGGAGGCCGGGACCATACACTCGAGGTCATGACGTCGCAGGAGGAACGACCGCTGCCCGAACCCGATCGCCTCTCGATCCCGCTCCTCGAAGACGCCATCGATCACCCGCAGGAGCAGCCGGGTGCCACGCTCGAGGCGAAGCCGACGTGGCGGGGCTGGATCCACGCGGGGACCTTCCCGCTCACGATCGTGGCGGGGATCGTGCTCATCAGCGTCGCCGACGGGCCGCTGGCGAAGTGGGCGTCGCTCGTCTACACGCTCTCGAGCATGCTCCTCTTCGGGGTCTCGGCGCTCTACCACCGCGGCAACTGGAAGCCGAGCACGCGGCAGGTGTTCCGGCGCCTCGACCACGCCAACATCTTCGTGCTGATCGCCGGAACGTACACGCCGATCGCGCTCCTCGCGCTGCCGCTCGACAAGGGCGTGCTGCTGCTCGTGCTGGTCTGGGTGGGCGCCCTGCTCGGCATCGGATTCCGGGTGTTCTGGCTCGGCGCGCCGCGATGGCTGTACGTGCCCCTGTACGTGCTGCTCGGCTGGGCCGCCATGATGTACATCGTCGATATCGCGCACGCGAACTTCGCGGCGATGGTGCTCGTGGTGGTCGGCGGTCTGCTCTACACGCTCGGCTCCGTGATCTACGGCACGAAGCGCCCGAACCCGATTCCCGGCGTCTTCGGGTTCCACGAGATCTTCCACGCGCTCACCGTGGTCGCCTTCCTCTGCCACTGGACGGCGGCGCTCCTGCTCGCGCTCGACCCGTTCTTCCTGCGGTAGCGCTCGCGGTCGGAGTGCCGCCGCCCCACGCGATCACTGGCGATGCGGGTGCGCCGCGACCACGGCCACGATCCGTTCCACCGGCAGCGCCGCGTCGACGGTGATGCCCGGCTCATCCTGAGCGAGCGGCTCGAGGATCTCGAGCTGCGAATCGAGCAATCCGGCCGGCATGAAGTGGCCGACGCGCACCTCCAGGCGGGCGAGCAGTTGGTCACGGGGCACATCGAGCTGCACGAACCACAGCGGTACCGCCGTCGCGGCGCGCAGTCGATCGCGATACGTGCGTCGCAGGGCAGAGCATGCCACGGTCACCGCATGGCCCTCGCCCGCCGCACGCGCGATGCTCGCGCCGACGCGGTCGAGCCAGGGCCAGCGATCCGCGTCGGTCAGCGGTCTGCCGCGCCGCATCTGATCGACCGCTTTCGCCGAGTGCAGGTCGTCGGCGTCGATGCAGAGGCCGCCGCGTGCGGCGGCGAGCGCGGCGGCGACGGTGCTCTTGCCCGCGCCGGAGACCCCCATCACGACGAGCACCCGCCCGGCGAGCTGCGAGCCGGCGGCCATGTCGGCGGAGGTACGTTCCGTGCGCTTCAGTGTGCCACGCGATGTGCTGCACCTCTGTGCGGGGTTTCGGAACGGCACAGACCTCGGCTTCGGTGAGCAGCGGGGCTTCGGTGAGGCGGATACCGCCGATCCGGTCTCACGGTCGCTGAATCCCTCACCGTAGCCGCCGGAGCCGCTTCGGCACCCCGAATGCCCCGCTATCCCCCAGCCGCGAGCGTCTCAAGCACGGCGGCCCCGTACCGCTCGAGCTTGACCTGCCCGATGCCGGAGATCGCGAGCAGTTCTTCGTCAGTCTTCGGCTCGTGCACGGCCAGGGCGGCGAGGGTGGCGTCGCCGAATACGACGTATCCCGGCACGCCCTGGGTGCGCGCTTCGCCGGCCCGCCAGGCGCGGAGGCGTTCGAAGATCTCGGCCTGATCCGGCGTCAGGTCGGCCGCGGCTGCCGAGCGCTTCTCGCCGCCGCCGCTCCGGGAGGCGCGCCCACGGCCGCCGGAGGAGGCGCGGGTGACGACCTCCTCGCGCATCATCACCGCTTCCTCGCCGCGCAGCACCGGCTTCGCCGCTTCGGTCGGAGCGAGCACACCCCACTCGCCCTGCGCTTCGAGCAAACCGGCCGCGAGCAGGTGGCGCACGACACCGCGCCACTGCGCGACCGACCACTCGGTGCCGATGCCCCAGGTCGAGAGCTCGTCGAGCCGCATCTGCGTTGCGCGCTCCGATGTGACACCGCGCAAGACATCGATGTGCTGACCGGCGGCGTACGTGCGATTGCGCTCCTTCTGCGTGCGAATGACGGTCGACAGCAGCATCTGCGACGGGATCGTCGCATCCCAGAGCTTGGGCGGCGTCAGGCAGACGTCGCAATTGCCGCACGGCTCCGTCCGCTCTTCACCGAAGTACCGCAGCAGGAACACGCGGCGGCACTGCACGCCTTCGCAGAGCGCGAGCATCGCGTTGAGGTGCCTCGTCTGGCTCGCTCGCGTCGCCTGATCGCCGTCGCCAGACTCGATCATCTGCCGCTGCTGCACCACGTCTTGGAGCCCGTACGCGAGCCAGGTGTCTGACGGGAGACCGTCGCGACCGGCGCGGCCCGTCTCCTGGTAGTAGCCCTCCACGGATTTCGGCAGATCGATGTGCGCGACGAAGCGCACATCGGGCTTGTCGATGCCCATGCCGAACGCGATCGTCGCGACGACCACGACCCCGTCCTCCCGGAGAAAGCGCGTCTGCGCATCGAGCCTCACGTGCGCCGGGAGCCCCGCGTGGTAGGCGACGGCGTCGACTCCCGCGTCGCGCAGCGCAGCCGCGGTCTGCTCGACGCGCTTGCGGCTGAGGGCGTACACGATGCCGGCTTCCCCGGCATGCTCCCCGCGCACGAAGTTGATGAGCTGGGCGCGCGCGTTCTGCTTCGATTCGATGCGGTAGCGGATGTTGGGCCGATCGAAGCTCGACACGAAGTGCCGCGCACGCTGCAGGTGGAGGCGTTCGGTGATCTCACGGTGCGTCTCGGGCGTCGCCGTGGCGGTCAGCGCGATGCGCGGCACATCCGGCCAGCGCTCGGCGAGCGCTCCGAGCCGCAGGTAGTCGGGCCTGAAGTCGTGCCCCCACTGGGAGACGCAATGGGCCTCGTCGATCGCGAAGAGCGCGATGCGACCCTGCGCCAGCAGCTCGACCGTTCCGGGTGCCGACAGTCGCTCGGGTGCGAGGTAGAGCACGTCGAGCTGCCCGTCGCGATACGCCTGCTCGACGGCGCGGCGATCCTCGATCGACATCGCCGCGTTCAGCGCGGCCGCGCGCACGCCGACGAGCTGCAGTGCGGCGACCTGATCGTGCATCAGCGCGACGAGCGGCGACAGCACGATGCCGGTGCCCTCGCGCACGAGCGACGGAATCTGGTAGCAGATCGACTTGCCGCCGCCGGTGGGCATGAGCACCACCGCGTCACCGCCGCCGATGACCTGCCGGATGATGTCTTCCTGCTCGCCGCGGAACGCGTCGTACCCGAACACCTCGGCGAGGACCTCGCGCGGGTCTCGCCCGACCTGCGGTCCCGCCACCTGATCACCGGATTGAGCGGTCGCGCCGACACGACTGCTTCCGGGCGCGGGCGCACGCAGATCGTCGGGTGCCGGCGCGCCCCACGCTTCGCCGGGCCAGCGCTCGTCGTCGCCGAAGTCGAAGTCGGCGCTCTGCTCGTCCGGTACCGACGCCCAACCGCCCGTCACGCGTTCAGCCTCGCGGCTCGGCGCCCGGCTCGGTGCCCGGCTCGGCACGCGGGCCGCCGCCGGGTTCGGAGCTCGGATCTGCGTCTGGGTCGACCACCGGCCGGGACGGCCCCTGCGGGTCCGTGCCCGCGCTGCCGACCGTCCCGTTCTGCTCGGCGAGCTCCTGCTCGATCTGCTCCCGCACCTCGGCCCGGTAGCTGTTGCGACGCAGACGCCGCACCATGTTGAAGCCGAGCGCGATGATGCCGATGCCGAGCGCCGCGAACGCGATGAAGCCGGCCACACCCGGACTCACCGTGTCGGGATCGAACTCGGTCTCCTCGGCGATGCGCACGGCGGTGGTCAACAGGCTCATGCGCCCTCCTCGATTCCCTGGAACAGGTCGGCTTCGAACTCGCTCGTGGCGACGCGGGAGGCGGCGAGGCGGTAGTCCTCGAACGGCCAGGCCTGGCGCTGCAGTTCGTTGGGCCAGAAGAAGAAGGTGCTGTCGGGCGGCACCTGGCTCGCGTGGGCGCGCAGGGCCTCGTCGCGACGCTCGAAGAAACGCCCGACGTCGACGCTCGCAGTGCCGACGTAGGGGCGACGCGTCATCCACTCGCGGATCTCGGTGAACTGCTCGATCATGGGCGACGACGGGTCGTTGTCGGTGAGCCACTGGTAGATCGTCTCGACGCGCTTCGCGTTGAAGATCTCTTCGTAGTAGAGCTTCGACATCTCCCAAGGTTCGCCCGCCTCCGGGTACGCGTCGGGGTCTCCGGAGAGCTCCCAGGCGATGCGGCTGATGTCGTGGCAGCGGATGTGGTCGGGGTGCGGGTAGCCGCCCTGCTCGTTGTACGTGATCATGACGTGGGGGCGGAACTCGCGCACGATGCGCACGAGCGCTTCCGCCGAGACGTCGGCCGGGATCCCGGCGAACGAGGTCTCCGGCACGATCTCCCCCTCATCGGGAAGACCGGAGTCCTGATACCCCAGCCACCGGTGCTCGAACCCGATGATCTCGCGCGCTCGCGCCATCTCATCACGGCGAAGGCCGGGTAGGTCTCGCCGGCTCTTCGGGTCGCGCGAGACGAGTTCGTTGAGCAGGTCGCCCCGCTCTCCCCCGGTGCAGCTCACGATCAGCACTTCCGCACCGGCGTCCACGTAATGCGCGTAGGTTGCGGCGCCCTTGCTGGACTCGTCGTCGGGGTGCGCGTGCACCGCGATCAACCTGAGCGTCATGAGGGTCCTCTCACATGCTTCCCGGGAGCTTCCCGGTACTCTGGCAACGAAGATTCAGTTTACCCAGCGCAGATCGGAGGTTGCCGTGCCGCAGGCCGATATCTCCTCCGGAGGCACCTCGGGCGCCCCCGTCGCCACGCCGGCCGCTGCGCTCGCCCGACCGACCGACGCGCGGCAGTCGCTCGAGGATCGCTACGGCACCGGACGCAGGGCCAGCTTCGACCGCCGCTTCGCCTGGACGGCCGCGGCCATTCTCGTCGCCGCCGGCATCGCCTTCCTCGTGTTCAGCGGTTGGCAGCAGCCGAACCGCGTGGCGTTCCAAGACATCGGGTACACGAAGAACGGCGACACCAGCCTCGATATGAAGTTTCAGGTGACGACTGAACCGAACACGCCGGTGGCCTGCGCCGTCGAGGCGCTGAACACCTCGAAGGCGACCGTCGGCTGGAAGATCGTGGAGCTGCCGGTGACGGACCAGCAGTCGCACACCGTGACGGCGAGGGTCGTCGTCACGAACCCCGCGACGGCCGCTTCAGTGCGCGACTGCTGGGTGATCGAGGAGTCGGCGGCGAGCTGAGTCCGCGCACTCAACGCGGTGCATCGCTGTCCCAGTCAACCCCTGGGCGCCGATCTGACACCCGGACCGCGCACTGGTAGCCTGGGGGTTCGCGCCCTGCATGGTTCAGGGCGCTCTCTTGCATCTCGGGCGCGTTTGCGCATTAATTCTGAAACGAGGATCGTCATGGCCGAGCCCACCCAGACCTGGCTGACCCAGGAAGCTTACGACCGGCTCAAGGGTGAGCTGGAGCAGCTCTCCGTGGCCGGCCGCAAGGAGATCGCCGCGCGCATCGAGGCGGCGCGCGAGGAGGGCGACCTCAAGGAGAACGGCGGTTATCACGCGGCGAAGGACGAGCAGGGCAAGATGGAGGCGCGGATTCGCGACCTCGAGGAGTTGCTCAAGCACGTCGTCGTCGGTGAGGCTCCTGAGGCGAGCGGCGTCGTCGAGGTCGGCACGGTCGTGACAGCGACGATCTTCGGAGATGAAGAGCGCTTCCTGCTCGGCAATCGCGAGCTCGCCAATGGCTCCGACCTCGACGTGTACAGCGCCGAGAGCCCCCTCGGCGCTGCGATTCTCGGCCGCAGGGTCGGCGAAGAGGTCAGCTACTCGGCTCCCTCCGGCAAAGAGATCGCCGTGAAGATCGTCGCAGTCGACACCTACGCGGGCTGATCCGGCGCAGCGCTGAAGATCAGCACCATACTTCCGGGGCGGGGCCGCATCAGCGGCCTCGCCCTCACTCGTACATCGAGATGTTGATCGGCCCCGTGAGATCGGGCGCCGGCGCCCGCAGGCCCCGCGTCTTCACCAGCAGGTAGACGATGCCGAGCGCCAACCAGATGCCGCCGATGATCATGGAGATCGAGTCGAGGCTCAGCCACAGCCACACGTTGATCGCGACGCCGACGGCGGGAACGGCGACGAACGTGACCCAGGCTCCGGCCGTGCGCCGCTTCAGGAAGCGGAAGAACACGAAGATCACGGAGAGGTTCACGAACGTGAACGCGATGAAGGCGCCGAAGTTGATCATCGACGCAGCCTGATCGAGGTCGACGAACAGCGCCGTGAGCGCGACCAGCGCGACGATCAGCACGTTGACGACGGGGACGCCGGTGCGCGGGTTCACGGTGCCGAAGAGCCGGCGCGGCAGCGCACCGTCGCGGCCCATCGCGTAGAGCAGGCGGGCAGCGCTCATCTGCTGCGTGATCCCGCACCCGAGCACGGCCATCATGTACCCGCCGACGAAGATCGCCTGGAATGCGGCCCCGCCGATGTACTTCGCGATCTCGGGCGACGCGCCCACGATATCGGCGAGCTGCGTCACGTCGGGGAACAGCGTCTGCATCACGTAGGTGACCGTGATGAAGAACGCACCGGCGACCGCGATGATGATGAAGATGGCGCGGGGAATGTCGCGCTCGGGCTTCTCCGCCTCCTCCGCGAGGGTCGAGACCGCGTCGAAGCCGAGGAACGACAGGGCGAGGATCGCGGCTCCCGCGGCGATCGCGGCGCCCTGCACGTCGCTCGAGATGAACGGGCGAGCGGTGAACTCCGCCCCGTTCGCTCCGTTCACGATATTGATGATCGTGAGCACGACGAAGACGACGGCGACGACGAGCTGAATGCTGACGAGGATCACGTTCATGCTCGCCGCGAGCTTCACTCCGACGAGGTTGAGCACCGTGCAGATCGCGACGGTGAGCAGCACCCACACCCAGAAGGGCACCCCCGGAATCACCGCGGTCATGTAGATCGCGGAGAGGATGGCGTTGATCATCGGCAGCAACAGGTAGTCGAGCGTCGCGACCCATCCCACGAGAAAGCCCAGGTGCGCGTTGATGGCCTCCTTGGCGTACGTGTAGGCGGATCCTGCGATCGGGAAGAACCGGACCATGCGCGAGTAGCTGAAGGCGGTGAAGAGCACCGCGATCATCACGACCAGGTAGGCGAGCGGGACGTGGCCGCTCGTGACATCGGCCACGATTCCGAACATGTCGAAGACTGCGAGCGGCGCCATGTAGGCCAGGCCGATGAAGACCAAGTGGCGCAGCTTCAGGGTGCGCTTGAGGGAGCCGCTTTCGCCTGCGACCTCGTGGGCGAGACGTTCGTCGCCGACGGCGACTGCTGAGTGGGATGGCATCGTTGACATCTGGGGTCCTCTATTCGGTGTGCTGAATCAGTGGGTGTGCGTGTGAGCGCTCGCCGCGGGCTCGGAGCAGACCTGCCCGGCGCCGGCCGGATCGGTCGCCAGTGCGGCCGCAGCAGCACCGCCGAGTTCGCCGCGGGCATCGTGGATCGCAGCACCGCCGACCACGGTCAGGTCGGCCCGCTGCTCGAGCAGTTCGGCGGGCTCCATCGCGTAGAGATCGCCCGACCAGACGACGACATCGGCGAGCGCTCCGACGCGCAGTGCGCCGACCTCGTGCTCGCGGTGGAAGGCCTCCGCGCCGCCCAGGGTGTACGCGCGCAGCGCGCGGTCGAGATCGAGCCGCTCCCCGAGGGTCCAGGCATCGCCTCCGTCGAGGCGGGCGCGGGTCATAGCGCTGTACAGGCCGATCAAGGGATCCATCTCGCCCACCTGCCAGTCGCTGGAGAACGTCACGCGCGCGCCGGAATCGAGCATGGACTTGAAGCGCCACGCGCGATCCCAACGCGATTCGCCCACGTTCTCCATCCAGGTGCCGGCCACCAGGTCGGGTGACGCGTGCCGCGGCTGCATGGCGGCGACGACGCCGAGGTCGGCGAAGCGCGGGAGATCCTGGGGCGCGAGGCACTCGACGTGCACGATGCCGTGGCGGGTGTCGAGCCGTCCGTTCTCGCGCTGGGCGGCCTCGATCGAATCGAGCGTCAGCCGGATCCCCCAGTCGCCGGTGGCGTGGGTGTGCACCTGGTAGCCGAGCCGATCGAGTTCGACGAAGAGCTTCGTGAACTCCGTCGGTTCGAGGCTCGGATGCCCTCGGTGGCCCGGGCGGTTGGCGTAGTCCTCGAGCATCGCGGCGGTGTGCGGTTCGATGACGTCGTCGGCGTACAGCTTCACGGGGCCGAGCGTGAAGCGCTCGTGCTGCGGCGTCTCTCGGATGGCCTCGGGGATGCGCGCGCGGAAGTCGCCGTCGGCGCCGACCGGGTGGTAGATGGCGGCCGTGGTACGGCTCGTGAGCTTGCCCTCGCGTTCGGCGCGGGCGAAGAGGTCGAGTTCTGCGAGGGGCACCTGCGGCTCGACCACCGAGGTGATGCCGGACCGCGCAGCCATCTCCAGGCTGTTCGTGATCTTGCGGTAGCGCCGGTCGGGCGAGTACATCGGAATGTCGCGCTGCAGCTCGGCCAGACCGTCGATGGTCATCGCGCTCGTGTAGAAGTCGGTGACCCACCCGGTGGGCTCGCCCGTCGCGGCGTCGATCTCGGGGTTGCCCCACGCGATGTCGCCGCCGTTCAGAATGCCGAGCTTCGCGAGCGCGGGCCGGTTCAGCCACACGGAGTGCTGATCGTAGGTCGTGACGAAGACCGGGCGGTCGGTGACGCCGGTGAGGTCGTCGGCCCGGGGGCGGCGGCCCTCGACCACGGAGTACAGGGCGTTCTCCGCGCAGATCCAGTCGAGCTCTGGGTGCGTTTCGGCGAACTCGGCGATGCGCGCACGCACGACGTCGAGGCTCTGCACCTGATCGAGGCTGACCGCGAGGTCGTCGAAGCCCAGCAGCAGATGGTTGTGCGTATCGGCGACGCCCGGCGTGAGCAGGCGCCCTTCGAGCTGCACGACGTGGCGAGCGGCGGGAGCGTCCGCCGCGGAACCGACGTACGAGATGCGATCACCGGTGACGCCCAGCGCTTCGGCCCAGGGCTGCGCGGGATCGAAGGTGCGGATACTCCCACCGGTAAACAGGGTGTCGACGGCCATGTCAGCTCCTCGGCGCTCGGCTCGACGGCGATCCGCCGAGTTCTTTTACTCGAGAGTAAATTAATTTACTCGTTTGTCAAATAATGCTGCTGTGCCGGACGGATCCGACACCCAGCCGGCCCCGCCACCAGCCGGCCGGCACTCAGCCGGCCGGGCCGCCAGCCGGCGCGACACCCAGCCGGCCGGCACTCAGCCGGCGCGACACCCAGCCCGCCGCGCCGGCAGCCGGGTCACTTCCGGAGAGTGTCGCTCCCCCGATCCCCCGCAACACGCTCCGCAACTGACCCGCCTCGGGCGAGGCGCGAGGAACGGACGGGCCGCGGCCCGCGCGCCCGCCCGCCCGCTCGCCCGCGCCTCGGCTGGCATACTGGCAGGCATGGCCCGACCGAGCACCCAGCAGCAGCGCCGCAAAGAGGTCGTCGATGCAGCGCTCGCGGCCGCCGCGCAGCACGGGCTCCGCAGCCTGTCGCTCACGGACGTCGCGAACCAGGCCGGCGTGACCCGCGGGGCACTGCTGTACTACTACGACGACCTCGACGCGATCCTCGTCGAGGCGCACGCCGCCGGCATGGAGCGCGTGGGAGCCGAGCGCGCCGCCCTCGTCGCGCGGGAAGTCGGCGCCCCCGCCAAGCTCGCGGTCGCCATTACGGCCGGCTTGCCGACCGGCCCCGACGACGCCCTGATGAGCCTGCTCTACGAATTCGACGTGCTGGGCGGCAAATCACCGCTGCACGACGAGCTCGTGCAGCGGCTCTACGGGGAGCAGCTCGCGCTCTACCGGGAGATCCTGGCAGAGGGCGTGGAAGCGGGCGACTTCTCGCTCACCGGCCCGCTCGACGACATCGCGATGAATCTCGTAGCGCTCGAAGACGCCTACGGCTTGCACATCACCGGGGGCGGCAGCATCACGGTCGCCGACGCGCGGCGCGCGATCGCGCTCTATGCGCAGCAGGCCGGCGCCCCGCTCCCGGCTTGATGCCGCGCTCCACCCCGCGCTTCGCTCCGTGGGCTGCCGCCGTGGGCGGCACCGAGCGCTCCGGCGCCACGCAACGCGTGTCGCTTCAGTAGCGCTCCACCCCGCGCTTCGCTCCGTGGGCTGCCGCCGTGGGCGGCACCGAGCGCTCCGGCGCCACGCAACGCGTGTCGCTTCAGTAGCGCTCCACCCCGCGCTTCACTCCGTGGGCTGCCGCCGTGGGCGGCACCGAGCGCTCCGGCGCCACGCAACGCGTGTCGCTTCAGTAGCGCTCGCCCACCCGCACGATGTAGCCGGCGTCGCGCAGGGCCTGGGCGACGATCTCCCCGTGGTCGTGACCGCGCGTCTCGATGTGGAGTTCGAGCTCCACCTCGCTGATCGGCAGCTCGGTCGCGTGGCGGGTGTGGATCACCTCGACGACATTCGCGTTGTGCTCGGCGACGATCGACGCCGTGCGCACCAGCTGGCCGGGCACGTCGGGGAGCAGGATGCGCAGCTTGAGGTAGCGAGCCGACGCAGCCAGACCGTGGCCGATGACGCGCTGCAGCAGCAGCGGGTCGATGTTGCCGCCCGAGAGGATCACCGCGGTGGGTCCGCTGACCCGCGCCTTCCCGGCGAGCATCGCGGCCACGCCGGCGGCTCCGGCGGGCTCGACGACCATCTTGGCGCGTTCGAGCAGCACGACGATGGCTCGAGCGATGTCGTCGTCGCTCACCGTGACGACTTCGTCGACGTAGTCGCGCACGTACTCGAACGTGCGGTCGCCCGGGCGCGCGACGGCGATGCCATCGGCGATCGTCGGCTTCGTGAGGATCGTGACCGGCTCTCCGGCATCGAGCGACGCCACGAAGGGCGACGCGTTCTCCGACTGCACGCCGATGATGCGCATGGGGGTTCCGTCGCGCTCGGCCCGCAGTTTCGCCGCCGCGGCGACGCCGGAGACGAGGCCGCCGCCGCCGATCGGCACGACGATGGTCTCGATCTCAGGCGCTGAGTCGAGGATCTCCAGGGCCACGGTCCCCTGGCCGTGGATCACAGCCTCGTGGTCGAAGGGCGGGATGAACACGGCGCCCGTCTCGGCCACGAACCGCTGCGCTGCCGCGTTGGTCTCGTGGAAGGTCGCGCCTTCGAGCACCACCTCGGCCCCGTAGCCTCGGGTGGCCTGCAGCTTCGGCAGCGCGACGCCGAGCGGCGTGAAGATCGTCGCCTTGATGCCGAGCTCGCGCGCCGCGAACGCGACGCCCTGGGCATGGTTCCCGGCCGACGCGGCGACGACGCCGCGAGCGCGCTCCTCCGGCGTGAGCTGCGTGAGTCGGTAGTACGCGCCGCGCAGCTTGTACGCCCCGGTGCGCTGCAGGTTCTCGCACTTCATGTACACCTTCGGGACGTCGAGAATCTCGGCGAGATACCGCGAGCTCTCGAGCGGGGTGCGCTGCGTCACCTGGTGCACGACCTCGAGCGCGCGCTCGAAATCGGCGAGCGTGGGCGCGGGGGCCTGCACGGGAAGCACCGGTGCTGGGGTCTGCTCGGTCATGAACGTCCTTCCTTGCGTCGCATCTTGGCGACGGCTCGCGCGCGATGCTTGGCGCGATGCTGCAATTGATATCTGCGGTGGTAGTCGGCGACGGGGTCGACGCCCGTCTCCCACTGCCGCTTGACGAGAACATTGACGATCGAGTTCGCTGCCGCGGCGAGAGGAACGGCGAACAGGGCGCCCGGGATGCCTGCGAGCAGAGCGCCCGTCGAGACGGCGAGCACGACGCCGAGCGGGTGCACGCGCACCGCGCTTCCCATCACCAGCGGCTGGAGCACGTGGCCCTCGATCTGATTGACGAGGATCACGACGCCGAGCATGAGCAGCGCGTTGACCGGCCCGTTGTAGACGAGGGCGACGAAGGCGGCGAGCAGGCCGGTGCTGATCGCGCCGAGGAACGGGATGAAGGATCCGAGGAAGACGAGGATCGCGATGGGGATGGCGAGAGGCACTCCCAGCACCGCAGCGCCAACGCCGATGCCGACCGCGTCGACGAAGGCGACGAAGATCTGCACCCGGACGTACTGTCCGACCGACACCCACCCGGCGCGCCCGGCCGCGTCGACCGGCGCGTGCGCGCGGGCGGGAAGGAACCCGAGGACCCAGTTCCAGATGCGACGGCCGTCGATCAGCATGAAGATGAGGGAGAAGAGCGTGAGCAGGAGGCCGGCGACGAACTGGCCGGCCGACGTGGCGACGCCGAGCGCGCCGTTCCAGAGCTCCGACTGATGCTCTTGGACGGTCTTCCAGATCTGGTCGGTGAAGGCCCCGATCTCGTTGGCCGAGATGCCGAACGTGGCCTCCGCCCAGCGGAGCATCTCCCACCACACCTCCTCGGAGCGGCTCGTGACGTCGCCGAGCCCGTCGCGCAGCTGGGTGATGATCAGCGTGAGCAGCACCCAGACGAGCGCGATGAAGAGCGCGAGGGCGAACACGACGCCGAGGGAGCGCGGCAGCTTCTGCCGCTCGAACCAGTGCACGATGGGGGCGAGGAGCGCGGTGAGCAGGATCGCGACCAGCAGCGGGATGACGATGATCCGCACCTGCACGACGAGCCAGAGGAAGCCCGCGAGGGCGATGCCGATCAGTACCAGGCGCCACGACCATGCCGCCGCCACCCTCACTCCGAGGGGAAGCTCGTGCGCCGCGTCGCCTCGAGTATCGAGGTCTCGGCTGTTCTGGGGGTCTTCCACAGGGCAATCCTAGCGACGGGGCGGTTCGAAGCTGGTCATATGCCGGGTTCGCGCAGCTTGCCGAGCCACCGACGCACCAGCGCATCCTTCCGCGACGTGAACGGCGGCATGATCGTCGAGGAGAGCGTGTCCGGGGTGAGCGGTTTTGCGAGCACGGCTTTCTCGTGGCTGAAGGCGCGGAACGACCGTTCGCCGTGATACGCGCCCATGCCGCTCTCACCGACCCCGCCGAAGGGCAGCTCGGGAACGACCAGGTGCAGCGCCGGTGCGTCGAAGCCGAGCGCGCCCGAGCTCGTCTCGCGCTCCCACCGCCGCCGCACTGCGGTGCGCTCGCTGAACACGTAGGCCGCGAGTGGTTTCTCGCGGCCGGCGACGAATGCCAGCGCGTCGTCGAGCCCGGAGACCTCGACGAGGGGCAGGATCGGCCCGAAGATCTCGTCCCGCATCACCGCCGCCATTCGCTCGACGCCGACGAGAACCGTCGGGGCGATGAATCTCCGTGCGGCATCGTACGCTCCGCCGAGTACGATCTCGCCGTCATCGAGGTAGGCGACGAGTCGGTCGAACTGGGCGGCGTTGACGATGCGTCCGTAGTCCGGGTTCTTCTCGGGAGCGCTCCCGTAGAGATCGTGCACGGCTTCCGCGAGCAGTGGGGCGAGTGCTCGGAGCACCTCCGGGCGTCCGAGCACGTAGTCGGGTGCGACGCACGTCTGACCGGCGTTCATGAACTTTCCCCAGGCGATCCGACGCGCCGCGAGGTGCAGCGGCACCGTCCCGTCGACGTACGCCGGGGATTTGCCGCCGAGCTCGAGCGTCACCGGCGTGAGGTGCTCGGCCGCGGCGCGCGCCACGATGCGGCCGACGCGGGCGTTGCCCGTGTAGAAGATGTGGTCGAATCGCTCGGCGAGCAGTGCCGTCGTCTCGGGCACCGCCCCCTCGATGACGGCGACGGCGCGTCGGTCCAGCACGTCGGGCACGAGGCGCGCGATCAGCCCCGAGGTCGCGGGAGCGAGCTCGCTCGGTTTGATGACGACCGAGTTGCCCGCGGCCAGTGCGCCGACGACGGGCGACAGGGCGAGCATCAGCGGGTAGTTCCAGGGGGCGATCACGAGCACGACTCCGAGCGGCTCCGGCACGATGCGCGCGGAGGCGGGCTGCACGGCGAGGGGGACGCGCACGCGTCTCGGCCGCATCCAGCGGGAGAGGTGCGCGAGGGCGTGATCGATCTCGGAGATGAGGAAGCCGATCTCGGTGAGCTGGGCTTCCGTACCCGATTTGCCGAGATCAGAACGCAGTGCCGCCTCGAAGTCTGCGCCGCGATCCTGCAGCAGCGCCCGGAGGCGCATGAGTTGCTCGCGACGCCACACCTCGGGGCGCGTGATGCCTCGTGAGAAGCTGTGCCGCAGCCCGGCGACGATCATCGGAATCCGGTCGAGTGCGGTCGCAGTCATGCGGTCACACTACTCCGGACGGCTTACCAGAAGTGCAGCGCCGGGATGATGAGGAAGATGCCGACGAGCACGACGAGCACGGAGAGCCCGAAGCAGATGTTCGCGAGCACGGTCGCCCAGGTGGGGCGACCGGCAGCGTCGACGTCGTCGTCCTCATCGTCGCGCGAGGGGCCGTTCGGCGCGACCGAGCCGTCGGCCAGCCGGGGCGCGGGCGCGGGGGTCGCGAGGAACCTCAGTCCGAGCGAGTACAGCGAGACCACGAAGAGCGCCGAGACGAGCGCCGCCCCGAAGACGATGATGAATGCCATCCAGTCGATCATCGGTCGCCCTCCTGCTGCTGCTGCTGCGCTCGCGCGGTCGGGATCGGCCCGTACCCGCCGGGCATCGCGTCGCCCGCGCGCTCGGCTTCAAGAGCTGCTTGACGTGCGGCTTCGCGCGCCGCTTCCTTCGCCGCCTCGTCGTCGCGGATCGCCGTCTGCGCGACGGGGCTCAACGGCTTCACCGATCCGGTCTTCGTCTTCGGCGGCTTGACCTTGCCCTTTCGAATCCGCACGGCATACCCCGATTCGGCGACGTCCGGCGCTGGGATCGCGTTGGAGTGGTCCACCTTGTTGCGGCTCGAGCGCCAGAAGATGAACAGGATGAAGGCGAGCCCGAGTACGGCATCGATGATCACGCCGATCATCCCGGTGTGCGCGATCGCGGCCGCGATGGCGCCGACGGCACCGGAAGCCGGCAGGGTGAAGAGCCAGCCGGAGGCGATGCGGCCGACGGTGCGCCACCGCACGCTGGAGCCGCGGCGGCCGAGGCCGGAGCCGATGACGGATCCGGAAGCGACCTGGGTCGTGGAGAGCGCGAACCCGAGGTGGCTCGAGGCGAGGATCGTGGCGGCGCTGCTGGTCTCGGCGGCGAAGCCTTGCGCGGGCTTCACCTGGGTCAGACCGGCGCCGAGGGTGCGGATGATGCGCCAGCCGCCCGAGTACGTGCCGATCGCGATGGCGAGCGCGCAGGCGACGACCACCCAGAGGTGGGGGCCGGTGCCGGGCTCCTGCAGGTTCGCTGCGACGAGGGTCAGCGTGATGACGCCCATCGTCTTCTGGGCGTCGTTCGTGCCGTGCGCGAGCGCGATGAGCGAGGACGACGCGATCTGCGCGTACCGGAACCGGCCGCGTCCGTCCTTCTTCCCGTCGTGGCGGCGGGTGATCGCGTAGGCCACCTTGGTCGCGGTGAACGCGACGATGCCGGCGGTGAGCGGGGCGGCGACCATCGGGATCAGGATCTTCGACAGGAACACTCCCCCGTTGATCGCCGCCACGCCGGCACCGACGATCGCCGCACCGATCAGACCGCCGAAGAGGGCGTGCGACGAGCTCGAGGGCAGGCCGTAGAGCCAGGTCACGAGGTTCCAGACGATCGCACCGATCAGCCCGGCGAAGATCAGTTCCGGAGTGATGAGCACTCCGTCGCCGCCCTCGTTGATCAGGCCGCCCGAGATGGTCTTGGCCACCTCGGTGGAGAGGAACGCCCCCACGAGGTTGAGGATCGCGGCGAGCGTCACCGCGGTCTTCGGCTTCAGCGCACCGGTCGCGATGGGCGTTGCCATCGCGTTCGCGGTGTCGTGGAAACCGTTCGTGAAGTCGAAGAAGAGGGCCAGTACGATGACCAGCAGCACGATGATGGTGAGTTCCACCGGCGTCTTTCGGTTCGGGGTCGGGGGGTCCTTTCGAACACCGGCGAAGTCATCTCGTGTTCACGTTCCCGTAAACCCGGGTTGGCCCGCAAGCGCCGTAATCATGGTTCCACCTCGCCCCTGGCAGGTCAAGCTGGCCCTTCCCCGTTCATGTTCCGTCCACCTGGATGTCGGAAACGGGCGCGAGCACGCCGTGAGCGAACCTCCGCCCGGCTCGGTGCGGCGACTCATGCGTCCTCATGCTTCGGCGAGTACGCTGTGCCCATGAGTACTGCGACGCTGAGCGAGTTCACCCCGGAAGCCGGCACGGTCACGATGTTCTCGACCGTGTGGTGCGGCTATTGCAAGCGCCTCAAGCTGATGCTCGACAAGACGGGCATCGGGTACACCGTGGTCGACATCGAGGACACCCCGGGAACGGAAGAGCTCGTGAAATCCGTGAACGGCGGCAACGCGGTCGTGCCGACCCTCGTCTTCCCCGACGGCTCCACGGCGACGAACCCGACGCTCAAGGACGTGCAGGAGCGACTCTCCGTCTGAGCGGTCCGCTCTCCACTCGGAGCGGAGCGCGTCACCCGAAGTTGAGGCGAGCCTCCTCGTAGCGCGCCTCCGGCACGGTCTTCAAGTGGCCGACGGCCTCGGCGAGCGGCACCATCGCGATGCGATCGCCCCGCAGGCCGGCCATGGTGCCCCACTGCCCCGCTTCGGCGGCGTCGGCCGCCGCGATTCCCGTTCGGGTCGCGAGCACGCGGTCGAAGGCGGTCGGGGATCCGCCCCGCTGCACGTGCCCGAGTACTGTGGCCCGCGTCTCGATCCCCGTCCGCTGTTCGATGAGCGGAGCGAGCACCTCGGCGACGCCTCCGAGGCGCTTGCGCCCGAACCCGTCGAGCCCGTCGCGCGTGGTCTGCGCCTCGTTTCCCGCGAGTCGGAAGCCCTCGGCGACGACGACGAGTGAGGATCTGCCGCGATCGCGCACGCTCAGCACCCATTCGCTGATCTGCTCGATGGACTCGGGAAACTCGGGGACGAGGGTGACCTGCGCGCCACCGGCCATGCCGGCGTGCAATGCGATCCAGCCAACGTCGCGGCCCATCACCTCGAGCACCATGCAGCGGCGGTGGGAATCACCGGTGGTGCGGAGGCGGTCGATCGCCTCGGAGGCGATGGAGACCGCGGTGTCGAAGCCGAAGGTGTAGTCGGTGCCGCTGAGGTCGTTGTCGATCGTCTTCGGGAGGCCGATCGCGGGAATGCCGTGCTCGGTGAGGAGTTGCGCGACGGTCTGCGTGCCGTTTCCGCCGATCAGTAGGAAGGCGTCGACGCCGTACTCCTCGACGCGATCCCGGATCGCCTGAATGTCTGCCTCATCGCCGCGCCCCGACAGGAACGGCTGCACCCGGCTCGTTCCGAGAATGACGCCGCCGAGCGGAGAGATGCCGCGCACTGCTGCGCGATCGAGCGGCACGCGGTCGTCTTCGTGGAAGCCGCGCCACCCGTCCATGAATCCGACCATCTCGAAGCCGTGGACCTCGACACCGC
Organism: Leucobacter alluvii; assembly: GCF_039530485.1. NCBI lineage: Bacteria > Bacillati > Actinomycetota > Actinomycetes > Micrococcales > Microbacteriaceae > Leucobacter > Leucobacter alluvii. The sequence goes on along the minus strand of NZ_BAAAOP010000006.1, from coordinate 139,411 downwards.
GAAGCACTGCTCCGCGGATGGCAGCGTTCATTCCGGGGCTGTCTCCCCCTGAGCACAGGACACCGATGCGCATGCGACTCCTCATTCTGTGGCGCGCGAGTTCTGGGGCGAGTTCGCCCCGTTCCACCCTAGCTTTGGCAGGATCGAAGCGGACACCGCCATTCTCGCCAAATTTCGGCACAGAATCGGCCAGTCCAGCGCGGCCGGGCGAATCTCCGTCCGACCGCGCTGGGATCGCCTGCGAGCTATGCGCGCGAGCGTTCCACAGCCTGCGTGAGAACGCTGATGAGCGCGATCAGCTGCACCGAATCGGCGTCCTCCGCCGGAGCTGCTGCACCGTCGAGCGCACGGGCCGCGAGGCCGGCCTTGCCGTCGATGAGCTCGGCGATCTTCGCGTCGATCGTCTGGGCCGCCACGATGCGCCATGCCGTGACGGGCTCGTCCTGCCCGATGCGGTGCACGCGGTCGATGGCCTGCGTCTGCTCGGCATCCGTCCAGCTGAGCTCCGCGAGCACCACGTTCGACGAGGCCTGCAGGTTCACGCCGACGCCGGCGGCGGTCAGCGAGCAGACGGCGACCGCGACCTCCGGATCCTGGTTGAACGCGTCGATCTGCTCCTGGCGGAACGCCGCGGTCTGGTCGCCGCGGATGGAGACCGTCTTGAGCCCGGCTTCTGCGAGCTGGCGCTCGACGCGATCCATCACGTCGATGTGCTTCGCGAAGAACACGACCTTGCCGACCGATCGCGCGAGCTGCGCGGCGTAGTCCGCCGCGAGCGAGGCCTTCGCCTGACCGATCTTCCGCACCATCGTGAAGATGTTGAGGCCGTCCGCGGAGGAGTGCGATTCTTCGAGCTCCTGCGATGCGACCATGCGGATGATCGCCGCATCATCGAGCTTCTCGCCCAGCTTGCCGCGCTTGACGATGCGGAAGCGTTCGAGCAGTTTCTTCGCGAGCTGCGCCTCGGCGTCCCGGATGCCGCGGCCGAATTCGTCGTCGAGCTCGACGGGCAGGTCGACGACCCGCTTCGCGGGAAGGTCGGAGGCGACATCCATCTTGCGGCGGCGCACGATGCCCATGTCGATGACGCTCTGGCGCGCCTCGGGGTAGAACGACGAGTCCGCCGGCGTCCAGCCGTTGTTCTCGAGCTGCGCCATGAGCTCGGGCCCAGGCTTATCGCTCTCGATCCAGCCGAGGAACCGCCAGATGGCCCGGAAGTCGTCGATGTCGTTGATGAGCGGGGTACCGGTCAGGGCGATGAGCAGCGGGGACACCCCCGGCGTGCGTTCGCGGATGCGCTCCGAGATCGCGAGCACGTTGCGGGAGCGCTGCGACTGCACGTTCTTGATCATGTGCGCTTCGTCGACGACCATGCCCTTGAACCCGAAGTCGGAGATCCAGCTCAGGTGGCGATCGAGGATGTCGTAGTTCACGATGAAGACGTCGGCGAAGGCGTCGATGTCATGACCGTCGCCGTGGATCACCGTGACCCGGCGCTGCGGCGTCCACCGCTCCACTTCGCGCGCCCAGTTCATCTTCACGACGTTGGGGACGACGACCAGCAGCGGATACGCATCGGCGACCGAGGCCGCGAGCACCGACTGCGCCGTCTTGCCGAGGCCCGGCTCGTCGGCGAGCAGGAAGCTGCGGTGCCCGTCGCGCACGCTGGCGAGAAAACGCGCCTGATGCGGCATGAGCTCGCGCCCGGCCGGGGCGAGGCGATCCGGCACCGGGGGTTCGGGGAGATCCATGCACGCCGATCCGCCGCCGCCCTGCTCGAACGACTTGAGGAGGGGCCCGAGCAGCTCCCAGTTCGCGAGTCGCACGACCGGGGTCGGCTGCTTCGGCGGGGCGAGGTCGGGCTTCAAGAACGGATTCGCGAGCATGCGCGCCTCGATGCCGGCCGGCTCCACCTGACGCTCGGCGAGCTCGGGCGGCACGATCGCACGAGCGGGCTCGGGCGCTGCTTTCTCCTCTTCGGGGAGCTCGATGCCGGCCTGCGCCAGCATCTTGCGCTTCAGGAGGCGCGTCGCCTCGGTGATCGGCGCCGTCGGCTCGAGGAGGGTGATCAGACTCGTGTCGCGGGCGGCGGTCTTCGCGAGGATCGAGGCCACACCGTCGAGCCGCTTCAGCGTCTCCGCGCGCTCGGAGTCGCTCACCTGCTCATCGGTTTTGACGCGGGCGCGTTCCTCGCGCATGAGCAGCGCGATCACATGGAACTTCGTGCGGTTCGCCGGCGTCGCCTTGCCGCGCTGAGCCGAAGCCTCGACCTCGCGGACGGCGCGTGCGAGCAGCGGGATGATGCCCTCGTTGTGCGTGTGCTTGCGGCGCCCGTTCGAGCGCGACTGGCCGCGCTGCGCGCCGCTCTTCGTCTGGGGCTGACGCGTGGCAGTGGTGGATGCCAATGGATCTCCTGATCGGCGAGTTGCAGTCTCGGAACGCGTACCGAGTCGCGGGCCGCTCGCGGGTTCGGAGCCTGACCTCATGCGCGGCATGGGACTCGCGAACCGCAGAAAGCGCGACCGTGCTACCGATTCTAGCATCCGGTGCGGAGGGGATCGCGAGAGCGCTCTCAAGAAGGCGGGGATCGGCCGCTGCACGAGGGGGTGCCGACCCGTGGGCGCAGAGCAGTGCCAGCACAGACCCGGGCGCGCGGTCAGCCTTCGAGCAGGGTGCGCGCCAGCGCCACGTCGGCGTTCATCTGCACGATGAGCGCGTCGAGACCGTCGAACCGCTCGGTGCCGCGCAGGCGATGCGCGAAGCGGATCTCGAGCGTGCGGCCGTAGATGTCTCCGGAGAAATCAAGGATGTACGCTTCGACGCGCGACACCTCATCCGGGGTGAAGGTCGGGTTGTTGCCCACCGAGATCGCGGCCTGGTGGGTGACCCCGTCGAGCACCGCCCATCCCGCGTAGACGCCATCGGCCGGCACGAGCCCCTCGATGCGGCCACCGAGATTAGCGGTCGGAAACCCCAGCTCGCGGCCCCGCGCATCGCCGTGCACCACCTCGCCGCGCACCGCCACGGGGCGGCCCGTCATGCGGCCGGCGCCCTCGACGTCGCCTGCGAGCAGCGCCTCGCGGATGCGCGAGGACGAGACCTGCCCCTCCTCGTCGTCTTCGACCCAGTCGAGCACCTCCGCGACGAAGCCGTGCTGCTCGCCGAGCGCGCGCAGCAGAGCGCCGTCACCGGCGCCGTGGTGCCCGAAGCGGAAATCAGCGCCCATGAGGATGTGCTTCGCACCCAGCTTGCCGACGAGCACCTCGACGACGAACTCCTCGGCCGGGATCGCGGCGAAGTCGGCATCGAACTCGACCATCACGCAGGCGTCGAGGCCGAGGCCCGCGATCGCCTCGAGTCGCTGCGCACGGCTCATGAGGGGTCTCGGGCAGGCTTCCGGTCGCAGATAGCTCAGGGGATGGTTCGCGAAGGTGAACGCCACGCTGCGTGCACCGATCTCGTTCGCCGTCGCACGCATGCGCTCGAGAATCGCCTGATGCCCCAGGTGCAACCCGTCGAACTTGCCGATCGCGATGCAGCTGCCGGCGGAGAAATCGCTGCGTCGGATCGCTTCGAGCGATTCGATGATCTGCATCAGGCGGATCCTCCGGGATTCGCCGAGGTCTGCGCCGACGTCTCCGCCGAGGTTCGTGCCGGACTCCGCTCGGCGGCCTGCGCCGCGGCGGCTCTCCCCGTACTGCGCAGCCAGATGAGGCCGAGCACCGGCAGCACCAGTGGGATGAAGAGGTATCCGCTGCCGAAGAACGACCAGACCGAGGGATGGCCGAAGAGCTGCGGCTCGACGATGCTGAGCAGGCCGACGACGAGTACTCCGCTCAGTTCGAAGATGAGGGCTCCCCAGGCGATCGAGCGCCAGATGCCGCGGCGCTTGATGAGAGCAATCGTCGCGATGATGTACACGACGCCCGACAGCGCCGACAGCGAGTAGGCGAGTGGAGCCTCGTCGAACTTCGCGATGATCTGGTAGACGGAGCGGAAGGTCGCGGCGAGCGCGAGGACGATGTATACCGCGATGAGCACGCGCCCCAGGCCGCCGAGCCGATCGGAGCCGAGCCGATCGGAGCCGAGCCGCCCGGAGCCGAGCCGCCCGGGCTCGGCGGAACCTGGCTCGCCCTGGCCGTGCGCCGCGGGTCGCGCGGCGGGTGCAGCGGGCGATGCGGAGGCTTCGGATTCGGCGTTCGACACGCGGATCAGTGTACTCGCCTTCGGCGGCCCGCCCGACGTCCGCCGCGGCCGGTGAGGTCACCGGGCTGCGGGGCCGCCGAAGCCATCGCCGATGGTGGCGAGGAAGACCTCGCCGTGGCCGGTGATGCAGATCGGTTCCCCCGCCGACACGTACAGCGATTGCCCGCGCCGAGCGCTCGCGACTTCGGCGGGACGAGCATCGGGGCGCTCGACGCGGACTTTGCCGGCGGTGACGACGAGCACGACGGGCGCCTCTGCCGGGAGATCGATGCGGATGGCGGCGTCGGCGTCGGCGTAGCCGGCTCCCGCCTCGGCTTCGGCCTCGCGCAGGCGCGCCCGTACGAGCTGGAATTCCGGCACCGCGGGTCGCCAGGCGAGGAGGCCGTGACCGAGCCGCTCCGCCGGGAAGCGCGGGTCGGCAAGCTCGCCCGTGTCGACGATGCGGCACAACTCATCGATGTCGACGTGCTTCTGCGTCAGACCGGCGCGCAGCACATTGTCGGAGGAGGCCATGACCTCGACGGCGACGCCGCCCAGGTAGGCGTGGATCTGCCCCGCTCCGAGGAAGATCGCTTCACCGGGGGCCAGCCGAACGAGATGGAGGAGCAGCGAGACGAGCACTCCGGGATCGCCGGGGTGCGCGGCGGCGAGCGCGCGGAGGGCGGCGAGGCGATCCGGATCGACCGTGCCCTCATCGACGGCTCGTTCCCAGTAACCGACGGCGTCAGACTCCGCGGCAGCCAGCACCTCGGGCAAGCAGGAGAGCGCCTTGACGATGCGCGGCTCACCGCTGAACGCCCACGTCAAGAAGGTGCGTCGCAACTCCCCCGCCTCACGGCCGACGAGACGGCAGGCGGCGCGCTCGAACCCTTCGGCCCCCGAGAGGAACCCCAGTTCCCGAGCAGCGGCGGCGAGCAGCAGCAGGTCTGCGCGGGCATTCGCGAGATCGCGGAACCCGCTCAGGGCCGTCACCTCGCTCAAGGCGACGAGGAGCTCGGGTTTGTGGGTCGGATCGCAGTAGTTGCGCTCGCGGGCGTCGCGAGGCACGCCGGCGGCCTCCTCGGCGGCGAACCCCTCCGCCGCTTGTTCGCGGTTCGGGTGCACCTGCAGGGAGAGCGGCGCGCCGATCGCGAGCACCTTCAGCAGGAACGGAAGCGGGCCGCCGTCGACGCCGTAGCGCTCGGGGTCGCTCTCGACCAGATCGATGAGCGTGTGCTGCACGGGGGTCGCCTTCGCGACATGCGCGGGGCTGCCGGGATGGGTGCCCAGCCAGAGCTCGGCCTGCGGCTCGCCGGTGGGCGCCGTTCCCAGCATGTCGGGGAGCGCATCCGTCGAGCCCCAGGCATACGCACGCGGGGTGTTCTCGATGAAGATCAGCACATCTCTCCTCCGCCTCGGCAGACCGGCCGTCGCACACCGTCCGCCGCGAGGCATGAACTACCATACCGACTATGTCGGAGAGCAAGACCAGACTCGGTGTGAGTGCGTACGCGATCTGCGTCTTCGTTCTGGCGTTGGGCAGCAACGGGTTCCGAAATCTTGTGGGATGGCCCGGTTTTCTGGGCCTCGCGGTGGCCCTCGTCGTGTGGGGCATCGTGATCTTCGCGCGCGAACGCCCCGAGCGCTTCCGGTGGTACCGGCTGCCGGCGCCGCTCTACTGGTTCCTCGGGCTCGCGATCCTCTCCGTCTTCTGGTCTCAGTACCGGGTCGAGAGCGTGCTCGGCGTCATCGGGCAGCTTGCGACCACGCTGCTCGCGGTGGTCATCGCCTTCGTGCTCTCCTGGCACGAGGTGCTGCGCACCCTCGGCACCGCGCTGCGGTACCTCATCGGGCTGTCGCTCGCCTTCGAGCTGATCGTCGCCGTGTTCGTGCAGCACCCCGTCTTCCAGAACTTCATCGACGTGCCCGAATCGGGCAAGATTCCGAAGCTGCTCTACTGGAGCCGCGACTTGCTGTTCGTCGGCGGCCCCATACAGGGGATCGTCGCGAGTTCGGTGCTGCTCGGCTTCATCGCGCTGCTCGGCGTCATCATCTTCGGCATCCAGTTGCGCGCGGGGCTCGTGCGCCCGGTGCGGGGCTGGTTCTGGCTGGTGCTCTCGTTCGTCACCATTCTGCTCACGCGCGGTGCGACCGTATGGGTGGCGCTCGCGGCGGTCGTGGTCGGGTTGGTCCTCGCGCTCTGGGCGCGCCGCCTCGGACCCGAGCGCCGGGTGCCGCTGTACGTGGCGGGCGGAGCGGTGCTGGCCGTGGCGATCGGCCTGGTGCTGTTCGCGCGCGACTTCGTCTTCGGGCTGCTCGGCAAGAGCGGTGACCTGACGGGACGCGTCGAGACCTGGCAGAAGGTCATCGACCTGGCCGAGCAGCGGCCGTGGTTCGGATGGGGCTGGATCAGCTACTGGGCGCCCTGGGCCGAGCCGTTCGCCTCGCTCGACGAGAAGGCCGGTATCCAGGTGATGAGCGCCCACAACGCGTGGCTCGACGTGTGGTTGCAGCTCGGCATCGTCGGGCTGCTCGCGTTCGCACCGTTGATCGTGCTCACCACGTGGCGCGTCTGGTTCCGCGCGGTCGACCCGCCGCGACGCGGGTACGGCCCTCCGCTGACCTACGCGACCAGCGCGCTCTGGCCGTTCCTCGTGATGATCGCGCTCCTCGTGCAGTCGCTGACGGAGAGCCGCCTCATCATCGAAGGCAACTGGTTGCTCCTGGTACTGCTCGCGGTCAAGTCGCGATTCGACTTTCAGTTGCCCTCGCTCGAAGCCGAGCCGACGCAGTTGCCGTGGCGACGGATCCCCATCACGCACGACACCGACACCATTGGACTGAGGCGATGAACGCCCTGCATCTCACCACCGAGCGGCTCGTGCAGCTGCGCTCCGACGCCCGCCTTGAACGCGAGACGATCATGGAGCATCTCGTGCGCGACGGCGAAGACCCCGCCATCGCCTACGCCGAGACTCCAGAGGTCGACGACTTCGTGGTGCGCGCGCTGCGCGACGAGATGCTCGAGGATCGCGGGCTCCTCGCCGAGTTCGGCCTCGCGCGACTCGCCGCTCGGGCGGGCGGCTCCGACGCCCGGATCCACCAGCAGAACGCGGATCGCGTCGAGTTCGAGCTTCTCCGCGAGATCGCCGCCAGCGCTCCCCCGCTCACCGTCGCGGTGTGGCGGGCGGGACAGGAGCTGCAGGTTCACGGGGACTGATGCGATCGCTCGTGCGCAGGCGCGGGAGCGAACATCACTCGAGATGGTGGCCGCTCGCGTTTTCGTCGACCGAGCGCCGTCACCCATTCGATGTCTCCGTCGGGATGCTGCGTCATCGTCATCCCGGCATGGTGCTTCATCGTGTGGTGCCTCCGGCACAGGACCGCAAGATTGACGACCGACGTCGCCCCTCCACGGGCAGCATCATGCGTGTGGTCGACATCTGCCCGAAACGGCACGACCTGACACCCCGGGAATCGACAATGCTGATCTCGCGCTCGCAGATATCGGAGCAGTTCCTCCGACGGTCGATACCGATCGACCGCCAGCACGGCGCCCGACGCGTCATCGACCGCTACCCGATCCCACCCGCGCGCGAGCCCCGCGAGCAATCGCGCCCGATCCGTTCCGATCACGCCGTATCCGGCGAGCATCGCGGGCGCGGAGCCGTCGGAGCCGCCTGAACCCCCGGAGCCGTCGGAGCCGCCGGAGCCTGGGGCCTCGACTCCTGGACTGACACCAGCAACGCGACTCGTACCGGCACCGGCACCCGCACGATCACCAACCAGCGCACTCACCGGGACGATCACCTGGACCCGTGCGTCGATCCGCTCCCCGCTCACCCCTCCTCGCGAACGCCACAACTCGGAAGGATCGCCGTTGAGGAGCACGTCGACGAACAGGTCTGCCCGCGCCTGGTCGAGTGTGCGCACGACCACCGCGTCATCGGCGCGGGCCGCGACGGCATCAGCGCCTCCAGCACCAGCACCTCCAGCACCAGCACCTCCAGCACCAGCACCGGCACCCCCAGCATCAGCACCTCCAGCACCAGCGCCCCCAGCATCAGCATCTCCAGCACCGACACCGGCGCCCCGCCCGCTCGTGAACCTATCGGCCTGCTCGCGGTCGGCGACGACCTGCGCCTGCCCCACGCGCGTCAACCGATCGTGCAACGCCGACGCGAGCACCGCGTCGACCACCGCGTGCAGTTCCGCCATGCCGTCGTCGAGCGGGGTCACCCACACCCGCCGCTCCGCCGCGGCCCGCTCGCACCGCTCCGCGAACGCACGTCCAGCGAAGCGCTCAGCCAGCACCTTCGCGGCTCGCCGTGCCCGATTCGGTGTCTCGGCCTCCGCGATATCCACGGCCGCCCGCGTGTACGCGCGCCGAGCCGCGCTATCCGTGACGAGCAGCCCCGCCTCCGCCACTGCGGCCGCGTGAGCCGCTGATATGCGGCCAGCAGCCAGCGAGGCATGGGCCGGCGGGAACTTCGTGCACAGGTCGAAGGAGCGCTCGATCAACCCCTCGGCGCTCCGGTCCGCGATTCCGAGCGCGAAGCCCACTTCGGCCGCAGCAGCCCGATGGACCAGTTCCGCGGATCGACCGGTACGCCGTTCCTCAGCGCAGACCGTGTCGGACACTGCACGGACGCGCGACAGCAGCGCCCGCTTCCGCGCCTCGAGCCCTCGAAGTTGCTGCTCGACCGAGGCCAGCTCGTTCACGAGCGCATCGAGCTCGCTGCTCTGCGCTTCGCGAATGTGCGGTGAGGCCTCCATGCATCAACTCTGCCGGCGGCCGCCGACATTCATCGCGGCCCGAAGGACGCTGCGGATCCAAAGATTCCCGGCGCAGATTATTGAGGAACCTACAAACAGAGTGCTCCAACCCAGCCGCTCCACCCCAGCCGACCCCAGCACCTCGCTCAGTAGCCGGCCGCACCCGTTCCGCCCTCGAGCACGGTACGGCTCGACGAGAGACCGAGCCGGCTCGCACCGGCCCGCAGCATCGCTTCCGCGTCCTCGCGGTTGCGGATGCCGCCCGACGCCTTGATCGCCACGCGATCCCCCACCGCTCGCCGCATCACCTCGACGGCGTGCACGGTCGCCCCGCCTGCCGGATGGAAGCCGGTCGACGTCTTGACGAAATCCGCACCGGCGGCCTCCGCGGCGCCGCAGACCGCGGTGACGGTGTCATCGTCGAGTGCCGCCGATTCGATGATCACCTTCAGCACCGTCGGTGCAGGCACCGCGGCGCGGACGGCACGAATGTCGGCCTCGACCGCGGCGATCCGGCCGTCGATGGCCGCTCCGAAGTCGATCACCATGTCGATCTCGTCGGCGCCTTGGGCTACGGCAAGCGCGGCCTCGGCGGCTTTCACGGATGACGCGTGCTTCCCGCTCGGAAATCCGCACACCGCGGTCACTTTCAGGTCGCTTCCCTCCGGCAGGGTCAGGGGAAGCTCGCTCGGGGAGACGCACACGCTGTAGACGCCGAGCTCGGCTGCTTCAGCGACGGTCCGCTCGACATCTGCGCGGCGCCCCTCGGGCTTCAAGAACGTGTGATCGATCGTGCGGGCCAGCTCGGAAGTCGAGCCAGAAGCGGGGGCGAGATCGGGTGCGGCCACGGGGTGCTCCAGTTCGAGACGAGGATCAGCGCCCCGGAACGGGGGCGCTCCCTGCCACTCTATGACGCGGCGGCTCAACCCGGCTCTCATCTCCTCGCCAGTAGACTGATCCGGTATTCTGCCCGCCGCACGCCCAGAGAGGCTCGTTCCCGATGCCGACCATCCTGCAGAACGTCGTGTTCCCCGTTGCCAAAGACCCAGACGTGCTGCCGCTCTACGCGGACGCCGAGACCTGGACCACGGTGCGGAACCGGCCCGTCCGGCTGAGCGAGAACGCGCACATCGACAACGTGATCTCGCGCGAGAGCATGCGCGTGCGCTCCGGCAATCGCGTCTCGTTCGCCAGCTACTTCAACGCCTTCCCGGCCGCGTACTGGCAGCGCTGGACCGTGGTCGATCGGGTGCAGCTCGAGCTGCGCACCCAGGGGCCCGGCACGATCATCGTCTACCGCTCGAACGCGTCGGGCGTGCAGCAGCGCGTCGATTCGCGGGCCGTGACGGGCGACGCCACCTCCGCCTTCGATCTTCCGCTGCGATCCTTCAGCGATGGCGGCTGGTACTGGTTCGATCTCATCGCGAGCACCGAAGACCTCGAGCTTCAGGGCGGTCGTTGGTCGACGGAGGCGCAGCCGGTCGAGACCGGCAAGCTCAGCCTCGGGATGACCACGTACAATAAGCCCGACTACTGCGTCGGCACGCTCCGCAACGTCGCCGAGAACCCGGGGTTGCTGGAGGGCATCGACCGCATCTTCCTCGTCGATCAGGGCACGCAGAAGGTGCGCGACGAAGCCGGCTTCGACGATGTCGCCGCGGCGCTCGGCGAGAAGCTGCAGGTCATCGAACAGGGCAACCTCGGCGGCTCGGGCGGGTTCGCTCGTTCCATGTCGGAGACACTCGAACGCGAGGATACCGACTTCCTGCTCCTGCTCGACGACGATGTGGAGTTCGAGGCTGAGAGCGCACTGCGCGCGCTGCAGTTCGGCCGCTTCAGCCGCACTCCCGTGATCGTGGGCGGGCACATGTTCGATCTGCTCGACAAGCCCGTGCTGCACGCATGGGCCGAGGTCGTGCGACCGGGTCCGTTCCTCTGGGGCCCGTCGTTCGAAGAGCAGCACCGCCACGACTTCCGCAAGCGCAATCTGCGCCAGACGCCATGGATGCACGCCCGCCTCGACTCCGACTACAACGGCTGGTGGATGTGCATGATCCCGAAGAAGATCATTGCCGACATCGGGTTGTCACTTCCGGTGTTCATCAAATGGGACGACGCGGAGTACGGACTGCGCGCCAGGAACGCCGGCTATCGCACCGTCTCGATGCCCGGCGTCGCGCTCTGGCACGTCTCCTGGATCGACAAAGACGATTCGCAGGACTGGCAGGCGTTCTTCCACACGCGCAATCGCATCATCGCAGGCCTGCTCCATTCCGGACAGCCGCAAGGCGGCAAGCTGCTGCAGAACAGCGGTCGACAGGACATCAAGAAGCTGCTGAACATGCAGTACTATGCGACGCAGCTCGCGGTCGACGGTATGCGCTCGGTGCTGCGCGGGCCGAAGAATCTCCACGCTGATCTCCCGAAGGCGATGCCCGCGGCCCGCGCCACGGCCGCGGATTTCCCGGAGACGCATGTGTTTCGGTCGGGCGACGCCGACACTCCGTACGCGCGTGGCGGCCGCGCCCTGCCGTTACTGAAGAAGCCGAAGGACTACCCCACGGGGCTGCGGCTCGGGGCCTACACGGCTCGCATGGTTCCGACGCACTGGCGTCGCACCGTGAGCGAAGACGACGCGCAGACCCCGGAGCTCGAGTACGCGAAGGTCGATGCGCTCTGGTGGCGCATTCCGAGGCACTCGAGCGTACTCATCGGCGCCGCCGACGGCAGCGGCAAGATGTGGTACCGGCATGACCGCGAGAAGTTCCGTCGACTCCTCAAAGAGTCGCGTGCGCTCGTGCGTGAGATCGAGAAGAACTGGGATCGCCTCGCCGACGAGTACCGCGCCGCGCTCCCCGAGATCACCTCGGTCGCGGAGTGGAAGCGCACCTTCGAGGGACGCTGAAATTCCGCCGGATGCCGGTCACTGGGCGCGGCCGCACAGTCGCCTCCGGCTACAATCAGTGCAATTCTCTCATCCATCGACAGAACGAATCAGGTAGACATGCGCGGAATCATTCTGGCCGGCGGCTCGGGCACCCGGTTGTGGCCGATCACCAAGGGCATCTCCAAGCAGCTGATGCCCATCTATGACAAGCCGATGGTCTACTATCCTCTCGCGACGCTGATGGCCGCCGGAATTCGTGAGGTGCTCGTGATCACCACCCCCGAGTACAACGAGCAGTTCCGGGCGCTCCTGGGTGACGGCAGCGCGTGGGGCATGCGGCTCGAGTACGCGGTACAGCCTTCCCCGGACGGCCTCGCGCAGGCGTTCATCATCGGCGAGGAGTTCATCGGAGACGAAAGCGTAGCTCTCGTGCTGGGCGACAACCTCTTCCACGGCACCGGCCTCGGCACCGCGTTGCGTCACAACAGCGACATCGAGGGCGCCCGCGTCTTCGCCTACCCAGTCTCGAACCCACGGGCGTACGGCGTCGTCGAGTTCGACGAGCAGGGCACGGCGCTCTCGATCGAGGAAAAGCCAGCGCATCCGAAGAGCAATTACGCGGTGCCAGGGCTCTACTTCTACGACAACCGGGTGGTCGAGATATCGAAGACGATCGAGCCGAGCGCGCGTGGCGAACTGGAGATCTCGTCGGTGAACGAGCAGTACCTCGTCGCCGGTGAGTTGAGCGTGCAGGTGTTGGACCGCGGCACGGCATGGCTCGACACCGGCACCTTTGAGTCGATGATGCAGGCGGGTGAATACGTGCGCATCATCGAAGAGCGCCAGGGATTCAAGATCGGGTGCGTCGAGGAGCTCGCATGGCGCAACGGTTGGATCGATGACGCGCAGCTCGAGGAGCTCGCTGGGCCGCTGGTCAAGAGCGGCTACGGCTCGTATCTGAAACGCCTGCTCGAACAGTGAACGGACGGCCCCTGCACCACGGCGCCGTCCGAGGCCGACCGAACCCGATGAACGAGCAGGCTCCGCGAGTACTCGTCATTGTTCCGGCGTGGAACGAGGGCGAGAACGTCGCTGAAACGGTACACGAGATCCGCGCCGCTGACGCCCGCTACGACGTGCTGGTCGTCGACGACGGTTCGGTCGACGACACGGCGAGCGCGGCGCGAGGCGCCGGGGCGAGCGTGCTCGTACTCCCCTTCAACCTCGGTGTCGGCGGCGCCATGCGCGCCGGCTTCCACTACGCCCTCCGTCGCGGGTACAGCGCCGCGATCCAGGTCGACGCCGACGGGCAGCACAATCCGGCCGACATCGCTCAGATCGTCGCTGCGCTCGCCTCGGCTGACATCGCGATCGGCGCGCGCTTCGCCGACGTCGGGACGTACACGGCACGAGGCCCGCGTAAGTGGGCGATGGTGCTGCTCGGGCGGGTGCTCTCCCGGATCGCCCGTACGCGCCTCACCGACGTCACCTCAGGATTCCGCGCCGCAGGCCCCCGCGCGATTCAGCAATACGTCGCCTACTACCCGGCCGAGTACCTGGGCGACACCGTCGACTCGCTCGTCGGCGCCCTGCGCGCCGGCCTTACAGTCACTCAGGTGCCAGTCGCGATGCGACCGCGCCGTTTCGGCCAGCCCAGCCAAGGAGCCGTCGGTTCGACGGTCTACCTGCTGCGCTCGGCGTTCGCGCTGCTCATGGCCGTCACGCGACCGGCCTCCTCGAACGTCAAGGAGCACCAGGCATGATCGCCTTCGGCGCCGCACTCGCGATTGTCATGGTCGCGATCGTTCTCGTACTGCTCTCAAAGCGCCAGCTGAGCGAGAAGTACGCGGTCATGTGGCTCGTGATCGGTATCGCCGCCATCATCGTCACGGTGGTTCCCGGCTTACTCGAGCGGCTCACTGACGCACTTCGCGTGCAGCTGCCGTCCAATCTCATCTTCGGGGGCGCCATCGTGCTGCTCGTGGGCGTCGCGCTGCACCTCTCCTGGGAGCTCTCGCGGGCCGAAGCCGAGATCCGGCGCCTCGCCGAGGAAGGCGCCATCAACCGGATCGAGTGCGAGCAGCTCGCCGAACGAGTCGCAGCGCTCGAGCGGGTCGGAGATCGCGCGCCGCGCTTGGACGATGCGCACGACGCCCCCGGCGACGACGAGGGCCGCCCTTCGTCTGAGCTGCAGCGATGAAGACCGTACTCAAGCGGCTCGCGGGCTTCACCGGTTTTCCGCTCCTCGCCCTCATCGCGCCGTTCCTCCTCCTGCCGATCATCTCCCGCATCCTGGGAGATGGAGGCTGGGCGAACTATACGGCCGGTCAGGCGATCGGCACGCTCGGCGCGATCGGCGTACTCTTCGGCTGGGGGGTGATCGGCCCGGTTCGGATCGCGAAGGCCACCGGCGCCGCTGAGCGGCAGCGCATCTACCGCGTCAGTCTGCACACGCGCCTGAGCATCATCGGCTTGGTGCTGCCCGCAGCGGTCATCGCGACGCTGCTCGTCACGAGCGAAGCCTATCGGCTGGAGTCGATCCTGATGGCGGTGGGCGGAGTCCTCGTCGGACTGAGCCCCAACTGGTTCTGCATCGGGGTTGGCCGCCCGATGCTCATGGGTAAGTACGACGCCATTCCGCGTCTCATCGTCTCGCTTGCGGCAGTGCCCGTACTACTCGCAACTGGGTGGGTGTGGTTTTATCCGGTCACGCTCATCGCCGTGAGCATCGGCTCCGTATGGGCATTCACGCGCATGGTGCTGCGCGGCTCTGAGCGCGAGCGCTATTCTTTGAGGCTCGTGCGCTCCGAGCTTCGCTCGCTGATGCCAACGGCGCTGATCGATTTCACCGGCAACTCCTACGGATCGACGCCCGTTCCGATCTCGACGGCGACGCTCCGTCCCGCTGATGCGAGTTCTTTCAGCTCCGCGGAGCGCCTCTACCGCATCTCCATCATGGCGGTCACCGCTCTCGGAGACGCGTTTCAGGGGTGGGTGCTCGAGCCGGCGGCGACTAGCCCAATCAAACGGCACCTCGCGGCCATCACTGCGCACTCCGCCCTCGGACTTGTCGGCGGTACGCTCATCGCGATCCTCGGCCCTCCGGTGACGGGCTTCGTGTTCGGCGAAGCAGTTGCCGCTACGCACGCCCAGTCGTTCTTCTTCGGGGTGTCGCTGTTCTTCATCTCGGCAACGACGCCGCTGATACGCAATATCATGATCCCGGCTGCGCGCTTCCGTCAGGTTTTCGTGGCGACCGTCGTAGCGGCGGTGATCGGCCTCGCGCTGATGATCTCGCTCGGCATCGCCGGATCGTCCGCCGGAATCGCGGCAGGCCTCGCAGCCTCCGAGTTTCTGATCTTCGCCGTGCTGCTGCCGCCGGCGATCGTCGAGCTGCGCAAGGTTGCGCGCACTCAGCCTCCGAGGGGAGCGGAGTAGCTCGGGTCAGGCGGGGTTGCGCCAGGTGACCTTGCGCGAGCGAGCGGCCACGGCATCAGGAATCTTGCCCATGCGGCGCTTCCTACCGGCACGGCAGCCCGCCCAGAGCACGCTCACGAGCGCTGCCTTGCCACGGCAGCAGTACAGCGCGAAGCAGTAGTGCAGATACTCGCGGAACGTGTCGCGCAGCATGAGCGCGCGATGCGATTGGAGTGAGAGGTACTCGCGGTTGAGCACCATGCGGTTGCGGATACGGTAGTAGTACCGGAATGGGCTGCTCACGGAGATGGAACGCGGATTGCCCCGCTTGTTCTTGAGCGTGCGGCCGAGCACGCGCACGTGCAACTTGTGTCCGAGGCTGTGCGGCATGTCAAGCTTCGGCGCGCAGACCGAGGCGTAACCCGCCCGGATGGCGCGCAGGTAGTACTCGGTGTCGACCGAGTCGATGAAGAAGTCGCCGCGCTGCGGCCCGAGCACTCGGATCACCGCCAATGGCATGAGCAACCCCGACTGAATGGGCTGATACGCCTCGAGGTACCCGTTGCGCTGTGGCATCTGCGTCTGCTTGAACCCCGCGAAGTACTCCGGAGCGACCATACCGACCCGGATCCCCGCCTCGAGGCTGCGATCGTACTGCGCGACGAGTGCCTCGACGAAGCCAGGGGTCACCCTCGAATCCTGGTCGAAGGTGATCACGAGCTCGGGGTCGAAGGCCTCCATCGCTGCGTACCCGCGATTGATGGCATTCGCGATGCCGGCATTCTGCGGCTGCCGTTCGACCCGCACGCCGGCGTCGGCGAGCGCGGTCAGCACCTCATCTGCAGCGGCGCCGCTGCCGTCGTCGATGACGACGACGCGGTGGACCTGCTCCGCGAGGAGGGCGCAGTGCTCGACGAGCGACGCATCAGGCCGAAAGGAGGTGACGATGGCTGCCACTCGCTGTGCCGTGGGCCGTCGTTCCGCATCCAGGTGCTTCGCATCATTCATGATGCGTTTACTCTATCCTGGAGGGTGCTCCGGCTTCCGGAGCCCGGGACACGACCAGCGGCCGCCGCCCGGTCACGAGGAGACGATACGCAAGTGCAGCCGAGAGACCCAGCATCACCCGACCCCGTACCGGGGGTGTCGGTATGCCTGGCGAGCTATCGCGGCGCCGCTTTCGTCCGCGAGCAGCTCGAGAGCATTCTCGGTCAACTCGGGCCGTACGACGAGGTCGTCGTCGTCGACGACGCGTCGCCCGACGACAGCGTCTCCGTGATCCGCGCCATCGGCGACGACCGCATTCGAGTCATCGAGCAGCCGGTAAATCGTGGGTACGTGCGCACCTTCGAGCATGCCCTCGCGGAGGCGCGCGGCGACTTGGTGCTGCTCTCCGACCAGGACGACGTATGGGCGCCCGGTCGCGTCGATGCAATGCGCGCAGCGCTCGAGCACGCCGACGTCGTGGCGAGCAACCTCGACCTGCTCGGTGAGCACCGCCCCATTTCGGGGCCCTTCGGCATTCGCGAGTGGCGGCTGCCGCGTGTCGGCCGCCGGGCTCCGGTGCGCAATACGCTCGGCGTGCTCGGCGGCATGATGCCGTACTTCGGGTGCGCCATGGGGTTTCGGCGATCCTTCGCACATCGGGTACTGCCCTTCCCGTCGTGGCTCACCGAATCGCACGATCTCTGGCTCGCGCTCACGGGGAATCTGGCCGGCCGCATCGCCCACATCGATGACGTCACCACGCTGCGCCGTCTGCACGACCGCAACGCGTCTTCAGCCCGGCCCCGGGCGATTCCGCAGGTGCTCCGCTCGCGTCTGCTCGTACTCCGCATGATCGCGACGGCTCTTCGGCGCCGTGGCGCATCTCCGAACCAGCGAAAGCTCAGCTGATGACAGAGTGGTTCTCCATCGTCCCCGCCTTCCTCGCCGCTTCCGCGGTGATTCTCATCCCAGGGCTACTGATCGGCGTTGCGCTTCGCCTGCGCGGGCTCTGGTTGTGGGCCGCGGCCGGCCCCATCGCCGTGAGCGTCATCGCGATGTCGTCGGTCATCCTGTCACTCATCGGTGTGCGCTGGGGGGCACTCTCGGTGCTCGCTGTCAGTCTCGTCTTCGCGGTGCTGATCGGCATGCTCGTGCGCTTCGTCTTCAAACAACCGGTGATGCGGATCGCCGACTATGTGCCGGCCGGCGCCCCGCTCGGCCTGTCGCGCGGAGCCAAGATCTCGCTCGTCGGAACCCTCGTCCTCGTGAGCGTCATTATGGTGGGGCGGATCGGGCGCGCGATCGGGGCTCCCGACAACATCTCGCAAACATTCGACAACATCTTCCATCTCAACGCGGTGCAGTTCGTGCTCGACCAGGGCGACGCCTCCCCGCTGAAGATCGGACTCATGAACTCACCGATGGGCAACCTCGGCTTCTATCCCTCGGGGTGGCACGCCGTCGTCTCGCTCGTCGTCGATCTGAGCGGCGCCAGCGTTCCCGTCGCGACCAACGCGGCCACCCTGGCCGTCGCAGCCTTCATCTGGGGTGCCGGAATCGTGCTCCTCACACGCACCCTGTTGGGGCGCGGGATAGCGGTTGCGCTCTCCGCTGCCGTACTCTCGGCCGCGTTCCCGGCGTTCCCGATGCTGATGATCGCGTACGGGGTGCTGTACCCGATGTTCCTCGGGTTCTCTCTCATCCCCGCTGCCCTCGCCGTCGTCGTCGGGTTGATCGGGTTCGAGCGGATCCCCACAACACTCGCGCTCCCCACCCGCTGGTTGCTGCTCGCCGGACTGGTGCCGGGCCTCGCGATCACGCACCCGGGCGCGCTCATGGCATTGCTCGCGTGCACAGTTCCCTTCGTGCTGGTCTGGTCGTTCAACGCGATTCGCGATCGCCGACGAGACGGCCGGCCTCGGTGGCCTGTCGTCACAGCGTCGCTGGCGTATCTCGTCGGCGGATTCGCGATGTTCCTGATCGTACGGCCACCGCGCGAGCAGGCCTTCTGGCAGAGCGAGGTCAGCCCGATGCGTGCGGTGCTGCAGTTCGTCACCTCGGAGCTCATGCGCGGCGAGACCCCGTACGTGGTCGGGGCTCTCGTGCTCGTCGGGGTCGTCGTCGCGATCGTGCGGCACGACCGGGTGTCGATCGCGATGCTCGGCGCGTACGGCCTCGCACTGATTCTCTACGTCGTTGCGGCCGGCATTCCGCATTGGGGCTTGCGATTCTGGATCACGGGTATCTGGTACCAGAACATTCCGCGCATCGAATCGATCACCGTCCTTGCGACGCTCCCACTTGCCGTATTGGGGTTGAGCACGATCATTCGCGCCGTCGCGAAACTCGCGGGTGACCGCCGCGTCATCGCCGGAGGGCTGACGCTCGGCATCGCGTTCGGGGTGCTCGCTGCCACCCAGCTCGACCCGGCGATCCAGAAGGCGACCGATTACATCCGCGAGAACTTCGCCTACGCCGAAGACTCAGATCTCATCTCCTCCGATGAACTTGCCCTCCTCCAACGCCTGCCAGAACAGGTGCCGGAAGATGCGACCATCGCAGGCAACGGCTGGACCGGAGCTGGAATGGCGTACGCGTTTGCCGACCGGTGGGTGACCATGCCGCACGTGATGATCGATTTCACGGAAAACACGCTGCTCGTCAACCAAGAGCTGCGCGACGCCGAGCCCGGTAGCGAGTTGTGCCAGGCGATCGCGGACGAGAACATCGAATTCGTGCTCGACTTCGGCGAACGCGAGGTTCACGACAAGGTGCACGAGATGCCCGGGCTCGAAGATCTCGAAGACTCGTCTGCTGTGCAACTCATCGACCATGAGGGCGAGGCCAAACTGTACCGCGTCGTCGGGTGCGACTGATGAGTACGACTCCAGGCGCAGTGTCCCCCGCGATCGACATCTGCATTCCCCATTGGGGCGAGCCCGACTACCTCCGGGAAGCAATCGCGAGCGTCATCGCGCAGACTGACCCGCGTTGGCACCTCACGATCATCGATGACGCATACCCGGGCGACGCGGCGCGCGAGCTCGTCGCGTCATTCGACGATTCGCGCATCGCGTACGTGAAGAAAGAGCACAACGAGGGCATCACGGCGAACTTCCGCAGCTGCGTCGCCGCAGCGTCGACGGGACTCGTTACCGTCATGGGGAATGACGACCAACTTCTGCCCGAATACGTTGCGACGATCCTGCGCGCCTCAGCGGTCGCCCCGGAGGCGGATATCATTCAGCCTGGCGTCCGCGTGATCGACGCGGAGGGCGCCCCCGCGGCCACCCTTGTCGACTCCGTGAAGCAACGGTTGCTGCGACCGCGCGCCACGAGGCCGGTGCTGCTTGCTGGCGACCGGCTCGGGGCCGGACTCATGCACGGCGACTGGCTCTACTGGCCATCGCTCACGTTCCGCACCGAAGCGATCCGCGCGTTCTCCTTCCGCGACGAGTTCGCGGTCATTCAAGACCTCGCGTTGCTCATGGACATGTTCTTCGCCGGCAAACGGCTGCTCGTCGTTCCCGACGAGGTGTTCGCCTACCGCCGGCACGACGAGAGCGCGTCATCGCTGCTGCTGCTCGACGGCAGCCGTTTCGCCGGCGAACGCTCGTTCTTCAGGCTGGCGGCTTCGCTCGCGCAGAGACACCGGTGGCCCCGTACGCGGCGAGCCGCTCGCCTGCATCTCACCTCACGTGCACACGCGCTCAGTCTCGCGCCCGGTGCGCTGCTGCGTGGCAAGCTCGCCGCCGTTGGCCGCATGTTGCGTCATGCCTTCGGCCCATAACCTGAAGCTAGACTGAACTACGCGCACGCCGTGAGCGGGTGCCCGCACCGTCTGACGAACCGATCCCTGGAGGAACTCCGTGGCCCGCAAGATTCTCGTGACCGGCGCTGCCGGCTTCATCGGATCGAACTTCGTGCATTTTCTTGTCGCGAACACCGACGACACGGTGACCGTGCTCGACAAGTTCACGTACGCCGGTAACGCGGCTTCGCTCGCCGGCCTGCCAGAGAATCGCGTCTCCGTCGTGCACGGCGACATCTGCGACGCCGAGCTGGTCGACGACCTCGTCGCGGTGAGCGACGTACTCGTGCACTTCGCCGCGGAGTCACACAACGACAACTCGCTGCATGACCCGAAACCGTTCCTCGATACGAACATCATCGGCACGTACACCTTGCTCGAGGCCGTGCGTCGCCACGGCACGCGATACCACCACATCTCCACCGACGAGGTCTACGGCGATCTCGAACTCGACGATCCGCAGCGCTTCACCGAGTCGACGCCGTACAACCCATCGAGCCCGTACTCGTCGACGAAGGCCGGGTCCGACCTGCTGGTTCGCGCCTGGGTGCGCTCCTTCGGCGTCGAAGCGACGATCTCCAACTGCTCGAACAACTACGGCCCCCGGCAGCATGTCGAGAAATTCATCCCCCGCCAGATCACGAACATCATCGTCGGGGAGCGCCCGAAGCTCTACGGCGAAGGGCTCAACGTGCGCGACTGGATCCACGCCGATGACCACTCCTCGGCTGTGCTGCGCATCGTCGAGGCGGGCCGGATCGGCGACACGTACCTCATCGGCGCAGACGGCGAGAAGAACAACCGGCAGGTGCTCGAGCTGATTCTCACTGGAATGGGTCAGCCGAGCGACGCCTACGATCACGTCGTCGACCGGCCGGGCCACGACCTGCGCTACGCCATCGATTCGACAAAGCTCCGCACCGAGCTCGGTTGGCGACCTTCATTCCCCGATTTCGAGCGAGGCCTCGCCGCGACGATCGACTGGTATCGCGGGAACGAGGACTGGTGGCGCCCGCAGAAGGCCGCAACCGAGGCCAAGTACCGCGAACAGGGGCAGTGAGCATGGCGACGAAACCGCTCAACATCCAGGAGACCTCCATCCCGGGCCTGGTGCTGCTCGACCTGCCCGTGCACGGCGACAACCGCGGTTGGTTCAAGGAGAACTGGCAGCGCGAGAAGATGGTGGGGCTCGGGTTGCCCGACTTCGGCCCGGTGCAGAACAACATCTCCTTCAACGACGCGGCCGGCGCGACGCGCGGCATCCACGCCGAGCCCTGGGACAAGTACGTCTCGGTGGCCACGGGTCGCATTTTCGGCGCATGGGTCGACCTTCGGCAGGGCAACACCTTCGGGACGGTATTCACCGCCGAGCTCGGCCCCGACACCGCCATCTTCGTGCCCCGCGGCGTCGGCAACTCATACCAGACACTCGAAGACGACACTGCTTACGTGTACCTCGTCAACGCGCACTGGAGCGCCGAGGCGCAGAGCGAGTACACATTCTTGAATCTGGCCGACCCGACCGCGGCGATCCCGTGGCCGATACCGCTGGAGCAAGCAGAACGCTCGGGGAAGGATCTCGCGCACCCCGAGCTCCCCGATGTGGTGCCGATGGCGCCGAAGCGCACCCTCGTGCTCGGCGCGAACGGACAGCTGGGACGCGCACTGCGCGAGGTGATTCCTGACGCGGACTTCGCGGCACGGGATCGCATCGACCTCGCCGACCCCACTGCGTTCGACGGCGTGCGATGGGCCGACTACGACACGGTGATCAATGCTGCGGCGTACACGAAGGTCGACGAGGCGGAGACGGAATCGGGGCGCACCGACGCCTGGGCGGCGAACGTCGCGGGAGTGAGCCGCCTCGCGCGCGCGGCGACGGAGCACGGGCTCACCCTCGTGCACGTGTCGAGCGACTACGTCTTCGATGGCACGCACGAGAGCGCCTCGGAGCTCCAGCCGTTCTCGCCGCTCGGCGTATACGGGCAGACGAAGGCCGCCGGCGATGCGGTCGTGGCGACGGTGCCGCGCCACTACGTCGTGCGCACCAGTTGGGTCATCGGGGAGGGCGGCAATTTCGTGCGCACCATGCGCAGCCTCGCTGAGCGCAGCATCGATCCGAGCGTCGTAGACGATCAGATCGGACGCCTGAGCTTCACGCAAGACATCGCCGCGGGGATCGCGCACCTGCTCCGCACGCGACCCGACTACGGCACGTACAACCTCACGAACGCCGGGCCCTCAGTCTCGTGGGCTGACATCGCGCGACGCGTCTTCGAACTCGCGGGGCACGATCCGCACCGGGTCTCCGGCGTGAGCACCGCCGACTACTTCGCAGGGAAAGAAGCGGCGCCACGCCCGCTCCGCAGCACGCTCTCCCTCGACAAGATCACGGCGACCGGCTTCGAGCCACGAGACGCCGAAACCGCGCTCGTCGCCTACCTCGCGGACGCGTAGGAGCCTCGCATCGCTCAAGGCGTGAGGTTTGATATCCTGGGAGGGATGACTTCCCAGGGGCTCCCGCGAACCTTCACTCCGATGGAGTGGATGCTGTCGCACCCCGGCACCAACGGATACGTCTCCTCTTGGGGAGCGATGCTCTCGGGCACCACTCCCACATTCGTCGCAGCCTGAACGGCGCGCGGTCGACGTGGTCTGCACCGCACACCTCGACGTCGCGTTCTGCCGTTCAGAAACGGTCCAGACTGCGAACGAACCAACGGAGACGCTGTGGAATCCACGCCCCCAACACACGACCAGACCGTACCCCGCTACGGAACCTTCTCCGAAGCTCGCAGGATCACGACGATCCTGCGCAAGGAGACCGTCGGAGGCGTCCTGCTCGTCTGCGCAGCCGCCATCGCCATCATCTGGGCGAACTCGCCCGCCGCCGATTCCTACTTCGCCCTCCGCGATTGGGAGATCGGTTACGAGCCGTGGCACTTGCGGCTCAGCCTGGGCGCTTGGGCAGCAGACGGGCTGCTCGCCGTCTTCTTCTTCTTGGTCGGGTTGGAGCTCAAGCGGGAATTCGTCGCCGGCGATCTCAAGCACTTCCGCACGGCGATGCTGCCGATCGCGGCCGCAATCGGCGGCGTCGTCGTTCCCGCCGGCATCTACGCGGCGATCGTCTGGCAGAACCCGGAACTCCGGGCCGGCTGGGCGATACCCACCGCGACCGACATCGCGTTCGCCGTGGCGGTGCTCGCGATCATCGGCTCGAAACTTCCGGCCGCACTGCGCATCTTCCTGCTGACGCTCGCGGTCGTCGATGATCTGCTCGCCATCAGCATCATCGCGATCTTCTACACTGACACGATCGCCGTCGCGCCGCTGCTCTTCGCGCTGCTCGCGATCGCCGTCTACGGGGTGATCGCGCAGGTCTTCCGCGGGTTCTTCAGCACGCGGCCGTTCGCCGCGTGGGTCGTGCTGCTTCCGATCGGCGTCACCGCGTGGGCGCTCATGCACGCCTCCGGCATCCACGCGACGATCGCCGGGGTACTGCTCGGCTTCACCATCCCCGTGCTGCACGCGCGGAAGCACGAGCAGCGCTCCACCCCGGGTCTCGCCGAGGGCTTCGAGCATCGGTTCCGCCCGATCTCGGCGGGGTTCGCGGTGCCCGTCTTCGCGTTCTTCGCGGCGGGAGTCTCAGTCGGCGGCTGGGACGGGGTGCGAGCAGCAGCCCTCAATCCCGTCACGTTCGGCATCGTCGCGGCCCTCGTGCTCGGAAAGCCCATCGGCATTCTCGTCACCACCTGGTTGGTGACGAAGGTCACGCGCACGGCGCTCGACCCAGCACTTCGTTGGATCGACATCGCGGGAGTCGGGCTCCTCGCCGGCATCGGCTTCACCGTGTCGCTGCTCGTCGCCGAGCTCAGCTTCGAGGCGGGTTCGGTCGCCCATGACACGGCCAAGGTGGCGATTCTCGCAGCGTCGGTCGTCGCCGCAGCACTCGCGGCCGTGCTCCTCGGCGTGCGCAACCGCCACTACGGGCGCGTGCAGCGCCGCGATCGGATCGATGCGGACCGCGACGGCGTGCCCGACGTGTATCAGGAGAGCGTTTAGAGCACGTCCGCGAGCTTGTTGTTGTACATGGTGAGGGCCGAACCGATCGCCATGTGCATGTCGAGGTACTGGTACGTGCCGAGTCGGCCGCCGAAGAGCACGCCGTTCTCGCCTTCGGTGAGCTGACGGTACTTGAGGAGGCGATCCCGATCCTCCGGGGTGTTGACCGGGTAGTAGGGCTCGTCTTCGCGCGTCGCGAAGCGCGAGAACTCGCGCATGATGACGGTCTTGTCGGTCGGGTACTCGCGCTCGGGATGGAAGTGGCGGAACTCGTGGATGCGCGTGTACGGAACGTCCGCTCCCGCGTAGTTCATGACGCTCGTCCCCTGGAAGTCGCCGACGGGCAGCACCTCCTGCTCGAAGTCGAGCGTGCGCCACCCGAGCTCGCCTTCCGCGTAGTCGAAGTAGCGGTCGACCGGACCCGTGTACACGACGGGAACGGTGCCGACGACGGCCCGCTTGTTCAGCGGCTGGCTCTCGTCGAAGAAGTCGGTGTTGAGGCGCACCTCGATGTTCGGGTGATCGGCCATGCGCTCGAGCCATGCCGTGTAGCCGTCGGTGGGCAGGCCCTCGTGCGTATCGTTGAAGTAGCGGTTGTCGTAGGTGTACCGCACCGGCAGGCGGCTGATGATCTCGGCCGGCAGGTCGGTCGTCGGCGTCTGCCACTGCTTCGCGGTGTAGTCGCGGATGAACGCCTCGTAGAGCGGTCGGCCGATGAGCGAGATGCCCTTCTCCTCGAGATTCTGAGCCGACTTCGTGTCGAACTCCTCCGCCTGCTTGGCGATGACCTCGCGCGCCTGCTGCGGGCCGTACGCTGCGCGGAAGAACTGGTTGATGGTGCCGAGGTTGATCGGCAGCGGGTACACCTCGTCTTTGAAGTTCGAGTAGACCTTGTGCACGTAGTTCGTGAACGTGGTGAAGCGGTTGACGTACTCCCACACCGTCTCGTTCGAGGTGTGGAAGAGATGCGCGCCGTATCGGTGGACCTCGATGCCGGTCTCCGGCTCCGCCTCCGAGTAGGCGTTGCCGCCGATGTGCGAGCGGCGATCGATCACCACGACTCGCTTGCCGGCGCTCGCAGCGCGCTCGGCGATGGTGAGTCCGAAGAAACCTGATCCGACGACAAGAAGATCCATAGCAACGAGCATACCGGCGGCACCCGCCGACGTTCTGCACCCACCGCAACGAGTGCGAGATACGCGTAAACTTTCAGCGAGCGTCAGATGAACGGCGCAGAAATGAGCAGCACTTTCGGCCATGCCCTTCATAGCGACCCCGCGTGGACTGACCCTCCCCGACCTCTCCGATGACGTGCGTTCCGTCGACGTCCACATCGGCGAACATCGGGTGTGGTCGATCGATCTTCGCGACCGTAACGAAGCCCCGACCAAGGCCCTCCCTTGGCCCCCCGCGCTGCACCCCCATCTCACCGGTTCCGCCGAAGTGGTGCTGCGGCGTTCGGGAGATGACGAGGTACTCGGCGCATCGCGCGTCGCCTTCACTGAAGACCCGCACGAGACGCAGATCGTCGATGCGGAAGGCATTCCGCTGTCAATCAACAAGTGGGGCCGTCTCGGCAAGACACTCGGGGCCGCGAACGCCGGAGTGCAGGAACGAATTCTCGACCGTACCGAGGAGATCATCGCGCACCTCACCGAGATGGGCTTGCGACCCTTTGTGGTGGGGGGCACGCTACTCGGCGGCGTGCGAGAGGGTGCGTTGCTCCCGCACGACGATGACGCCGACGTCGCGTACCTATCGCAACTCACGAATCCCGCCGACGTCGCGCGCGAGGGCTTCGCGGTCGGACATCGGCTGCAGCAGCTCGGCTATGAAGTGGTGCGCCACAGCGCCACCCACATGCAGCTCTATTTTCGAAGCGCATCAGGGTCGGTCGACCACTACGTCGACGTCTTCACCGCGTTCTTCACCGACGATGGCAACATCAATCAGCCATTTCACGTGCGTGGGCCACTGCGCGTAGACCAGATGCTACCGTTCGGCTCGGTGCTGATCGGGGGTCGGCCGTTCCCCGCGCCAGCCGATCCAGATGCATGGCTCGTCATCAATTACGACGAGAACTGGCGCACGCCGATTCCCGGCTACCACCTCGGAACACCTCGCAGCACCTCGCGACGCTTCCAGAGCTGGTTCGGCTCGTTCCACTTCAAGCGCGACTACTGGAACGAGTTCTACGGGGATGCCGCGCACAGCCACGACGGTGACGGCGGCGACGACACCGACACTGACGCTGACGCGAGGTGGCGAACCGGCGCCGATTGGATTCTGCGGCAGCGCGATTCGCTGAACGCGCCGACCGTCATCGAACTCGGGTCGGGCAGCGGCGCCCTCAGCGCGCGGCTTCGCGACGCATTCAGCGACGCTCGCAGCGGCGTTCCCGGCGGCGGCCGGCAGACCCGCGTCGTGGCGACCGATTACTCGACGAACGCGCTCGCCGTCGCGCGATCCCGCGCCGCGAGCCTGGATGGAGGCGGCTTCGAAACCGCGCACCTGAATCTCTATCGCACGCTGTCGCTCGACATCTTCCGCCAACTGCGCATTGCCGGGCCGGTCGACATCGTCGCCAACCACCTGCTCGAGCAGGTGGGGCACATTGCGCGCGCGAACATCCTGCGGCTCATGCGGATGGCGCTGCGCACGGGCGGCACCGCCGTCGCCACGATCTACCGCGAGCATGCCACCGACGTGTCGTTCGATGACCCGACGACCTGGCACCTCAGCACCATCGATCTCGCTCGGGAGGCCCGGGCCTACGGCCTCGCCATCGAGACCGAGGCCATCGCCCCGGAGCCGCACGAACGGGATCGACAACCGTACGGGGTTCGGTTCACACTCGGAGTACCGCCGCCACATCGCAAGGAGATCTCGATGAAGCAACAGATCAAGCGTCTCGTGATGCGCGCCCGCCCCACGGGCGCTCGCGCCCAGCTCGAAGCGCTCACGGAGCGCGTGCATCAGCTGGAGAACGAGCTCGACGAGTATCGTCGGGACAGCCTGCGCGTCGCCGAACTGCTCGACCTCGCCGAACAGCGTCTCACTCCCGAGCCGGGCGATGACGATCACGCCGGCCCGGCGTCGCCCGAATTAGGCACCAGTCACACACCGAAGGCGGAAGCATGACCGAATCCGAATCCGAAGTACATCCGGGCACCCACCCGATTCCGGTGGTCGGCGCCGCGCTCTCAGCGGACGCAGAACGCGCTCGCGTCGCTGCCGTCATCGTGACGTTCAACCGCCTGCCGAAGCTTCCGCAGACGCTCGCGACGGTGGGAGCGCAAACGCACGGCTGCGACTGGATCGTCGTCGTCAACAACGCCTCGACGGACGGCACGCGTGAGTACCTCGACGGGTTGGACGACCCGCGCCTCGTCGTGCTCCACCTCGATGAGAATCTGGGCGGCGCCGGCGGCTTCGAGCACGGCATGGCGCACGGCGTGAACCTCGGGGCAGACTTCGTCTGGATCATGGACGACGACTGCTACCCCGATCCGGGCGCCCTGGCGACGCTGCTCGAGCAGCGCGATGCGTCATCGCGAGCACTCGGGCGCGAAGTGCCCTTCGCGTGCTCGCTCGTCAAGTACATCGACGGCTCCCTCTGCGAGATGAACAACCCGATCACCACCTGGGATTGGCCGCGCGCCTACCTGGCCGGGGTCAAGTCGCTGCTCGTCGTCGAGTGCACCTTCGTCTCGGTGCTCGTTCCGCGCTGGGCGATCGAAGAACAGGGGCTGCCCCTCGGCGAGTACTTCATCTGGTTCGATGACAAGGAGTACACGAAGCGTCTGACCCACGCGTACGGCCCCGGCATCATCGCGCTCGACAGCGAAGTGGTGCACGACATGGGCGTGAACGCCGGCGTGAACTACCGCTTCATCGACGAGAGCAATGTCTGGAAGTTCGAGAAGGGCGCACGCAACCAAGCCTCGTACCGCCTGCACCGGGAGGGGCGGGTCTCGTATCTGTTGTACTACCGGCGGATCTTCCTCGAGATGCGCGAGGGTGGGGTCGCGAAGCCGGTGCGCAAGCGGATGTTCCGGGCACTGAAGGCGGCTCGCGCGTTCGACCCGCAGCCGCGCTTCCCGAACGATCCGCGCTATCAGCGCTGAACGATCACCCACACGAGTAACGCCCCCGCGGATCCGAGTTTGAAGTTTCGGCTGATCGTCGCATAGGCTCCACCTAGCATCGTCGCAACACCGACGCCCGGTCGGCAGCGGATGCGCTTGGAGTCTTCTTGGTGTCATCTGCCCCTCATTCCGCGCGTCGTGCTGTCCGTTTATCCGGGCTCGGGGCAGCATTTGCGGCCCTCGCGCTACTCGCCGGTGCACTGTCACCAGCCGTAGCCGTCGAGGGAAATGCCGAATTACCGCAGCAGACGCCCGGAACTTCCGACCCCGGCAATCTTGCGCAAAGTGAAGCACCCGTCGGCGATCCACTGCTCGAGGGAATGATCGAGCCCATGGACTCCGCGCCCCTCAGCAGCGACGCACGCATGGCGCTCCCAGATATTCCGGTCAAGACCGACGCCGTGACCGCTGCGATCACCGACCCATCCTCCGGGCATAGCTACGTTGTGACTCGCTCGGCAACACCGGCCCGACTCTATATCGCTCCGACGACTTCCGCCGTCGCGACCATCACGAAAGACTTGCCGTTCGGCACCGGGTCCTGGGATTTGGCGCTCAGCGGCACCACGCTCGCGGTCGGCACCAATGCGCCGTCTGGTCAGTCATCGACCCGCTTGCTCGGCTTCAACACGCAAACGGCCAGTTTCAGCTCATCGGTGGTCCTTCCAAGATCGTTGATGGTCATGAGCGTCGTCGAGGACACCGTTCTTGCCGCTCCAGGGAACGGTCGCTGGTTCTGGGTCGGCACCTACCACGCAGCAGGCGCGAAGCTCTTCCGGGTCGACCTCACAGCGGGTACCGCAATCGATTACACGCCCGCCGGAGAGTGGAAAACTCTCCGCTACGTGCGTTCCCTCGCGGCCGATGCGGCCGGTCTCACTGTCGGATTGGGGAATCCAGCCTCAGTCTGGCGATTCGACGGGGCGTCTCAACAAATAAGCAACTGGCCGGAGGCCACACAAGCATTTGGTGGACGTTCCCTCGCTTACTCTGCAGCGGCGACAAACCGGACTGATGGGACAGCACCCGTAGTCGTCCTCGGTTCGGAAGCCGGCGCCTCCCTTTTCGTGGGTTCACCTCCGGGCACCACTCCCGCTTCTGCACAGCGACCGATATATTCGCTCGACGGCAACACCGTGGATCGAATTACGATCGACCCGTCGAACACTAAGGCGTGGTTTGCCGTCCGGCCAGATGCGAGACTCTATTCGCTCGATCTCACCGACCCCGCATCGAAACCGATCGCTCACGGCTCGCCCGAACCAGGCAGTGAGACTCGCTCGCTCCAGGTGATCGACGACAAAGTCCGGGGCGTGACCGGTACTAGCGAGGCCTGGACCTTTAACCCATCAACTGAAAGCACGCTCCCCCGGCGCAACCTCATCTCAGTCAGCCAAGAGCTGCGCGACACAATTCCGCAGGGGGTGGTCGAGTTCGGAGATCGCCTGCTGATCGGCGGTCACTGGCGCTACCAGGTGCACGGCGATCCTTCGGTGCAGCAGATACGCGTGCCCGGGGAGCCTAAGGCGCAAGTCGTCGTCGGCGACAAGATGTACGCGGCAATGTACCCGTCAGCGACGGTCTATGAGCTCGATTCCACGCTTGCCGTGCGGAAAGTAGCGGCGCTCGGGCATGGTCAAATGCGACCCGCAGCAATCACCTACAGTTCGACCTTACAGAAGCTTGCGGTCGCGACCGCGCCGGCTTACGGTCAATACGGCGGCGGTTTGAGCCTCGTTTCTCCTAAACCCGATTCCAAACCGCAGGTGTTCACGTTACCCGTCGGACGCCATCAGGTCTCGGTGATCCGGCCTGTCGAAGACGACTTCTTTCTCGGCACTTCGACGATCGGAGAAGCGCAGCCAGCACTGCCAGGAGAACGCGCTAAGGTGGTCCGTTGGCAGGCCAGGGGCGATGCAGTCACGGGCACCACCGTGTGGAGCACGACACTTCCCACAAATGTGGCGAAGGTCAACGGAATGCACCTCGTCGATGACGAAGCAGGTAGCCAGCTCATTGTCGCGGCTGATCCGGCGACCGGGGCGCGTGGTTGGGTACTCGGGCTCGACCCCGACACCGGCGAGGTGCTCTGGCAACAGCAGGTGAACGGCCCCATCCGTTCAATGCAGGGATCGAACGATTATCTTGCGATGTATCTCTCGTCAACTGTCCAGCAGGTCGGAGTGACGCGCTCTGGAGTTACCCTTACGAACGTCCGAAATTTTGGATCCAGCATCGTCCCTTCCTTCATCTCGCTTTCCGATACGCCGCGAACTGCGCAGCGCATCGCGTATGTCTCGGCAGGCGCGAACGGGGTAGCCGGAGTCGCTGCGCAGCAAACGCCGCGCGTTCCGTCGCGTGTCGACGGGGCCAATCGCTATGCGACAGCCGTAGCGATATCTCGACAATCCTATTACCGAGCAAGCACCGTAGTGCTTGCTCGGGGTGACGATTTCGCTGATGCGCTCTCCGCGGGACCTCTTGCCGCCGCGCTGGACGCACCGATACTGCTCGTCCAACCGGGCGGCACGCTCACGCCCGATACCATCGCGGAGATTGGCAGGCTCGGCGCAACCAGAGCCGTGCCGGTTGGAGGCACTGGGGTGATTCCCGAGTCCATTGCGCTCCAGCTGCCGAGGGGGGTCTCGCTTGATCGGGACCGTCCTCAAGGCGCGAATCGGTACGAAACTTCCGTGGCGGTCGCTAAACGCCTCGAAGCTACGCTGGGCGGAGGAAAACGTGACGTCTTTGTGGCGACTGGACGAGATTTCGCGGACGCGATCTCGGCAGTTCCTGCGGCGATCGCGGAGGGGCGCTCCATTGTGCTCTACGATGACACCGTCCAGGCACGCACGGCAAAGTTGTACATCGCCGGCCGCTCCTTCGATGCGCTCGGAGGGCCAGCGGCAACGGCCTTACGTAAAGCCAGCATGAAGCCGAATCGCACGATCATCGGATCCGATCGCTTCGACACTGCGAGTCAGATCGCCTCCAGCTACTTTGTGTCCACGACCGGCGCCTACATTGCGCCGGGTCTGGATTTCCCTGACGGGCTTACAGCCGGTGTACTTGCCGGTCGAGCCGGGGCCCCGCTTCTCCTCGCACGGCCTACAACTCTGACCCCGCAGACCATTTCAGCGCTGCAGAGCGGACAAGGGTCCCAACGGGTCACCCTCGTCGGAGGCTGGGGCGTACTTCAGCCCCAACTTGAGCAGGCGGTCGCCGACCTCCCATAGCCGGGGCGGTGTGCGAAGAAGGGGTCGCGAACCGCTACTCCCCTCCCGGCCACGGTGCCTCAGCCCGTCAAGCACCGATGACGATGCGCGGCACTCCCGTCCACTTCGCGGGACTCGTCGCGTTGCGTCCGTCTGCGAAGAGCTTGATCTCCGGGAAATCCGCTGGGACGAGCTCGAGGTAGTCGACGTGATCCGCCTGCAGGATCGCCACATCGACCGGATCGCCGATCGTGTGCGCGGTGAAACCGTAGCCCGCCAGTTCCGCGTCGGAGAACAGGGGGTCGTGCACCGTTACGATCGCTCCGCGCTTGACGAGCTCTTCGACCGTCGGGAAGACTCCGGAAACCGCCGTCTCCTTCACACCTCCGCGATACGCGGCACCGAGCACGACAACGCGCTGACCCGACAGATCGCCGATCGTCTGCTCGACGCGGTCGACCACGTACGCGGGCATCGTCGCATTGTAGTTGCGAGCAGTGCGCACGATGTCGGCATCGGGGTCGGTCGACAGGTACAGGCGCGGGTACACCGGAATGCAGTGCCCACCGACGGCAATGCCCGGCCGGTGAATGTGGCTGAACGGCTGCGAGTTACAGGCCTCGATCACTTTGTAGACGTCGATGCCCGCGGTGTCGGCGAACCGAGCGAACTGATTCGCGAGGCCGATGTTCACGTCGCGGTAGGTCGTCTCGGCGAGCTTCGCCATCTCGGAGGCCTCGGCGGTGCCCATGTCCCAGACCCCGTTCGGGCGAGGCAGATCGGTGCGCTCGTCGAAGGTGAGCACCGACTCGTAGAACTCGATTGCCCTCTGCGTACCGGCCTCGTTCAAGCCGCCGACGAGCTTCGGGTACTTCTTCAGGTCGGCGTACACGCGGCCGGTGAGCACGCGCTCCGGCGAGAACACGAGATGGAAATCCGTACCCTCGGAAAGACCGGAGACCTCCTCGATGAGCGGCTTCCAACGACTGCGCGTCGTGCCGACGGGAAGGGTGGTTTCGTAAGAAACGAGAGTTCCGGGCGTCAGGTGCTCGGCCAGGGACCGCGTCGCGGCGTCCATCCACTTGAAGTCGGGCTGCCAGGTCTCCTCGTCGACGAGCAACGGCACGACGAGCACCACGGCGTCCGCCCCGGGAATGGCGTCAGCGTAGTCGCTCGTCGCACGCAGCTTGCCCGCCGGCACCTGCTCGGCGAGCTTCTCGGCGAGGCCGGTCTCCCCGGGGAACGGCTCTTCGCCGCGATTGATGCAATCGACCAGAGCCTGATTGACATCGACCCCCACGACTTCGTGCCCCATCGAGGCGTACTGCGTGGCGAGCGGGAGCCCGATCTTTCCGGTGGCGACGACTGCAATCTTCACGCCGTCGAGTCTAGCTGACTGATCGGTCGGCGGGAGATCGCCACCTGCTTGTGAGAGTTCCTGATCGGCTACCGCGGGTCGGGAGCCCGCAGAAGTGCTATCGTCTTTCGCTTAGCGCACCCGCTCGAATCCCAGAAAATCGTTCATCACGGGGAGCGTGCGCCGACCGGAGTGAATTGCCTTCACAAAGGCGGGCCCGAGAGCCGCGGATTCGCGAATCTCTTCGCGGTTGGCAGCCAGTCGCCGCAACACCTCTTCAATCGTGTCTGGATCAGCCTGAATGATGGGCAGCGCAAGCCCACAGGCTCGCTCCACCGTTTCGCGAACTTCCGGGTCGATATTTCCCACCACGGCACGACCTGCGGCCATGGCTTCACAAGCTGCGGCCCCGTACGATCCGAGTAGCAGCTGATCGATGACGATGTCGGCCTCCGCGACGTGTTTGGGCATCTGCGATGCGGGTACTCCTGCAAGTGCCCGGTACTCGATCGCATCACTTAGACGGTGAACAGCGCGTTCGACGGCAGCGGTGCCTTTGATCCGAGGAGCCGTAGGGGCGTGCAGCACTGCGGGGATTCGGCGCTCACCGGCGGCAACTCCGCCCGCGCTTCCGGCTCGCGACCACTTCTCGGCATCGACCACCAAGGGAAGCCACTGTCCGTTCGGCACATCGTGCACGAGATCCGGGGTCGAGAAGAATACCGGACCATCAAAACGATCCAGAACGCCCTGATTCTGTCGAGCCCGCTTCTCGAGCCTTTCATCCGCTCGATCCATCTGCAGAAACGGGGAGTGTACGCTGCGGGCGCTATGAGCGCGGGGAGAGCGAATGTCCGTTCCATGACAGAGCAAGGCCACGCGACGACCCTGGGACTGATGCCACTCGATTTCCGCTTCGAGTCCCCGCCCGCGCCCCATACCGAGTGTGGACGTGAACGACTCGATGACCACGTGCGTGTACGCGTCGAACGCATCCCGCTGCAGCCTCCTCCACTCGCGCGACCCCACGAACACGGGGGCTAGCACGCGGTCGCTACTCTCGAACCCCAGATCGTTTGGGAACGTGACCGTCAAGTTCCGCGCATTGATGCCCGCATTCGCATGCTCCAAACTTCGGCTCCACCGCCAGGCCTGACCTGCGTAGTTGAACGGGCCGAAGAACACGCGGACTTGGGCGTCCTTGTCGGGTCGTCCGGGAACGGGAACTGCGAGTCCTGCGGCCGCATGACGTTTGACCCAACGGAGCAGGAAGCTGTCTCGCTGCACCATCGCATCCACGAGCGTCAGCAGCCACTCGGGCGCGAACCGCAGCAACGTATTGATCACACCGCTCACGTCGACCGCTTCCCGTCCGAGGCCCGCGACGCTGACCAGGAGGCGCCAGCGAGATCCTTCGCGACCTGGAGGGCCCTCGCCTCCCAGGTGTGCTGACGGCTGGCCGTCCGAACGCGCTGCGCAACGTCCTGCAGCTCATCGGGCTGCGCGAGCAGTTCGTCGAGCTTGTCTCGCAGTGCCCCGGATCCGTAGTCGACGGACCATCCGAGATCGTTGGCGACGACGAAACGTCCCGAGTAGGTGCCTGTGGACGCCAGGATCGGTTTTCCATGACTCACATATTCGAAGAGCTTCACCGGCGCAGCGAAACCCCAGTATTTGATCGGCTCCACGGCAAGCAGACACACGTCAGCATCACGATAAAGGGCATCGAGCTGGGAACCGCTCTGATGCACAAGCTTGACGTTTGCAGCCATGACGTCAGCGTACTCGGCAGATCGGGCCCGCCAATGCGCCTCGGGAATGCAAAGGGTGAGTGACACTTCTGGAGTCTGCGATATCTCGGCGATCGTCTCGCGCAGTCGATAGTTGCTACCGAGACCTCCAACGTAGAGAATTCGGATTCCGCCATGTTCCACCGTTGAGTCAATCTCGCGAGCGTCTCCCCCGGGAGGAAGCGCTCGAATACGCTCTCGGGGAATCATCGGCAGCCACTCCGCCATTTCCAAGGACGGCAGATAGATCCTGAAGCCGCCCCTGCGATACCGTCGCAGGTCCCACCGGTAGAAGGCTCGAAGAATGGCGGAGAGCGGCCACTTCACCGTTTCGGTGTAGATCGGGAACCGCCAGTAGATATCTCGGTAAAAGAGACCGACGGGAATATCGGCTCGCTGACAGAAGCGGAGAAACGCGATATCTCGAGTGAGACTCGTTGCCTTCGTCACCGGCTCACCCAACCCAGTGGGCGTTGTCGCTGCTTCGCTGTAGACGAAGTCGATTCTTAATCCCGCGCGAATCTCACTCTTGAGTCGCTGCATTTGCTTGCGCCTTTCGGCGTGCGTTCCCGATATCTCGTGAACGTTATAGCCGATGGCCTCAAACGCCCGGCGCATGCGAACTGGCCGCAGCGCGCTCGCATTCTTCGGGTCGGAGGCCAACCGGTAGGCGACGTGAAAGATCATCGCCGGCCGATGTATGTCAGACGTCCCCATGCTTCAGAAGAGCCCCTCTTGTCAGATTACGCGGCTCGCTGCCGCGCGCTCACTTTCCCGCGCTAGACTACTGCACTCGCGTTGACGTTACCGGCGCACTACCCTTGCGGAAATATGCGGCGTTTCAGCGCCCCACCACTGCGACCGTAGAATAGAAGCATGAAGATCATGAGCGTGGTTGGCGCTCGACCCCAGTTTGTTAAGCTCGCGCCTATCGCGACTGCGCTCAGTGATCTGGGACACGAGCACGTCATTGTGCACACGGGTCAACACTACGACCCCATGCTTTCCGACGTCTTCTTTCGCGATCTCGGCATCCCGGAACCTGATGCGCACCTCGGCGTGGGTTCAGGGTCACACGGCGTCCAAACCGGGAGCATTCTCGCGCAGATGGATGAGGAGCTCGAGCGTTTCGCACCGGACTGCGTTCTCGTGTACGGTGACACCAATTCCACGCTCGCGGCTGCGGTGAGCGCGGTGAAGTTGCACTACCCCGTTGCTCACCTCGAAGCCGGACTTCGTTCTTTCAACAGGGGGATGCCAGAAGAGCACAACCGGGTGCTCACCGATCATGCGGCTGATCTCTGTCTCGCTCCGACGCAGGTGGCGATGGAGCATCTCGCATCGGAAGGCCTCGCCGCGCGATCGGCTCTCGTGGGCGATGTCATGACGGATGTGCTCTTCACGGTCCGAGATCGCATTGGTGACCAGCAGACAGCCAACCCGCTCCTGCCCGAGCTCTCGCCGGAAGGCTACTACCTCGCCACGATCCACCGCGCTGAGAACACTGACGATCCCCAGCGATTGTGCGAAGTGATCGCGTCGCTCGGCGCAGCCGACAAGCCCGTCGTCTTGCTTGCACATCCCCGGGTGCGGGCCAGGGCCGCGAGCCACGGTGTAGAACTCGAGCAGGGCTCAGTGATCGTGCGAGATCCGCTCCCCTATCCTGAGCTTATTGCTGCAGCAATCGATAGCGCAGGAGTGGTCACCGACTCAGGGGGCCTGCAGAAGGAAGCGTTCCTGCTTCGCGTTCCATGCACGACCGTCCGGTTCGAGACCGAGTGGGTCGAGACTGTCGATCTCGGATGGAATGTTCTCGCGAACACTCCGGACGACATTCTCGCTGCTCTCACGCGGCCCGCACCGAGCCCCACCGATGCAGCGCCCTACGGCGACGGTCACGCTGCCCAGCGCGCCGTTGAAGCGATCGTCAGTCGCTTGAGCATATAGTCGCGCCACGCAGAGAGAATGCGGGAGCCGCTAGGAAGAGCTAGGAGCGGTCCAACCTCGCGATCGCTTCCGACCACACACCGTTTTGCGCCTCCGCTGAGAGTTCATGTGCAGCTGCATCTGAGCGCGACTTGTACGCTTGCACCGATGCCACGTCGAGATCGTCGATCGCTGCGGTGAGCGACTCGGTCGTGAAATCAGAGGCCACCACTCCGAGCGAATACTCATGCAGGAGATCCGCCATCGAGGCAGTTGGCCCGATGATCAGACCCAAACGCGCCTGCACGTAGTCGAAAAATTTGTTCGGCAGTGCAAGCATGTTGTTGGAGTTCGTCGGCGGCAGCAGATGAATACCGATGTCGTATTCGTTCAATTTGTCGACCAGGCTCTCGTGGGGCACTGGTGGGAGAACCTGGATCCGCTCACCGAGCTCATCGGCCAGCTGAAGCAACTGGTCATGGTATGGCGTGCCCATACCGGTAAGGTACAGGTCGAACAGCACGTCATTCTTGCTGGCAGCGACCGCGCGCATCATTACCTCAATGCGTCGGTTCGCCCGGCTCGCTCCACTGTGAACGAGCCTGATCGGTGCGGAGACCTGCCGGGGCACAAGATTGCGATATGGGCTCGCGTTCGTGACGGTGCCCGCGGCGATTCCGAACTCGTCGGCGTACCGGCGGGCAATCGTCGTGCTGACCGTTGTCACGGATGCAATCTTCGAAGCGAACGTTCGCAACTGCCACTTCATGAATGGCTGTCGCAGGCGGACCCAAGCCGCATTGTTATCATCGCGGCCCGGCCAGTATTCGTGGAGGTCAAGGTGCACACGTTGTGCTGGCGCGATGGCAAGTGCGAGGGCCGCCGTGTCGAGGTCGTTGGCGATCACTCTTTCAACCTTCAGCTCACGTAGGACCTTCCTCGCGGCGCGAACATACGGGTTCACCCAGTACGCCGAGCGATACAGATGCAATCGATAGAGGGCGGCTTGCACGAGCACGAGCTTTCGGGGCACCTGCGGAGAAAGCCGGAAGTGCCGGGTCGCTTCCGGCGGAGCGTCGCCAAACCCGCATGTGTACACGTCGAAGCCCCGTTCGGCAAAGAGCCTGACCTGCTTCAATACTCGCGCGTCCGATTCGATCTCTGAGAACGATAGGACCAGGAGCGAAGGCGATTTCCCGGACACCATGTGTGGATCTACTTCCTTTCCACGAGGCCTGCAAGCCTCGCCTGATGCGCGAATTCGGGAACCGTGGCGACAAGCTCATCGAATGATCCGAGTCCGCGGATCATCCCGGACTCCATGTAACAGACTTGGTCGTAGTCACGGATCGTTGCCAGACGGTGCGCGATCGTCACGAAGGTGACTTCGCCCTGGAGCGAACGCATGGCCTGACTCACTCGGTTCTCGGTTGCGGTGTCCAGAGCACTCGTGGCTTCGTCGAGCACAAGCACCAGCGGATCCGTATACAGAGCGCGCGCGATACCCAGACGCTGCTGCTGTCCGCCCGAGATCGAGCTTCCCCGTTCGCCAACGACTGCATGAATGCCCTGCGGGCGCTCGAGCAATTCGCCTAGCTGAGCTCGTTCGAGAGCCCAGGTGACACGTTCGGCATCGAAGTCATCGGACCACGTCAGAGCAACATTCTGTGCAATGGATGCGTCGAATAGGGTCACACGCTGCGGCACGTACCCGACGCGACTTCTCCACTGGCGCACGACGGATTCCAACTCCAGTCCATCGATCTCAATCTTCCCTTCGGACGGTCGGCTGAGTCCTAGCACCATGTCGATCAGCGTCGACTTTCCCGCACCGGAGGGACCGACGACAGCGAGACTCGACCCGAAAGGAATCTCGAGGTTGGCGCCCCTCAGCACCGCTTCTTCTGAACCTGGATAGACGAAGTCGACGCTTTTCAAATTAAGCGCACGCGGATTGTCGGGCAACACCGCGCTATCCTCCGTTGTCTCGTCGGCCGCGGCTTGGCTCGCTTCCGCTTCCTTAAGGAAGCGGACGACGTCTCTCGCATACACCTCGTTCGCCGACGCGGAGTTGAAAGCGCTCTGCACCGCGTTCATTGCGGGAATCATGCGAAAGCCTGTGGCAGCGAAGAGGCTCACAGAGACGATCGCAGCTTCAGGTCCGTTGAACAAGTACGCCGCACCCCCGACGAGCAGAAAACCGCCGATCAACGCCGCCTCGAACGCGTACTTCGGGATGACACTCAGAAATGCCATATTGGCGCGCGCTCGCGTCGCACGTTGGCGATTCTGTGAGATGACCTTCCCGACCTCATCGATTTTGCCTCGAAGCGTAATTTCCTTCAAAGCATCGACCATTTCTGTCATAATCCGAGCGACGAGATAGCCGAACTTCCGATTGTGCGCGCCTGCGG
This sequence comes from Leucobacter alluvii, assembly GCF_039530485.1. Classification (NCBI taxonomy): domain Bacteria; kingdom Bacillati; phylum Actinomycetota; class Actinomycetes; order Micrococcales; family Microbacteriaceae; genus Leucobacter; species Leucobacter alluvii. Next base: position 100,436 of record NZ_BAAAOP010000006.1, on the reverse strand, counting down.
TACGCACGCGCTTCGTCACGACGACGAGAAGAAGGAAGGAGATTAGGAGGAGGTAGACCAAAGCAATCAACGCGGTTAGCGGTTGTGAAGCAACGAGCACGGCGAGAACGGATATAAACGTCAGCAGATTGCCGGGCACCTGCGAGAGCGGCAAAATGAAGCCGAGGTTCGTATTGGCCATCGAAATATCAACGATGCGGGTGACTTCCGCCGTGCTGAGCTTCGAGCGATCCTCCCACTGCGCGTGCGCATACGAGTGGAAGAGCCGGTTGCCGATTTCGAGCTCGTACCGCGCGAATCGTCGCGTCGCCACCCAGTGAAGCAGAATCGCGAGTACTCCCTTGAGAACGAAAAGGAAGCACACCAGAAGTACGATCCAAACTGTCGCCTCTTCAGGCAGCTCCCCAATCAATGGAAGTGTAACCGGCCCGCCCGTCGCGAGCGGTGTCACCACAAGCACAATGAGACCAAGTGCTGCGGTGTCGAGAATCGCGAGCGCACCGGTCACGATCGAGTACCAGACGTAGAACGGCTTCGCTCCCGAGGGCATGACGTCGAACAACTGGCGCAAAGTTCGCCAAAGGCTTTTCATATCTGATCTTTCCCGTCGACGCGCAGCGCTTCCTCCAGTCGACGAACGGCTCGCTTCGACACCGCACGGAGGCTCACATTCTGCTCCGCCCATTTCGAGACCGCGTCGCGGCGTGCATCCGAGTTCGTTTCCGCCGAATAACGAATCATGGTCTGCGCGAGGTGGTGACGATCCGCATCGACGCACGCACCGATGGGCAGTCCATCGATGAGCGTTTCGACGAAGTCACTCGTCGGCCCTCTCCCGGAGTAGATGATCGGAGCACCGCACGCAATCGCACTGTAGAGCTTCGTCGGAAAGGCGAACTCATAGCTCGATCCCGGACGCACACTTGCAACTGCCGCCGTGGCGCCATGCAGAATCGGGGCGAGGAGCGCCGGAGCCATCGCGTCCTCAAACGTCACCGAAGTGCGTACCCCGAGGTCATCAGCACGCTGCTTCAGGGCATCGCGTTCAGATCCTCCCCCGATGAACCGCAAACGCGCCGTGGGCACCGCTGCCAGGAGCTCGGGCATGGCGTCGACGAACACCTCTGCACCATGCCATTCGGATGCTGTCCCCGCGTAGACGAACGTCGGCACGGCGACACGGTGGTCTCGGCCATGCGCTTGCGCGAGCGCGGATCGGAATATTTCGATATCGCCGCCGTTTCCCACCGTCGTAGCGCGAGTCACGCCCATTGCCGCGATGCGCGTCGTGACATCGTCAGAGACTGAAAGCGCTACCCTCGCACCCTTCATGGCGAAGCGTTCAATCCAACGGACCGCGTTTACCATCCAGCCCGGCGCGGTCGTCTGCGTCGATGCCTCCGACCAGATATCCGCTGCATAGTACGCGTATGGCATGCGACGCAGCATCGTAGCGAGCCTCACGAAGAAGCCCGTTGTCGGCGGCGGTTCCGAAACGATGAGGTCGTACTGGCGCCCGAGCAGCAGCCGAAAGAACAGGGGAACGTCGAAGCTGAGGTAGGGCACATACCCGCGTACGTACCCCGACTTATCGCGAACGACGGGGAAGCGTCGCACGTCGTACTTCGGCCGACCGCTCTTCACCGTCGCCTCGAGCCACTTCGGCGGCTTCACGGTGAGCACAGTGACATCGTGCCCGGCGTCCTTCAGCGCGTCCGCGAGTGCGGAAAGCCGAAATGAGGCTGCGGCCGGCTCGGGTGGGAAGATGCGCGAGACGATCGCTACACGCACGGCGTCCTAAGCACCGGCCCCGGCGACCTGGGTCACCGCGGCGATAATGCGCTCGATATCCGCTTCACTCAGTGAGGGGTGCACCGGCAGCGACAGGACCTCGGCGGCGGCGCGCTCGGTCTCGGGGAGGTAAAGACCGGGCGCATACTTCGCGAGAGATGGCAGACGATGATTCGGAATCGGGTAGTACACCCCGGAGCCGACGTTGTGCTCCTGCTTCAGCGCCTCGCGGATACGGTCGCGCTCGCCGGCATCGAGGCGCACGGTGTACTGGTGGTACACGTGCGAAGCCGCCTGGTGTACCTTCGGCGTCTGCACGCCGGCAACTCTGGCGAGACCCTCATCGAGCGCCGCAGCGTTGCGCTGACGCTGCCCCGTCCATCCGTCAACCTTGGTGAGCTGCACCCGACCGATCGCCGCGTGCACATCGGTCATCCTGGCATTGAACCCGATGACTTCGTTGGCGTACTGCGTCTCCATTCCCTGGTTGCGGAGCAGGCGAACGTTCCGCGCGATCTGCTCGGTCGCGCACGTCACCATTCCGCCCTCGCCCGAGGTCATGTTCTTCGTGGGATAGAGGCTGAACATCGCGAAGTCGCCGATGGCACCCACCTGCCGGCCGTCCCAGCTCGCACCGTGCGCCTGCGCGGCATCCTCATAGATCGCGATTCCATGTTCGCGAGCGATCGATTCGATCTGATCGACGAGGAACGGGTGCCCGTACAGGTGCACCGGCATGATTCCCTTGGTGCGCGGAGTGATCGCCGCACGCACGGCTTCGGGGTCGAGTGTGAAGTAGTCGGGCTCGATGTCCACGAACACCGGGGTCGCCCCGGTCAGCGCGACGGAGTTGCCAGTGGCCGCGAACGTGAAGGACGGGACGATGACTTCGTCGCCCGCCCCGACGCCGGCGGCGAGCAGGCCGAGATGCTGGCCGCTCGTGCCTGAGTTCACCGCAACCGTGGCGCGACCCTCAGCGAAATGCGCACCGAACTCCTGCTCGAAGGCGGCGACCTCTGGCCCTTGGGCGATCATTCCGGACCGCAGGACACGGTCGACTGCTTCCCGCTCTTCATCGCCGATGATCGGCCTGGCCGGGGGAATGAACTCAGATGCCATGGTTATATCGACCTCTCGCGCAGTGCGCCAGCCATTTCCAGCACAGTTCCTTCAAGAATAGTCGACTTGACTGAGACTGCAGCCAAAGGCGAGCTGCGACGGGTTTCGGAGCTGCTCCTAGCTTTTCTCCCTCGTTTTGCTTACGTGACGGAATCAAGCCACTCCGCGAGGACTCTGCCGCTCTCACGACCGTCGTGCCAGTGACGAACAAACTCGGGACCCTTCAGCGCGTTCTCGCGCGCTTTTTGCGGGTCCGACAGGATCTCGGCTATGACGTCCTCAAGTTCAGAAGCCGCGGATTGCACGATTGGTAGTTCTTTTCCGCTCAACTCGCGAGTTAACTTGCGATCCCACTCGGGGACATGCGAAACAACAATTCGACCCGCGGCAAGGGCTTCACAGGCCGCCACCCCGTATGGTCCGCCGCGAAACTGGTCCAATACGATATCCGCTTCACGGTAAACATTCCGCATTTCAGAATGACGGATCCCTGATATTCGTTGGTACTCGATCAGACCCGCATCGTTCAGTCGCTGCATCCTTCCATCGATGAGGTCGGTGCCTTTAATGTGCGAGCTGGAAGGGGCGTGAACAACGCGAGGACGTCGACCTCTGGATAGGGGTCGCTCCCTTGTCTCCCACGCCTCAGATTTCACCACGACTGGCAACAACGTCGCGCCGCCGGATTCTCGAAGTAGATCTGGCGTGGAAACGAACACGCGGGTTCCGCTTTTCGCTATAAGTTCCTTGCTGCGCCTTGACTTCCTGCGCATTTCTTCCGTGAAGTCGCTATCAACACGAAAGTAGGACTCGGGTTCTCGGGCGAGATGAGAGTCGGGGTCGCGCAAATCACTACCATGGAAGATCAACGCAAGTTTTGGGTTAGCTCGTCGTAAAGCCTCTATTTGTGCAAGACAATCGGACTTGAAAGCCCCGCCAAGGACGAGCGCAGCGGATTCGATGAGCACTCCTTGATAGTGACGGAGCGCAGCAAATTGATCTTTCTGCCAAGTTCTCGAGTGCGCGGCGTACCCACTCGGCACCGTCAGATCCGCGGGATACCCGTAGCGGTCCGAACTGGCGGCAATCTTCATGTTGGAAGCTGAGATCTCCGGGCGGATCCGCTCAAGTGATCGAGCCCACAGATACCCCTGTCCCGCACTGTTCACCGGACCAATAAGTACTCGTTCTTCAGCGCGTTCCTTTGGGGCAGATGCTGGTAGCGGAATTCCCGCTTTCTTGAGTTGCCGAATTGTAAGCGCACTCCAAATTCGGGTTCGAATCGCGTTGCCGACTTGGCAACGGCGCCCGGCACTGGCCATCTGGATCGGGCGCTGGCCAGCACTTTTCATATTCCACATCGTTTCGCCATATAAACGGCATCTGAGAGAACACCGGTCCCGCCAAGTATAAGGATCCTGTCTCGAGCAAGACGCGCCGTGGAGTCATAGACGCTCGGTGGAACACAAGAGGCTCTAGAGAGCAACAAGGGCGAGCGCTGTGCACCAGCGACCGCGTTCCCGGCGAGAGCATCAGCAAAATCCGAACCATTCGCCCAGTACGGGTTGCTTCCGTTCTGCGGGAACAAAGCCTCCGCTATGAGAGACGACGTCTCGTAGCGGTCCGCGCCAGCGAACCGCTCTACCACGCGGCCTTGCGCAAGCGAACGTTCGACGCCGCTTGAAACGGCCCCGACACCACCTGCAATACGCACCTGCTTCGCTCCTAGCCGATCTAACTCAGCCGTCAAAGCCACGGGTGCCGCGCTCGCCGCACCTGGCACAAGCACAACCGGAGCACCGGTCGCACCGGCTGCGGCTCCTGCAGCGAGCGCATCTGCGAATTCTGCCCCCGTTGCTATAAATACCTGAGAAGAAGTTCCATTCGGCCATCCGGCCTGAGCGATCGCCCGCGACGTCTCGTACCGATCTGCTCCAGAGACACGATCGACGCGCGGGGCGAGTTCGCCCAGCTGTGCCATCACGTTGGCATTGACGACCCCCGGTCCGCCAGCAACGACAATTCGTTTCGGTTGGAGGCGTGCAAGCTCGATTCGCGTTGCCTCAGGCAGATTCGATGACGTGGTTAGAAGTAGGGGAGCTTTCCACTTCGCACCTAAGGCGCCCGCACTGAGGGCGTCAGGATAGTCCATACCGTTTGCAATTATCACCGTGTCGACGGGACTCGGATAGGCGTTCCTTACGGCCTCGACTGCCGTCGAGAAGCGGTCGGAACCGCTGAGGCGTTGTTTCGGAAAGTCTCCTAGGGCTCGAACGAATTCCAAACCGCCGTTCGGTGTCGTGGTCGCCGTTCCTTCAGCGAAAGACATTACGCACTTCGAGCCGTCCGTTGCGCATGTCAGATCGCTTGTCGGCCAGCCCCAACCTCCGAGCGGGCCACCGGCAGAACGGTAAGCGTCTCGTAGAGGACCATCGAACAACACGTAGGTTCCGGCGGTCGATTGATAAGCCTCACCAGTGGCGAAACGATGGACAAACCCGCCGTTCGCACCCGTACCGACCGCAGAGGCTGTAACTTCCGGATAGCCAAGTTTCGCGTCATGTCGTTTCCACGCTTCGTATGTCTGTGGTGAGACTTTAACCATTCCCGTTGCCTGGTTCCAAAGACCTACTCCGTTTTGGAACGGCATGGCGCAACCGCCGTCGTGCAAACCACATTCCGCAGGGGCGATAGGCCAGCCGAGCGATCCCGTATGCCCACCCGCAGCACGATAAGCATCGCCAAACGGACCTGTACCGATCGCGTAGACCCCGGCACGGCTCTGGTACATCGTTCCTCGCAGCATTGGGTACGTTTTGCCCCCGCCATTCGCAGTACTACTCACTGAAGGACCAATTGGAACTCCGATGGACCCTCCGCCTGCGCCGAGCGCACGCCAAGCAGTTAGGAAGTCAGGATCGACTTGCAAAGAGCCGCCGGCCGGACTGTATACGAGTTCACCCGACCGATAGGACTGGGAGACAATATCTCCGGGACCCGTGAATGCGCTGGCTATCGGGAAACCAATCCTCCCTCCAAATCCACCCTCCTTTTCCCAAAGAGCCTGGAGCCTCGTCGGCACGAGGTAGGCACCGTACCCCTTCGCCTCTGCGACAATGCCGCCTTGGAAACGCATGACGTTGTTTCCGGACACCCCTTGATTTACAGCGGGAGCTGCAGGCCAACCCCAAGGCCCCGCAATGCCGCCGGCTTGTGAATAGGCGATGTAAATCGGGCTCGTCCGCTGCATTCCAGACACCTGCCCGGATTTGGGTTCGAATACGATTCCCCCTGAGAACTGCTGAGTACGGCCACCACCGTTCGCGTTATTCGTTACCGCCGCAGCCTTCGGATTCCCCAACCAGGAGCGATTGCTCTGCCAATAGGTTGCGATCCGACCATCGACAGGGAACGGAAGCTGCGGATCGCCGAACCAGGTCTTGTAGAAATTGTGAAAGTTGCGATTGCCGTAGCTCGAGCAGCCATCGCCGGTGCCCCAACCCGCGTTGAGGGCGGCCTGGTTCGGGCGATACGGCGTGTAAATGTAAAGAGCGGCGGTGGCCCAGTTCTCGATGTAGACATTCGAGGTTCCGCAGCCAGCATTCGGATGCCACTGGATACGGTTGTTCTGGAACGGCTTGTAGTTGTAGCTGTTCGGGTTCGCACGGTACACCTTCAACTGCCAGGCGGCGCGATACACCTGCTGGAAGAAACCCGTCTGTGTCGGATCGCAGTTCGCACTGTTGCCCGGCCCTGAATCTGGGCAGGCATACCCCATCGCGACGTCGAACTGGCGTACCGTCGGCCACGAATCAGTGACGAGGCTCTGCTCCTTCTCCAACATGATCAACAGAACTCGCTGGCTGATGCCGCACGCCTGGCCGACCTTCGCGATGATCTCGGCCGCGCTTTCGCCGCTTCGTCCGCTATACGCGGCGCAGTACGCATTCGCGGGACGGCTCTGAGTGTTCATCGAGAAGTTTCGCAGACATTGAGAGGCGATTCTCGTTTCTCCCCATTTCATGCCGGCGGTTCGACCCGGGTCTCCGATTGTGCAGCGCGGCACGCGCTGATTGAGGAAGGTTTGGATCTGTCCCGCGTCGAGAGCTCGGCCGTCATAGAAATTCGCGTCCGACACGATATTGCCGGGGCTGAAGCCGTCCGTCACGTTCGCAGCCTGCGCGGGGCTCGCGCCCACTCCGGGTACGATCATCGCGGCTGCGAGAGCGATGATCGTCAACGCGCCCAACATCGCAGCGCGCACGCCTTCCCACTTCTTCATACTCGATCGCATGGAGGCTCCCCGTTGTGAAGCCTCAGCTTCGACGTACTCTTAGTCGTTAAGAATAAGCGGTCACTCGCTCGTCTGCCAGAATAGGTGCTATGAACGCTGCCCCGACCGCCTCGAAGCGGTTCGCTGACGATGTCTGGGTGGTGATCCCTCTCTACAACGAGGCGACCGTGATCGGCGGTGTACTCGCGGAGCTCTTGCCCGTATTCCCTCAGACGGTCTGCATCGATGATGGTTCACGGGACGGTTCAGGCACTGTCGCTCGAGCGGCCGGAGCACATGTCGTCAACCACCCCATCAACCTCGGTCAGGGCGCGGCGCTCCAGACCGGGTTCCAGTACGCGCTCGAGCGCGGGGCGAAGTACGTCGTTACATTCGACGCCGACGGACAGCATCGCGTCGTCGACGCGGCGCTCATGCTAGAGCGAGCCCAGAACGATGACCTCGCCATTGTCTTCGGATCCCGATTCCTCGATGACCGCACGCAGGCCGGCGTATTGAAGAAAATCGTCCTGAAGACGGCGGTCATCGTGACGAATTGGACGACTCGCACCCGCCTCACCGACGCGCACAACGGATTGCGAGTAATTCGAGAGGACGCGCTTCGTCGCATCCATCTGCGACAAGACCGTATGGCGCACGGCACCGAGATCGTCGTGCAACTCGGGCGCACCGGCCTTCCGTACGCAGAGGAGCCCGTCGAGGTCATCTACAGCGAATACTCCAAGGCGAAGGGTCAGTCTCTGCTCAACTCGGTCAACATCCTCATCGACCTCATCATCCGGTAGGCGGCCATGTCGATCTTTCAGTTACTGCTCATTCTCGGCATCGTGTGCATCGCGACTCTCGCCGTGCGCTTCCTGCCCGGAGAGCGGTCGCTCGCCCTCAAGCGCATCTTCGCGATTCTCTTCGTCATAGCCGCGGCTTTCGCCATCCTGTTTCCGAATGCGCTTACCGCCGTTGCGAATGTGCTCGGAATCGGCCGTGGTACCGACCTCCTGCTCTACATCTTCATCGTCGCCGTACTCGCGTTTGCCGTGGCCGTCATCCGAGCGAAAGCCCGAAGCGACGCCCGCGTGACCCAGTTGGCACGCGCCGTGGCACTCATGGAGGCGCGCCTCACTGAGCATCGTGACGAGACCGGACGAGACAGGGGCGGCGAAGCGTGAGCGCTTGGCTTCCGTTGATCCTGCCGGCTCTTCTCGCGGTCGGTATCATCGCGGTGCTCGGTCTCCCGACCGCCTTCGCACTCCGGCTTCGCGGCTTCGCTCTCGCGATCGTCGCCGTTCCCGCAGCATTTGCGGTGCTTGCCATTGCACCGATCATTTCGGGAGCGATCGGTATCCCATGGAGCTTCCTGTCTCCGGTCGCCGTAGCTGCAGCGCTCGCCCTCGTGCTCTTCAGTGTGCGCAAATGGGTCGGGCACCCCCGTGCGTTCCGTGAGTTCGGCCGATTGCTTCCGGCGCAGCGATTCTGGCTCCCCCTCGGCGCCGCCGCGATCGGGGGCGCCGCCACGGCGACGACGCTCATGCTCAGCCTGAAATCTGCCGATGCGATTTCACAGACGTATGACGCGATTTTCCATCTCAACGCGGTGCGGCTCATTCTCGATAGTGGGAATGCATCCCCATTCGCGATGGATCTCGCGTCACCCGGAAACCCTGCGTTCTATCCCACCCTGTGGCACGGCTTCGTCGCTCTCGTCGCGCAACTCTCAGGCGCTTCGATCCCCGTTGCAACCAACGCCGTGCTGTTCACCGTCTGCGCCGTAATCTGGCCGATCGGCGTCGTGGCTCTCGGGCAGGCTATTGCTGGGCCGGCGACGCGCGTCGCGATCGTCTCAGGTGTCGTCGCCGCCGCGTTTCCGAACTTTCCACTCTCGCTCGCCGGCTTCGGTGTGCTGTACCCGAATCTGCTCTCGCTGGCACTCCTTCCGTTTGTGCTCGTCCCGGCGCTGCAACTGCTCGACCTCGGATGGGCCAGGCGAGCTCTTCCACTCAGCTCTGGCGGGCGATGGCTGCTCGGCATCGGCGCGCTCGGAGCCGCAGTGCTCGCGCACCCGAACGCGATTCATGTGCTCTGCCTGTGGCTCGCGGTACCCGTCTTGACGGCCGCTATGCGCGCATTGCGCGGGGGCCGGATTGCCAACGACTCCGGCCTGCTCGTGCTGCCGAGCCGCAGTCGCGCACTCCGCGGTGTCTTCGCGGCAGCCGGGCTCGGTGCATTCGGGGCCATCGTCATCGCCGCGTGGCACATCGGGCGCACAAGCACGAACCCATGGGAAGGCGGACATCCCACCCCATTTGGAGCCATACTCGACGCAGTCGGAACGACCCCTCGTATCGAAGGGCACAACTGGCCGATCGCCGTGCTCGTGATCTTGGGCGCCGCACTCGTCGCGTTGCGTAAGAGGCAGCGTTGGCTCCTCGGCGTCTCGCTGGTGCTGATCACGTTCTACGTCATCGCCGATGGCTTTCCGACGTCTGAATGGCGCACCTTCTTCCTCTCCCCCTGGTACAACGATCCTTGGCGGCTCGCGGCGCTCGTCCCCCTAGGCGCCCTGCCACTCGCGGTCTTCGGAGCCTCGACGGTTGCTGCCGTTGCCGGGCCAGCGATACGTCGCGCTTCCCGGATGTTCCCCGGACGGAACGCCCGTGCACGCCGTCTCTCCCTGGGCGCGATCGCCGCGCTTTTCCTCCTCGCCGCGACGCAGGGCGCCGGCGCGTTCGCCGGAGTGAACTACGTCAGCTCGAAATACGAGTTCGACCGTTGGTCGCCCCTGCTGAGCCCCGATGAGAGGGCGCTGATCGAACGCCTCCCCGAGCACGTGCCAGCCGACTCCGTGGTGGCTGACAACCCGTGGAACGGCGGCGCACTCGTCTACGCGCTGACGGGTCAAGAGGTGCTCGTGCCGCACACAGGCGGAAACTATGACCCGCGCATCACCGACATCACGAGTGGTATTGACCGGGGCACCCCCGAGGCTTGTGCCGCCGCCGCCGCTCTCGAAGTCGAGTACGTGCTCGATTTCGGCCGGGAGTTCGTCTTCCCGGAGACACCGCGCGCCGAGCCGTACTTCGGAATTTCTGGCGTCGAGGATTCCGCTACGCTCACCGAGGTCGACCGTGAGGGTGGCGCAGTGCTGTATCGCATCACCGGGTGCCGTGCGGACTGAACAGATTCGTCGATCGCGATCGACGCCTGAACCGATTGGAGAAGAAGTGACAATCAAGTACGGCCTGATCGGCCTCGGAATGATGGGCCGCCACCATGCGCGGGTGATCCGAGAGGTCGAGGGGATCGAGCTCATCGCTGTTGCTGACGCCATGGGAGACCCGCACGGTGTATCGGGGAGAACGCCCATGTTCGACTCGGTGCAGGGCCTCATCCGCGCAGGGGTGGACGCGGCAGTCGTCGCCGTTCCGACGAAATACCATGAGGAGGTCGGTCTCGCACTCGCAGAAGCCGGCATCCACGCGCTGATAGAGAAGCCGGTGGCTCACGAGTTGCCCGCTGCCGAACGCCTCGTCGAGGCGTTCGAATCGGCCGGGCGAGTCGCGGCAGTCGGGCACGTCGAGCGCTTCAATCCGGCGCTCATCAGCCTCCGCGAGCGCATCGAGAACGGTGATCTCGGCGACGTGTACCAGATTCAGACGCGCCGGCAGGGGCCCTTCCCAGCGCGCATCGCGGATGTCGGTGTGGTCAAGGATCTCGGCAGCCACGATATCGACCTCACCTCCTGGCTCGCACAATCTCCCTATGCGACCCTCTCCGCGCAGACGGCTCATCGCTCCGGACGTGAGCATGAAGACATGGTTTCGATCACCGGCAAGCTCGAGAACGGCATCATGATCAATCACCTTGTGAACTGGCTCACCCCGTTCAAGGAGCGCCTGACAGTTGTCACGGGAGAGTTCGGCGCGTTCGTCGCCGACACGATCACGGCAGATCTCACGTTCTTCGAGAATGGCACCCACGCTGGATCGTGGGACACCGTCGCCGCATTCAGGGGCGTGAGCGAGGGCACGGTGACGCGGTTCTCGCTCGAGAAACGCGAACCCTTGCGCAGTGAGCACGAGGCGTTCCGCGATGCCATTCTCGGCACCCGTGAAGATGCGGTCACACTGCGAGAGGGGACTGAGACCCTCCGTGTCGCTGAGGCCGTGATCGAGTCGGCGCAGGCGGGTGCTGCCGTGAACCTGAGGCCCGGATCGTGAGCGGCCCCGACACCGCGATCAGCTCCCACGCTTTCATCGGCGAGGGCGTCGAGCTCGGCGCGGGCGTCTCGGTCGGCCCCGGCGCAGTGATTCTCGGTCCCACCGTGATCGAGGACGGGGTGTGGATCGGAGCGGGCGCCCTGATCGGTGCACCTCCCGAGATGAGCAACCTCCGACAGAACCCTGCATGGACCGGGGAGCTGGCGCACGCGGGAGTGCGTATCTGCTCCGGCGCCGTCATACGAGAAGGCGCGGTGATCCATCAGGGAAGCTACCGTGCGACCACCGTCGGTGCCCGCAGCTGGGTGCTCAACCGTGCTTACCTCGCGCACGACGTGCTCCTCGGAGCAGATTCCACAGTCTCCGCGGGCGTGAGCGTCGGTGGGCACTGCGCAATCGGCGATCGAGTCAACATCGGCATGAACGCCGTCGTGCACCAGCGTCGCATCATCGCGGACGGGGCGATGATCGGAATGGGCACCCCGGTTACCCGCGACGTACCACCGTTTTCGAAGGTGTACGGCACACCGCCACGCATCACCGGCATCAATGCAGTCGGCTTGGAGCGCGCCGGATTCTCTGCGGACGTTCTCGACGCACTGCTGCTCGCTTATCGCGGGAATGATCAGCTCGTGAGCGGCGCTATCCCGGAGGCCCTCGAACCGCTCGCCGCCCCAGTAGCATGGTGGCGCTCGCACGGTGCGCTCGTTCCTTCAGCTGTCGCAGATAGAATCTCGTTGTGAGCGAAGCTTCCCTGCTGAATGACCCCGATTTTCGCGTGCCAGGCGCGAGTCGAGGTCTCTTCGACGTCTTCCGGCACCGGTATCTGCTCACGCTTCTGCTGAAGAAGGGAGTCGCCACCCGCTACCACGGCTCGGTGTTGGGCTGGGTCTGGTCGTATGTGCGGCCCGGAGCGCAGTTCTTGATGTACTACCTCGTGATCGGGGTTATTCTGCAGGCCGATCACGGGATGTCGTTCTTCCCGGTGTATCTCTTTGCGGGTATCGTCGCGGTGAACCTTTTCAGCGAGACGCTGCGCAACACGACGAACGCTGTCGTCGACAATGCGTCGCTGATCAAGAAGATCTATCTGCCGCGCGAGCTTTTCCCGGTCGCAGCGACTGGGGTCGCACTGGTGCATTTCCTGCCGCAGGCGGCACTGCTCTTCATCGTCGCGCTGTTGTGCGGATGGACCTTCGGCTGGTTGCAGATCGTCGCCTTCGTCATCGGCACGCTCATCATCGTCTTATTCGCGCTCGGACTCGGTTTGTTCTTCGGCGCGATCAACGTTGCCTACCGCGACGCGCGCAACTTCGTGGATCTGATCCTGATGTTCTCCACCTGGGCTTCTCCCGTGCTGTACGTCTGGAACCTCGTGTATGACCGGGCCCCGCTGTGGCTCTATCACGTCTATATGTCGAACCCCATCACGGGCGCCGTTGAACTCTTCCACGATGCCTTCTGGCTGCCGCTGGAGCCATCGATTGCCCGGCCCGACAACTTCCTCGTATACGTGCTGATCGGCTTCGCAATCTCGCTTGTCACTCTCATGATTGGTCAGATCGTCTTCCGCAAAATGGAGGGTTCCTTTGCCCAGAGCCTCTGAAGTCACTACTAAGCCTGCGATCGTACTCGAAGACGTGCGCAAGACCTTCACGATCAAGCACACGCACTCGTTCAAAGAGACCTTCATCGCTTCGATACGCCGCAAGCCGCTCTCGAGCGCTTTCAATGCACTCGACGGTATTTCTTTCACCGTCGGGGAAGGACAATCGGTTGCATTGCTCGGCCGGAACGGGTCTGGCAAGTCGACGACGCTGAAGCTGCTCTCCGGAGTTATGGCGCCGGACCAGGGTTGGGTGCGGACGCGCGGGCGCGTTGCGGGTCTCCTCGAAGTCGGAGCCGGTTTTCATCCCGACCTCACGGGTCGAGACAACGTCTATCTCAACGCCGCGATTCTCGGCATGAACAAGCAAGAAACCGACGACCATTTTCAGTCCATACTCGACTTCTCCGAGATCGGCGACTTCATCGACACAGAAGTCAAGCATTACTCGTCCGGCATGTATTCGCGTCTTGGATTCTCGGTTGCGATCCACACCGAGCTCGATGTTCTGCTCGTCGACGAGATCCTCTCAGTCGGCGATGCGCAGTTCCGCAAGAAGTGCACGACTCGGATGCTCGAGTTGCAAGATCAGGGCAAGACGATGTTTGTCGTGAGCCACAACGCGAGTCAAGTGCAGGAGCTGTGCGAACGCGGCATCGTCCTCGAGCACGGTCGCATGATCTTCGACGGCCCGATCGACGAGGCCGTCGAGTTCGTGAAGCCTCGCGATGACAACGAGCAGAATGTTCACGAAATCACCGGCGCGATCTACGACCTCTATCAGCGCGACCCGCGAAGATGGGGTCGCCCGACCGGACCTCGTATCGAGATCTCGGAGAACGGCGGTGGCTTCGTGCAAGAGTTCGACCACGGCATGATCACGACCTCGCACGCGCTTGCGTCGCGACGAGGCATCGAAGACGGCACCGTCGGTCTCGGCAACGGCGTCTTCCTCGCCGCATACCGCAGGGCGGGCGGACCCGCTGGCCCATGGGGGTTCATGGCGGGCGCGCCGACCGGCATCCTGGAGAACTTCGAAGTGCGCACCATGGAATTCCAGAACGGAACGGCAGGGTTCGCCATCGAGGGCGGTCTGCGGTTCACCAAGAACTGACCGGATCGCAGCCCGTGCAGCGGCGATCAGACTCACCGACCGCGATGGGCCGAGCGGGCGCGCCACCCGCAGTGGAAGTATCGCGCGGCCTGGGCGTGCCAGCATACCGCGACGACATTGACGGCCTCCGCGCCATCGCGGTGCTGCTCGTCGTGGTGTACCACGTCTGGCTCGGGCGGGTCTCGGGAGGCGTTGACGCTTTTCTCATGATCTCAGCGTTCCTGCTGACAGGTTCGCTCATGCGCCGGTTGGAGTCGACCGGCGGTGTGCGGGCCCCGACGCAGTGGATCCGCAACTTCAAACGCATGTTGCCTGCTGCGTCAATCGTCATCGCGGCGACGGTCACCATCGGCGTACAGATCTTGCCCGGTTCGACGCACGAGTCGCTCTGGCACCATGCCTGGGCGTCGCTCTTCTATTCGGAGAACTGGTTGCTCGCCTTCGAGAGCGCCGACTACTACGCCGACCACTCCCAGGCGAGCCCCCTCCAGCACTTCTGGTCCCTTTCCGTGCAGGGGCAGGTCTTCATCGTGTGGCCGTTGCTGTTCGTGCTGATCGCGCTGATCGCGAGGTTCGCGCGCGGCAGGATCCCTGCGCGCCGCATCGCCCTCGCTGTCTTCGGGGCGATCTTCGCGATCTCGCTGACGTACTCGATCCTGAGCACGGCCGCCGACCAGACCCTGGCGTACTTCAACACAGGTGCGCGGCTGTGGGAGTTCGCGGCCGGCTCGATCCTCGCCCTCACGATCCACCGACTGCGGCTCCCCGTGATCGCACGCGCGGTCATCGGCTGGATGGGACTCGCCGCCCTCATCGCCTGTGGCCTCGTGCTCGACGTGCAGGGTGGGTTTCCGGGGTATCTCGCCCTATGGCCCGTGGTGAGCGTTGCCGCAGTCATTGTCTCCGGAAACGACGAGGACCGTCGTTATGGGCCCGCGATGCTCCTCGAGAAGCCGCTCGTTCTGGCACTCGGAAGGAGTTCATATGCGCTGTATCTTGTGCATTGGCCAGCACTCGTCTTCATCCTGGCGGCCCGAGACGGTGCACCGCTCAATCTCATCGAGGGCCTGATCGTGATCCTCTGCGCTATCGCCGTCGCTCGCCTACTCACCGCAATCGTCGATACTCCACTGCGCCGACTCGAGTGGGTCAATCGTTCGAACTGGCGAGGTGCTGGAGTCATCGTCCTCTCCATCGCGCTCGTCGCTGCAATCATCGCGCCCGCGCAGTTGGAGGCGCGCAGTTTAGCAGAAACTGAAGCGACCGCGCTCGCGGAGGCTGAACAGCGGGCGAAGGAGCAGCGCACGTACCGCAACCCGGGCGCCCGCGTGCTCTTTGACGATTGGACGGGCAGGATAGCGACGAACGTCCCGCTGCGCCCCCGCCCAGCTGAAGTAGCCGACCAGTGGGGCACACTGTCCCGTAACTGCGGAGACGGAAGCATCGTCGATATTCCTTCGAGCGTGCCCGCTTGCCTCGACAACGAGATCTCCGAGCGCGAGGCCGATCGCACCATCGTCGTCGTCGGCGATTCGCACGCACAGCAGATGCTCGCACCAATCGACACCATCGGGAAACGTGAGAACTGGCGCGTCGTCTCATTTCTCCTCGGCGCATGCGCGTTCGGCCTGCGAGACGTGCAGCCGGACACCGACGGGTACTCCCGGCAGGAATGCCGGGATTGGAACGAAGATGTCATGGACCTCATCGAGGAGATCGACCCCGACGTTGTCTTCACCATCGGTACGCGGACCGTGGCGGCTAACTCCGAGAGTCCGAGCACAGCCGGGGAGAGCGAATCGGTGCCCGACGGGCTCGAGCGCGCCGTCAAGCGCCTCGGACGCATGGGGATTCCGACGATCTTGGTGCGCGACAATCCGCGTTTCACGTACAACGTTTACCAGTGCGTTGAGGAGGCCGAAGAGGGAAACCGCGATGTCAACGCCGAATGCGGGATTCAGGCGCACCAGACACTGGCTCGAACGAATCCACTCGACGAGCTGAAGTCAGGGCACGTCGCCGCACTCGACTT
The DNA here is from genome assembly GCF_039530485.1 of Leucobacter alluvii. Classification (NCBI taxonomy): domain Bacteria; kingdom Bacillati; phylum Actinomycetota; class Actinomycetes; order Micrococcales; family Microbacteriaceae; genus Leucobacter; species Leucobacter alluvii. Next base: position 84,266 of record NZ_BAAAOP010000006.1, on the reverse strand, counting down.
CAGCGCATACTACTGCCCCGATCGCTGCCCTGCGGTGATCGGCAATGTGGTCGTCTACATCGACAAGAACCATCTGAGCACGTTCTATCTCGACACCCTCGAACCCGTCATCGGCCGCGACCTCGTCGCGGCGCTCGACGATCTCGAGGCTACTTCGGCGGAAGCGTCAGAATCTCAGCGCCGTTCTCGGTGATCGCAACCGTGTGCTCGGAGTGAGCCGTGCGGCTTCCCGTCGCGCTGCGCAGCGTCCACCCGTCGGCATCGAAGACGAGCTTGTCGGTGTCCGCCATCACCCACGGCTCGATCGCGAGCAGCAGGCCCGGTCGCAGCCGGTAACCGCGGCCGGCGCGACCGTTGTTCGCGATGTGCGGATCCTGATGCATCGTGGACCCGATGCCGTGACCGCCGAACTCCATGTTGACGGAGTACCCGGCGCCCTTGAGCACCCTGCCGATCGCGTTCGAGATGTCGCCCAAGCGTGCATCGGGTCGCGCCGCAGCGATACCAGCGCGCAGCGCCTCCTCGGTCGTCTCGATGAGGGCGACATCGGCGGGGTCGCGCGTCTCACCGACGATGAAGCTGATGGCTGAGTCGGCGGCGATGCCGTCGACCGTGAGCGCGAGATCGAGGGTGAGCAAGTCGCCATCGACCAGAGCATAGTCGTGTGGCATGCCGTGCAGGACAGCATCGTTGACCGCCGTGCAGACGTAGTGACCGAACGGCCCATTGCCGAACGAGGGCGCGTAGTCGACGTAGCAGGAGACGCCGCCTCCGTCGCGAATCATCTCCCCCGTCAGTTGGTCGAGCTCGAGCAGGTTGGTACCAACGGCTGCGCGCTCCCGGAGCGTCTGGAGAATAGCACCGACAAGGGCCCCCGCGCGTCGCGCGCGGCTCAACTGGTCGTCGTTCAATATTTCAATCATCGATCTTCATCGTACTCGTGACTGCGCGTGCACGGTCGAGCCTGTGATTCGTCCGACGAAGCTAGAGCAGAGCAGCTCAGCAGGGATACGGTGAAGGGATGAATGAAACCACTGCCCGTCGACGGGTCGGCCCACCGCGCGTCCTGACCGTCGAACGCACCGAACGCGTCAGCCCGCACCTCGTGCGCGTTCACCTCGGTGGCGAGGACTTCGCCGCGTTCATAGGCGAAGCCGATCCCGCCCGCCTTACGAAGACCGACAAGTACGTGAAGCTGCTGTTCGCGAAGCCCGAACTCGGTCTCGAGCCTCCGTATGATCTCGAAGCGCTCCGGGAGCGGCTGCCGCTCGCAGACCTGCCGGTACGACGCACCTACACGATCCGCTCGATTGACGCGGCGACCCAGACGCTCGCTATCGAGTTCGTCGTGCACGGCGACGAGGGCATCGCAGGGCCCTGGGCGGCATCTGCGAAACCGGGTGATCTTCTTTGCTTCTCGGGCCCGGGCGGAGTGTTCGAACCTTCCATGAACTCCCTCGTGCCCAGGTTGTACCTCGGGGACGAATCAGCGCTCCCCGCGATCGCGGCAGCACTGGAAGCCACGCCCGCGAGCGCGCACGGACTCGTGCTCCTCGAAGTGGGAAGCGAAGCAGATCGGATCGAATTGCGTCGCCCCGCAGGGATCGAGGTGAGATGGCTGTTCCGCGAACACGCCGATGGCAGCAGCGCAGTGCACGGTACGACGCTGGTTGCAGCGGCATGTGAGCTGCCGGCCCCCGAGGTCACTCCCGAGGTCTTCGCCCACGGTGAACGAGGAGCGATGAAAGAACTTCGCGTTCTCTTGCACGACACCTGGGGCATCGAACGACGCGCGCTGTCACTCTCCGCGTATTGGGCCCTCGGCCGCGCTGAGGACGGCTTCCAGGCAGAAAAGCGCAACGCGGCCGGGCAGATCTTCGAGAGCGACTAGACGCTACGCGCGATCCCCGGGAAGCCCTCGGCTGATCAGGCGCCTGAACAGCACGCGCTTCACTCCCGCGGGCAGCAGGCGGTACGCGCCCTTCATCGCGACGTTGCGCGCGTACTGCGGCACGGTCACGAAGCCCATGCGCAGCAGCTCCCGCTGCAACTTCCACTCGGTGCGGGCTTCGCGCCATCCGCCGCGGCGCGCGAACGAGCCGGAGCCGACGCGATACCGCAGCAGCGGCTCCGCGATGTTCTCGACGCGCGCCCCCGAGTCGATGAGGCGCACACCGAGCCAATAGTCTTCCATTCGCCCGAAGGGCTCGTACCGACCGATCCGCTCCAGCGCGGAGACGCGGTACATCATCGTCGGGTGGTTGAACGGGTTGTGGGTGCGCGCGTGCTCCCGGATGCGGGCGGCACCGACGGGCGGGGTGCGGACGGAGGCCGGGCGATCCGGATCGGACTCGAACTCCGCCATCCCCGTGCCCACCAGGTCGAATCCCGCCTCGATCAGCTCCCACTGCCGGGCGAAGCGCTCGGGCACGGAGACGTCGTCGGCGTCCATGCGGGCGATGACCGGATGACTGACGGCGTCGAGCCCGCGATTGAGCGCTTCGGCAAGGCCGAGGTTCTCGGGGAGGCGCACGAGCCGAACGGGAATGGGGCTCTCGGCCACGATGCGGTCGAGTTCGGCCGCGAGCGCGTCGGGCACCGGCCCGTCTTGCACGATCACGGCCTCGGCCGGACTCAGCGTCTGCTCCCCCACCGAGCTTCGGAACGCGGTTCGCACGAATGCGGGATCGTCACCGGCGTACACCGGAAGGAGCAGGGAGAAATCGGCGGTCGGCACGTTATCCACCCTAGCGCGCGGCGTTCACCGGGCCCCTGGCCCCGGGCCCTGCCCCTTGCTCCTCCTGCTCCCCTTGCTCCCTTCCCTCCACCCCCGTGAGCGGTCAGTAAGGTGCACCAAACCCGCGGATCGTGCACTTTAATGACCGCTCACGCGGGGAGCGGGTGCACGGGCTCCGACAACCGCACGGGAAGGGAAGGGCAGGGCATGGCAGCGCGTTTGCTTCGCTCACAGGGGCCCGCGAACGCCTTGGGCGCCGGGTTCTTCAGAGATCGAGCACCACTCCTGATTGAGCGAACACCGAACGGCAGACTGAATGCATGGCACGGCCCCACGCACCGCTTCCCGGGTGTTTGGGGGCGACGTTCACCACCTCGGAAGCGCGCGCTGCCGGTGTCTCGTCGCGGCGTCTGGCCGGTCCCGATATCGAACGAGTCGTGCGCGGCGTGTACCGCCGCATCGACTTCGGTGCCGGCGATGCATCAGACCTCCATCCTGCGGAGCGCTGGCGCCAGCTGCAGTTCACGAAAGCTTGCGCCGTGTTGAGGGCGCTTTCCCACGGCCAGTACTTCAGTCACGCCACCGCTGCCGTGATCCTCGGGCTGCCCGTGCCGCACCGTGCGGACAACGACATCGATGCGGCCTGCAGCGCCGACCGGTGGGTGTCGCGGGCCCCCGGGGTGCGCAGTCATCGTCTCGCGCCGGGCCTCGTGCGCGTGGGTATCGCTCGCGGCCTTCCGACCGCGTCGCCCGCAGACGTCTGGGCAATGCTCGGCGACGAGCTTTCGCTCCCCGACCTCGTCGCCCTCGGCGACGCCGTGATCCGCCGCCCGCGCATTCCCGGAACGCAGCGACTCGAGCGTGCACCGCTCGCGACGCTCGCCGACCTCGAGGCGGTCATCACCGCGATGCGCCGCCGCGGCAACGCGGCACTGCGCCAGGCGCTTCCGCTCCTGGTCACGGGCAGCGCCTCAGCCCCCGAGAGCCACCTGCGCCTCAAGCTGCACGAGTGGGGCCTGCCGCAACCCGAGCTCGACGTCGACGTGTACAACGCGGCCGGTCGCCTACTCGGCGCCAGCGAACTCGCGTATCCGCAGTACAAGATCGCCCTCGAATACGAGGGGTCGCACCATCGCGTGCACGCAGCGCAGTGGAACCGCGATATCGACAAGTACCACGCGTATGAGAGCGCGGGTTGGCGGGCGATCCGAATCACGGGATCGCTGCAGTACGGTCGCGCGCCCGTGCTCCGTTCGCGCGTGGAATCGGCGCTGCGCGAACGCGGTTGGACCCCAATGACGCGCGACCGGTCAGTAACGTGCACCAAACCCGCGAATCGTGCACGTTACTGACCGCTCACCGGCGGCACGAGGCGCCCGGGCGAAAGTGACCGCTCACGGGGGCGCGACGCGGCTTACGCTCCGGCGCGCTCGGCGCGGAGACGAGCGATCTCGTAGAGCGAGACGCTCGCCGCGATGCCCGCGTTCAACGATTCGGTTGCCGACGAGATGGGGATCGACACGACCGCGTCGCACGTCTCGGTGACCAGACGGGAGAGCCCCTTGCCTTCGCTGCCGACGACGACGACGACCGGGCGATCCGCCAGCTCGAGACCGGGCAGCGACACCTCGCCGTCGCCGTCGAGCCCGACGACGAACACGCCCTGCTTCTTGAACTCCTTGAGCGTCTGCGTCAGGTTCGACGCCATCGCGACGGGCACGCGCGCTGCCGCGCCGGCCGACGTCTTCCACGCCGCCGAGTTCAGACTCGCCGAACGCCGCTGCGGCACGATGACCGCGTGTCCGCCGAACGCGGCGACCGAACGAATAATGGCGCCGAGGTTGCGGGGGTCGGTCACACCGTCGAGGGCGACGAACAGCGGTGTCTCGCCGCGATCGATCACCTCGTCGAGCACCTCCATCGGGTGCGCGTGCTCCAGCGGCGGCACCTTGAGCACGACGCCCTGGTGCACGGTGTCGCGCTCGACCATGCGGTCCATCTCGGGGCGCATGATCTCGAGCACGGCGAGGCCGCGGTTCGTCGCGTTGCGCAGGATCTCGCGCATGCGATCGTCCATCTCGACGCGCGCCGCGATGTAGAGCGTGGTGGCAGGAATCTTCGCCCGCAGCGCCTCGAGCACGGCGTTGCGGCCGGTGACGAGTTCGCTCTCATCCTTCTTGTTACGGCCCCCGCGCTCGGCCGGGCGGCCGGTGCGCTCGGTGTACCGGGCCTTCGCGGCGTCGTAGCGCTCGCGGGCCTTCTTCTCTTTGTACTTGGCGTGGTACTCGCGGTCTTCGGCGCGCGGCGTGGGGCCGCGACCCTCGAGCGCCTGGCGCCCTTGACCACCCGAACCGACGGCCTTGCCGAGGCCCTTCTTGCGTACGGCGCCAGTGCGGCTCTTCTTATTCGTCATGTCAGGCTCCAGCGGGGTCCGTTCGGGGTGTCTTCGAGCGCGATGCCGGCTGACAGCAACCGGTCGCGGATCGCGTCGCTCGTAGCGAAGTCTTTATCGGCGCGCGCCCGGGTGCGCTGTGCGAGGAGGTCATCGACCAGGGTGCCGAGTGCGGACTCGGCGTTGCTCGTGTCGGCGTTGCTCGCAGCCCAGTGCGGGTCGCGCGGATGCAAGCCGAGAACGTCAAGCATACGCGAGACTTCGCCGCCGTGGTGTGCCGCGAGCTGAGCATCGCCCTCCGCCAGCGCCGAGTTGCCGGCGCGCACCGCGTCATGCACTGCGGCGAGGGCCTGCGGGATCGCGAAGTCGTCGAGCATCGCAGCGACGAACGCAGCGGGAAGGCGGTCGGCGGCGCCGCCCGCGTCGGAGTCCCCGGTCGTCGTGTCGAAGCCGGGCAGCTCCGCCACCCGCTCGAGGAATCCCTCGATGCGCGAGAACGCCGTTTCGGCTTCGGCGAGTGACGTCTCCGAGAATTCGAGCACCGAGCGATAATGCGCCGAGCCGAGGAAATAGCGCAGCACGATGGGGCGCGCCTGCGCGAGCAGGTCTTCGGCGAACAGCGAGTTGCCGAGCGACTTCGACATCTTCTGGCCGCCCGTGTTCACGAGGCCGTTGTGAATCCAGTGCCGCGCGAAGGGGTGGCCCGCTGCCTGCGACTGCGCGAGCTCGTTCTCGTGATGCGGGAAGCGCAGGTCGAGCCCGCCGCCGTGGATGTCGAATTCCTCACCCAGGTAGCGCGTCGCCATCGCCGAGCACTCGATGTGCCAGCCCGGCCGTCCGAGACCCCACGGCGACGGCCACGCCGCCGTCAGCGGTTCGCCGTCGCGGTGCGCCTTCCACAGCGCGAAGTCCCGGGGGTCGCGCTTGCCGACCGGCTCGGAGTCTGCGGCGTCCTCCATCTGATCGCTCTGCTGCCGTGTGAGGGCGCCGTAGTCGGGCCAACTCGCCGTGTCGAAGTAGACGCTCGCAGAGCCGTCCGCTGCCGCGTATGCGTGACCGCGCTCGATCAGCAGCTCGATGAGCTCGACCATCTCGCGAATGTTGGCCGTCGCGCGCGGTTCGTAGGTGGGGGCCTGCACGCCGATCGCGTCGTACGCTGCGGAGAAGACCCGCTCGACGCGGTAGGCCAGCGCCCACCACTCCTCGCTCGAGCCCTGCTCCGCCTGTGCGAGCCGCGCATTGTCGAGAATCTTGTCGTCGATGTCGGTGACGTTGCGTATGAGGGTGACGTCGTGCCCGGTCGCGGCGAACCACCGCCGCATCTGGTCGTAGACCAGTGCGCTGCGGAGGTGCCCGATGTGGGGCGCGGACTGCACGGTCGGGCCGCACACGTAGAGACCGACCCTGCCGGCTTCGAGCGGGATGAAGTCGACGATCGCCTGCGCGCGCGAGTCGTAGATGCGTTGAGTCACGGGTATCAGCCTACCGCCGGTGCTCGCGAGCGGCCCGCTGCCGTCGCACGGCGGCCGTATGCTGGGCCCGCCGCAGAAGCGACTGCGCCCCGTCCGGCGCAGAGCCGAACGGGGCACGGATGATAGCGGGTCTCAGTCGAGCGAGCCGCTGATGAAGTACTGGATCTGACGTGCGATACCGACGGCATGATCGCCGAAGCGCTCGTGATACCGGCTCGCGAGCGTCGAATCGACCACGTTCGCCGGGGTCTCGGCGAGGTTGTCGCTGAGCACCTTCTCGAACACCTTCGCGTGGAGCTCGTCGAGATCATCGTCCAGGTCGCGCACCTCGGCGATGATGCGGGGCTCCTGCGTGCGCAGCAGATCGACGATCTTCCTCGCCATCTCCACATCGAGCTCTCCCATGCGGGCGAACGTCTTGGTGAGCCCCGCGGGGATCGCGCTCTCGGGGTACCGGTAGCGGGCGAGCTGGGCGATGTGCTGCGCCAGGTCGGCCATGCGCTCGAGCGACGCACTCATGCGCAACGACCCCACCATCAGGCGCAGATCGGAGGCGACCGGCTGCTGGCGGGCCAGGATGTCGATGGTCAGCTGATCGAGCTCGGCGGCCAGGATCTCGATCTCGTCGACGCGGTCGATGACCTTCTCGGCGATCGCGACGTCCGAGCTGCCGAAGGCGGTAGTCGCCTCGGTGATGGCCTGCTCGACCAGTTCGGCGATCAGTACCAGGCGATCTTGCACATCGCGAAGCGACTGCTGAAAGACCTCACGCATGGGGTTTCCTCTCTGTCTGCGCAGACGCGCAACCTCAACCAGTTTGTGCGGGACCGATGAACCACGGCGCACCAACAGGTAAACAACAGTTGAACTCTGGGGTCCCGACTCTGTGCGCGCATCTACGATGAGAGACATGGACCCGACCCTGCTCGTACTCGCTGCGACAGCACTCGGCATACTCATCGGCGTAGGCACCACCCTAGCAATCGTGGGGGCTCGCGCGGCAGGGGTTCGGCGGGCCAAGGAGATGCGGCCGGAACTGCCGGAGGTGGCGACCGCCATCCTCGACGAAGTCGACACCTTCGCCGTGGTACTCGACTCGGCCCTCGCGCCGGTCTACGTCAACCCGGTCGCCCGCCAGGAGCGGCACCTGAGCGACGACGAGCTGATGGACACCGAGTTCCTCGCTCGCGTGCGCCGGGTGATGTCGTCGGGCATCCCCGACACGCACGATCCCGATCCCAGCGATCCGTCGGACACCGTGCGCATCCACATCGTGCGCCTGCAGCAGCGCTTCGTGGTGATCCTCGCCGAGGACATGGGCGAGGAGCAGCGCGTCAACGCGATGCGCCGCGATTTCATCGCGAACGTGAGTCACGAGCTGAAGACGCCGATCGCGGCGATCGGGCTCCTCTCCGAAGCGGTGCAGGAGGCCGCCGACGAGCCGGTGCTGGTGCGAGACTTCGCGAAGAGCCTGGTGAAGGAGTCCCGCCGGCTCGGCGAGCTCTCCCGCGACATCATCCAGCTCTCCGAAGCCCAGTCGACGCTGCGTCCGGAGGATCGCGAGTCGGTCTCGTTGATCGACCTCGTGCGCGCGGAGGTCGAGACCCACCGCGCCTTCGCGGAGCAGCACCGGGTCGACCTCGTCATCACGGCGGACAACTCGAAGGATCGCGATGCGGTGATCCTCGGCCGCCCGACCTCGCTCAGCTCGGCCGTCGCCAATCTGCTCAGCAACGCCATTCGGCACTCCCCCGAGGGCGGACGCGTCGGCGTCGGCATGGCACGGGAGAAGAACCGCTTCATCGTCACGGTGACCGACCAGGGCGAGGGAATCCCGTCAGAGCACCTCCCCCGCATCTTCGAACGCTTCTACCGGGTCGACGGGGCGCGCACCCGCGTCGACGGCGGCACGGGTCTGGGCCTCAGCATCGCGCGGCACACCATGCGGGCGCACGGTGGCGACGTCGACGTGTGGTCGCAGCAGGGCGTCGGCTCGAGCTTCACGCTGACCTTCCCGCTGCAGCTCGAGAACGATCCGACGAAGAGCGCGAAGCGCGTCAAGAAGGCGAAGCGCGCGTTCAAGACGGCCGTGCGCGCGAACGAGGCGGCTCGCACCATTCCACCGGTTCCCACGGAGCCGGACCATGAGAAGGGACCACAGTAGTGGCACAACACATCCTGCTCGTCGAAGACGAGGAGTCGATCTCCCGGCCGCTCTCCTTCTTGCTCGAGCGCGAGGGATACCGGGTCACGGTCGTCGACGACGGCGCCGAAGCGGTCACGACCTTCGCAGCCGCACAGCCCGACCTCGTGCTGCTCGACCTGATGCTGCCCAGCCTGCCCGGCACGGAAGTCTGCCGCGCGATCCGCCAGACCTCGCAGGTGCCGGTGATCATGCTCACCGCGAAAGACAGCGAGATCGACATCGTGGTGGGCCTCGAGCTCGGCGCCGACGACTACATCACGAAGCCGTACTCGACCCGCGAGCTGCTCGCCCGCGTGCGGGCGGCGCTGCGGCGCTCGGGATCCGCCGAAGAGGAACGCGTCGACGACTTCGACGCCCTCGTACTCGACGAGCTCGGCGTGCGCCTCGACTCGGAGCGGCACGCGGTCGCGGTGCGCGGCGAGGAGATCTCGATGCCGTTGCGCGAATTCGAACTGCTCGAGATGCTCATGCGTCACGCCGGTCGCGTACTCACCCGCGGTCAACTCATCGACCGCGTCTGGGGCAGCAACTACTACGGCGACACGAAGACCCTCGACGTGCACATCAAGCGCATCCGCGCCCGGATCGAGGAGGAGCCCTCGAAGCCGAAGCTCATCTCCACCGTGCGCGGGGTCGGGTACCGCTTCGGGTAGCCGGCGACGCGGGCGCGCGACGCATGAGAAAGCCCCCGCGATCCTGACGGATCCGGGGGCTTCTTCGAACGACCGCTCGGAGTCGGTCGACTCAGCGTCGGTCTACTCGGAGTCGGTCTCCCCGGCGGCGGCTTCCTCGTCGGTCACATCGTCGCCGGTCTTCGACTGATCCGCGATCTCGTCGGCCTCGGTGATCTTCTCGCCCACGGTGCTGTCTTCGCTCTTGCTCGCGGTGAAGTCTGCCGGGAGTACGTACTTGCGGTACTCCTCGAGCGTGCCGTCCAGCACGGGCACCTTGTAGGGAACCTCAGCGGCGCCCGCGACCTGGAAGTACGCCTCGATCGTCGCGCCGACCTCGAGCCCGTCGATGGACACGAGCACGGGGGTCTCCTCGCCCTCGGGATCACCGAAGAGCGTGTTGCCCGTCGGCACCTCGAAATCGGCGCTCGCCTGCTGCGATCCGGAGCCCATGAACGTGATCGTGAGATCCTGCGGCTCGCCGCTCCGGTTCACCGCACCGAAGACCACGTTGAAGTTGTCGCCCGACTCGTCCGCGACGAGCATGATGTTGCGCACATCGACGGGGCCGGCATCGACGTTGACTCCGTCGCTCGGACCGTAAGGGGTTGCGGTGGCGATCGGAGCGACGAGGCTGCAGCCGGTCGCGCCGAGCACGATGGCCGCCGCAACAGCGACGGTCGAGGCGATCCGAGTCTTCAAGGTGGTCCTCCGAGCCGTATGGTGATCCGCGATGTGCGCGCTGAATCACAAGCGCACAGTTGAGATCATCTTATCGGCGGCATCGCCGGCCTGCAGCTTAGGCTCTCCTAACTTCAGCGGCGCGCTGTGATATTCTGGACCCGGATCGTGAAGGAGCCGTTCGATGCAATTCGAGGTCGGAGAAACCGTCGTGTACCCCCACCACGGTGCTGCGAGAATCATCGATGTCAAGCAGCGCAAGGTCGGTGGCCGAGAGCAGACGTTCTTGAAGCTGCGGGTCAGCGAAGACAATCTCACGATCGAGGTTCCCGCGGAGAACTGCGAACTCGTCGGCGTCCGCGACGTCATCGACCGAGCGGGACTCGAGCGGGTGTTCGACGTTCTTCGCGCTCCCTTCACCGAGGAGCCGACGAACTGGTCGAGGCGCTACAAGGCGAACCTCGAGAAGCTCGCGTCGGGCGACGTGCTCAAGGTGTCGGAGGTGGTGCGCGACCTGTGGCGCCGCGACCGCGACATCCGCGCGCTCTCCGCGGGCGAGAAGCGCATGCTCGCCAAGGCGCGCCAGATTCTCGTCTCCGAGATCGCGCTCGCCGAGAAGACCGACGAGCTGCAGGCCGGCTCGCTCGTCGACGAGGTACTCGCCTCTTAGGCCTCGCCGCCTTCCCTCCGGCCGAGCAGGGCCGAGCCCGTCACCCCGAGCGCTACGCCTCGGGTCTCCGCGCGAGTAGCCTGGGCGCATGAGCAGCTCAGCTTTTCTCACCGAAGCGGACGACGCCGTTCCGCACCCGCTCGCGACACTGGGGGTCGTACTCGTCGGTGCGGGCAGCGGGCAGCGCCTCGGCGCGGCGCAGCCGAAGGCGTTCTTCGAGTTGCACGGCCGCCCGCTGATCGAGTTCGGCATCGGCGTCGTCACCTCGCTTCCGCACGCCGGGCACCTCGTGGTCGTGGTACCGGAGACCCATGCGGCCCAGACGCTCGATCTCGTTGAGCAGGTGCTGCCCGATCGCACCCGGTGGGAGGTGTCCGTCGTCCCCGGCGGCCGGGAGCGCTACGAATCCGTGCGTTTCGGCCTCGACGCACTGCCCGAATCGATCGACACGGTACTCGTGCACGATGCGGCGCGTCCGTTCGCCAGCGTCGGCCTGTTCGAGCGCGTGATCGCCGAGGTGCGGGCGACGGGTGACGGCATCGTGCCGGCGCTCCGCGTCACCGACACTTTGAAGCGGGTCGATGCCGACGGCCTCGTCCACGAGACGGTGGATCGCGATGCGCTCGTCGGGGTGCAGACTCCGCAGGGGTTCCCGCGCGAGGTGCTGGCTGCAGCGTACGCCGATGCCGAGCTGCAGAGCGATTCCCCGACGGATGATGCGGCCGTGGTGCAGCGCGGCGGCGGACGGGTGCGGACGGTGCCGGGCGAGCTGCGCGCCCACAAGCTCACGACGCCCGATGACATCGCGATCCTCGAGCATTTTCTGGCGGCGAACATCGCCGGGCTGGAGACTGAGCAGTGATTCGCGTCGGCACGGGATTCGACGTGCACGCGTACGCCGACGCCGACGCCGAGGCTGCAGCGGACGGCCAGAGCCGCGCCGAACCCGTGCTGCGACTCGCCGGCCTCGATTGGCCGGGCGAGCCGGCGCTCGCAGGCCACAGCGACGGCGACGCGGTCTGCCACGCGGTGGTCGACGCCCTGCTGTCGGCTGCCGGCCTCGGTGATATCGGCGGGCTGGTCGGAGTCGACGAGCCCGGCACGGCCGGGGCGGCGAGCACGGGATTCGTGACGACGGCCATCGAACGGCTCGCGTCGAACGGCTGGTCGCCGGTGAACGTGTCCGTGCAGATCGTCGGCAATCGGCCGCGGTTCGCCCCACGACGCGACGAGGCTCAGCTCGTGATGTCGGAGCTCGTCGGGGCTCCCGTCACCCTCTCCGCAACGACGACCGATCACCTCGGCTTCACGGGCCGGGGCGAGGGCCTCGCGGTCATCGCGACGGCGCTCATCGCACGCGCCGACGCCTGAGCGCGAGCAGGCCGCGAGCCGCGGCCCTGCGCCTCGCTCCCCCGTATGCCTGCCTGCGCGCTTGCCGACCCCCGCGCGTTGTCGGGTCGGCGAGAGCGCGCTTCAGCACCGATAGCTCGCACGACTCAGCACAAAGTGCGCTCTCGAGGGACCGAGCGCACGGGCCGAGCGCGCGAAGCCGCTCGGGGCGCGATGCCACCCGCGCGACGTGCGGGACCCTACGCCGCGTACGACCCCACGAGGCGCACTGCGCCGCCCTGCACGCCCTTGGCTCCCTGCTCGAAGCCGGCGAGATCGCGCGAGGATGCGGAGATCGAACCCGCGACCCACACGTCGAGCCCTTCGGCAGTGAGCGCGGCGGCGACATGCTGCGCCGACGCTGCGTCGACCACGGCGAACATGCCGATGCCGAGGTTCCAGGCGCCCTCGACCGACTCGAGCGAGTGCCCGCCGAGGTCGGCGAGATGCCGGAAGACGGGAAGCGGCGACCAGGCACCGCGATCCAACTCGGTCCACATGCCGACGGGCAGCACCCGGGCGAGGTTCGCCGCGATGCCTCCGCCGGTCACGTGGGAGAGGGCGTGGATCGCACCGTCGAGCGCTGGGTCCTCGAGCACGCGCAGCAGCGGCGAGGTGTAGAGCGCTGTCGGTACGAGCAGCGCCTCGCCGTAGCTCGAGCCGAGGTCGGCGCTCGCATCCGTGTACGCGACGCCCTTCGACGCGAGAATGTGGCGCACGAGCGAGAACCCGTTCGAGTGCAGTCCGGAGGCGCCGAGGGCGAGGATCACGTCGCCGTCGGCGACGCGCTCCGGCCCGAGCACGCGATCGGCCTCGACCACGCCGACCGCGGCGCCGGCGACATCGTAGTCGTCCGGTCCGAGCAGCCCGGGGTGCTCCGCGGTCTCACCGCCGACGAGCGCAGTGCCGGTGGCCTCGCAGGCCTCGGCGATCCCGCGCACGATGTCGGCGATGCGCTGCGGCACGACCTTGCCGCAGGCGATGTAGTCGGTCATGGCGAGCGGCTTGGCGCCCACCACGACGATGTCGTCGACGATCATGGCGACGAGGTCCTGCCCGATGGTGTCGTGGATGTCCATGGCCTGGGCGATGGCGACCTTCGTGCCCACCCCGTCGGTCGCGCTCGCGAGCAGCGGTCGACGGTACTCCTTCAAGGCAGAGGCGTCGAACAGCCCGGCGAATCCGCCGACGCCCCCGATCACCTCGGGCCCGTGGGTGCGCGTCACCGCGGACTTCATCAGCTCGACGGCCAGGTCGCCGGCAGCGGTATCGACTCCGGACTGGGCATAGATCGACGCGTTTTCGCTCACCCGACCAGCGTACCTTGCGGTGCAGCGCACGGCGATTGGTCGCGCCGATCGATCGCCCGGCTGCGTGTGGGAGACTAGGCGGTGCGTCACCTCGACTCGACGCACCACCCACTTCGCAGGGAGCATTCACTACAGCATGTGCGGCATCGTCGGTATCGTTTCGCCCGAACCCGTCAACCAGCAGATCTACGACAGCCTCCTGCTGCTGCAGCACCGCGGGCAGGATTCGACGGGCATCGCCACGCTCGACGGCGATTTCTTCCACATGGTGAAGGCCAAGGGCCAGGTGCGCGAGGCCTACCGCACCCGCGATATGCGCAGCCTCACGGGCAACGTCGGTCTCGGCCACGTGCGTTACGCGACGCGCGGTTCGGCGGCTGCCGAGGATGAGGCGCAGCCGTTCTACGTCGGCGCCCCCTACGGCATCATCCTCGTGCACAACGGCAACCTCACGAACACCCGCGAGCTCACGGCTGATCTCTACAACGTGGACCGCCGTCACCTCAATACGCACTCCGACACCGAGCTGCTGCTCAACGTGCTGGCGAATGAGCTGCAGTCGACGATCAGCGGGCTTTCGCTCGACGCCGAGCAGGTCTTCGCGGCCGTCTCGCGCGTGCACGAGCGCGTCGAGGGCTCGTACGCGGCGATCGCGCTCATCGCGGGGTACGGGCTCCTCGCGTTCCGCGACCCGTTCGGCATTCGTCCGCTCGTGCTCGGGCGCCGTACCGGCGCGAACGGCAGCGACGAGTGGGTCGTCGCCTCTGAGTCGCTGGTGCTCGAATCGGGCGGCTACGAGCGCGTGCGCGACGTCGAACCGGGAGAGGCGATCCTCATCTCCCCGGACGGCACCATGAAGTCGCAGCAGTGCGCCACCCAGACGAAGCTCGTTCCCTGCGCTTTCGAGTACATCTACCTCGCCCGTCCAGACTCCGTGCTCAGCGGCATCTCGGTGTACGAGGCGCGTCTGCGCCTGGGCGACGTGCTCGCCGAGCAGGTGCAGGCCGAACTGCCGGGCGTCGAGATCGATGTCGTCATGCCGATCCCCGACTCCGGCCGACCGAGTGCGATGCAGCTCGCGCAGCGGCTGGGCGTTCCCTATCGCGAGGGCTTCTTCAAGAACCACTACATCGGCCGCACGTTCATCATGCCCGGTCAGGCGGTGCGCAAGCGCAGCGTGCGTCAGAAGCTCAATGCCATGAGTTCGGAGTTCGCCGGCAAGAATGTGCTGCTCGTCGACGACTCGATCGTGCGCGGCACCACGTCGCGCGAGATCGTCGAGATGGCTCGCGCCGCTGGCGCCAAGTCGGTCATCTTCGCTTCGGCGGCGCCCCCCGTGATCTTCCCGCACGTCTACGGCATCAACATGCCGTCGCGGGGCGAGCTGATCGCTCACGGTCGCACGCCCGCCGAGATCGCCGCCGAGCTGAACGCCGATCACCTCGTCTACATGAGCGTCGAGGGCATGAATCGGGCCATTCTCGCGGGGCAGGATCGCGTGACCGAGCTCGAGCAGAGCTGCTTCACCGGCGAGTACATCACGGGCAGCGTCGACGAGGAGTACCTCGCCTGGGTCGAGGCGACGCAGGAGAGCTGAGGATCCGCAGACCTCGGCCCGCTCCCTCATCATGGCGTTCACCGCGTTCGAGCAGTACGTCGCGCACGCATTCGGTTCTGCCGACTGCGTGCGCTCGGTCGTGCCGGAAGAGCAGAACAGTGATTACGAATCGGGGCTCGCCGTCATCGATGACGAGCGCTGGCACATTCGTACTGCGCGGAACACCCCGAAGAAGGCAGGCGCGTTCGTCGCCGTCTGGTCGCGAGACGCGGCTGGCAACACGGTTCCGCTGCCGATGGACGACCCGGCGCGCGGCCTGCTCGTCTTCGTCGCCGATGGGGAGCGCCGCGGCGTCTTCCGCTTCACTGCAGAGCATCTGCGCGGGCTCGGCGTGACGGCGACGGCGCGCCGCCCCGGCAAGCGCGGCTTCCGCGTGTACCCCGCGTGGTGCCGGGATTTGAACGAGCGCGCGACCGCGAGCCAGGCGGCGCAGGCGTCGGCGTTCACCGAACTCCCCGCGATGTGACGGAGCGGCGCGTCCCGCACACATGAAGCACCCCCTGTCCGCGATCGCGGGCAGGGGGTGCTTCGTGCTTCAGCGGGCGTTCAGCGCTTCGGTTCTTCCGGGTCCACGGGGCTCTGCGGCACGGCCGGCGGCGCTTGCGGAGTCACGGGCTGCTCGGGATCGTGAGCGGGGCTCTGCGGGACCGCGGGTGAAGCGGTCGGCTCAGCGGTGCCGGCCGGGTTCGCGGGGCTCTGCGGCACGGCGGGCGCGGCCGGCGGCGTTGCCTGGCGCTCCGGATCGACCGGGCTCTTCGGCACGGCCGGCGATGTCGGTTCTGCGGGAGCAGCGTCGCCCGCTGCGCCGTCGCGATCCGAGCTGACTTCCTTGCGGAGGATCTTCATCGATTGCCCGAGGCTCTTCGCCAGCGCGGGAAGCTTCGGTGCGCCGAACAGCAGCAGCACGATGAAGAGGATGACGATCAACGTCGGTCCCGAGAGATTACCGATCATGGAAAACAGGCTCCGATCGTTGCGGCGAGACGCTTACGAGGCGTCCGTCTTGGTGTTGGAGGGCTGCGCCTCCACTGGCGTTTCAGCGTCGCCGCCGACCTCCTTGCGGAGGATCTTCATGGACTGGCCGAGGCTCCGAGCGAGCGCCGGAAGCTTCGGAGCGCCGAACATCAGGAGGATGATGAAGAGGATGGCAATGAGGTGCACGCCTGTGAGGTTTCCGAGCATGGCTGAGTCTCCGAATCGTAGTTGAGTGGATTATCGCACGTCGGACTGAATGGCGATACCGGTGCCTCGCTGACGCCGCACGGCGAGGCCGAGCAGCAGGGCGACGACCCCACCCAGACAGGCTCCGATCGCGGCGCCGATGAGCGCCATGAACCCGACGACCTGGCCGAGCGTGTACTCGGCGCCCTCTTCGATCGGGAAGAACAGGCACGCGATCATCGCGATGACCGCACCGGCGATGATGCCGCCGATCACGATGCGACCGACGCGCACCGAGCGCTCGAGCGTCACCTCCCGCTCCGTGACCTCGACGACGGGCTCCCGCTCGCCGGGGTCGGTGCCCAGCGGTGCGTCGGAGGATTGCGGTGCGGGCGCGCTCCCCGCTGGTGCAGCGTCGGCTGGCTCCTGCTCTGGGAGACCCGTCGGAAGATCGGACTGACTCATACCTCTAGTGTCTCAGCTTCGACTGGGTGCTCGCGCACGAGCGGGAGCAGGCCGACGAGCGCCGCCCGCGATCCCGATGCGACCACCCGCGCATCGCCGACCGCGGTGCTCCAGTCGAGTTCCCCGCACGCGAGCGCGATCCAGGTCTGCGCGTCGGTCTCGATGACGTTCGGCGGGGTGCCGCGGGTGTGCCGCGGGCCGCTCACGCACTGCGTCGCCCCGTAGGGCGGCACGCGCACCTCGACGGTGTTCCCCGGCGCACGCTCGGCGAGCTCCTCGAGGAGGTAGCGCACGGCGGTCGCCACCTCGCTGCGCGCCGTGCCGCCCGCACGCACTGCGGCGAGCGCCGCGCGCCCGTCATCGATGGAAATCCTCCGCTTGGCCACGGGTCAAGCCTATCCGCGCTTCGGTAGTCTGGACGGCGTGAAGATCCTCGTCCTGGGCCCGGGTGCCCGCGAACACGCCATCGTCCTCGCTCTCCTCGCCGAGGGCGCCGATCACGAGATCGTCTGCGCGCCCGGGAACGCCGGCATCTCTGCGAGCGGTGTCGAAACCCCGGAGCTGGAGTACAGCGATCCCGGGGCCGTCGCCTCCTTCGTGCAGGATCACGGATTCGATCTCGTGGTGATCGGCCCTGAGGCGCCGCTCGTCGCCGGAGTGGCGGATCCGCTGCGCGCCGCAGGGGTTCCGGTATTCGGGCCCGACCGGGCCGCTGCGCAACTCGAAGGCTCGAAGGCGTTCGCCAAACGGGTGATGGATGTGGCGCAGGTGCCAACGGGTCGTGCGTCGCGCGTGACGTCGACCGTGGAGGCCGGGGCGGTGCTCGACGAGTACGGCGCTCCGTACGTGGTGAAGGCCGACGGGCTCGCCGCTGGCAAGGGCGTGCTCGTGACCGAGGACCGGGATGCGGCACTGGCGCATGTCGAGACCTGGGCGCCCCACGGAGAGGTGCTCATCGAGGAGTTCCTCGACGGGCAGGAGGTGTCGCTCTTCTTCTTCGCCGACGGCCACGACGTGCTGCCGCTCAGCCCGGCGCAGGACTACAAGCGCATCTTCGACGGTGACGCGGGGCCGAACACGGGCGGTATGGGCGCCTACTCTCCGCTCCCCTGGGTCGCAGATGACTTCGTCGCGGAGATCACTCGGACGGTCGCACTGCCGACCGTCCGACAGCTCGAGTCCGAGGGAACACCGTTCGTCGGGCTTCTCTACTGCGGGCTCATCGTCACGCAGCAGGGTGTGCGGGTGATCGAGTTCAACGCGCGCTTCGGCGACCCGGAGACCCAGGTCGTGCTCGCCCGACTCGAATCGCCGCTCAGCCGGTATCTGCTGGCAGCTGCGAACGGTGCGCTGGCTGCTGAGCCGGCGCCGGTGTTCTCTCCCGATCCAGCGGTCATCGTCGTCGTCGCGAGCGAGGGCTACCCGGGCGACGTGGTGACCGGTCGCTCGATCACCGGCATCGAAGAGGCTGCAGCTCTCGAGGGCGTGCACGTCGTGCACGCGGCGACCGCGCGAACCGATGACGGCGGGTGGATCGCGACGGGTGGACGGGTGCTCGGCGTCGTCGCGCGCGGCGCGGACTTCGCCGAGGCCCGCGATCGGGCGTACGCGGGCGTTTCGCGAATCGCCCTCGCAGGTGGTCAGTCGCGCACGGACATCGCGGCCCGCGTGGTCTGACGCCGGCGATCGGCGGCGCTCCGCATCCTGGGCCCACGCCCGAGACCGGCGCCGCGGCGCGTGCGAGCACGAACGGGCCCGGGATCGTCGATCTCGGGCCCGTTCTGCGAGCCGCGTCAGTTGCCGCGGATCAGGGTGTCGAAGTCAGGCTCGTCGGGCCGCTCAGCGCGGCGCCGCTCCGCCGATGCGTCTCCCTCGTTCGCGGGGATCTCCCCCGCCTCACCGACGGACTCCCCGGGCTGGGCCAGCGCGGCGTCGAGCTGCGCGCGGTCGATCTGAATCGTCTCGTCGAGATCGAGTGGCGCGCCGGATGCTGCGTCGCCTGCTCCAGCGACCACGGCCACTGGGCCGGTCTCGAGCTCGGGGTGGTCGCCCACCGTCGGCTCGGCTTCGAGCTCGATCTCGTCGGCGGCGTCCACCTGATCGACGGGCTCGGCAGCCTCATCGATCTCACCGACGACCTCAGGCTCGACGACCTCGAGCTCGCCCGCACCGGCCGCGGGCGTCTCCCGCTCACCGAATGCACCGGCCGCCTGGGCGGCTTCGAGCGCCGTCACCAGATCGTTCAGCAGCACCTGCCACCCCTCCTGGGAGGCTGCCGCCCGCTCGCTCGCCGCAGGCAGCGCGTCGAACCCCGTCTCGGTCACCGTGATGCCCGTGTCGACCCCCTGCGTGCGCAGGGTGATGAGCACGGCGGTGTCTCGCTCGTCGCCTGCTTCGCGCCAGGTGAAGCCGACGGCGTGGCCCTCGACCCAGACGTCGACGGTGCCGGAGGCGTCGCGGCTGACAGCGGCGTCGCCCTCGCCCTCGGACCACCGCTCGGCGACGGTGCCACCCACATGAGGCTCGAGCTGCAGCTCGGGCCACCACTCCGAGCGGCGATGCTGCTCTGCGAGAAACGTCCAGGCAGCAGCTCGCGCGACGCCCACTCGACTTCGCGCCACCACGGGCCCCAGCGGGATCATAGTTCTCCTCATCTCGCTCGCGCCGGTCATTCCGACCGGCAACCGGAAGCTCAGCGCACGCGCGAGTTTCCGTCTCTCTACAGAGCGTAACCGCACCCCCTGACATCCAGGTTCCAATCGGGCGCCTGTCGTGGTATTGCTGCGGAAATGGGGGTCGTGGGCAGGCATCCTGCCATCCCGCGCCTCACGACACCATGAGCCGTGCGCGCAGTGCGAGAATGAACGGGTGACACTTCTTCCCGCCCCCACGCAGCTCGCCGGTTGGCGCCACATCTATTCCGGCAAGGTGCGCGACCTCTACACCCCAGCAGACGGCTCGGATGCGCACCTCCTCGTCGTCGCGAGCAACCGCGTGAGCGCGTTCGACCACGTTCTCGAGCCGCCGATCCCCGGGAAGGGGGCCCTGCTCACGGCGCTGTCGAACTGGTGGTTCGCGCGCATCGATCTCCCGAACCATCTCGTCGCCGAAGAATCCGACGCCCCGGCGGTGCCGGCGGAAGTCGCCGACCGCGCGATGCTCACCCGCAGGCTCGAGATGTACCCGATCGAGTGCGTCGTGCGCGGCGCTCTCACCGGGTCGGGGTTCGCCGAGTACCAGCGCACCGGAGCGGTGTGCGGCATCGAACTGCCCAGCGGCCTCGACGACGGCGATCTGCTCGACCGCCCGATCTTCACACCCGCCTACAAGGCGCCGCTCGGGGAGCACGACGAGAACATCACGTTCGAGCGCAGCGTCGAGCTCGTCGGGCCGGAGGCCGCGGCCGCCCTGCGCGATGCCTCGCTGCAGATCTTCACCGCAGCACGCGATCTCGCTGCCGGGCGCGGCGTGGTGCTCGCCGATACGAAGTTCGAGTTCGGCCGCGATCCGCTCACGGGGTCACTCGTGCTCGCCGATGAAGTACTCACCAGCGACTCGTCGCGGTACTGGGACGCCTCGGCGTATCACGACACGGCGCGTTCCCGGCAGGATCGCCTCGCCTCGTTCGACAAGCAGATCGTGCGCAACTGGCTGTCGGAGCACTGGGACCAGACGGGAGCGCCACCCGCACTGCCCGATGAGATCGTCGCGAAGACCTATGACCGCTACCGCGAACTGTACGTACGGCTCGCCGGCGGCGAACCGCCCTTCGCGCCCGTCGCGGTCTGAGCAGATCGGGGCCCCGCGCCTCGTGCCGCCTTCCGCGCGGGGCTGAGCGTGATCCGTGCGAGAATATGCAGTAGCTTCACCACGAGAAATGGAGATCCCGGGTGCCCACGATTGTCGTTGATGTCATGCCCAAGGCCGAGCTGCTCGACCCGCAGGGTAAGGCCACCACGGGGGCGCTCGCTCGTCTCGGCCACGAGAAGTTCGAGAACGTGCGCATCGGAAAGCGGTTCGAGTTCCAGGTCGCCGGCGAGGTGACCGACGCCGTGCTCGCCGAGGTGCGCCAGGTCGCAGACGACATCCTGTCGAACGGAGTGATCGAAGACGTCGTCGCGATCAGTGTCGACGGCGTGCAGGTCTCCGCCGACGCACCCGCCGCCGACGCGCTCGCGGGCGAGGCTCGCTGATGCCGCGGATCGGGGTCGTCACCTTCCCCGGTTCCCTCGACGACCGTGACGCGCAGCGCGCGATCCGCCGCGCCGACGGCGAACCCGTCGCGCTCTGGCACGCCGACCACGATCTGCAGGATGTCGAAGCGATCGTGCTTCCGGGCGGCTTCAGCTACGGCGATTACCTGCGCCCCGGCGCGATCGCCGCGGTCTCGCCGATCATGACCGAGGTCGTCGCCGCCGCGAACCGCGGCCTCCCCGTGCTCGGAATCTGCAACGGCTTCCAGGTGCTCGTCGAGTCGCACCTGCTGCCCGGGGGGCTCATTCGCAACGCCCACCAGCAGTTCATCCGCCGCGATCAGAAGCTGATCGTGGAGAACGCGGATACGGCGTGGACGCATCGCTTCCAGCCGGGCGAGGAGATCGTCATCCCGTTGAAGAACGGCGACGGCGGATACATCGCGAACGACGAGACGCTCAAGTACCTCGAGGGCGAAGGTCTCGTCGCCTTCCGCTACGCGGGCGTGAACCCCAACGGGTCGCTCAACGACATCGCCGGACTCTCGAACGAGCGGGGCAACGTGGTCGGCCTCATGCCGCACCCCGAGCACGCCGTCGAAGCGGGTTTCGGGCCGGATACGCCGGAAGCGATGCGATCCGGCATCGATGGTCTGCGCTTCTTCGAGAGCGCCGTCGAAGCGCTGGTGGCTCGCGCGGCCTGAGCGCGACTCGGCCTCACCCCTCGATGGGGGTCGAGATCCGGGTTATCGCTGCCCTCGCGGTGCCCCGAGAACGACCCCGATCGGGCCGCTCGACGACGACTCGTCCGAGTGGCCGACGTCGAGGCCGTATGACAGGATGCGCAACGGGCCGATCTCGCGTTCGATGGTGAACTCGCGCTCAGGAATCTGCACGAATCCGAGGCGCTCGTAGAGGCGCTGGGCCGCGACCATCTGCTCGCCGGTGTGCAGCACGACCCGGTCGAGCCCTCGCGTCCGCGCCAGATCTGCTGCATGCCGCATGATGGCTCTGCCGACGCCTCGCCCGCGAGCCGCTGGCGAGACGCCGAGCAGACGCACGTCGAACTCGTTCTCCTCGGTGTCTTCGATCAGCCGCTCGCCCGGGACGGGGACCGTGATCGAGCCGAGCAGCTCACCGCTCGCACGATCGACGGCGACGAGCACCTCGGAAATCTGGTCGCGCCCGGCGACGTCCTCGATTTCAGCGAGGTATTCGTCGTTCAGCGTGTAGTCGCCCTCGTAGGCCGCCCGCACCATCGCGCCCACCGAGGCGTACTCGTCGGGGCTCACGCGCCGGATCGTGATCGTTTCTTGCACCCCGGAAGCCTACTCCTCTCCACGGGGTGCGCGCACGGCGCCGGTCGCGCGGGACGAGCGCGGCTCAGCGCGCGTCGGCTCCCGAGGCTCCGGCTGCTGCGCGCGCCGCGTCGGGGAGAGCCTCGATGATGCGGGCGAGAGCGACGTCATCATGCGCCGCGGTCACGAACCACGCCTCGAACGCGCTCGGCGGCAGGTTCACCCCGCGCTCGAGCATCGCATGGAAGAACGCACGATGCGCGCCGACGTGCTGGCGCTGCACCTCGGCGTAACCGCGCGGCGCCGACGGGAAGTCGCCGAAGAGCACGCTGAACAGGGTGCCTGCGCGTTGCACGCGATGCGGCACCCCAGCCTCCTCGAGAGCCGCGGTCACGGCTCCGGTGAGCACGTCCGCGGCGTGCGAGAGCCGAGCGTAGGCGTCGGCGTCGGCATGGCGGAGCGTGGTGAGGCCGGCCGCGACGGCCAGAGGATTGCCCGAGAGCGTGCCCGCCTGATACACCGGTCCGAGCGGCGCGAGCAGCTCCATGAGGTCGGCGCGCCCTCCGAGCGCGGCGAGGGGGAGCCCGCCGCCGACGACTTTGCCGAAGGTCAGGAGGTCGGGTGCGACGCCGGCGGCGACGCGATCCTGCTCGATGCCCCAGAACCCCGATGCTCCGGCGCGGAACCCGGTGAGCACCTCATCGAGGATCACCAGTGCGCCATGGGCGTGCGCGAGCCGGATCATCGCCTCGGTGAACCCCGGCATCGGCGGCAGCACGCCCATATTGGCTGCGGCGGACTCGGCGATGATCGCAGCGATGCGATCCCCGTGCTCGGTGAAAGCCGCCTCGAGCGCGGTCAGATCGTTGTAGGGCAGCACGAGCGTCTGCCCGGCGGTCTCGGCTGTGACGCCGGCCGACCCGGGCATCGCGAGCGTCGCGAGCCCGGAGCCCGCCTCCGCGAGCAGTCCGTCGGAGTGCCCGTGGTAGTGCCCGGCGAATTTGATGATGAGCGGACGCTGGGTGGCACCGCGGGCGATGCGGATCGCCGTCATCGTCGCCTCGGTTCCCGTCGAGACGAGGCGCACGCGCTCGATCACGGGCATCCGGGAGATGATCTCTTCCGCGAGCTCGGCCTCCTGAGGAACCGAAGCACCGAACCCGAGGCCGCGTGCGGCAGCCTGCTGCACGGCGTCGACGACCGCGGGGTGCGCGTGCCCGAGAAGCGCCGGCCCCCAGGAGGCCACGAGGTCGACGTACTCGTTGCCGTCCACATCGGTGACGTAGGGGCCAGTGCCGGATACGAGGAATCGCGGCGTGCCCCCGACCGACCCGTAGGCGCGCACCGGCGAGTTCACCCCGCCGGGAATCACGCGAGCGGCACGCTCGGAGAGGGCGGCGCTGCCGGAGGCATCTGGGTGGGGAATCAGGTGTGCGTTCATGGGTTCCATCCTGCGATTCGGGTGCGGTGGGGCGAGCTCAGCATCGGCGGGCGGGCTCGGGAGACTCGGGCGAAGGCCAGCGGGCGGTGTCAGATGCGACGAGCGAGCTCGGTGGCGAAGTACGTGAGCACCGTGTCGGCGCCGGCGCGCTTGATGCTCACCACCGCCTCCTCGATGGCGCGCTCGCGATCGATCCAGCCGTTCGCCGCGGCCGCCTCGATCATCGCAGCCTCCCCCGACACTTGGTAGGCCCACACGGGCACCGGGCTCACGGCCGCGACGTCGGCGAGCACGTCGAGGTAGCTCATCGCGGGCTTCACCATGACGATGTCAGCGCCCTCTGCGAGATCGAGCTCGGCCTCGCGCAGCCCCTCGCGGCGGTTGGCGGGATCCTGCTGGTAGGTGCGCCGGTCGCCCACGAGCTGCGAGTCGACCGCTTCGCGGAACGGTCCGTAGAAGGCGGACGCGTACTTGGCGGAGTAGGCGAGGATCGCCGTGTCAGAGAAGCCGTTCGCGTCGAGGGTGTCGCGGACGGAGGCGACCTGCCCGTCCATCATGCCCGAGAGCCCGAGCAGAGCGGACCCGGCGGCCGCCTGAGCGAGCGCCATGTCCCGGTAGCGCTCGAGCGTCGCGTCGTTGTCGACGACGATCTGGTCGCTGTCGCTCGATGTGACGCGCAGCACCCCGCAGTGGCCGTGGTCGGTGAACTCGTCCAGGCAGAGGTCGGTCTGCACGACGAGGGCGTCGCCCACTTCTTCGGCGACCGCGCGCGTCGCGACGTTCAGAATGCCATCGGGGTCGTCGGCCGCGCTGCCGACCGCATCGCGCACCTCTGGCACGCCGAACAGCATGACTCCACCGACCCCGGCCTCCGCCGCGTCGGCAACGGCTCGGCGCAGGGAGTCGAGAGTGTGCTGGTGGACCCCGGGCATCGAGGAGATGGCCTGCGGCTCGGCGATGCCCTCGCGGACGAAGAGCGGCAGTACCAGGTCAGCGGCATGGAGACGGGTTTCTGCGGTGAGACGGCGCATCGCTCGGCTGGTGCGGAGCCGGCGGGGGCGAACGGTGGGGATCATGCTGGGCTACCTCCGGAGGTACTCGGGAACGATGTGAGCGCGACGCGATCGAGCAGATTCGAGACGGTGTGCGGTTCGGCGACGATATCGGCGACCAGTCCGTGCTCCGCGAGCGCGCGCGCTGATGGGGCGCCGATCGCTGCGAGGCGCACGCCCGGGGGCAGCGGGGCGAAGCGCCGGGCGACCTCGTGCGCTCCCGACCCGCTGAGCACGAGGATCACGTCGATCTCACCTCTGGCGACGCGCTCCTCGATCGCGGTATCCCGGGAGGCCGGCAGCGTGCGATAGGCCGTCACGCGATCGACGCGATGGCCCGCGCCCTGGAGCGCCGTCTCCAACGTGCGATCGGCGAGCTCCGAGACGGGGAGGAGGAACCGCAGGGAGCCGTCGAGCGGGAGTTCGAGCAGCGCGGCTGCGAGACCGACGGCCGAGTAGTCGGCAGGAGGCACGAGATCGGGGTCGAGGCCGTGCGCCCGGAGCGCGTCAGCCGTGGCCGGGCCGACGGCCGCGATGCGGGCCGACGACGCGGCAGGGGTGTCGCTCTGCAGGGCACGGCCCCCCGCGGCAGCGAATGCGTCGGCAGCGTTCGCGCTCGTCATCAGCAGCCAGTCGTAGTCGCCGCGATTCCATGCGGCCGCGGCATCGCGGAGCGGACCGGAGTCTGCAGGGGGTGCGATGTCGGTGAGCGGGGCGAGCAGCGGCTCCCCGCCCAGGCCCCGCACCTCTGCAGCGTCGCGCTCACCCGCGGCGCCGCCGCGCGTGATGAGCACCCGGACGCCGGCGAGCCCGGCGTGGTCGGCGCGGTCGGCGCGGTCGGCGTCGGTCATGCACGGCCCCCGAGCGGCGCGAGATCGGCCGCTCCTGCCGCGAGCAGTTCGGCCGCGACCCGACGCCCGAGTTCGGCCGGCACCTCAGGCACCGGCACCCCGGAGTCCGGCGCGGTCGTGCTCCACGGAAGCGAGGCCTCGGCGGTCAACTGCTCCGATCCGTCGACCCGATACACGACAGCGCGCAGCCGCAGCTCGTCGCCCGTCACTTCGGCGCACGCCCCGATCGGTGCGGCGCAGCCGGCCTCGAGCGTTGCGAGCAAGGACCGCTCGGCGAGCGCCGTCGCCCGGGCCTCGGCGTCGTCGACAGCCGAGAGGGCAGCGATGTACGGCTCGGTCGTCGCGTCGGCCGCGCGCACCTCGATCGCCAGCGCACCTTGTCCGGGGGCTGCCGGAACGTCGGTGAGGGGGAACCGTTCGGTGATGGCGGCGGCGCGGCCGAGGCGATCGAGTCCCGCTGCTGCCAGCACGACGGCGTCGAGGTCTACCCCCACGCGGCCGAGTCGGGTGTCGACGTTGCCGCGCAGGTCGTGCACGTCGATGTCGGAGCGGCGGGCGCGGATCTGCGCGGCGCGGCGCGGCGAACCGGTGCCGACCCGCGCGCCGACCGGCAGGTCGGCGAGGGTGAGACCGTCGCGCGCGCACAGGGCGTCGCGCGCATCGGCGCGAACGGGAACGGCGCCGAGCGAGATGCCCGCGCACGCCCCGGTCGGAAGGTCTTTGAGCGAGTGCACGGCGAGGTCGCACTCACCGGCGAGGAGGGCGTCTCGGAGCGCGCTCACGAAGACGCCGGTGCCGCCGAGCTGCGAGAGTGGTGCGCGCGTGACATCGCCGTGCGTCGTGATGATCACCAGGGCGACATCGAGGCCGGTCGCCGTCGCCATCTGCTCGGCGATCATCGTGGTCTGCGACACGGCGAGGGCACTTCCCCGCGTTCCGACGCGCAGCAGCCCGGGAGCGGGCGCGAGCGGCGCGTCTGACCTGAAGACTCGGCCGGACGGGGAGGGAAGCGATGCGTTCATTTCAGAGGTCTTTCGATTCGATTCGTCAGTGGGAGGCGGCGAGGGCGGCGGCTGCCGCGGTGCGGGCCCCCTGCACGATCGCCGCGAGGCCGGTGCCGCTGACCCAGTCACCGGCGAGCGTCACGCCGGCGGGAGCGGTGAACGGGCGAGCGTCGCGCGATCCCGGGGGGCGG
Source organism: Leucobacter alluvii (assembly GCF_039530485.1). Taxonomy (NCBI): domain Bacteria; kingdom Bacillati; phylum Actinomycetota; class Actinomycetes; order Micrococcales; family Microbacteriaceae; genus Leucobacter; species Leucobacter alluvii. Next base: position 57,464 of record NZ_BAAAOP010000006.1, on the reverse strand, counting down.
CCCATGCGCCACGTGCACCGCACGAGGTCGACGACGGTGTCGGCGCGGAGATCGACGCCGAGAATGCGTGAGGCGTCGTACCGGGCGATCCCACGCACCTCCGCATCATCGAGCCCGACGGTCTCCGGTGCCGAGCCGGCCCGGCCGTACGAGAGGCGCACGATGTGACGGCCGGGTCCTGCTTCGCGCGCACGCTCGGGCCACTTCGCGGTGACGTGCGTGAGCGCCTTCGCGAGGATCGGAGCCGCTCCGCTCGCACGGCGCGCACCGGCCCCGACGGCGTCCCGCGCGACGAGCGCACCGGTGCCGCGCGGCGCACGGTCGAGCCTCGGATCATCGATGGCCAGCGCGACGACTTCGATGCGGTCGGTCGCCTGACCTGCGGCACCCGTCTCGCCGACGAGCCGTCGAGCCACGTTCTCCGGCACCGCGAGCACGACACGGTCGGCCGCTGCGAGCACGGCATCGTCATCGCCGAGCACGAGCCACCCGCCGGCGCCCGCTGCAGCGGTCTCGCGCGCCTCGATCCTCCGCGCCTTCGTTCCTCGGAGCACGGCGACGCCGCGACGCCGCACGTCGGCTTCGAGCCCGTCGATCAGCTGCGTCATCCCGCCGCGCAGGCCCGCGACCGCTCCGCCCGCCGCTGCCTGGCCGTCTCGCAGATCACGAGCGGCGGCGATGAGCGTTCCCCGCTTCGCGTAGGCCGCGGCGAGCCCCGGCACGGTGGCCACACCGAGGCGCTCAGGGTCGGCCGAGTACACGCCGAGCGCAACGGGCCGTACGAGGCGATGCAGGGCGCGTGATCCGAGCCGCGCGCGCACGAGCTCGGCGAGCGATCCGGCCTCGCTCCCGACGCTTCGGGGCAGCAGCGGCTCCACGGCGGCCCGCAGTGCGCCCGGCATCCCCAGCGCGCGAACGGTGGCGCGGGAGAGCGGCTGGGCGGGGATCCCGAGGGTCCCGGCGGCCGGCAGCGGGATTGACCGCGCACCGTCGATCACCCAGGAGCCGAGCGGCGCGGGCCGCACGACCTGGTCGGACAGGCCGAGTTCGTCGATCAGCTCGGCCACTGTGCCTCCGCGGGTCGCGAAGGACTCGGCGCCGATGTCGATCGTCGTTCCGGCGAGCGCGGCGCCCCGGATGCGGCCGCCGAGCCGCTCGGAGCCTTCGATCACGACCACGTCGGCGCCCGCTACGGCGAGCTCGCGCGCCGCAGTCAAGCCGGAGACGCCACCGCCGACGACGGCGATGCGCGGTCGGGGAGAGTCAGGCTCCATGGGCGAACGAGACGATGCGGGTGAGCACATCGGGGTCGGTCTCCGGCGGAACCCCGTGACCGAGATTCAGCACGTGGGCGGGCGCACTGCGGCCCCGGCGCAGCACGTCGGAGACGTGGGCTTCGAGCACGTCGGTCGCAGCACCGAGATACGCGGGATCGATATTGCCCTGCAACGGGAAAGCGCCGCCGAGCCTGCGGTTCGCCTCGTCGAGCGGCGTGCGCCAGTCGACGCCGAGCGCGTCCACGCCGACCTCGGCCAGCTCTTCGAGCAGGTGGCCGGAACCGACGGCGAAGTGGATGATCGGGACGGCGCGCGCCGCGGCCGCGTACCCCTCACCCGCTGCGTAACCGAGCCGGCGCACGGGCTCGAGCGTGCGCCGAGAGGCGGGGGCGACTCGATCGCGGTAGTCGGCAGGCGACAGCGATCCGGCCCACGAATCGAACAGCTGCACGGCGCTCGCGCCCGCCTCGACCTGCGCTTCGAGGAACACGCCGCAGAGGTCGGCGACCCAGTCGAGCAACGCCGCCCAGGTCTCGGGGTCGGCGTGCATGAGGGTGCGGGCCCGCAGGTGGTCGCGCGAGGGACCGCCTTCGACGAGGTACGCGGCCAGGGTGAACGGTGCGCCCGTGAAGCCGATGAGCGGTGTGCTGCCGAGCGCCTCGGCGGTCAGACGCACCGCGTCGCGCACCGGGTCGAGCGCCGCCCGCAGCCGCTCGGGGGTGAACTCCTCGCGCACCCGTGCGACGTCAGCCGCGGTGCGCACCGGGTTCGCGAACACGGGCCCTCGGCCGGCGACGAGATCGACGTCCACCCCGACCAGCTTCATCGGCACGACGATGTCACTGAAGAACACCGCGGCGTCGACGCCGTGCCGACGCACGGGCTGCAGCGTGATCTCGCTGGCCAGCTCAGGGGTGAGGCACGCATCGAGCATGCGGTGGTCGGCGCGGATGGCGCGGTACTCGGGCAGCGAGCGACCGGCCTGGCGCATGAACCAGACCGGCGTAGACTCGGGTCGGTCGCCCCTCAGGGCTCGGATCAATGGCGCGTCGCCCGTTCGGCCGTCGACGAGCGGGTGCGAAGCTGGGAGGAAGTTCATCGGTCGAGATGCTAGCTTATAGATCTGATGTGTCACATCTGATGTGTTCAGATTCGAGCGAAATGCCGCGCGAAACAACCACGAATCCCTGATCAGAAAACGTATCGATTATCTATGCTGCTGTGCCTCTCCTTCGATCACCGCGGGTGCTCCTTCCCTCTGCTGGAGCGCCTCACTGCGCGCACCCCGGAGATCACCGAGGCGCTGACCGCGTCGAATGACCTCGACGGCGTCGTGGTGCTGTCGACCTGCAACCGCTTCGAGGTGTACGCGCAGGCCGGGCGGGACACGAACGAGGCGATGGTCGAACTGATCTCGCAGGTCGCCGGCGTGCCGGTGTCATCGCTCTCCATGGCGGTCGATGTCGAGTTGGATCACCGCGCCGCCGAGCATCTCTTCGCCGTTGCGTCCGGTCTCAAATCAGCGGTCGTCGGCGAGGAGGAGATCGCCGGGCAGGTGCGCCGCGCCCACGTCGACGCTCGCGAGCGCGGCACGGTGACGCACCACCTCGAACGCCTCTTCCAGACGGCCACGCGCACGTCGCGCACCGTCAAGCACCGCACGGAGATCCACTCCCAGGGGCGCTCGCTCGTGCGTCTCGCCCTCCGGCTCGCGGAGAGCCGGGTGCCCGTCTGGCAGGACGCCCGCGTGCTGCTCATCGGCACGGGCGCGTACGCCGGCGCGACGATCGCGGCGCTGCGATCACGGGGCGCCGAACGCATCAGCGTGCACTCCCCCTCCGGCCGGGCGGCAGCGTACGCCGAGCGCCACGACCTCACCCCCGTCGATCCCGCCGAGCTGCGCAGCGCGCTCGACGCCGCTGATGTGATCATCGCGTGCAGCCGAACCGAGGAGCCACTGCTCACCGAGGCCGATTTCGCGCCTCGGGAACCGGGCGCGACGGCGACGACTGGGATCTCGAGGCCGGTCTCGCCGCGCCTCCTCATCGACCTCGGCATGCCTCGCAATATCGACCCGGCCGTCACCCGCATCGACGGCATCGAACTGCTCGATCTCGAAACTGTCGCACGGCACGCTCCGGTGACCGAGCTCGGCACCGAGCACGAGGCCCTCGAGATCGTCCACGATGCTGCGGTCGAGTTCGGCGCATCTCAGGCGGAGCGCGACACCCTGCCGGTACTGCTCGCGCTGCGCGGCCATGTGAACGCGATCCTGGAAGACGAGTTGTGCCGCGCCCGTCGCACCGGAGACGACGAGGATGATGCGACTGCCGCCGATGTCGAGGCGGCGCTGCGGCGCCTCACCGGCCGCCTGCTGCACGCCCCCACCACGCGCATCCGGTCGCTCGGCCGGGAGGGGCGAGCATCGGAGGCTTCCGAAGCGCTCTCCGCGCTCTTCGGTCTGGAGTCTGCCGAACGCTCCTGACCGCGCTGGGCGGGGCGCGCGCGCTCTCGCGTCGGGTCGCGTCCGGGACGTCACGCCCAGCGTCCGAGCTCTACGGGCGGTAGTACACCGCGATACGCCCCCCGCCGTGCTCGACGACCTCGACGGGAGTGTCGAAGACGCGCTGCAGCACCTCCGGGGTGAAGATCTCGTCGGGCGTACCGGACGCGACCACGCGGCCCTCGGCGAGCGCCACGATCCGATCGGCGTACGCCGCGGCGAAGTTGACATCGTGGATGACGAGCACGACGGTCTTGCCCAGCGCATCGGCCGCGGCTCGCACCTGCGCCATCATCGAGACGGCGTGGCGCATGTCGAGCCCCGTGAGCGGCTCGTCGAGCAGCACGTAGTCCGTGTCCTGGGCGAGCACCATCGCGACGAACGCCCGCTGTCGCTGCCCGCCGGAGAGCTCGTCGATGAAGCGATGCTCCATGGCCGTGAGATCGAGAAATTCGATGGCGGAGGCGATGGCGTGCGCGTCGGCTTCGGTGAGTCGTCCCGCGGAGTGCGGGAAGCGCCCGAAGGTGACGAGTTGCCGCACGGTGAGGCGCGACATGAAGTGGTTCTCCTGGCGCAGAATCGACACCGCGCGCGCGAGTTCGCGCGGTTTCGCAGCGCGCACGTCGAGGTCGCCGATCGTCACCCTGCCGGAGTCGGCGTCGAGCAGTCGCCCGATGATCGTGAGCATGGTCGATTTCCCGGCCCCGTTCGGTCCGATCAGCGCCGTGACTCCGCCGCGTTCGATGGTGAGATCGATGGGGCCGAGCACGCGGTGCCCGGCGTAGTGCTTCTCGACCCCCGTGAGGGCGATCATGCGCGGTCGCCTCTCGGTCGGCGAACAGTGGGACAGCTCATCATCTGAGCCCCTTTCTCAACAGGATCGCGAGGAACAGGAGACCGCCGGCGAACTCGATGATCACGGTCACCAGCCCCGCGGCGGCGAACACGTGCTTCAGCACGAAGGTGGCGCCCAGCAGCGTGACGAGCGCCACGCCGATGGCGAGCGGGAGCGTTTCGGCATGCCGATCCTCCCGGGTGAACTGGTACGCGATCGTCGCCACGAGGAACCCGAAGAACGTCATCGGCCCCACCATCGTCGCCGATATCGATATCAGCACCGCGACGGTCACGAGGATCAGCACGACCTCCTTGCGGTACGCGACCCCGAGCCCGGTCGCCACATCGCGACCGAGCGCGACGACGTCGAGGAGGCGGCGCCTCCGCCAGATGATCACCAGCAGCACGGCGACGATTGCGCCGGCGATCGGAAGGTAATCGGGGTTTCCCTTGCCGATGCTGCCGAAGAGGCGCGCGCTGAGCACGTCGAATTCACTGGGAGTCAGCAGGCGCTGCATGAATGTCGACAGTGAGCCGAATCCGATGCCGAGCACCACGCCGACGAGCAGCAGCAGGTGGAGGTTCGCCCGCTTCCCCGAGAATAACCACCCGTAGAGCACCGTCGCGAACGCGATCATGAGGAGGCTCTGCGCGATGATCTTCGGGATCCCCTCCATGCCGACCGCCGCCATGCCGAAGACGAACATGAGCGCCGTCTGCGACAGCACGTACAGCGCGTCGAACCCGAGGATCGAGGGGGTGAGGATCCGATTCGCCGTCGCCGTGTGGAAGAGCACGGTCGCGACCGCCTGGCACACCGAGACGAGCGCGATGGTTCCGAGCGACGTGAGCCGGGAGCGCACGATGATCCAGAACCCGTCCGATCCGGGGGCCGCCGGATTGCCGTAGACCAGGATCGCGATGGCGAGCGCGGCCGCCGTCGCACCGACCAGGAGCACCGCGCGGTGCTCGGCGACCCATGCGCGCCGTGAACGGCTGCCGCGCGGCAATCCTGCGAGCCGCTGCTCCCCCACCACGCTACGCATTGCGCTGCCTCAGCAGAATCGTGATGAAGGCCGCCGATCCGACGATGCCGAGCACCATGGAGACGGGCACCTCGAACGGCATGCGCACGGTGCGCCCGATCACATCGCACACGGTCACGAGTGCGATGCCGCCGAGGCACACCCATGGCAGGTTGCTGCGCACGTTATCGCCGCGGATCATGGCGACGACGTTGGGCACCACGAGGCCGAGGAACGGCAGGAACCCGACGACCACCGTCGTCACTCCCGCCGCCACCGCGACGAGCGCCGTGCCGGCGACCAGCACCACTTCATAGCGCACGCCGACGCTCGTCGCGACATCTTTGCCGAGGCCGGCGACGGTGATGCGGTCGGCGAGGACGAAGACCAGCAGCGTGACGATGGCGACGATCCAGAGCACCTCATACCGTCCGCGCACCACCGCCGTGAAACTGCCCATGAACCAGGTGCCGATCATCTGCAGGAGGTTGAACTGCGCAGCGAGGAATGTCGTCAGCGCGCTCACCACGGCGCCGAGCATGATCCCGATCAGCGGCACCACCAACGTCGTGCGAATGACGATGCGACGCAGGATCGCCATGAAGACGAGCGTGCCGACGAACGCCGAGAGGCTGGCGATCATCATCCGGCCGACGAGGCCCACCTGGGGCGCGATCAGCACCGTGAGGAGGAGTCCGAGCGCCGCCCATTCGGTGGTGCCGGAGGTCGTCGCGTCGACGAAGCGGTTCTGCGTGAGCATCTGCATCACGAGACCGCTGGTCGCCAGAGCCGCACCGGCCAGCACCAGCGCCAGGGTGCGCGGCACTCGGGTGATCCAGAACATCTCGCCGCCGCGCTCACCGCCCGCGATGTCGTACGCCCCGATGAGCAGCGACGCGACGAGCAGGCCCGTGACGATGAGGATCGCGAGGACCAGCGCGAGGGAGCCCTTCCAGCGCGAACGGCGAGCGGGGCCCGCACCATCGGTGCGGGCCCCGTCCCTGGCTGCTGGCGCTGCCTGCTGCGTCACGCTCATGCGCCGGCGAACGCCTCCTGCAGCTGTTCGTACAGCTCGGTGTACGCCTGGATGTCTTCCGTCAGGTAGAAGTCGGAGTCGAGGTACACGATCTGATCCTGCTCGACGGCCGTCACACCCTGCAGCGCTTCAGAGCCGGCGATCAGCTCATCCGCCGGCACAGCTCCCGGTTCTGGTTCGGCGAATGACGCATCGCGATCCAGCACGACGATCCAGTCGGGGTTCGCCGCTGCGATCGCCTCGACGCTGATGTCGTCGCCGTGCGACGTGTCCTCCGCCTGCTGCTCGATCGCGGGCTTCAGGCCGAGAGCCGAGAACACGGGCCCCACGCTGCGGCCGGTGACGGGAGCGGCGAACTCGATCTTTCCCCCCGAGGTGATGAGCCCGATCACGGAGTCGGTGCCGTTGTAGGCCTGCTTCGCATCGGCGATCGACTGGTCGAGCTCGGACGTGATCTCTGCGGCCTCGTCCTCTCGATCGAAGATCTGCCCGAGAATCTCGGTCTCGCGCTTGAGCTCCTCCATCGGGTCCTCACCGTCGCGAGGTGCGATCTCGATGACGGCTGCGTCGGGATTCTGCTCGACGATCGTGTCGTACGACTCGGAGAAGCGGTAGCCGCCGATGATGAGGTCGGGCTGAGCGGCGACGATGGCTTCGAGGTCCGGCTCGCGATGCGTCCCGACGTCTGCCACCTCGGCGTCGTCCGTGTAGTCGGGCCACGCGGTGCCCATGATGCCCTTCGGAGCCGCGACCAGTGGAACGTCCCACTCATCGAGGGTCTCGAACACGTGGTTGTCGAGCGCGACGACGCGCTCGGGGTTCACGGGGACCTCGACCTCGCCGTGGTTGTCGGTGATGGTCACCGTGGTCTCGGCCGGCACGGCATGCTCCTCGTTCGCCTCCGCGCCGGGGGCGCACGCCGACAGCGTGAACGCAGCGGTCAGGGCAAGGGCTGCGAAGCTCGCGCCGCGCAACATCTGGGTGGACACGATGGCTGCTCTTTTCGTCTCGGGCCTCATCGATCTGCGCCGACGACTGCATCGGATCGCAGAGGCCGCGCACGTTCTCGCGGCCCCGAGTTAGCCTAGCCAACGTTTCATCTGATGTTCAAGCCGAAGGGGTTCGCCTCAGCCGATCAGATCGGCATCGCCCCCGGTCAGACGGGTGTTATGGATTTCAATTCTTGAGCCTCCGGAGGGAGCCGAGCGAGTGCATCCCGTGCATGACGAACCACTGCTCCCTGTGCAGTAGGCACTCGATCTCATCGAAGCCCACTGCCCAGGGAGCAGTGAAGAACGGCCCGGAATGAACTCCGGATTGCCGCAGCCCTGTCTCGCGGGCGGTTACCCCGCCTGGGGCGGACGAGGCGCGCCCGGCACCGAGAAGTCGGGCTGGCCGTCTGGGCCGGCCGGAATCGGGCGGCCGTCGGCGAAGGTCGGCCAGGGCAGCAGCTCGGATTGGCCGCTCGGCTGCGCCTGGGGCTGCTGCAGCTGGGACTGCTGCTGCAACTGATGCTGCTGCTGCATCTGGGCTTGCTGCTGCTGCATCTGGGCTTGCTGCTGCGCCTGCTGCGCCTGGGAGTTCTGCTGCTGCGCTCGCTGCTGCTGCGCGCGCCCGTGGGGCTGCTGCGCGATGTACGGCGCCGGCGCGCCCTGACGCATGCTGCCGCGAGCGGCTCGAGCCGCATCACGCTCATCCGCGCCGAAGAACCAGCGGAGCAGCAGGGTGATCGACAGGCCGAGCGCGGTCAGGATCAGGATCGCGGTCGCGATCTTCCAGTACATATCCGGCACATTGAGCTCGAATGCCTCGATGCCGACCGGCGCGGTGAACAGAATGCCCGAGAGCACCGCGAGCACGCTCGTCACGAAGGCGAACCGCGTGATCGTCTCGGAGCGCTCGGCTCCGACCCGCAGCAGAAGCTGCGCGCAGAGGATGACCAGTCGCGTGACGAGAATCACGAAGAACGACTTCCAGAAGATCTCCCAGAGCAAGGAGTACGGGTTGTAAGGCGTCATCCAGATGACGATCATCAGCAGGCCGAGGATGTAGGCGTTCGCGATGAGGGCGACCGGCGCGTACCACTCGGACTTCTGCTCCCGCCGCGTGTCGAGCGCCGTGAAGATGACGAAGACCGCGAACAGCGCGAACGTCGAGAAGACGCGCTCGAATTTGCCCTCGAAGTCACCGATGAACAGCAACGAGATCGAGGCGATGGTCAGACCGGCGAGCAGAATGATGCTGACCTTCAAGAACGTCGAGAGCTTGCGCTGCTGATTCGCCGCCCCGGAGGCCGGGCCCGCCGTGGGCCGTGCGGCCTGCCGCGACGCCTGGCGCGCTCCGTCCGGCGTGTACGACGGGGCCTGCGTATGATCGCTCGGCTGCGGAACGGGCGTCTGGCCTGCTGCGTGAGTATTCGGATCGCTCATGGCGTTCAGTCTCCCCTGATCTGCTGACAATCTCCACCCTAGACTGTCAGCCCTGCGGGCTCGGGAATGCTCCCACGACGAGGGAGCAGTACGGGATGAGCCGGGTGACGCGACCACGTAGACTGAACCCCGTACGTTCGGCGCTCCCGTGCGCCGAAACCACCCCCGATCCACGGAGCACATCGAGCGTGACAGACATCGACGCCACCCAGAGCGGCCCCCGCCCCGACACGGTCGCCGATGCGATCGCGACGCCCGAGAAGGAGCAGCCGTACGGCGCACTCGGGTTGAAGCCCGACGAGTACGACCGCATCCGCGAGATCCTCGGCCGGCGCCCCACCTCCGGCGAGCTCGCCATGTACTCGGTGATGTGGTCGGAGCACTGCTCGTACAAGTCGTCGAAGATCTACCTCCGGCAGTTCGGCCAGAAGGTCAACGACAAGATGCGCGAGCGTCTGCTCGTCGGCATGGGTGAGAACGCCGGCGTCATCGACATCGGCGAGGGCTGGGCAGTGACCTTCAAGGTCGAGAGCCACAACCACCCCTCGTACATCGAGCCGTTCCAGGGAGCCGCGACCGGCGTCGGCGGCATCATCCGTGACATCATCTCGATGGGGGCTCGCCCCGTCGCGGTCATGGATCAGCTGCGCTTCGGCGCGATCGATGACCCGGATACGGCACGCGTCGTGCACGGCGTCGTCTCAGGCATCTCGTCGTACGCCAACTGCCTCGGCCTCCCGAACCTGGGCGGCGAGACGGTCTTCGACAGCGTCTACCAGGCGAACCCGCTCGTCAACGCGCTCGGCGTCGGCGTACTGCGCCACGAGGATCTGCACCTCGCGAACGCCTCCGGCGCAGGCAACAAGGTCGTGCTCTTCGGCGCTCGCACGGGTGGCGACGGCATCGGCGGGGCGTCGATCCTCGCCTCCGACAGCTTCAGCGAGGGCGGGCCGACCAAGCGCCCGGCCGTGCAGGTCGGCGATCCGTTCGCTGAGAAGGTGCTCATCGAGTGCTGCCTCGAACTCTTCCGCGATGAGCTCGTCGAGGGGATTCAGGATCTCGGTGCCGCTGGCATCTCGTGCGCGACCTCCGAGCTCGCGGCGAACGGCGACGGCGGCATGTTCATCGAGCTCGACAGCGTGCTGCTGCGCGATCCGTCGCTCACAGCCGAGGAGATCCTCATGTCGGAGAGCCAGGAGCGCATGATGGCGGTCGTGCACCCCGACAAGCTCGACGCGTTCCTCGCCGTGACCGCGAAGTGGGACGTCGAGACGAGCGTGCTCGGCGAGGTCACCGACACCGGCCGCCTCGTCATCAACTGGCGCGGTGAGGAGATCGTCAACGTCGATCCTTCGACTGTGGCCGTCGACGGCCCCGTCTACGAGCGCCCCGTCGAGTACCCCGCATGGATCGATGCGCTGCAGGCTTCCGGCGTCAACGCCTCGGGCCTGGCGCGTTCGGACTCCGGCGATGAGCTGCGCTCGCAGATGATCGCCGTCGCCGCATCGCCCAACCAGGCCGATGTCTCGTGGGTGACGAACCAGTACGACAAGTACGTGCTCGGCAACACGGCGCTCGCGTTCCCCGACGGCGCAGGCATGATCCGCGTCGATGAGGAGAGCGGCCTCGGCGTGGCCATCGCCACCGATGCGAACGGCCGTTACTGCCAGCTCGACCCGTACGTCGGCTCGCAGCTCGCACTCGCCGAGGCGTACCGCAACGTCGCCACGTCCGGCGCCGTTCCCACCGCCGTCACCGACTGCCTGAACTTCGGCAGCCCCGAGAACCCCGAGGTCATGTGGCAGTTCTCGCGCTCGGTCGAAGGACTCTCGGATGCGTGCCTCGCTCTCGAGGTGCCCGTCACCGGCGGCAACGTCTCGCTCTACAACCAGACCGGCGACACCCCGATCTATCCGACGCCCGTCGTCGGCGTGCTCGGCATCATCGATGACGTCGCGCGCCGCGTGCCCAGCGGATGGCAGGATCAGGGCGAGCACCTCTACCTGCTCGGCACCACCCGCGACGAGCTCGACGGATCAGCCTGGGCCGAGACCGTGCACGATCACCTCGGCGGCCGCCCGCCGATCGCTTCCCTGGCCGAGGAGCGCGCGCTCGCCGAGCTGCTGCACGCGGGCGCACAGGGCGGACTCATCTCCGGGGCTGTGGATCTTTCGGAGGGCGGCCTCGCTCAGGCACTCACCGATGGCGCGCTGCGCTTCGGCGTCGGTGCCCGCGTGTGGATCGAGGAGATCATGTCGCGCGACGACGTCGACGCCACCGCTGCACTCTTCTCGGAATCTCAGGCGCGCGTGCTCGTCGCGGTGCCGCACGAGGAAGAGGTGAAGTTCCGCGGGCTCTGCTCGGGCCGCGATTTCCCGGTGCTGCGCATCGGTGTCACGGATGGTGCGGGGGCGGATGCCGCGATCGAGGTGCAGGATCGCTTCACCCTGCCGCTCTCCGAGCTCGGCGCCGCGTCTCGCGCCACCCTTCCCGATCGCTTCGGCGCGGTCATCGGCTGAACGCACCGCGTTCGGCCGGCGACCGCGGTGGCGCTACAGCGCCAGCCCACGGAGCGAAGCGCGGGGGTGGCGGTCATCGGCTGAACGCACCGCGTTCGGCTGGCGACCGCGGTGGCGCTACAGCGCCAGCCCACGGAGCGAAGCGCGGGGAGGCGGCTAGCTCCGGATTTTCACTCAGCACAGACGCGCGAGCGGCGGAGTTCGTGCCGCGGCGCGCCCCGCTCTCGTTCGTACCCGCGAACTTCGGAGTCGGTGGGGGACGTTGCCCGAGAACGCCCCCACTGGCCCCGGGTGGGTGGATCGGACGGGTGGCAGCGCCATGATCGGCCGCGCGAATGTGTGGACATTCCCGCGAGTGCACCCCACAACACTGCTTTTCCGACCATCATGCGCGGAAATCCCCTTGCAGTCCTACTGATTTTCAGCTGACCACGCACGCACCCGAGATGTTCCGTCCGTTCGTCACCCTATCGTCGAACCCAGTGTCTTCACGTGGGCGCACGCCCTGGAAGCACATGAACCTGTCCCGCGCGCTTTAAAGGAACACCAATGAATCGTCGAACCACTGCACTTGCATTGCCCGCCACCCTCGTTGCCGCCCTCCTGCTTTCTGGGTGTGGAGGCGGCACTGGTAGCACCGAGAGCCATTCTCCGGCGCCTGCGACATCGGCGCCCTCGGAACGAGCGAACGAGAGTTCTTCGTCGTCCACGGATCTGCGGAACCACACACCCGGAGTGACGCCCCGAGAGGCCGTAGCCACTGCTCAGGAATCACACCCGGGTGATCTGCAATCACTTGAACTCACCACCACCCGCAGTGGCGTCGTGTACCGAGTTGAACTCGCCACGGCGGAGAACGAAGCGGACGTCGTGGTGGACGCTACGGACGGAGTGTTGCTCGATTCGCGCATCGAACGATCGGATTCATTCGATCCGGCTGACCCCGCGATCTCCCTCTCTGACGTGATCGACGCGCAGGATGCGATGCAGAGCGCGAACACGATCATCGACGGGCCTGTCGAGAGTTGGACCCTCACCCACTCTGACGGAAGGCTCGTCTACCAGGTGGACTTCGAGGGCAAAGATCGTGAGATCGACGTTGACGCGTTCACCGGCGACGTGGTGGAGATCGACGACTAACCCGTCAATCTCGCCGAGGGCTTCCTCATCGTCAGACGGCTCGGACGTTTGTCTCGCTCCACTGACCTGAGCGCCGGCGTCACCGCGTAAGGAACCCCGAAACGCGTCCCACGATGCGCGTGTGGATCTCATCGACGGGCAGTGCAGCATCGATGGTGAAGAAGCGGTGCGGGTCCGCCTTCGCGAGCGCACGGAAGCCGTCGCGCACCGCCGTATGGAAGTCCACTGCTTCTGACTCGAGGCGGTCGCTGCTCCCACCGCGGTCGCGGCGGCGGCCGGAGCTGGTCTCGGGGTCGAGGTCGAGCAGAATCGTCAGGTCCGGCCAGAGTCCCCCGGTCGCCCACTCGCTGATGCGGCGCACCTCGTCGACGTCGAGCACGCGCCCCGCCCCCTGGTACGCCAGCGAGGAGTCGATGTACCGGTCCTGCACCACCACTGCGTCCCGCTCGAGTGCGGGGCGCACGACCTTTGCGACGTGCTGGGCGCGGTCTGCGGCGTAGAGCAGGGCTTCAGCGCGCTCGTCGACCTCTCCGATCTCGTCGCCACCGTGCAACAGGAGGCGACGCACTTCGGTTCCGAGACGGGTGCCGCCCGGCTCACGGGTGCGGACGACTTCGAGCCCGCGGCCCTCGAGCCACTGCTCGAGCAACTCCGCCTGCGTCGTCTTCCCCGCGCCGTCGCCGCCTTCGAGGGTGATGAAGGTTCCGCTCATGTGCTCCTCCGCGACCGCACGCGGCCGCACTCGTCGTTATGCCTGGGACTCTGCGGCAGCTCGGTTCGCGGCTCGGGTCGCCGCCGCCTTCTTCGCAGCTGCCGAGCGCGCCGGGTCCACCGCCTTCGCGCCCGAAGCGGACTTCTTCGCTGCAGGCTTCTTCGTCGCCGGCTTCTTCGCTGCAGGCTTTTTCGCCGCCGCCTTCTTCGTCGCGGGCTTCCGCGCGGGAGCCTTCTTCTTCGCGGGGCCCTTCGCGCGCTTGATCGCCAGGAGCTCGACGGCGCGGGCGAAGTCGATCTCGTCCACGCTGTCGCCGCGCGGGATCGTCGCGTTCGTCTCACCGTCGGTGACGTACGGACCGAAACGGCCGTCCTTGACCTTGATCGACTTGCCGCTCACGGGGTCGGCATCGAATTCCTTCAGCGCGCTCGACGCGCGCTTGGCGCCGTACTTGGGCTGAGCGAACAGCTCCTGGGCTCCGGCGAGATCGATCGAGAAGATCGCATCCTCGCTCGGAAGCGATCGCGTATCGCTTCCCTTCTTCAGGTACGGGCCGTAGCGCCCGTTCTGCGCGGTGATCTCAGCCTCGGACTCGGGGTCCACTCCGACGACACGGGGAAGGTCGAGCAGCGCGACCGCGCTGTCGAGCTCGATCGTGGCGGGGTCCATGCTCTTGAACAGGGACGCCGTGCGGGGCTTCTGGCCCTTCGGCAGTTCCTCGCCTTCATCGGGGAGCTCGGTGACGTAGGGACCGAAGCGCCCGTTCTTCGCGACAATGCGCTTCGAAGTCTGCGGGTGGAGACCGACGACGCGATCCTCGGCCGGTTCGGCGTCGGCGAGCTCGTGGGCTCTGGCAGGCGTCAGTTCATCGGGCGCGAGGCCGTCGGGGATGTTGACGCTGCGCGGCTTCACCACGCCGTCTTCATCGACCTCGCACTTGTCGTCGAAGACCTCGAGGTACGGGCCGTACTTGCCGTTGCGGAGCGAGATCTCATCATCGATCTTGATCGTGTTGATCGCACGCGCGTCGATCTCGCCCAGGTTGTCGACGACGCCGCGCAGGCCGGGGTGCGCGTCGGTGCCGAAGTAGAATTCGCCGAGCCATTTGCCGCGATCCGCCTCGCCCGAGGCGATGCGGTCGAGGTCGTTCTCCATCTCGGCTGTGAAGTCGTAGTCGACGAGCTCGCTGAAGTGCTCTTCCAGGAGTCGTACGACGGAGAAGGCGATCCAGCTGGGAACGAGCGCCTGCCCCTTCTTCGTGACGTAACCGCGATCCATGATCGTGCTGATGATCGCAGCGTACGTCGACGGACGGCCGATGCCGAGTTCTTCGAGTCGCTTGGTGAGGCTGGCCTCCGTGTAGCGCGGCGGCGGGCTCGTCTCGTGGCCCTTCGCGGTCGGCTCTTCGATGCCGAGCCCCTGACCCGAGGACAACTGCGGGAGCTTCGCATTCTGATCGCCGGACTTGTCGCCGCGGTTCTCATCGCGACCTTCCTCGTATGCGAGGAGGAATCCGGGGAAGGTAATGACGGTGCCACTGGTGGTGAATTCCGCAGCGGTCGGTGCAGCGCTTCCGGCCTCCGACACCTGTGCCGAGAGGGTCACGGTGTCGGTGGAGCCCTTGGCGTCTGCCATCTGGCTGGCAACCGTGCGCTTCCAGATCAACTCGTACAGCGCGAATTCGCCCTGCGTGAGCTTCCCCTTGAGAGAGCTCGGACGCTGGAACACTTCACCGGCCGGCCGGATCGCCTCGTGCGCCTCCTGGGCGCCCTTCGACTTGCCCGTGTACACGCGCGGCTTCTCGGGCAGCGTCTGCGCGCCGTACAGTTCCGCAGCCTGCGACCGGGCCGCCTGCACTGCCTGCTTCGAGAGCGAGGGCGAGTCGGTACGCATGTACGTGATGTAGCCGTTCTCATACAGCGACTGCGCGAACGACATCGTCTGCCGTGAGCTGTAGCGGAGCTTGCGAGAGGCCTCCTGCTGCAGCGTCGACGTGGTGAACGGCGCTGCAGGGCGACGCGTGTGCGGCTTCGTCTCGACGGAGACGACTTCTCCCCTGGCGTCCGCAGCGAGCAGGGATGCGAGGCGCTCGGCACGCTCCTGCTCCAGCGGAATGACCCCCGCCTTCGACGCACGAGCCGTCAGGTTGCCGTCGTCACCGAAGTCGCCGCCGGTGGCGACGCGCTGGGCGTCGAGCCGCACGAGCCTGGCTTGGAACGCCGTGGTGTCGGTAGCGCTGTCGTCGGGTCGGAAGGTCGCGGTGAGGTCCCAGTACTCGGCAGCGCGGAACGCCTGGCGCTCGCGCTCGCGGTCGACGACGAGTCGCGTCGCCGCCGACTGCACTCGGCCTGCGGAGAGCTTGGGCGCGACCTTGCGCCAGAGCACCGGAGAGATGTCGTACCCGTACAGGCGATCGAGGATGCGTCGCGTCTCCTGCGCATCGACCAGCGCCGTGTCGAGGTCGCGCGTGTTCTGCTTGGCCTGTTCGATGGCGTCCTGCGTGATCTCGTGGAACACCATGCGATGCACCGGCACCTTGGGCTGGAGCACCTCGAGGAGGTGCCACGCGATGGCCTCGCCCTCGCGGTCCTCATCAGTTGCGAGCCACAGCTCGTCGGCACCCTTCAGCGCGCGCTTCAGCTCGGAGACCGTTTTGCGTTTGTTGTCATTGACAACGTAGTACGGGGCGAAGTCGTTCTCGACATCGACCGCGAACTTCCCGAATGCGCCCTTCTTGAGCTCCGCGGGCAGGGCCGAAGGCTCGGCGAGATCACGAACGTGTCCGACCGATGCAATGACCTCGTAGTCGTCTCCGAGGTAGCCGCCGATGGTCTTCGCCTTGGTCGGTGACTCGACGATGACGAGTTTCTTCGTACCCTTCACGGGTCTCCTTCGTTGCTTCACGCAGTGTAGGGCTGCTCCGCCAGGACCGGCTGAGGGTTCTGCTCCGACACGATACACATTCTGGCGTGAGAATCCACCTGCGGGATTCCACGCATGTTCTCTCTTCATTATGTCCGTCGCCGGCCGAAGTACCCGCATCGGAGTTTCTGCGCACTGCATCAACGGATCTCAGGGCCACCGATATAGAGGTATGGATTCACGTCGGGAAACGCGTTCGACGGGGTGGTCGACAGCGTGAAGTGCGAGTGCGGCCCCGACGTGCATCCGCTCATACCTGCGAGGGCCACCGGTTGTCCGGCTCGCACTGCAGTGCCCGGCGATAGCCCGAAGGCGTCGGTCGATCCGGGGGCCACGTGATTGTGGGAACTGAAGAGCACTTCCCCCCGATAGCTGTGTCTGATGATGATCGTGTGATTCGGGCCATGCCACCACGAGGGTTCGGCGACGCACTTCTCGGGCGGCCCGTCGCTGTCCGTTCCGGCTGCGACGACGACGCCGTCGTAGGGAGCGTAGAGCGGTGACCCTTCAACCGCGCGGAGATCAATGGAGTAACCATCGTGGAACCCCTGCGTGATGCCCGGCTCCGAGCTGGGCCACGCCCAGCCATTTGCGCCGACCGCACCTCCCGGCATCGCGGAACTCGGCGGTGGACCAGCGTGCGCCGAAGCGACGACGGCCCCGAGCGGCCCGTCCGCCACCACCTTCACGCGGGCGTCGGCGAGGGCGGGATCGAGCTCGCAGGACACGAGTTCGCTGCTCATCGCACTTGTGACAGCCCCCGCCAGGTCACAGGGGTCTCCCGCGAGAAACCCGGCGGCCGAGTCGGCTGCGGCGAGCGCTGCCGCGTCAGCGGCCCCTGCTGCACGGTGGGAGGCTTCGAGGTGCGACGACGCCGCGATGATCGGTACGCCGAGACATATCGCAGCGGCTGCGCAGACGAGGGTCGCCGGTGCGCTCATGAGGTCGCTCCCTCACCGATTCGGGCGGCGCACGAGCGCGATTCGACCGCGATGCGGGCGAGGGGCCCTCCACCCGGGCGCGACCGAAGCGTGACGCAGTGCAGCACGCCGTCTTCCACACGTTCGATCTCCACTCGATCACCGAGCGAATCCAGATGTTTCTGGGCGAGCTCGGCATCACCGCGGGCCTCTGATCTCGCGATCTCAGCCGACGCCGATACGAGGGTGATGCGATGCGCCGCCACGTAGATGCCGCCGATCACGAGCCCGAGTACGGCGAGCACTGCGGGCACGACGATCGCGAATTCCGCCGTGACCGTGCCGCGTTCGTCGTGCCGCAGCGCCGCGAGCATCAGGACCCTGCGCCGAGGGCGTTCTCGACGAGTTCCACGAGCATCGCTCGGATCTCGCTCGACCGCATGATGGCAACCAGCAGACCGGCGAACGCTACGGCGGCCATGATGACAATCGCGTACTCCGCTGTCACGGCGCCGCGCTCATCGTCGGCGAGCGCGCGCATCTCGCCGACGAACGCCCGCCCGCGTCGTCGGCCTCCGCGACGGACGCGCTGCAGACGTGTGCGGCGGCGCTCGGATCCGCCTTCCACGGATGTCGCACCTCGGTCGGATACGAGTTGGAGTGTGGGCTGCATCGGGAACCTCCTTGACCTCGCACGGCCCCGGCGATCGCCGGTGCATCCATCCTCACGGGAGAAGCTCGGCCCGACGCGGCCCGACGAACGATCTGTGGAGAACCCGAACGCCGATGCGATCGCCATCCCCTGTGGAGTACGAACGCTGTCGGGAAGCATCACACAGCCCCGAACATGGACAGCACCACCGGCAGCACGCCGAGCACGATGAAGGCGGGCAGCACGCAGACCCCCAGGGGCACCAGCACGCGCACGCCGAGGCGTTCCGCCTCCCGTTCCAGTCGCGCAGCTGAGGCCACGCGCTCTGCACCCGCGTGTTCGAGCAGCAGCGGGCGCATCGGAACACCGGCGGCTTCCGCAGCGGCGATCGTCGACAGCAGCGGGCTCCCGGAACAGAAGTCGTCGAAGGCGATCCACTCAGCCCCGTACTGGTCCACGCGATCCACCACGTGCCTCAGTGCCGCGGAAGGAGGGGCGCCGCCTCCCAGCGCGACCCAGAGCAGTTCGAACGGCAGACCGGCGATGTGATCGTCACTCGCGGTTCGATGCTGCATGGCGCGAGACCAGTGCACGCCGATGCCGAGCAGACCGATGCCGATCGCCGCGATCGCCGCCCCCATCCCGCTGAACAGCACCGGTATCGGATCGAATCCGAGCAGCAGGCCGAGCAGCAGCGCGAGGATCGGCAGGGCCGCAACCATGCGCACCGTCGCCCGCGGACCCGCCAGGAGCACGGAACGTCGTTCCCGCAACTGGTCGAGTTCACGCAGCGCATACGCGATGCGTTGGAGCGCGGGGGCGAGCGGAGCACCGCATGCCTCGGCGAGGCG
This sequence comes from Leucobacter alluvii, assembly GCF_039530485.1. Classification (NCBI taxonomy): domain Bacteria; kingdom Bacillati; phylum Actinomycetota; class Actinomycetes; order Micrococcales; family Microbacteriaceae; genus Leucobacter; species Leucobacter alluvii. The sequence continues at coordinate 38,641 of NZ_BAAAOP010000006.1, read as the reverse complement.
CCAGGCGACTGCCAGCACGCGCCATTCCGGATCGGGGGTCGCCGCGAGCGCGGAGGCGACCGGGACTCCGTCTGCCACACGGGCGGCGATGATTCCCGTGGCAGAGGCCGGCTCTGCATCGGCGGCGATCACCGCGAACGTCCGACCGGGCGGCACTCCCCCGCGAAGGAGCGCCGCTGCTCGTTCCGCGACGACCGTCGCCTCATTCCGTTGATGCGCGGTGACGCTCGAAGCCGTGCCCGAAGCCGAAGCGATTCGTGACCGGGCGAGGGACCGGAGTCGCTTCCACACGCGCTACGCCACCACCCTTCGCACTCCGAGCAACCGGTCACCGGTGAGCTCGAGACCGCCGATGGCGCGCACCCGAGGGCCGAGAGCACCCCGTTCGACGTGGACGATCGCGTGCAGTGCACTGACGGCCTGTCGAGCGAGCGCTTCCGGCGTCCATCCCGCGAGCGCACCCAGCGCTTCGAGGCGCGAGGGCACTTCTTCCAGACGGCTCGCGTGGAGGGTTCCGGCGCCGCCGTCGTGGCCGGTGTTCAGTGCCGCCAAGAGCGTCGAGATCTCGGCACCGCGGCACTCGCCGAGCACGATGCGGTCGGGCCGCATGCGCAACGCTTCCCGCAGCAGCCGATCGACCGAGACCTCCCCGACCCCTTCGGCGCTCGCCTGACGCGTTTCGAGAGACACGGCGTGCGGATGCCTCAACCGCAGCTCCGCCACGTCCTCAATCGTGAGGATGCGCTCGTGCGGTGGGGCGAGATCCAGCAGTGCGGCCAGCACCGTCGTCTTTCCGCTTCCAGTGCCTCCGGTGATCAGAATGTTGCTGCGGTCGATGATCACCCGGCGCAGCATCTCTGCCGTGCTCGTCGCGCAGAGGCCTCCCGCGACGAGTTCATCGAACCGAGGGGGCGAGATGCGGGGCAGCCGAATCGATACGGCCGCGCCCTCAACGGCGATCGGGGGCAGTACTGCGTGCACTCGAATGCCATCACCCAGCCTCACGTCGGCGCAGGGGTGCAGCTCGTCGAGGTGGCGCCCGCCAGCAGCAATCAGCCCGGTCGCCAACCCGTGCGCCGCTTCAGGATCGGCCTGCCAATCCGGCACCTCCTGCAGCGCTCCGCATCGGTCCAGCCACAGTCGAGCAGCGCCGCCGCGCACCTGCACGATGAGATCTCGCAGATCGGGGTCATCCAGCAGGGGCAGCAGGCCGCCGAACGAACGCTTCGCAGCGCGACTGAGCGCCGCAGATCGTGTCGACACCGAGAGCCGTGGGTCGGGCGGCCGTGGGTGATCCGGAATCTCAGCAGGGGGCATGAGCCCATACCAGCAGGGTTCGCCACGGCCAGACCACTCGCCCGAGCATCTGTGCGCAGTCGCGGCATCACCGTCGCGGGCTCACCGATGTGAGCGGAGATAGACGAAAGGTATAGCCTGGTTCTGCGTTTTCGGGATGGTACGGATCCCGTACGCGACTGAGGGGCCGGGAGCGAGCGATCGCCCCGGGAATCGATCGAAGATAAGGGCGTCAATGAGCGATCAGACCGGCAGTATTGAAAGCCACCACCTCCCCGAGGGAGCAACAGCGGAGACGTATGCTCCGAGTCCGGAGTTCCGCGAGCAGGCCAACGTCACCGACCCGTCCGTCTACTGGAAGGCCGCGCAGGATCCCGAGGGGTACTGGGCGGAGCAGGCCCAGAACCTGCAGTGGACGAAGCCGTTCAGCGAGGTGCTCGACTGGACGAACCCGCCGTTCGCGAAGTGGTTCCAGGACGGCGAGCTGAACGTCGCGGCGAACTGCCTCGATCGCCACGTGGCAGCTGGCAACGGCGACCGCGTCGCGCTCCACTTCGAGGGCGAACCGGGCGACACGCGCACCCTCACGTACGCCGAGCTCACGCACGAGGTGAAGCGCGCCGCGAACATGCTCACCAGCCTCGGCGTCGCCGCGGGCGACCGTGTGGCCATCTACATGCCGATGATCCCGGAGACGGTGATCGCCATGCTCGCCGTCGCGCGCCTCGGCGCAGCGCACTCGGTGGTCTTCGGAGGCTTCAGCGCTGAAAGTCTGCGCGCTCGCATCGACGACGCTGAGGCGCGTCTCGTGATCACGGCCGATGGCGGATGGCGCAAGGGACGCGTGTCCGCGCTGAAGCCGACCGTGGACGACGCGCTCGCGCTGAACGGCGGAGGTAGCACCGTCTCTCGCGTGCTCGTCGTCGAACGCGCGGGCAATGACGTCGCCTTCGATGAGGATCGCGACCTTTGGTGGCACCGCGAGATCACCGCATTCGACGGTGAGCACGAAGCTCAGGGCTTCCCCGCCGAGAACCCGCTCTTCATCCTGTACACCTCGGGAACCACGGGCAAGCCCAAGGGCATCCTGCACACCTCGGGCGGATATCTCACCCAGGTGTCGACCACCCACCGCGACGTCTTCGATCTGAAGCCCGACACCGACGTGTATTGGTGCACAGCCGACATCGGATGGATCACCGGGCACAGCTACGTGGTCTACGGTCCCCTCGCGAACGGCGCGACTCAGGTGATCTACGAGGGCACCCCGGAGACGCCCGATTGGGGCCGCTGGTGGTCGATCATTCAGAAGTACGGTGTGACGATCTTCTACACCGCGCCCACGGCCATTCGCGCCTGCATGAAGGTCGGGCGTCAGGTTCCGGAGCAGTACGACCTCTCGTCGATCCGGGTACTCGGTTCGGTCGGCGAGCCCATCAACCCCGAGGCGTGGCGCTGGTACCGCGAGGTCATCGGCGCGGGCACCGCCCCCATCGTTGATACGTGGTGGCAGACGGAGACCGGCGCGATCATGATCTCACCGCTGCCGGGCCTCACGCACCTGAAGCCGGGCAGCGCGCAGGTGCCGCAGCCAGGGATCTCGGTGACGGTGGTCGGCGAGGATGGCGCCCCCGTCGAGAACGGGCAGGGCGGCCTGCTCGTCGTGCAGCGCCCCTGGCCGTCGATGGTGCGCACGATCTGGGGCGACGACCAGCGCTTCATCGACACCTACTGGGCGAAGTTCGGCGACCGCTACTTCGCGGGCGACGGCGCCCGTCTCGACGAGGACGGCGACGTCTGGCTGCTCGGACGCGTCGACGACGTGATGAACGTCTCGGGCCACCGACTCTCGACCGCGGAGATCGAGTCGGCGCTGGTCGAGCACCACGCGGTCGCCGAATCGGCGGTCGTCGGGGCGGATGACGAGACGACGGGACAGGCCGTCGTCGCCTTCGTCATTCTGAAGTCGCAGCAGAGCATCCTGTCGCTCGATGACGCCGAGCCCGAGCTGAAGAAGCACGTCGCAGCCCAGATCGGTGCAATCGCGCGGCCGCGCCAGATCTTCATCGTCTCCGAACTGCCGAAGACACGGTCGGGCAAGATCATGCGGCGGCTACTCAAGGACGCGGCAGAAGGCCGAGAGGTCGGCGACACGACCACGCTCGCCGACACATCGGTGATGCAGACGATCTCGGATCGCGTGCGCAACGAACGCGGCGACTGAGCCGCACGTTACCGAACCGCAGGCGACACACGACCGAGGCCGGGAACCCGCTTCAGGGTTCCCGGCCTCGGTCGTTTCGCACGTGCGCGGGCTCGCTGCATGGAGCGCGCGGTGTCAGTCCTCGATCTTGAACACGAATTCGATCTCGACGGGCGCATCGAGCGGGAGGACGGCGACGCCGACGGCTGAACGCACGTGGATGCCGAGATCGCCGAAGACGCGACCCAGGAACATCGACGCACCATTCGCGACGGCGGGCTGACCCGTGAACGATGGATCGGATGCGATGAAGGCAGTGACCTTCACGACCTGAGAGATCTTGTCGAGCGACCCGATGACGCCTCGCGCGGCGGCGAGGGCGTTCAACGCGCAGAGCTGAGCGAGCTTCTCGGCTCGCTCGGGCGACACGAGCCCTGCTCCCAGACCCACTTTGCCCGTCTCGGGCAGAGCACCGTTCACGAACGGGAGCTGGCCGGCCGTGTACACGTAGTTGCCGTCACGCAGCGCGGGCACGTACGCGGCGACCGCCGCTGCGACCTCGGGGATCTCGTATCCCAGTTCGCGCAGCCGGTCCTCGATCACAGATGCCATATCAGGCCTTCCTCTTCTTCATGTATGCGACGTTGCCGCCGGCCGGGCCCTCGATGATCTGCACGAGCTCCCACCCCTGCGCACCCCAGTTGTTCAGAATCTGCGCCTCGTTGTGCAGCAGCAGCGGCGTCACGAAGTACTCCCAGGTCGGGGCGGCTTCGGCGGATTCACTCACGTGCGGATCTCCCTCGGTAGACGGTGTGCAGCGCGTGCCGGCGACCGGCATCGCCGCGACGCGGACGGGCGCGTTGCTGTTTTGTCAGCTACGTCGCTTACCCTTGATTCTATGACCCGTCAGACATCTCAGTCTTCGCGCGTGCGCTCGCAGAAACCTCGCACCGCAGGAGGGGCCCTCGCCGGGCTCCTCGGCGCGCTCGCCATGAGCGTGATCGCCGGTGTTCTCGTCACCGCAGCTGTGACTCCGGTGGTCGCTCTGAGCGGCACGGCCACGAAATCCGCAGTCGGCATCTTCGAGAGCCTGCCCGACCATCTGGACCCGGGCAAGCTCGCCGAGCCGTCGTCGATCTTCGCTACGACGAGCGATGGAAATAATGTCGAGGTCGCGACATTCTACGATCAGGATCGCGAGACGCTGGAGTGGGCCCAGATTCCGCAGTTCGTGAAAGATGCTGCAGTTGCAGAGGAGGATCCCCGCTTCTACACCCACGGCGGCGTCGACGTGCTCGCAACGGCCCGTGCCGTGCTGCAGAACGCAGCGGGGCAGAACCTCTCGGGCGCATCGACGATCACGATGCAGTACGTGCGTAACGTGCTGATTCAGGAGGCCATCGCGATTCCCGACAAGGAAGCGCAGAAGGAAGCCTACGAAGACGCGATGCGTCAGGACGTCGACCGCAAGCTCAAAGAGATGAAGTACGCGATCTCCATCGAGAAGAAGTACCCGAAGGACGAGATTCTGCTCGGGTATCTGAATATTGCGCTCTTCGGTCGACAGATCTACGGCATCGAATCAGCGGCGAAGTTCTACTACGGCAAATCGGCCGCCGATCTGTCGCTCGCGGAGTCCGCGAGCCTTGTGGCGATCGTGAACAACCCGTCTGAGTTGCAAATCGATGTCGAGGCGAATCTCCCTGCCAATACCGAGCGTCGCAACAAGATTCTCGACAGCATGCTCAGCCACGGAAAGATCACAGAGGCGCAGCATGAAGAAGCGGTAGCGACCCCTGTCACTCCGAACATCACCCCTCGCATTCAGGGGTGCAACGTCGCAGAACAGAACTACGGCCTCGGTGCCTTCTGCGATTACGTGCAGCGGTACATCAAGGCGGATCCGAACTTCGGTGACACCCCGACAGAACGCGAGTTCAATTTCAGTCGTGGTGGATACAAGATCTATACGACCATCGACCTCGACATGCAGGCCGCCGGCAATGATGCTACGCGCGGCACAGTTCCCGCGCTCATGGACGGGATCAAGGTTGGGTCGGCGTCGAGCAGCGTCGAGGTCGGCACCGGCAAGGTGCGCGCAATGGTGCAGAATCGCCCCTTCAACAACGCCGAATCGTTCTTGAAGGAGCATCCCGAATTCACGCCGGTGAACTACAACACGGATGAGGAGTTCGGCGGCTCGAGCGGATTCCAGGTGGGTTCAACCTTCAAACCGGTTACCCTCGCGGAGTGGATCCGCACGGGGCACTCAGTGCGTGACATTGTCAATGTCAACAGCCGAAAGGGCGTCCCGTACCAGTCGTTCCAGGCGACCTGCATGCCAGACGGAGTCTACAGTTACGGCTCGTTCGACTTCTCGAACGACAATGAGGGCATCAAGGGCAACCAGTCCGTACTCACGACCATCGCGAATTCCATCAATGGCGGTATCGTCTCGATGCAGCAGAAGATGGACCTCTGCGGCACGTTCGAGACGGCCAAAGCTCTCGGCATACATCGAGCTTCGGACCTTCCGGTCTGGTCACAGGAAGAGATCGATCAAGGAATGGCTCCGCCGGAGCTCCTCGGTACCACCAAGGTCCCGACACTCACCAATGATCCGCGTGACCTCTCGATGGTGCCGTCGAACACATACGGCGGCGTCGACGAGATCGCTCCCATCACCATGGCAGCGGCGTACTCCGCGTTTGCGGGCGACGGGACCGTCTGCACCCCGGTTCCCATCGAATCGATCGTGGATGACTCCGGCGAGCAAGTGCCCTTCACGAAGAGCGAATGCTCGCAAGCCATAGCACCGGAGGTGGCTGCCGGCGTGGCGTTCGCCCTGCAGAACGCGGTAACGGCGGGTCTCGCTGACCACGCGAGGTCGTCGACCGGTGTTCCGCATCTCGCGAAGACCGGAACGACTGATGATGTCATCGACAACTGGACAGTCGGTGCGAGCACGAAAGTCGCCACGGCGACCTGGGTGGGAAACGCGGATCCGTTTTGTGTCGATCCCGCCAACCCCGACAGTTGCTCCCGAGTGTCGACGATGGGCTTCGGCAACCTGATGTACGCCGATCAGACGATCTGGCCAGCGATCATGAATACCGCGGACGCGCGGTATGGCGGTGACGCCTTCCCCGAGCCTTCGGAGGCCGCTATCCGCCAGACGATGGTTTCGGTGCCAGACGTGAAGGGCAAATCCGTTGAAGAGGCGACGGGCATGCTGACACAGCTCGGATTCTCGGTGAATGATGGCGGCGAAGTCCCATCGTCGGAGGCCGAAGGCCTGGCGGCTCGCACCGATCCGGAGGCAGGCTCGTCGGTTGGTCTCGGTTCGGGAATCACTCTCTACCGCAGCAACGGCAAGGCGTCGAAAATCCCGGACGGGCTCGTGGGTCAGACGGGCAACAACGCAAAGTCCGCTCTGAATAGCGCAGGGTTCGACAACGTCGAGTTCGCCTGCGGCACCGGCAGCGATTCGAAACCGAAATCGAACAAGGTGCTCTCGGTCAGCCCCGAAAGCGGCGCCGAGGTCAACCGTGGTGACACGGTGACGCTGGCGCTCGCCTGCGGCAAGAAGGACTGACCTTGGCAATGCATCCCGCACGTTCGACGGCGGCCGTTCTCGGAGCGGCCGCCGTCGGCGTACTGACCTGGTCCACGCTCATCGAGCGACGACTGTTCACGGTGCGACGCCATACGCTGCCCGTACTGCCGGACTCCCGCACTCCGATCCGGGTACTGCAGCTCTCAGACCTGCATCTGGCGCCATGGCAAGCGCAAAAGGTCGACTGGGTGCGCTCCCTCGCGGAGCTGCGCCCCGACCTGGTCGTGCTGACCGGAGATCTCATGGGCCATCGCGAAGCGCTCCCGGCGCTGCTGCATGCGTTGCGGGCGCTCGTCGAGCAGACGCCCACGGTGTTCGTTCACGGCTCGAACGACTACTACGGTCCGCTCTTCAAGAACCCCGTCAAGTACCTGCTCGAGCCGAGCAGGCGGAGCACGCGCACCCCTGATCTCGACAACGGTGCGATCACCCGCGGGCTGGCCGAGCTGGGCGCGATCGACCTCAACAACGACGCGGTTCGGCTCTCCATTCGCGGCAGCAGCGTCGAGCTGTTCGGCCTGAACGACCCGCACATTCGCTACGACGACGCGGATCGTATGCGCGCGGCCGCCGCAGCGTTGACGCAGAACGAGGGCGCAGCCGTCGACGCCGACCCGGCCCCGGTGCGCCTCGGCGTCGTGCACGCGCCCTATCAGGAGTCCCTGGGCGCGCTTCTGACGGCCGGATCGGACCTGATCCTGGCCGGGCATACGCACGGCGGCCAAGTGCGCGTACCGGGCGTCGGGGCGCTCACCGCGAACTGCGACCTCCCGACCGAACAAGCACGCGGCCTGAGCGTCTGGTTCGACGCGCACCGCGCCGCGTTTCTGAACGTCAGTGCGGGGCTGGGCAACTCGATCTACGCGCCGGTGCGTTTCGCCTGCCGCCCTGAGGCATCGCTGATCACGCTCGAATCGCGGTAGGTCGGAGAACGCACTCCAGCCTCGAGACAAACATCAGGCCCCGGTCGTCGACGTGAACGACCGGGGCCTGATGCTGTACTGGCGGCTCGCCCCTACTCGGCCCGCCGCGCCGCGATGATCTCAGCGATCTGCACCGCGTTCAGCGCTGCACCCTTGCGCAGATTGTCGTTCGAGATGAATAGCGTCAGGCCGCGGCCCTCGGCAGCGGACTGGTCAGCGCGAATGCGCCCGACGAGCGAGGGATCCTTGCCCGCCGCCTCGAGGGGCGTCGGGACGTCAGTGAGTTCGACGCCGGGAGCTGCTGCGAGCACCTCACGAGCACGATCCGCCGAGATCTCGCGAGCGAATTCGGCGCTGATCGACAACGAGTGCCCGGTGAAGACCGGCACGCGCACGCACGTTCCGGCGACTCGCAGCTCGGGGAGCTCGAGGATCTTCCGGCTCTCGTTGCGCAGCTTCTTCTCTTCGTCGGTCTCACCCTCGCCGTCTTCGACGATGGATCCGGCGAGCGGCAGTACGTTGAATGCGATCGTCTTGGTGTAGACCTCGGGAGCCGGGAAGTCCACGGCGCCCCCGTCATGTACGAGCTGCTCGAGCTCGCCCGACTCGACGGCTGCAACGGCCTGACCGGCCAGCTCACGGGCTCCGACGAGCCCTGAGCCCGACACGGCCTGGAACGTCGTGACGATGAGCCGTTCGAGCCCGGCCTCGGAGTCGAGTGCCTTCATCACCGGCATCGCTGCCATCGTGGTGCAGTTCGGGTTCGCGATGATCCCCTTCCGCGCCTCGTCGATCGCGTGCGGGTTGACCTCGCTCACCACGAGGGGAACGTCCGGGTCGAGTCGCCACGCACTCGAATTGTCGATGACCGTCGCACCCGCTGCGGCGAACTCCGGCGAGTACTGCTTCGAAGCGGCGCCACCGGCGGAGAAGAGCGCGATGTCGATGCCGCTCTTGTCCGCTGTCGCGACGTCCTCGACGACGATGCTCTCGCCGCGGAATTCGAGCGTCGAGCCCGCCGAGCGCGCGCTGGAGAAGAAGCGGATGTTCGCGATCGGGAAGTCCCGCTCGTCGAGCAAACGGCGCATCACTGCGCCCACCTGACCGGTTGCGCCGACGACGGCGATCGAGAGTCCCTGCTGTGCAGCCATGTGTTTCGAGATCCTGTTCTGTGTTTCGCCGTGAAAGAGTTATCGGCCGGTGCCGGCGTAGACCGTGGCTTCGGTCTCGGCGTCGAGGCCGAACGCCGTGTGGAGTACGCGGACCGCCTTGTCGAGAAGGTCGGCTCGGGTGACGACCGAGATCCTGATCTCCGAAGTCGAGATCATTTCGATATTGATGTCGGCCTCGTACAGCGCACGGAAGAGCTGCGCGGATACGCCCGTACTCGTGCGCATGCCGGCGCCCACGACGGCGAGCTTGGCGATCTGATCGTCGTACTGCAGACTCTCGAATCCGAGTGCTTCGCGTTCCGCTTCGAGCGCCTCGATGACTTTCCGACCGTCGCCGAGCGGGACCGTGAAGGAGATGTCGGTGCGGTTCGTTTGCGCCGCCGAGACGTTCTGCACGATCATGTCGATGTTCGCGTGCGTCTTCGCCACGATCTCGAAGATCTGGGCAGCTTTGCCCGGAATGTCCGGCACACCGCCCACGGTGACCTTCGCCTCGCTCTTCTCAGCGGCGATACCAGTGATGATCGGCTCTTCCACCTGATCTCCCTTCGGATGCCCCTTGGCGGGGTCGTAGACGATGGTGCCCGGCTCGTCGGAGAACGAGGAGCGGACGTGCAGCACGACGCCGTGGCGGCGGGCGTACTCGACGGCGCGCAGGTGCAGCACCTTCGCGCCGGACGCCGCGAGTTCGAGCATCTCCTCCGCCGTGATGGCGTCGATCTTCCGCGCGAGCGGCACGACGCGAGGATCGGTCGTGAAGATGCCGTCGACGTCGGTGTAGATCTCGCACACATCTGCGCCGAGGGCGGCGGCGAGTGCAACGGCGGTCGTGTCGGATCCGCCGCGCCCGAGCGTGGTGATGTCTCGCGAGTCGCGACTGAATCCTTGGAAGCCTGCGACGATGGCGACGGCGCCCTGATCGAGGGCCTCGCGCACGCGGCCGGGCGTCACATCGACGATCTTCGCCGAACCGTGCTCGGCGGTGGTGATCATTCCCGCCTGGCTGCCCGTGAAGGAGAGAGCCTCGATACCCATGCCTTTGATCGTCATCGCGAGCAGGGCCATCGAGATGCGCTCACCCGCGGTGAGGAGCATGTCGAGTTCTCGCGGTGCGGGGATCGGCGTGCACGCCGCTGCGAGTTCGAGCAGTTCATCGGTGGTGTCGCCCATGGCGCTCACGGCGACGACGACCTCGTTGCCCCCGCGACGCGCCTCGACGATGCGCTTCGCGACGCGCTTGATGCTCTCGGCGTCGGCTACGGACGAGCCCCCGAATTTCTGCACGATCAACGCCACGCGGGTTCCTCCTGAATATCCGAGCCGAAAGCTCAGTCTATCGGACCAGAACTTCGGGTGATGTCTCCGGTTACTCCACCTTACGGCGGCCTTCGAAGGCGCGTCCGAGTGTGACTTCATCGGCGAATTCCAGGTCGCCGCCGACGGGAAGCCCCGAGGCCAGACGCGATACCGGCACTTCGATGGAGGTCAGCAGCCGCGACAGGTACGCCGCGGTGGCTTCGCCCTCCAGGTTCGGATCGGTCGCGATGATCACTTCTTGCACGTGGTTCTCACCGACGCGACGCATCAGTGCGGGGATGCTGAGATCGTCGGGTCCGACGCCGTCGATCGGGCTGATGGCGCCGCCGAGCACGTGATACAGGCCGCGGAACTGACGCGTGCGCTCGATCGCGACCACGTCTTTCGGCTCTTCGACGACGCAGATGATGCTGTCGTCGCGGCGCGGGTCTCGGCAGATCGAGCACCGCTCGTGCTCGGTGATGTTGCCGCACACGTCGCAGAAGCGCACCTTCTCGCGGACCTCGCTGAGCAGTTCGGCGAGCTTGGAGACGTCGAAGTTCTGCGTCTGCAGAATGTGGAACGCGATGCGCTGCGCCGACTTCGGACCGATGCCAGGCAGCCGACCGAACTCGTCGATCAGGTCTTGGACGATGCCGTCGTACACGGTGGAGCCTCCTCGGGTTGACGACGTGACGCGCGCCGTTCAGCACACACCCTAGTCGCGACGTTACATGGGCCGCTCAACGCGGCGGGAGCGGGCGCTCCTCAACGAACCGGGCCCCGAGCACTTCGCGCACCACTGACTCGCCGTACCTTGTGAATGCGGGCCGAGCCGCCGGCGAGGCGGGGGCGGGGGCGGCAGCGGCAGCGGCAGCGGCAGCGGCAGCGGCAGCTGGAGCTGGAGCTGGAGCCTGGCCGCGGGACGATATCCGGGCTGCCGACGGCGCGGCAGGTGCGGGAGGGACGGCTGCGGGCGCCTGGCCGAGCGTAGATGCGACACCTGCCGAAGATGCCGGGGTCGGTGCGTACGGGTCGCCCTCCGCCGAGTCGTCCGGCGCTTCGCCGGAGTCTCCCGCATAGGGGTCGCCGTACTCCGCCGGATCTGCGAACCGTGCGGGCGCCGCATCTGCGTCGACCGCTGCACGCGCGGCCGCAGGCGCCTCTCCCGCTGGGGGCTGTGCCTCGGCTGCGTCCTGCGTCATGGCTGCCTCATCGCGCGTCGCCGCGGCGGCAGAGGCCGACGGTTCTTGCTCAGCGGTGGTCGGAGCATCGTTCGAGTTCGATGCGGGGGTCGGAGCGTCGATCGAGCTCGATGCGGCCGGTGGCGCAGATTCGGGCTGCGGATCTGCCCAGGCGGGAGCAGCGAGAGCCGGACCCAAGCCGCTCAGGCGTGCCGCTGCCCGAACCATCGGGTCGTTCGCGTCTGGGGCGGCGACGGTCACGCCCTGCGGTTCGGAGGAGCGTGTGTCGGATGCGGTATCAGGCGTATGCCCGGCTGGGTGAGGCTCCTCTGCGTCAGCTGCGGCCTCTGGCTCGCGCGCGGCGCCGTGACCGGCAGCCGCCTCGGCGGGCATGCGCTTCGGCTTGTATTTCACGCTGATGCCGACGGCGGAGAGAATCGTCTCCCGGAGCGGACCGGCTCCGGTCGTCTTGAATGCGGTGAGATCGGATTCCGAGGCGAGGCCGACCGTGAGCACGTCGCCTTCGAGCGCCAGCGGCGCGATCACTCGCACGGCGTTCCATGCATCACGATCGAGCTCGAGCAGTTCCTCGAGCAGATCGGGCCACACCTCCATCAGGTCTTCGTACCCGCCGGAGGTTTCGGCGTCGGACTCCGTCTCGGCCTCGTCAGGGACGGGCCCTTCGGCCGCGGCCGCCTGCTCAGCCGGAGCCGGCGCGGTGTCACCGACGGTGCCACCGACGGTGGCCTCTGCTGCGGGCGCCGCCGGCCGGGGTGCCGGTGCATCGTTGCCGATGCTCTCGATCTGCGCCGAGCTGAGCACTGCCGAGATCGGACGGCCGAATTTCGCTGCGCCCTCATTCGGATGGGGAGCTCCAGCATGCGGAGCTCCAGCATGCGGTGCTCCGGCGTGCGGGGTCTCCGGTCGAGCCGGCGCGGCTGGCGGAGTCGCGGTGTCTTCGACTGCAGTCGCCCCCGCGGTCGCAGGATCGGACGCAGGAGCAGGTGACGACGCAGGAGCAGGCGACGGCGCAGGAGCAGGCACGGGCGCTGCTGGCCGCTCCGCCTCCCCGCCCTGCGCATCCTGCGACAGGAACTCCCGGATCGATGCTGCCGTCTGCGCGGCATTCGGGGTGCCAGGTGCAGCGTTCGGCGCGGCCGGATCGCCCGGAGCCGGCGCCGGCCGAGGCGTTTCCGTCTGCTCAACCGCAGCGCTGCGAGCCGCCGCGAGCGCGGCCATGGGATCGGGCGCCGGCTGGGCCGGCGCGGCGGCGTTCGCGGGAGCAGCACCCGACGGCCGCTCGCCGGTCGGCACCGAGCCGGGCTGCGCCGACTGCGCACGCGGCTCAGTGCGCTCCACCGGCTGCGCGGCGTGCACCAGGGCTCGCGCGATCATGAGTTCGAGCTGCAGCCGCGGCGCGGTGGCACCCGCCATCTTGTCGAGGGCAGCGCTCACGACATCGGCGATGCGCGACAGCTCGCCCGGCCCGAAAGCGCGGGCCTGCTCGAACATCCGCGTGAGCTGATCCTGCGGCACGCCGCGGAAGATCGCTGCAGCACCGTCGACGGTCGTGGCATTCACCACGATGAGGTCGCGCAGGCGTTCGAGCAGGTCCTCGACGAAGCGACGCGGATCCTGCCCAGTCTGCACGACACGATCCGTCGCTCGGAATGCTGCGGCGGCATCATGCGCCCCGAATGCGGCGACGGCGTCGTCGAGCAGCTCTGCGTGGGTGAAGCCGAGCAGGCCGGCTGCGCGGTCGGCGGTGACGAGCGGAGTCTCGGACCCCGCGATGAGCTGGTCGAGAATCGACAGCGTATCGCGCACCGATCCGCCGCCCGCTCGCACGACGAGGGGAAGCACGCCTGGCTCGACCTGCACGCCTTCGCTGTCGCAGAGCGACTGCACGTAGTCGATGAGGGTGCCGGGTGCGATGAGGCGGAACGGATAGTGATGGGTGCGCGAGCGGATCGTGCCGATGACCTTGTCTGGCTCGGTCGTCGCGAACACGAACTTCACGTGCGGCGGCGGCTCCTCGACGATCTTGAGCAGCGCGTTGAACCCGCCGGGCGTCACCATGTGCGCCTCGTCGATGATGAAGATCTTGAACCGATCGCGCGCCGGGGCGAAGACCGCGCGTTCGCGCAGGTCCCTGGCATCATCGACGCCGCCGTGGCTCGCGGCATCGATCTCGACGACATCGAGCGAACCGCCACCGTCGCGGCTGAGTTCGACGCAGCTCGGGCAGACCCCGCACGGCGTATCAGTGGGCCCCTCGGCGCAGTTCAGGCACCGTGCAAGAATGCGGGCCGAGGTCGTCTTGCCGCAGCCCCGCGGGCCGCTGAACAAATAGGCGTGCCCGATGCGACCGGTGCGCAGGGCCGTCATCAACGGTTCGGTGACCTGCGACTGCCCGATCATCTCGGAGAAAGCTTCTGGCCGATATCGGCGATAGAGTGCGGCAACCACGACACCATGCTACCGGCGGCCGCCGACATTCTGGCCGGGGCCGAGGGCTACCGGAGGCTCAGGTCAGGCGCTTCGAGCCCGTACTCGTGGCGCAGCGCCGATTTCGCCGCGTACCAGCCGCACAACCCGTGCACGCCGGGGCCCGGAGGCGTCGATGACGATGCGAGGTAGATGCCGCGGCCCGGAGTACGCCAAGGGTCGACCGAGAGGGTCGGCCGCGCGATCAGCTGCGGCAGCGTGATGGCTCCCGCGCTGAAATCGCCGCCGTGGTAATTGCGGTTGTAGCGCGACATCTCGTCCGCGGTCGTCACGCGCACAGCGCGGATCCGGTCGCGGAACCCGGGAGCGAAGCGCTCGATCTGCCGGATCACCGGCTCGCCCATGTCGACCGTCGACCCGCTCGGCACGTGCGTGTACGTCCATACGGCGTTCACTCCTGGAGCATTGCGGCCGGCATCGAACTCCTCGGTCTGCGCGAGCAGCACATAGGGGTGAGCGGGGTGCCCGCCCGAGGCCACGACGCGTTCCGATGCTGCGAGCTCAGGTCTGCTGCCGCCGACGTGCACCGTGGGCGCCTGCGCCACGCGCGGGTCGCTCCACGGGATCGGTCCGTCGAGCACGAAGTCGACCTTCGTCGCAGCGTCACCGTAGGAGAAGCGACGCAGGGCGCGCCGGTACCGCGATGGGAGCTCTGATCCTGCGATCCGCTCGAGCCCGCGCGCCGACGTGTCGAAGACGCGAACCCGGAACGACGAGAGCTCGCGGACGTCATCGACCGGGTGCGCCGTCTCGATGCGCCCTCCGTGCGCGAGCAGATCAGCCGCGAGTGCGTCGGTGATGGCGCGGGATCCCCCCACCGGCACCGGCCACCCCACTGTGTGGGCGAGCGCGCCGAGCACGAGCCCGACGCCCGCTGTCGCGAGGTTCGGGAGCCTGCCGATGCTGTGCGCGGCGACACCGGAGAGCAGGGCCGGGGCAGCCGCCTCGCGGAATCGCGCATTCCACAGCGGAGTGCCCTGTTCGAGCGCGCGAAGACCGGTGAGCAGCGCGGCGATCGGATGCGCTGGCCACCGCAGCATGCCACCCCCCAGCGTAAAGTCGAGCACTCCGGGGAGATGCTGCAGGAGCGGTCGGTAGAAGCGGCCGTAGGCCGCGCCGTCGCGCCCCAGCTCGGCGATCGTGCGGTCGAGGTCGTGGTACGCGATCGCCGCGCGATCCGCCCCGCCCCCGGCTCGGCCGTCGAGCGGATTCGCGTAGGAGGCAGCCGGAACCACGAACTCCATGCGCCGTTCGATCTCGAAGGCCCGGAAGAACCCCGTCGCGAGCGCCATGGGGTGGATGGCGGAGCACACGTCGTGCAGCACCCCTGGCTCAACGAGTTCGGTGGTGCGCGTGCCACCGCCGATCGTCTCTGCGGCCTCGAACACCGTGACCGGAACACCCGCACGCGCGAGCGTCACAGCGGCGGCGAGCCCGTTCGGGCCCGCACCGATGACGGCCGCTCCCCCAGAAGACTGCATAGTCCGATCGTACTCTTCGTATGCGCTCCCACGCCGAAACGCCGAGTCGGACCGGCTTCCGAGGGGCGGCGTGGGAATGAAAATACTCCCCACGCACCCGCCAGAGCCCAGGTACCCTTGCTTCGTTTCCGACCTGGGGGAGTTCCCTGAGATAGCGCCACGTGGGGAGCCAGACCAGTCTACCCGACGTTGAGCCCCGTTCGGTACGCGGCCAGCACCGCGCCGGGCAGCGCTCCCGCCGACCCCGGCAGGAGCGCCGCTACGCCTGCGCGTCGCCCGCCGGCTGCGCCTCGGCCGCCAGCACCTCTTCGGCATGCGCCTCGGCGTCCTCGCCCGCGAACTGCGCCTGATACAGCGCGTAGTACGCTCCGCGACGGGCGAGCAGCTCATCGTGCGACCCCTGCTCGACGATGCTGCCGCGCTCCATCATGAGAATGGTGTCGGCGTCGCGAATCGTCGACAGCCGATGGGCGATCACGAACGAGGTGCGATCGGCGCGCAACGCACTCATGGCCTGCTGCACGAGCACCTCCGTGCGCGTGTCAACGGACGAGGTCGCCTCGTCGAGGATCAGCAGCGACGGATTCGCGATGAAGGCCCGAGCGATGGTGAGGAGCTGTCGCTCCCCCGCCGACAACGACGACGCGTTCTCCGAGATCACCGTGTTGTACCCATCGGGCAACTGCCGCACGAACCGATCGACCATCGTCGCCTCAGCGGCTGCGACGACCTCGTCGTCGGTCGCATCGAGTCGCCCGTACCGGATGTTCTCGCGGATCGACCCTTCGAAGAGCCACGCGTCTTGCAGCACCATGCCGACCTGGCCTCGCAGCTCCGCGCGTGACAGATGGGTGATGTCGATGCCGTCGAGCAGGATGCGCCCCCGATCCAGCTCGTAGAAGCGCATCACGAGATTCACGAGCGTCGTCTTGCCCGCGCCGGTCGGCCCGACGATGGCGACCGTGTGCCCCGGGCTCGCCTCGAGCGACAACCCCTCGATCAGCGGCTGATTCGGTTCGTAGCTGAAGGCGACGTCCTCGAACTGCACGTGACCGCTCGTGCGCTCAGGCAAGCGCTCCGAAGCCGTATCCGCGTCCTGCTCATCGGCATCGAGCAGCTCGAACGTGCGCTCGGCGGATGCGACGCCGGACTGCAGCATGTTCGCCATCCCCGCCATTTCGGCGATGGGCTGGGAGAACTCCCGCGAGTACTGGATGAATGCCGTCACATCGCCGAGCGTCATCTGCCCGCCGGTCACCCGGAGCGCGCCCACCACGGCGATGAGCACGTAGCTCAGGTACTGCACGAACTGCATCGCCGGCATGATGGTGCCGGAGAGCGCCTGGGCGCGGTACGCGGCGCCGAAGAGCCCCTCGTTGCGCCGGTCGAACTCCTCGAGCATCTCGGCATCGCGGTTGAAGATGCGCACCAGCTCGTGGCCCGTGAACGACTCCTCGATGTGACCGTTCAGGTCGCCCGTGTGCTTCCACTGCGCGACGAAGAGCTTCTGCGCGCGCACCCCGACGACTCCGGCGATGATGCCCGACAGCGGGAGGGCGATCAGCGCGATCAGCGCCAACTGCCAGGAGACGATGAACATCATCGCCGTGATGCCGATCACCATCAGCAGCGATTGCACCAGCTGCGACAGGGCCTGCTGCAGCGCCTGCTGGATGTTGTCGACATCGTTCGTCACCCGCGAGAGCACGTCGCCGCGCTGACGGCCGTCGAAGTAGCTGAGCGGCAGACGATTGATCTTCGCCTCGATGTCGGCGCGCAGCTGGTAGACGACCTTCATGACGAGGCGGTTCAAGATGAACCCCTGCAGCCACATGAGCACCGATGCGACGAGGTACATGCCGAGCACGGTCAGGATCAGACGACCGAGCAGATCGAAGTCGATCCCTTCGCCCGGCACGATCTGCGCGCCGGCCAGCACGTCGGCGAACTGCTCGTTGCCGGATGCGCGCGCGGCGTCGACGGCCTGGTCCAGCGTGATGCCAGCGGGCAGCTGCTTGCCGAGAATGCCGTTGAAGATCACGTCCATGGCCTGGCCGAGAATCTTCGGGGCGATCACGGTCAGCACCACCGAGCCGATCACGAGCAGCACGACGAGCGAGAACTGCCATTTGTGCGGCGAGAGCAACCCGACGAGGCGCTTCGCCGACGGCCAGAAGTGCTTCGCCTTCTTGACGGGCTGACTGCCCGTCCAGTCGTCGTTATCGGGCTGGTAGTCGTCGGGCAGTTCGAGGTCTTCGGTGCTCTGAGCCTCGGCTGAAGATTGCTTCCGGGCCATTACGCCGCCTCCGTCGCTTCGAGTTGAGACCGGACGATCTCGCGGTACACCTCACTGGTGTCGAGCAGCTCCGCGTGAGTGCCCCGATCGACGATCTCGCCGGCCTCCACCACGAGAATCTGATCGGCTTCCGTGATCGTGGAGACGCGCTGGGCGACGATGATCGTCGTAGCTCCGGCGGTCGCGTGCGGAAGCGCAGCCCGCAGTTTCGCGTCGGTCGCGACGTCGAGCGCCGAGAACGAATCGTCGAACAGGTACACCCGCGGCTTCGCCACCAGCGCGCGGGCGATCGACAGTCGCTGCCGTTGTCCGCCGGAGACGCTCGTGCCGCCCTGCGACACGGGCTCGTCGAGCCCGAGCTCTTTCTCGCGCACGAAATCGTCGCCCTGCGCGATGCGCAGCGCCTCCCACAGTTCTTCGTCGCTCGCATCGGCCCGCCCGAAGCGGAGGTTCGACGCGATCGTGCCGGAGAACAAGTATGGGCGTTGCGGAACGAGGCTCACCGCTTGGGCCAGCTGCGCGCGAGTGAGCGCATCGACGGGCGCTCCATCGATCGTGATCGAGCCTTCCTGCGGATCGTAGAGGCGGAGCAGCAGGTTGAGCAGCACCGTCTTCCCCGCGCCGGTCGACCCGATGATCGCCGTCGTCTTCCCGGCTTCGGCGACGAAGCTCGCGCCCGTGATGACCGGCTTCTCCGCACCGGGGAACCCGAAGGTGACCCGATCGAACTCGATGCGACCGGCCGCGGGCGTCGGCACCGCCTCCTCAGACGGGAACGACAGCGTCGAACGCGTGTCGAGCAGCTCACGAATGCGCTCTGCGCAGACGACCGCGCGCGGGATCATCATCGTCATGAAGACACCCATCATGACCGCCATCAGGATCTGCAGCAGGTACTGCAGGAACGCGGTCAGCGACCCGACCTGGACGAGGCCGTCGTCGACGCGATGCCCGCCGAACCACAGCACCGCTGCAGTCGCGAAGTGCAGCACCATCATGATGACGGGGAACATCAGCACGAAGACGTTGCCGACCTTCACCGAGACCTCGGTGATGTCGCGGTTCGCCCGCTCGTAGCGATCCGCTTCGAAGTTCTCTCGCACGAACGCGCGGACCACGCGGATCCCCATGATCTGCTCGCGCAGCACCCCGTTGATCGTGTCGACCCGCGTCTGCATCGTGCGGAACAGCGGCAGCAGGATCCAGACGAGGAACCCGACGATGACGGCGAGGATCGCCACAGACGCCCAGACGAGCCACGACATCCCCGCGTCTTCGCGAAGCGCCATGATGATGCCGCCGACCGCCATGATCGGCGCCGTGACCATGAAGTTGAGCGTCATGAGCACCAGCATCTGGATCTGCTGCACATCGTTCGTACCGCGCGTGATCAGCGTGCCCGCCCCGAATTTGGTGGCTTCGAGCGTGCTCAGCGAGTCGACCTTGCGATACACCTCGCGACGCAGATCTCGCCCCACACCCATCGAGGTGCGCGCGCCGAAGTACACGGCGGTCACCGCTGTCGCGACCTGAGCGAGCGATACCAGCAGCATCGTGCCACCGGTGTTCCAGATGAAGCCCGTGTCTCCGCGTGCGATGCCCTGATCGATGATCTGGGCGTTCAGGCTCGGCAGCCAGAGAGCGGCGATCGTCGACAGCAGCTGGAGCCCGAGCACGGCGGCGATGAAGGGCCAGTACTGCTTCGCGTGGCGGAACGTCAAGGCGATGAGAGCCACGGGGATCCTTTCTCCAAGTGTCGCGGGGCGCGGACGCGCCCGAAGCGTGGGCGCCGAGCCTGCGCGGCCGGAACACGGTACTCACTCTGCGACGGCTGTACCAGCAGTCGTACCGACGACGGGGCGACACCCGTGCCGGGTGGAAAAACAAGTGGGGGCAGGTCCACCTTACGGCGAACCCACCCCCACAGGAAACAAGACTCAGCGACTGAGCCCCATCACCGCTCGTTAGACGAGCTTGACGCCAGCGCCAGCCTCTTCGAGCTTTGCCTTCGCTTCTTCAGCGGCTTCCTTCTTCGCGCCCTCGAGCACGTTCTTGGGAGCCTCCTCAACGAGCGACTTCGCCTCGCCGAGACCCAGGCCGGTCAGCTCGCGCACGACCTTGATGACCTGGATCTTCTTGTCGCCAGCCGACTCGAGGACGACGTCGAACTCGTCCTTCTCCTCGACGGCCTCAGCAGCAGCGGCCGGAGCAGCAGCAACGGCAACCGGAGCAGCAGCGGAGACGTCGAAGGTCTCCTCGAATGCCTTGACGAACTCGGAGAGCTCGATGAGGGTGAGCTCCTTGAACTGCTCGAGCAGCTCTTCGGTGGAAAGCTTAGCCATAATGTTTCTCCTTGATGTGTGCCCTCACGCGAAGCGTGCGGGCGGGGTTGTATAACCGATCCGGCGTGAGCCGAGTCTTACGCGTCCTGCTTCTCCTGCAGCGCGCCGAAGCCGCGTGCGGCCTTGGCGGGCAGGGCGGCGAACAGCTGTGCAGCACCGACCAGAGCAGCCTGCATGGCGCCGGCAGCCTTGGCCAGCAGCACCTCGCGGCTCTCGAGATCGGCAAGCTTGCCTACCTCAGCGGCGGTCATGGCGTTGCCATCGAAGTAGCCCGCCTTCACCACCAAAAGAGGGTGTGCCTTGGCGAAGTCACGCAGCGACTTTGCGACCGCGACGGTGTCACCGTGCACGAAGGCGAGAGCCGAAGGACCGGCGAGCTCGTCATCGAATGCGGTGATCCCGGCGTTGTTGGCCGCAATCTTCGTCAGCGTGTTCTTCGCCACAGCGTACGTCGCGTGCTCGCGGATGCTGTCGCGGAGTTCCCGCAGTTCAGCAACCGAAAGACCGCGGTACTCAGTCAGCAGAACGGCGTTCGACTCTTCAAACTTCTGCTGAAGATCGGTAACCGTAGCGTCCTTCGTAGCCATGGCGCTCCCTAGCTTGTCGTACCCGCGCGGCGGATGCCGCTCGGGGGCCGCGCCGCTCGAAGCGATTCGCTCGGAAATTCACCGAAACGAAAAGAAGCTCCGGCGCGCATGCACGGAGCTTCATAAGATCGGGATCGAGATCCCGTACTCAAGGAGTTCTGCACCTGCGCAGGTCTCCGCTCTCGCGGACGTTCCGGAATCCTCGCGGATCCTACCGGCGGTCTTGGGCCAGGGGAGACTCTACCACCACAGAGGAGGGAACGCAACAGGCAGGGGTGAGCCGCGGCCATGCCGCGCCGCGGGCTGCGCAGGAGCGATGCTCCTGCGATGCTCAAGCCGCGGGCCCCCGCATGTAGCCCGCCACTCCTCGCTGCGCTCCGTGA
>NZ_BAAAOP010000006.1:0-17302 GCF_039530485.1 Leucobacter alluvii | reverse complement strand
AGCCGCTGGCTTGAGCATGTAGCCCGCGCCACGCACCGTGTGGAGCATCGGCACGCGGCCGGCATCGATCTTCTTGCGGAGATAAGAGATATAGAGCTCGACCACGGTCGACTTCCCCGTGAAGTCGTACGCCCAGACCCGGTCCAGAATCTGCGCCTTCGAGAGCACCCGATTCGGGTTGCGCATGAGATAGCGCAGCAGCTCGAACTCCGTGTTGGTCACCGTGATCGGCTCACCGGCTCGCTCCACCTCGTAACTGTCCTCGTTGAGCGTGAGATCCCCGACACGCAGCACGGGGTCGGGATGCTGCGCGAGCGTGAGCTGAGAACGGCGCACGAGGCCGCGGAGGCGAGCGATGAGCTCCTCCAGGCTGAAGGGCTTGACGACGTAATCGTCGCCCCCGGCAGTGAGCCCGTTGACGCGATCCTCCACGGAATCGAGCGCTGTCAGAAAGAGCACTGGGAACATCTCCCCGGCCGAGCGGAGTCGGGCGAGCAACTGCATGCCGTCGAGGTCTGGCAGCATGATGTCGAACACAGCGACATCCGGATTGAACGAGGAGATCTTCTCGAGCGCTTCCCGGCCCGTCGCAGCGGTCTCGACCTGCCAGCCCTCGTACCGGAGCGCCATGGCCACGAGCTGCGTGATCGAGTCCTCGTCGTCGACGACCAGGGCGCGGATCTTGCCTCCGTCGGCACGCTGCAGCGATGATGATTCCATTCCTCGGAACGCTCCTCTCAGCCGATATGATCGCGCGCTCCCGAATTGAACGCGCGTCGCAAGCGGTTGGCTTCGTCTTCCCGATTCGCGGCACCCCTGCGCGGAGTGCGGCGAAATGTTGCGGGCTTCAGAATACTCACGTCACCTGCGTTTTCGCCTGCTTCAAACCTCTAGAACCAGTGTTTTTCCATGTGCCACCTATGCGAATGCTGCGTCTGCACCGGGTCACCGACCGGTTCCCCGGACGCGGTAGCGCCGAGGCACGGCCCCCGCATTGGGCGGTCGCGATCCCGCGATTCGCGCACTGCGCGAGCTGCTGCCGGACCGCGCGTTGCGCGCCGCGGAGAGCGAGCCGTGAGAAACTGAAGGGGTGTTCGCCCCAGCTCCCGTTCATCTCCAGCGCATCGTGACCGATGGGTCCGATCGCATGGCGTGGATGCGAGCCCGCGCCCGCGGCATCACCGCGACCGACGTCGCGAAGCTGTCGACCTCGCGCTCGATCGCCGCCGCCGCGCACGAGAAACTGCACGGCAGTCGTTTCATGGGGAACGTCTACACCGAGCACGGAAAGCTCCGCGAGCCCGAGATCGCATCCTGGGTGCTGCGCGAGTACGAGATCGAACCGAGCCAGGCACTCTTCCACGCGGAGACCGATCTCAGGCATCTCGCGACACCCGACGGGCTCGCATTCCGCGGCACGGGCGCGATCGAACTGGCGGAGATCAAGACCACGAACAAGGAATGGCGTTCCATCCCCCGCAATTACCTGCGCCAGGTGTGGTGGCAGCAGTACGTGCTGGGCGCGGAGCGCACGCTCATGGTCTGGGAGCGGCACGAGAATTTCGTGCCAGTGGGCGATCCCGAGTGCCGATGGGTCGATCGCGACGAGAATGAGATCGAGCGCCTCGTGAAGCTGGCGGGCGAGCTGATCGACGTGCTCATCGCCCGGACGACCTGACCCGGCACCGAGCACGCTGCGTGTTCACGCCTCGAGGTTCGTGAAGGCCACGTTCGAGGTGGGCCGGAACTCTCCCATTCGGCGCTCGACGCGCGTCGCGTGGGCGTAGTTGCGCTCGACGAGTTCCTGCAGGGCATCCGCTGCCGCCGACACTCCAGGCACATCGGGGATCGTCGTGCGCTCCGGGCCGATGAACAGGTCGACGTCTCCCGCCCCGAAGAGCCGTTGCAGCAGCGAGCGCCGGGTGCGCACCTCGCGGATGCGCACGAACGAGACCTCGCTGCGATGGCGAGAGAAGACGCCGTGCCGCTGAATCACCCGCCGCGTGGTCACCGTCGTTCGATACGTCAGCCACCGGAGCACGGGGAAGACGCCGAGCAGCAGCGCGAGCACGACCGCTCCCACTCCCGCCAGCAGATTCATCCAGCCTTCGGCGAAGGCGCCGACCCAGTAGCCCGCTCCGCTCGAGAGAGCGACGAGCACCAGTACCGGCAGCACGAGTCTGCGTCCGTGCCGCCGGAACCGGAGGAGCACGACCTCGGGCTGACCGTAATCCGCGGGCGCAGGGCCGAGCACGGACTCGACCTCCGACGTCAGCGATTGCGGGTTGCGTGAGGGCATGCCCCTATTCTGCACCGTTCAGCCTGGAGCTCCGGCGGGGCCTACTGGGATCCCCCGCCGAACGGGTTCGTCTGGTCGCCGGCGGCAGCGGCACGCTCTGCAGCAGCAGCTGTGCGCGCCGCATCATTCGCCGCCTGCGCTGCGCTGTCCGCCGCGTCCGCCGCTGCATCCGCCGTTGCGGACGCCGCGCTGGTCGCACTCCCCGCGACCCGGCGAGAGCTCTCCGACAGAGCGGACTGCCGGAACGATTCGGAGGACCCGGAATCGAATCGATCCCCGGCGCGGCGATCGCCGTGATCGCCACGGCCGCCCTCCGACGCATCCCGCGACGCGCGGCCGGCGGCCGCACCCGCGGCGCTTCCCGAGACCGCCCCGTTCAGCATGCCGGCGAGGTCGATGCCGACCGTGTCCTTCGCCATCTCGAGGAGGCCCTTGATATTGCCCATGGCCTCCCCGGCGACCTTCGACGTTCCGTCGGCCGACACGACGGTCATGTGCTCGATCGCGCCGATGGCGCGCGCGTACTCCGCCGCGATCTCGGGCAGCAGGTGGATGAGTTCCTGGGCGAGCACCGCCTGGGACTGCGTCTCGAGTGCGCGGGCGCGCGCGTCGATCGCCGTCGCTTCCGCGGTACCCTTCGCTTCGAGTGCCGCAGCCTCGGCGCGCCCCTCGGCTTCGAGCGCTTCTGCGGCGGCGATACGCGCCACGCGGCTCGCCATGCCCTCGCGCTCGACAGCCTTCGCGCGACCTTCGGCCGCTGACACGGATGCGGCGGCTTCAGCCTTCGCGAGGGCCTCGACGCGGTACGCCTCTGCCTCGGCGACCGCGCGCACGTCGGCGTTCAGTCGCTCGGTCTTCAGCGAGACCTCTTTCTGAGCGGTGATCTGCTGCTGCTCGACGATCGCCTGCTGCTGGATCGCCTGCTCGAGCGGCTCGGCGGCCGATGCCTGCGCGGTGGCCTTGTCGGTCTCGACCTGGATCTCGGCCTGACGCAGCTTCAGCTCGCGGTTGCGGTCGAGCAGCACGCGCTCGGCGCCGATCTTCGCCTCCTGCGATGCCTGGTACGCGATGGTCTCGGCGATGTCGGCGGCCTGGCGCACCTTGGCCGCCTCAGGACGGCCGATGTTCGAGATGTAATCCGCGCCGTCGCGGATCTCCTGGATCTGCAGCGTGTCGACGACGAGGCCCTGCTTCGTCAGGGCTTCCTCCGCCGCTTCGAGCACGCTCTGCGCGACGACAGCGCGGTCGCGAATGATCTGCAGTACCGTGAGGCCGCCGATGATGGAGCGGAGCGAACCCGACAGCACCTCCTGCGTCGACTCGTCGATCTCGTCGGAGTTCGACAGGAATCGCTGGGCGGCGGCCCGGATCATCTCCTGCGTTCCGCCGACCTTGACGACGGCGACGGCCTGCGCCTGCATCGTGATGCCGTCGGTGGTCTGGGCCTCCGTGGTGATCGAGAGTCGGCGCGAGCGCAGGGAGATCGTGAACGACTTCTGCACGAACGGGACGACGAAGACACCGCCGCCGGTCACGACCTTCTGACCGGAGAGGTCGCGGCCGCGGTTGCCGGCAGCGTCGACGACCTCCTTGCCCTTGCCGCCGGTCACGATGATCGCCTCATCCGGTTTTGCGATCCGGTATCGCTTGATGATGACGAGCGCGATCAGCACGAGTGCGATCACCGCACCGAATATGCCGATGATCGCCGGGCTTGCGAGGAACATTACGTCTCCGTTCGGGGTAACGGTTGGGCGTGGGATTCAGGGAGTACGGGTTCGACGCGCACCGAGGTCGAGGTCACGACCTGCACGATGCGCACCTGCGCGCCTCGGGGCACGGGAGCCTCGGCGGACGCTGAGAGGGAGATTCGCTCGCCGTGCCGCGTGACCGCGACCTCGCCGAGTCCGTTCGCCGGGATTGCGAGGACGACGGCGCCGGTGGATCCGACCAGGTCGGTGCCGCTGACGGCGGTATTCGACTCTGCCCCTCTGATGGCTCGGGAGAGCCACCACGCGGCTGCGGCTCCGAGCAGGCCGGAGAGCGCGCCCACGATCGTCGCGACGGGGGTCGACATGCCGGCGCCGACGCTCGCGAACGACGCGAACCCGAAGATCGCGGTGAATGCTGCGATGGTCGTGAGACTCAGCGGCCCGTCGCCGAAGTCGAAGGCATCGAAGATGCCGTCGAGCAGGAGCGAGATCAGCAGCAGCACGCCGCCGACCACACCGATGATGAGGAAGATTCCGCCATCGAACAGCGAGCCGTCGAACACGCGCTCGATCCAGTTCATGATGCCGTCCATGGCCGTCCCCTCGATGGCTGTCACTGGCAGCGTACCAAGCGCCCGCTGCCAGCGCGCAACGGTCGAGCATCCTCAGGGGTGCGCTCCGGGATCCAGATCGTTCAGAGCCGCACGACCGAGGTGAGCAGCGCTCGGCCGTAATCCGTTCCGGGATCCGTGAAGAAGGCGCGGTCGCCGGATTCCACGATCGCACCATCGCGCATCACGAGCACCCGATCGCAGAGTTCGTGCACGACCGCGAGATCGTGCGAGACGAAGACGATGCCGAGCCCGAGATCGTCGCGCAGCCTCTGCAGCAGTTCGATGACACGGGCTTGAGAGGTCGTGTCGAGCGCGGAGGTCGGCTCGTCGGCCACCAGCACCTGCGGGTCGGCGGCGAGCGCGCGGGCGATCGCGACGCGCTGGCGCTGACCACCCGACAGCCGGTCGGGCGTGGCGCCGGCGAGGCTTGGATCGAGCCCGACCTGACGCAGCAGTTCCGCGATCCGAACCGCCCGAGCAGGCGCGAGACCGCGCGATCCCGCCTCGCGCGCGGTGTCGGCGCGTCGCAGTCGCAGCACCTCGTCGAGCGCGCTCCCGATCGTGCGACGCGGCGTCAGCGACGAGTAGGGATCCTGGGGCACGAGTTGGATCCGCCGCCGCTCCGACCGACCGCGCCGCGTGCCGAGCGCGACCCCGTCGAGCCGCACCTCGCCGGCGGAGAGCGTGGCTTGACCGGCGATGGCGCGCGCGAGCGTCGTCTTGCCCGAGCCCGACTCCCCAACGACTCCGAGCACTTCGCCGGCGCTCAGGCGCAACGAGACACCGGACACGGCACTGACCGCTCCGAAGTTCACGGCGGCGTCGCGCACTTCGAGGAGCGAGGTGCGCGCGTCGACGCCGAGCGCGTGCTGGGCCTGCGCTTCGCCGGGTCTCGAGGCGGGATCCGAATGCTCGGCGGGAGCCTGGCGTGCGGCGAGCCTCGGAAGCGCCGGGACCGCCGCGAGCAGCGCGCGGGTCTCCGCTGCGCTCGGCGCGGCGACCAGGGCGGCGACGGCGCCGGACTCGACGATCTCGCCCCGCGCCATGACGACGACCCGCTCGCACATCGCCGCCACCACCGCGAGATCATGCGACACGAATACGAGCGTGAGCCCGCGCTCCACGCGCAGCTCGCGCAGGAGGAGCAGCACGTCGCGCTGCACGGTCACGTCGAGTGCCGTCGTCGGCTCGTCGCAGAGCAGCACGTCGGGCGACCCGGCGAGCGCGAGCGCGATCACCACCCGCTGCCGCTGACCCCCCGAGAGCTGATGCGGATAGGAGCTGGCGATGCGCACCGTGTCGACGAGACGCACTTGATCCAGGAGGTCGTGCACACGTTCGTCTGCGGCACGCGCGCCGAGACCCGGATCTGCGGAGCGCACGGCGGCGCGCACTTGCCTGCCGACTCGGGTCAACGGATCGAGCGCGGTGAGCGGTTCTTGGAACACCATGCCGACCGAGCCGCCGACCGCGATGCTTCCGGAGGCGATGCGGAGTCCGCGCGGCATCAGGCCGAGCACGGCGCGCAGGGTGAGGCTCTTGCCCGAGCCGGATTCGCCAACGATGCCGAGAGCCTCACCCGCCTGCAGCTCGAGGTCGATACCGGCGCGCTCCCCGACGAGCACGGCGCCGCTCGTCGTCGCGATGCGCAGTCCGCGGATGCTCACGCTCCCGCGCTCGGGCGCGACGTGCTCGCGCAGCCGGCGGCGCGGATGCTCCCGGCTGAGCGAACGCTCGCGGCGGCGCGCACCGGGAGTGCCGGTGAGGGAGGGCGACACCAGTGAAACCCGGCTGCGCGCGCCGCCCACGCGCATCAGATCGCCGATGCCGTCGCCCAGCAGTGAGAGCGCGATGCCGGTGAGCACCACCGCGCACCCGGGGAGGGCCGCCAGCCACCAGTGCGTCGTCACGAATTGCTGAGCATCGGCGATCATGGTGCCCCAGTCGGGCGTCGGCGGTCGGATCCCGAGACCGAGATACCCGAGGGTCACGATGGCGACCATGATGAGCACGATCTCAGAGGCGAGCAGCACGATGGCCTGCGGCAGCACGTTCGGCAGCACGTGGCGGAGCAGCACGCGCGCGTGGGAGAGGCCGCCTCCCCGAGCGCTCCGCACCCAGCCGGCGTCGCGCATGGAGGCCGTCACCGCCCGGAGCACGCGCGCGTACCCGACCCAGCCGACGAGGGCGAATGCGACGACGATCCCTCCGGCGCCCGCCCCCAGGGCGAAGACGAGCGCGATCACGATGATGTAGAACGGAAAAGCGATGACGGTATCGGTGACGCGCGATGCCACCCAATCCACTGCGCCCCCGGAGTAGCCGGAGATGAGACCGACGGCCACGCCGATCACGAACGGGGCGAGCGAGGCGAGCACGGCGATTCCGAGGTCGATCCGCGCAGCGTAGAGCATACGGGAGAGCACATCGCGGCCGAGCTGGTCCGTGCCGAACCAGTGCTCCGCCGAGGGCGGCAGCAGCCCCTGCGTGAGATGCTGTTCCGTCGGCGAGTACGGCGCCAGGGCGGGTGCGGCGAGCGCGATGATCAGCAACAGACCGGTGAGGATCGCGCCGACGACGAGCGCCGGCGACCGGCTGGCGCCGCGTTCGGCGCTCGGATCCCTCATCGCTCGTCCTCCGTCGGGTCGGGTGCGAGTGCGGCCTCCCCGGAGGGCAGGAGCCGCGCATTCGATCCCGCACCGCCGATGGGACTTCGTGCGTCGCCGACCCGCAAGCGGGGATCCAGCGCGCTCGACAGCACCTCCGCGAGCGTCGTGATCAGTACGACGACGACCGCGCAGTAGAGGGCGATCCCCTGCACGACGGGGAAATCGCGCGTGCTGATGGACTGGAAGAGGAGCGAGCCGAGGCCATTGATGCCGAAGACCCGTTCGACGACCAGCGTTCCTCCGATGAGATACGCCGTGTTCACGCTGAGCAGGGTCAGCGTGGGGAGCGAAGCGCTGCGCATCACGTGGTGCCACACGATCCGCCGCTCTGGGATGCGCGCCGCCCGCAGCGTCGTGACGAACTCCGCTTCGAGCACATCGATGAGCTGGGCGCGGAGCGACCTGATGAGCGGCGGCGCCATGCCGAGCGCGACGGCGAGCGCGGGCAGGAACAGACTGCGGAGCGGCTCGGCCGGCCCCGACCCGACGCCCCCGACGGGGAACCAGCCGAGCTGCACGGCGAAGACGATGATCAGGAGGAGTCCGACCCAGAACAGCGGCATTCCCATGCCGATGGCGGGGAGGATCCGCACGAGGTGATCCGCCAGGCCGTCGCGGCGCAGCGCGGCGACGAGCGACAGCGGCACGGCGATGAGCACGGCGAGCAGGAGTGCGAGGGCCACGATGCCGGCGCTCACGGGCGCTGTGTCCAGGATGAGCTCCCGCGTCGACACCCCGGTGACCAGCGAGGCGCCCGTATCGAAGTGGAACACCACCTGCCCGAGGAAATCGGTGAACTGCTGCCACAGCGGCAGATCGAGGCCGAGCTGCGCGCGCAGCGCGGCAACGGACTCAGGCGTCGCGCGCTCGCCGAGGATCATGGCCGCGGGGTCGCCGGGAACGAGGCGCAGGAGGAAGAAGGTCGCGACGACGACCCCCAGCATCACCGGCACGATCCGGGCGATGACGCGCCCCGCGGCCTGCACTCCCCGTTTCACCACGATCCCACTGTATGGCGTCGCCTCCGGCTACTCGGCGCCGCCGGCGAGCCACGCGTCCTCGAAGCGCACACTGCCGTTCGGAAGCACGGTGAAGCCGTGCACGTCGTCGCGCGTCGCCTTCAGGTTCGCCGGGAAGAACAGCGGGATGTAGGGCACCTCATCGGCGAGGGTCTGCTGGATCTCCTGATAGATCTCCGTGCGCTCCTCACCCTCGGGAGTCGTGCGTCCCTGCCGCATGAGTTCGGTGACCCGCTCGTTCGAGTAGTGCGTCCAGTACGACTTGCTGAACCCGTCGGGGTCGGCCTGGAAGGTGATGAACCCGTTGGGGTCGGGGGCGTCGGACTGCCCGCTGTTGAGCATGAAGTCGAAGTCGTACGCGAAGAAGCGCTCGCGGAAGGCGGCG
The DNA here is from genome assembly GCF_039530485.1 of Leucobacter alluvii. Classification (NCBI taxonomy): domain Bacteria; kingdom Bacillati; phylum Actinomycetota; class Actinomycetes; order Micrococcales; family Microbacteriaceae; genus Leucobacter; species Leucobacter alluvii. The sequence continues at coordinate 8,604 of NZ_BAAAOP010000006.1, read as the reverse complement.
ATGTCGATCTGCTCGATCTCGACGTCGACGTCGATCTGCGCAAGGGATTCCTGCACGATCTGCGCGATCTGCGCGCGTTGCGAGTCACCGCTCGCGAGCAGCAGCGTGACGGAGAACCCGTCAGGATACGGCGACTTCGCGAGCTCCTCCCGTGCGGCATCGAGGTCGAAATCGAGCGGCCGCACCGTCTCGTTGGCCGAGTCCGTGATGGTCGGCGGCAGCAGCGCGTTGGCCACCTCTGCCGTACCGAACGTGGTCGCCTGCGTGATGCCTTCGCGATCCAGCGCGAGCGCGACGGCGCGGCGCACGTGCTCATCCGCGAACTGCTCCCGCTGCGTGTTGAAGAAGACCTGCTCCGTCGACCATCCGCTCGTCTGCGACAGCACTGTGCCGTCACCGCTCTCGACCTGCGCCGCATTCGCCGCAGGGACGTCGTCGATCGCATCGAGCTGACCGGCCGCGAGCTGCTGCTGCAGTTGCGTGTCATCGGCCACGAGCTTGTACACGAGGGAGTCGACGTAGGGCTTGCCCTCCTGCCAGTAGTGCTCGTTCTTCGCGAAGGCGAGGTCCCCGTTCGGATCCCACGTCTCGACCACGAACGGGCCGGTACCGATCGGATCCTCGAAGAACTCCTCCTCGCTCGCGCCCCCGAAGTCCTGCGGGAAGATGCCGTTCGAGAAGCTCGCGAGCTCCGAGAGGAACGGGGTGTAGCGTTCGCTCAGCGTGATGACCACGTCGCGCTCGCCCGATTCGGTGATGGCTTCGATCGGAGCTTCCAGCGGCAACGGCCCGCCCACCTCGATATGCCGCTCGAGCGAGAAGACGACGTCGGCGGGAGACACCTCCGTGCCGTCTGAGAACGCGAGTCCGTCGCGCAGCGTGAAGGTGTAGGTGAGCCCGTCTGCGGACTCCGCGTATTCCGCGAGCCACGGAACGATCTCGCCGTCCGAGTCGAAGCTGACGAGCGGCTCGAAGATCTTGTCGATCGCGAACGCGTTGTTCGCGGTGATCTGCTGATTCAGATCGAGATCGGTCACCGAGGCGACCCGCCCGAACTCGAGCGTGCCACCGCTCACCGGATCACCGGCGTCGCCGGAGCCGGCACCGCTCGACGATCCTCCCGCGCACGCGCTCAGCAGCAGTGCTGCGGAGAGCGCGAGAGCTGCGGTCGCAGTGCGACGGCCGGCGCGTCGGCTCGGGCGGGGGGCGTGCTGGGCGGCGCGGAGCTGAATCGCGCCGGGCTCAGTGGCGCCGGGCTCAGTGGCACCGGGCGTGCGGAGACGGAGGGCGGGGGTCACAGGTGGTCCTCTCGAGGATGGGGTGGGAAATCGGGGCGCCGCGGATCGATCAGCCGCCCTTCGAGCAGCACGCCGACGATCGACGCGGGGTCGGACAGGGCACCGGGTTCGCGGGGATCGCGGGCCAGCAGCACGGCGTCCGCGACCGCTCCCGGCGCGATCACTCCGAACGGCGGAGGGTGACTCGGCGCGTCGGGATCCTTCGCACGCGCGAGCAGTGCCGCTCCGGAGGACGTCGCCGCGACCAGCGCCTCCCTCACGCTGAGCCCGGCTTCGACCAGCGCATCGAACTCGACTCGGTTGGTGCCGTGCTGCTCAGGAGTGCCGAAGTCGGTGCCCAGCGCGATCGCCACGCCCTGGTCTCGGGCGATGCGCACCGCGTCGGGGTGCGCAGCCACCGCCGCGTCGACTCGGGCCGCGAGCCCTGCGGGGAGCTTCCCCGCGGCGATCATCTGCTGCACGAGGCGGTAGATGCGCAGCGTGGGCACGAACGCCGTACCCGACTGAGCGGCGCGACTGGCCTGCTCGACGGTCAGGTAGATGCCGTGCTCGATGCTCGCCGCTCCCGACTCGATGGCGAAGTCGATGGCGTCCCCGCCCCACGCGTGGACCATGACGCCGGCCCCGGCCGATGCCGCTCTGCGAGCGGCGCTCGCGAACTCGGTCGCCGAGAAGTGCGACTGGAGGGACGCGCCCGCCGGTGATCCCACTCCATCGGTGGCGACGATTTTGACCCAGGCCGCTCCCGCCTGGAGCACCTCCTCCACCGCACGGTCGATCCCCCCGGCAGCATCGGCTCGCGCCCGGTCGATGAGCGCCACCGAGCATGCGATTCTGGGCCTGGACTCGGCCGGGATGCGCTCACGCGTCGTGGTCGCGAGCCCCCCGGCGTCGCGTACGCTCGTGAAGCCGGCGCGCAGCGTGCGACGGAGCGCGTCTGCCGTCGCCCGGTGCGCCTCCTCCTCCGTGAACTGCGCGCGATCCGCCGCGTCGAAGGCGTGCCACGCGGCATGCAGATGGGCGTCGACGAGGCCGGGCATGATCCAGCGGGCCTCAGTGGGAATGCGCGGCGCCGCCGCCGTGCCGAGAGCTCGGGACTGCGCCGCGTTGGCGGGGTCGCCGATCGCCGTGAAGCGTCCCCCGTGCCAGGACACCCGTTGCGGCTCCGAGAAGTCGCCGTGGGCGTCCATGACGCGCAACGTCGCTGTCGTCATGGTGCTCCTTCAACTGTGATGTCGGTGGGCGGTGCTGGGAATGTGTGCGGCGCGGGAGCGTGGTCTATCTCATCACCATATGGAAGCACCCGGAGGTGAACCACTTCCCGACCCAGGCGCTGGACCACGTCGCGCACCGCGCGCCGCCCCTCCCCAACTTCTCTGCCCCCCTCCCGAGCCGGGTCACTTTCGGAGGGTGTCCCACCCGGTCAGACCAGCGACACGCTCCGAAAGTGACCCCGATCCCGGGGATGGGGGGGTGGGGGGATGGGGGCGGGCGCGGGGGAGGCAGGCGGCGGGCGGGTAGACTGGTTCGGTGACCAGTAGTTCTTCGACACCCGCCCCGCACGCTGCGAGCCCCGCGCTGCTGCTTGCGCGCGGTCTCTTCCACCTCGCAGCGATCGTGATCGTCACCGTGTGGGGCTTCCTCGCCTGGCCGCTGCCGTTCCCCGGCATCTTCACGGGCCTCGGACTCTTCGTACTCGCGGTACTGCTCTGGGCGCTCTTCCTCTCGCCGAAGCCGGTCCTGCGCGTGGATCGCTTCGCGCAGGCGCTGTTCGAGCTGTGCCTCATCGCCGCTGCGGTCGCCGCCCTCCTCGCGCTCGGCGTGTTCTGGGTGTGGCCGGCCGCCTTCGGCGTCGCCGCTGCAGCTGTCGGGTTCGTCGTCTCAAGCCGCCGCGCGTAGTCGCACCGCGTCTCTCCGCACCGCGTCTCTCCGCACCGCGGACGGAATAGCAGGGGACCCGTCGGTGTTCTCACCGGCATGACCCCGCTTCGCGCCGTCGCCGGCGCCACCCCCGATCAGCTCATCCTCGGCCTCGATACGTTCGGTGACGTGACATTCGACGACGCGGGCGGGCGGAAGTCGCACGCGCAGGTGCTCCGAGACGTCATCGAGCAGGCCGTTCTCGCCGACCGCCTCGGCGTCGACGCGATCACGCTCGGCGAGCATCACCGGGACGATTTCGCCCTCACGTCGCCCGAGATCGTGCTCGCCGCCATCGCCGGTCGCACCGAGCGCATCCTGTTGGGCACGGGAGTGACCGTGCTCTCGAGCGACGACCCGGTGCGCGTGTACGAACGATTCGCCACCCTCGACGCTGTGAGCTCGGGTCGCGCTGAGGCGGTGCTCGGCCGGGGATCCTTCATCGAGTCATTCGCGCTCTTCGGCTACGATCTGAACGATTACGATGCGCTCTTCTCGGAGAAGCTCGACCTCTTCGCGCGGCTCCGCGAGGAGGGCCCGGTGACCTGGTCGGGGCAGCATCGCGCAGCGCTCGTCGACCAGCACGTCTACCCGAAGACCGAGCAGCCCGAGGGTGTGCGGGCGTGGGTGGGGGTGGGCGGCAGCCCCGAGTCGGTCGTGCGCTCGGTGCAGATGGGCATCCCCATGATGCTCGCGATCATCGGAGGCGACCCGTCTCGCTTCGCCCCGTTCGCGAATCTGTATCGCAAGGCCCAGCGCGCACTCGGTCGCGCAGCCATGCCGCTCGGAGTCCACTCCCCCGGACACATCGCCGAGTCGGACGCCGAGGCGCGGGAGCAGCTGTGGCCGCATTTCGAGAAGAATCGCAACCGCATCGGCGCCGAGCGCGGCTGGCCGAACACCACGCGCGCAGAATTCGAGCGCGAGGCCGACAGCGGCTCGCTGTACGTCGGGTCCCCCGAGACCGTGGCTCAGCGCATCGCGGCCACGGTGCGCAGCCTTGCCGCCGATCGGTTCGACCTGAAGTACGCCAACGGCACGATGCCGCACGCGTTGCTCATGCGCAGCATCGAGCTCTACGCGACCGAGGTGATGCCGCGCGTGCGGGAGCTGCTCGGCGCGTCGTGATCTAGGCGGGGCGGATCACCCGGGCGTCGTGCACCTCGCGTGTTCCGGGTGCCACGCGCCCGTCGAGCACTCCGAGCAGCAACCGCACCGCTGATCGGCCGTACTCGCGCGCACGGAGGTCGACTCCCGCCACTCCGGGAGCGCCCGGCTCCGCGGCCATCGTGGCCATCACGAGTCGCGATCCCGGAGCTCCGCTGCCGTCGCGCTCGAGGCCGCCCGCCCCCTTCGCCCCGCCCGGAAGACCGCTGCGGCCGGCGGACTGCGCGGCGAGTGCTCGGAGCACGAGGCCCTGCGCCACCCAGACGATGCCGTCGGAGCCCGAGGCAACGGCGCGGCGCATCGTCTCGGCGAGTTCCGTCTCGTCGGGGTCGAGGACTGATCGGAGCAGCACCGGCCGCGCGTCGTTCGCCGCGCACCAGGAGCGATACCCCTCCGCGACATCGTGCGCCCACGCCGGTTCGCGGTCGGCGGGGAGCGCCACCAGTGCCGGCGCCGTCGCCCCCGCCTCGGCCAAGCCGTCGAGCACTTCGGCGACGAGCGCCCGATGATCGGCGGCGATCCACGCCGAGATCCGCTGCCGCTCCGGGCCGAGGTACTCCCCGACGGTCACCACCGGGACGTCTCCGATGCGCTCGAGCAGTCGCGGGAACGCGGACGGCGTGGGATCGACCACGATCACGCCGTCCATGCTGGGTCTCCGCGCGGCACCTGGCACGGTGTCCGCGAGCAGCAGCAGGTCGCTTCCCGCCTCGGCCGCGGCGTCGGCGGCGCCGAATGCGAGTTCCATGTAGAACGACAGTTCCCTCACATCGTGCGGAACGCCCAGTCCGATGGCGCCGTTCCGGCCGCCGCGCAGGCGCTGCGCGGCTCGATTGGAGACGTACCCCATCGCAGCGGCCTCCGCGAGCACGCGGTCCCTCGTCGCCTCTGAGACGCGGCCGCTGCCGTGCAGCGCCGCCGATACGGCGGTCTTCGAGATACCCAAAGCGCGTGCGATGTCGACGATCGTGACCCCGGATCCCTCACTCGCCATAGCCTCAGTGTACGGTCCGCGCACCGGCCCGGCGACGCGCACGAGTTGCGGGCACGACTCGCGCGACGTATATTTGCAGGCGTTGCGGGAACGTTCCCGCACTTGTGAGCGCCGTCGGCGCCCGCCGCGCTCACCCCGATCACGCGACGAAGGAGTCCCATGTCGAACACCTCTCCCCCGAATCCCGCCGCAAGCGGTCTCGCCGCACTCACGGGCAGGGTCGTCTTCGGGTTCGTCGGCACCTGGGTGTTCGCACTCATGGCCGCGAACCTCGTGCCCGTGCTCATCGCGGCGATGGTGCAAGACCTCGATGTCGACATCGCGGCAGCCGGCGCGCTCGCGACGGGCATGACCGCCGGATCCGCGCTCGCCATGTTCGTGACGAACCGCTTCATCGCCCGCGCCGACCGGCCGAAGCTCGGACGGGTCGGCCTCCTGCTGATGATCGTCGGATACGGGTTTCCCGCCGCGATCCTCACCACTCCGACCGTGATGATCGGACTGATCGTCGGCGGCATCGGCGCAGGCATCATGATCGCGACCGGCACCGCCGCGGCGTCATCGACCCGCAACCCCGATCGCACGGTGACCACGATCATGGTGATCAACCGCCTCGGCGCGGCCGCGCTGCTCGCCATCGCCCCGATCTTCCACAACGACCTGCGCACCGTGCTCATCGTGATCGCTGCGCTCGGGGTCATCGGGCTGCTGCTCGCCGGCGGCCTGCCCAACCTGCCGGCGAGCGCACTCGACGCGACCGGCGCCATCGACACGGGCGACGGCCGGGTGCGCACCACCATCGGAGCCGCCGCTCTGGTCTTCGCCGTCTCCATCCTGCTCTGGTCGCTGACCGAAGACATGGTCTACTCGATGACGAGCGTGCTCGCGCAGCAATCCGACATCAGCCCCGAGACGAACAGCTCGCTGCTCGCCGGGAAGGTGCTCGGCGGTCTCGTCGGAGCGCTGCTCGCACCCCTCGCACTGCGCTGGCTCGGACGCAGCTGGTCGTTCGCCCTCATCATCGCGGTCAGCACCGTCACCAAGTTCATCATGGTGACGAGCACGACTCCGCTCGCGTACACCGTCGCGATCCTCGTCTGGGGCGTCATGTACGGCGCCATCCTCGTGCTGTTCACCGGTCTCGCCGCCATCATGGACGTGACCGGCCGCACCGGAGTGCTCGTGTCGGGCTTCTACCTCGCCGGCGTCGCATTCGGCCCCCTGGTGGGCGGCCAGCTCGTCGGGCTGCTCACCCCGCTGCAGTACGCGATCACCGTGTCGATTCCCAGCGTGGTGTTCGCCGCCGCGCTCTTCGTCATCGCGCGCCGCAGCCGCAAGTTCGAGCAGGGCAACACCACTGCCGTGCCCGTCGTTCACGCAGCGGCCGCGCACCCCGACACCGCACCCGTCCAGCAGCACTGACCCGGAGACCAGCATGACCCACTCAGCCTCCTCCCCCGCGGCGACCGCCGAGCCCTTCGAAATCGCCGACCGCGTGATCGCCGTGGACCGCATCCGCACCTTCGCGGACGCGGCGGCCCCCCGGCCGGCAGACCCCGACGCCGTGGCGATCCGTGACGGCCGTATCATCGCCGTGGGCTCGCGAGACGATTTGGCGATCCACGTCGGCCACCGCACCGTCATCGACGAGCACCCCGGTGCGACGCTGGTGCCCGGCCTCGTCGACGGCCACACGCACATCGTGTTCGGGCTCGAACTGACGCGAGGCGTGCAGCTCACCGATCTCACGCTCGCAGAGGCGCAGGATCGCATCGCCGGTGCCGCTGCCGAGGCCGCTCCCGGCACGTGGATCTTCGGGTGGGGAACCGACCCGAACATCTTCACCGAGACGGGATTCACCGGAAAGCTGTTCGATGACGCCGCCGCCGGGCATCCCGTGTTCCTCCGCCTGCGCGACGCTCACTCGGCCGTGATCAACAGCGCTGGCATCGCTGCCGTCGGCCTCACCGGGCGCGAGACGTTCCCCGACGAGTCGGCGGTCGGCGTGGACGGGCAGGGCGCCCCCACCGGGTACCTGCTGGAGCTCGCCGCGATGGACCTCGTGCTGGCGCACATCCCGAGCGAGGGCACCGACGAACTCGCCGACCGGCTCGGCGTCGTGCTCGACGGGATGGCGGCGAGCGGCATCACCGGTACGCACGTCATGGACTTCCACCCGGGCAGCCGGGAGGTGCTCGAAACGCTCGAGTCGCGCGGCGACCTGCCGATCCGGCTGCGATTCTCACCGATGGTGCCGCCAGGATCGACCACGGCGACACTTGAGCAGATCGCGGCACTGCAGGGTCTGCACGGACGCAGGTGGCGCGTGGAAGGCGTCAAGTTCATGATCGACGGCACCGTCGACAACGGGTCGGCCTGGCTGCACGAGCCCGACTGCTACGGCCAGGGGCGCCGCTCCATCTGGAGCGACCCGGCAGCCTACCGGGAGGCACTCGGGTTCTTCGCGGAGCGGGGGATCGCCACGGCGACGCACGCGATCGGCGATCAGGGCGTGGCATTCGTGCTCGACGCGATCGAATCGCTCGGAGCGGTCGCCCGCCGGGCTGCGCACCGCATCGAGCACATCGAGACGATCCCCGACGGCACAGTGCCGCGCTTCGCCGAGCTCGGCGTGGCCGCCAGCATGCAGCCCATCCACGGCACGCGCCACACGCGGGCGGACCGCACCGACAACTGGTCGGTGCGACTCGGCGAGGAGCGCGCGTCGCACGGGTGGCGGTGCCGCGACATCCGAGACTCGGGGGCGGTGCTGGCGCTCGGCAGCGACTGGCCGGTCACCCCGTACGACCCGCGTGTGATGATGGCAGAGGCGATCCTCCGCGCCCCGGTTGCCCGGCCCGAACTCGCCCCGATTCAGCCGGAGCAGGCGCTCACTGCGACGCAGGCGCTCGAGGGGTACACCTCCCACGCGGCCCGCGCGATCGGGGCCGTCGACGAGGGCGAGGTGCGGCCAGGCGCCCGCGCGGCGTTCACCGTATTCGCCGCGGACCCGCTCTCGGTCTCAGCGCAGGAGCTCGCCACCATCGGCGTCGTCGCGACGTACGTCGACGGGGTGCCCGTGGTGCGCTGAACCGCGCGCGGCGGGCGCCGCGCTCGCCCGTGGAAGATTCGGCTTCGGTGAGGAGCTCGGTGCAGGCGGTTTCATTTGGTCGTTGCAACACCCTTCATTCGAAGGGATGTACCCGCTATGCCTCGTATCAGCAG